>NZ_SMYZ01000025.1 GCF_004919685.1 Mesorhizobium norvegicum | reverse complement strand
GGTTCTGGGGCTCGCGGCAATCGACCTGCAGAATTCCTTCTTCGTCCGCATGAAGGAAGCGGGCGACGTGGCTGCCGCTGACTATGGGGTGAAATCCACCTGGCAGAGCGCCGAGGGCAGTCTGGAAAAACAGGTCAGCATCATCGAGAATTTCATCAATCAGGGCGTCAGCGCGATCCTGATCGATCCGATCGACAAGAATGCGGTCATTCCGGTCATCCAGAAAGCCACTGCTGCCGGCATTCCGGTGATCACCATGGGCAACAAGGTCGAGGCCGGCTCGAACTTTTCGACGCTCTATCCGGACTACGACAACATGTCGATGGTTGCCCGCGCGCTCGGCAAGTCGCTTGGCGGCAAGGGCGAAGTCGCTCTGCTCGTCGGTTCACGTGGCAACTTCGTGTCCGACACGCGCGAAAAGGGCTTCGTCGAAACCCTGAAAAAGGAGTTTCCGGACATCAAGGTCGTCGGCATCGAGCCGACCGGCTGGGACGCAGCCAAGGCAACGAATGCCGCCCAGACCTGGCTCACCACCTATCCGGATCTGAAGGCCATCGGCTGCATCTCCGACAGCCTTTGCCTGGCAGCCGATTCCGTTGCCAGCTCGATGGGAACCCAGCTGCTCTACGGCGGCTATGACGGCGACGCCGAGATGAAGCCGCTGATCGACGACGGCAAGATGGTGATGGACGTGCTGACCGGCGCCTATCGTGTCGGCTACTGGAACATCGCCGTTGCCGCTCGCCTGGCCAACGGAGAAAAGCTGCCGCAGGATCTCTACATGCCGACCTATTTCGTGACCTCGGACGCGACGGCGGCGAAGCTCAAGGCGGATGGCCTCACCTTCGAATACATCAACACCGACAAAGAGGCGGTGGAAGCCAAGAACTATACCGAGCAACTCGGTCCCAAGGTTCCGGCGACCGCCATGACCCTGGCAAAGTAGCAGCCTAAAGCGGCACAAGCGCCGGATGACGTATCATCCGGCGTCCCCTTTTCCTGACGATCGCCGTCGCCGCTTCCGCGGTGACCGCGCATGATGCTTGATAAGAGGACCGACCCATGTTCCAGTCCTGGACCTCTCCATTTCTGCGGCGCAACGAACCAGTTCTCATCGCGGTGCTGCTGCTCGCCATCGCCGTCTTCGGCTGGATCGATCCGCGCTTTCTGTCGACCGGCAATCTTGTCAGCATCGCGCAGCAGAGTGCGGTCATCGCTCTCATCTCATTTGCCATGACGGCCGTCATCATCGCGCGCGGCATCGACATTTCCGTCGGTAGCAACCTCGCCTGTTCCGGCATCGCCGCGGGTCTTGCCTACACGGCAACCAGCTCGGCGAGTCTGAGCCTTCTCGCCGCGATCGGTGGCGGTGCCGCGATAGGTCTGCTCAATGGAGCGCTGATCGGCTTTGCCGGCATCTCCCCCTTCATCGCGACGCTCGCCACCATGGCGTTTGCGCGCGGCTTGGCGCTCAGTCTCTCCGGTGCATCCAGCATCGCGGTCGCCGATCCGGTCCTGCTTTTCGCGGGACGCGAGACAATCGGCCTCCTGCCGGTCTCCGTCATCATCGCCGCCATCTGCCTGGGCCTCTGGTGGTTCGTGCTCAATCGCACGGTGTACGGGCGCTGGATCTATGCGATCGGCGGCAATGCGGGGGCAGCGCGGGCCTCTCTGGTTCCCGTCGACCTCGTGCGCATCTCCGTCTACCTGATTGCCGGTGCGACAGCCGGGCTCGGCGCGATCCTCACCATCGGCCGCCTTGGTTCGGCACAGCCGCTTGCCGGCACCGGGCTTGAATTTACAGCCATTACAGCCGCGATCATCGGCGGCACGAAGCTGTCCGGCGGCCAGGGCTCCATCTGGGGAACGGCGATCGGTGCACTGCTGCTGGGCGTCATCAACACCGGCCTGTCATTCCTGCAGGTGCCGCAGATTCTGATCTATTTCGTGACCGCGAGCCTCATCCTGGTGGCTGTTCTCACCAGCCAGCCGGAGAGTGTTGCCGCCCTGTTCAAGACCAGTGGCCGCAAGTCCGTCCCGTCACCCCGCAACAATGCCGCAACACCGGTCGGCAAACACAGCATCGCGCTGCGCGGCGTCGGCAAGTCTTTTCCGGGCGTCAAGGCACTCGACGGTGTCAGCTTTGCCGTCTCGGCCGGCGAGGTGGTCGGACTTGCCGGCGAGAACGGGGCGGGGAAATCGACGCTTGTGAAGTGCATTTCCGGCCTGCATCGCCCGGACGAGGGAGAGATCGTCATCGACGGCAACGCCGTCCAGTTCCACTCCCCCAGCGACGCCAAGGGCATCAGCGTCATCCATCAGCATTTCAGCCTTTCGCCGGACCTGACGGTGGCGGAGAATCTTTTCATCGGCCGCGAACCGCACACCCGCCTGGGATTTCTCGACCGGGCCCGGATGCGGCGCGATGCCAAAGCCATCATGGACGAGCTGTCGCTCGATATCGACATTGCCGCGGAGCTGCGAACGCTCTCCGTCGGACGCCAGCAGATGGTGGAAATTGCCCGTGCCGTTCTGTCCGATGCCTGGTTCTTCATCATGGACGAACCGACCAGCGCGCTCTCCAATCGCGAACGCGACCAGCTCTACGACCTGATCGACAGACTGAGAGCTCGCGGAGCCGGTATCCTCTACATCTCCCACAAGATGGAAGAGATCTTCAGCCAGTGCGACCGCGTGGTCGTTCTGCGTGACGGGCGCTTCATCGGCGAGCGCCAGACCCGCCAGACCAACGAGGCCGAGATCGTCTCGATGATGGTCGGGCGCGATGTCGGCGACATCTTCCCCTATCTCGAAACGCAAGTTGGCGAAACCGCTATCGAGATCAGCAACATCTCCAACGGCAAGCTCTTGAAGTCGGCCACGCTCAGCGTGTGCAGGGGCGAGATCGTCGCTCTCGCCGGCCTGATGGGCAGCGGCCGCTCCGAGGTGCTCAGGCTGATTGCCGGCCTCGAGACAATGCACGGCGGCACGCTCAGAATTTTCGGCGCGCTGCAGGCCGGCGGCGATACCAAGGCCGCCAATCGCGCCGGCATCGTCTACATACCCGAAGACCGGCACCTGGAAGGCTTCGTCGGCACGATGTCGATCAGGGACAACCTGTCTCTCGCCTGGATTCGCGACAACAGTTATTTTGGCCTGCTGAGACCTCGCCGCATCCTGGCTCTCGCGCGCGATCTCATCGGCTCACTCGGCGTGCGGCCGGCCCAGCCCGACAAGATGACCATCGAGCTTTCCGGCGGTAATCAGCAGAAGGTCGTCATCGGCAAATGGCTAGCCACCAAGCCGAAAATCATCCTGCTCGACGAGCCGACGCGCGGCGTCGACGTCGGGGCAAAGTCCGAACTCCATCACCTGATCGCAAAATTGAAGGTCGAGGGCGCGGCGATCCTCATGGTGTCGAGCGAGTTGCCCGAGGTTCTGGGCGTCGCCGACCGCATCGTCGTCATGCGCGAAGGCCACTCTGTCTGCACGCTGGCGCGAGGGGCGACGGAAGAAGACGTGATGACGCACGCCTTCGGTGATCGCAAGATCGCGCCACCCGCCAGCACGGCCCCGGCCAGCATCCAGCCTTGCACCATGCCTGTAGGGAGCGCCCTTTGAGCAAACTGAAGATCGCCATTGTTGGTGCCGGCTACATGGGCCTCCTGCATGCGCAGGTGGTTGCCGCCAGCCCTGTCGCAGAACTGTCGGCATTCGTTGATCCGAATGCTGCCACGGCAAGCAAGGCCGCGTCCGATTTCGGTGCCCGGCACTTCCGCGATGCCGCCGCCGCGCTGACTGCCAATGCCGCCGACGCCTATATCGTGGCGGCACCCGACACGCTGCATGAAGACGTCTGCCGCACGCTGCTCGATGCCGGAAAGCCGGTGCTGCTCGAAAAGCCGATGGCCCACAAACTTTCGGCCGCGAAAGCGATCGCCAAAGCAGCTGAAAGAAGCGGCGCGCGCCTGTTGGTCGGCCACATCCTGCGGTTCGACCCGCGCTATTGCGAAGCCGCGGCAGCGGTAAAATCCGGGCGGATCGGCGAGCCAATCCACGGCAGCAGCGGCCGTTTCACCAATCGCGAAGTCGGTCTTCGCATGAACGGAAAGTCGAGCGTCTGCTTCTACCTCGGCGTGCATGACGTGGATGCGCTGCAATGGATCTCGGGTTCGGACATCATCGCCGTCTACTCCCGCCCGGTCGCCAAGCTCATGCCTTCGCTCGGGGTTCGATCCGAAGATGCGATCTTCTCCACCGTCGAGCTGTCGAACGGAATGAGCGGACAGCTCTATTTCGGCTGGACGCTGCCACCGACCGCTCCGACCGGCATCTGGGCACGCACGGAAATCATCGGCACTGAGGGCATGATCGACCTCGACGTGCGCGACCACGGTCTGCGCATCCTGTCGCGGGGACAGTGGTCGCAACCCGACGCCCTGCACTGGCCGACCGTCAATGGCCGTATCACCGGGGATCTCTTCGAGGAGGTCCACCATTTCATTTCGGCGGTTCGCGACGACACCCCCTTCGTGATGTCGGTCGGCGATGCCCTGCGCGCCGTCGCCGTCAACGATGCAATTCTGCGCAGCGTCAAATCAGGCCTGCGCGAACCGGTCGAAGACTGGCACATCTGATGAGAGAACCGTCATGACCCGCCAACAGAACATCTGGTGCAGGCGCTTTCTCGATCTCTCGCCGTTGATCCTGCTGGTCATCCTGCTGGCGATCTTCGCGCTCATCGACGCCCGCATCGTTTCGACTGCCAGTCTCATCAACATCGTCGCACAGGCGACCCCGATCGCCATCCTGGCGCTTGGCGCCCTGATCGTCCTGCTGACGGCGGGCATCGATCTGTCCGCCGGCGTCGGCGTCGCCTTCTGTGCCGTCTTCATCGCCAGCCTGATCGACGGCGGCGTCGGCCTGCCGCTAGCCCTTCTTGTCGGCCTTGCCGTGATGGTCGTGATCGGCCTCGCAAATGGCGTCGTTATTGCACTGTTGAAAATACCACCCTTTGTGACGACGCTGGCCACAATGGTCGCGCTGCAGGGCGCAACGCTTGCCGTTGCCTCCAAAGGCGTCCTGATGCTGAAGGATCCGACGCTTCGCGCCGTCGGCATCGAGCGCAGCTTCGGCATTCCCAACGTCATCTTCGCAACGCTCCTGATCATCGCCGTAGCAGCAATCCAGATGCGGCACAGCCGTTTCGGGCTGCGTACCTATGCGCTCGGGTCGGATGCCGGAGCCGCGGAACTTGCCGGCATCCCGGTGAGGAAACACACGATCCTCGTCTATTGCGCCTCCAGCATCTTCGTCTTCCTGACGGCAGTGATCATGATCAGCCGGGTGCCGGTGGTGACGCCCAATATCGGCGGTACCTCGCTGCTTCTGGACGCGATCGCCGCGGCCGTGCTTGGCGGCACCAGTATTTTCGGCGGCAGGGGAACGGTGTGGGGCGCGGTCGTCGGCGCCCTGATCGTCAGCCTGCTGACGACAGCGCTTCGGGTGTTCGGCACGGACCCTTCCAGCCTCGAACTCTACAAGGGTGCAATCATCATGGTCGCTCTTCTGGCCGATTCCGGCATGACCTACGCCAAGGCCCGGCTTGTCGAGGCCGCACGATGAGCGAGCCAGTTCCGGCCCTGCCGATCCCGCCCAGCTCCAGCTTTGCGCTGATGACCTCGCCGGATACGGAAAGACACGCGACCGCCAGCGTGCTTAAACCCGTCGTCATTCTGCCGCTCGGCGCTGTCGAGCAACATGGCCCGCATCTGCCGCTCGGCGTCGATTGCTGGCTTGCAGAAGCGGTTGCTCTCGCCGCGGCGGAAGGACAGGCCTCCATCCGCGTTGCCGAACCTTTCGCCTATGGCTCGTCCGAGCATCATCGCTCTTTCTCCGGCACGATGAGCCTCAGCCCGCAGACCTTCATCGCCGTTCTCGTCGATCTCTGCACCTGCCTTGCCGAAGACGGCTATTTGCCGGTCATGCTGAACGGCCATGGCGGAAACCGCGCCGCCATCCAGGTGGCGATCACCACCCTTGGCCAGCGCGGCATCGTCACGGCGGGTTTCTCGTATTTCGATCTCATCGCCGACGTGGCGGCGGAGGCTCTGCCCGACATGGCCACGGGCACAGGTCACGCTTGCGCGCTTGAAACGTCGTTGATGATGCATGTGCTCGGCAACAGCGTTCGCCGCGATCTCATCCCGCCAGGCGGCACCCCGCCATCCTGGCCGGATCCTCACCTTTACGCGGCGCCGGCCGTCACCGTCTGGCGCCGTTTCGAAGCCATACGCGACAACGGCGTCATCGGCACGCCATCGCAGGCGAGCGCGGAGGCCGGCAGCAGACTTTTCATCGCAGCCGTGGAGCGCAGCCGCGCTGCCATTTTGAACATCCAATCCGAATTCGGCCAAAGGAACGCACGATGACAGTTCATTTCAAATCTTCTCTCGACGGTCCCAACCTTCGCGGCATGGCGATCGTGTCGGAGCCGGAAGCAGCCGCCCGCATCGGCATCAACCGCATCGGCGGCGAGTGGATTGCCGGCAGCTCCGGCAAATTCCTGAAAATCGACAGCCCTTCGACGGGCGAGCATCTCGGCTATCTCTCACTTTCCACCCGCTCAGATGTCGGTCGCGCGGTGAAAGCCGCCGAAGGCGCACGCGAGGCCATGCGCAAGATGGGAACCTTCGCGCGCGCTCAACTGTGCATGCGCATTGCCGACGCGATCGACAGGCGCGCCGAGGAGCTTGCGCGCCTGCTGTGCCTGGAACAGGGTAAGCCCTTCCACAGCGAGGCAAAGGCCGAAGCGTCGGCAGCAGCTCTCGGTTTCCGCAATGCGGCAGAGCAGATGAAGTGGCTGGAGACAGCAGCGTTTCCGCTTGCCGATGCCAACAAGCGCGCCTTCAGTTTCCTGCAGCCGAAAGGCGTCTTCGCCATCATCACGCCCTGGAATTTCCCGCTCGCCCTGCCCTGCCTCTATTATCTCGGACCGGCCGTCGCAACGGGCAACACCGTCGTCTGGGTGCCCGCACCGACGACATCGCTGATTGCCACGGCACTCGTCGAATGCTTCATCGAGGCCGGCCTGCCGGATGGCGTCATCAACCTCGTTCTGGGTGACGGTGCGGAGGTGGGCGACGAGGCGGTCGTTCATCCGGGCACCCATGCCATCGGCTTCACCGGCAGTTCCGCCACCGGCGCGACGATCGCCCGGCGTGGCGCGGGCAAGCCGCTTCTGCTCGAAATGGGCGGCAACGGTCCGACCATCGTCCTGGCCGACGCCGATATCGACATGGCCGCCGCCCAGGTGGGAGCCGGCTGCTTTGCCAATGCCGGGCAGATCTGCACGGCCACCGAACGCGTGCTGGTGCACAAATCCATCCATGACCGTTTCATCGAAGGTCTCGTGAAAGCGGCTTCGAAGGTAAAAATGGGCGACCCTTTCGATCCCGCGACCACGATGGGTCCGATCAACAATGCGGTGGCCGTCGACAAGGTGCTCAGCCACATCGCGGACGCCCGCGCGCGTGGCGCCGATATCGTCACCGGCGGCAATGTGGCATCAGGTTTTGCAACCAATCTCTATTTCGAGCCGTCGATCGTCACAGGACTGACCCGGGAAAGCCTGCTCAATGTCGAGGAATCCTTCGGGCCGATTGCACCCGTGCTGAGCTTCGAGACCGACGAGGAGGCGATGGAACTTGCCGCGTCCAGCCCTTACGGCCTGTCGGCCGCGGTCTTCACCAGCACCATCAAGAACGCGTTTGCCTTTGCCGAAAGCCTGAAGGTCGGCATCGTCAACATCAACGAGATGAGCTGTTATTGGGAGCCGCATATCCCTGCCGGCGGCGCCGCCGGGACGCAGAGCGGCCTCGGTCGCACCGGGGGTCGGCACACGCTGATGGAAATGTGCGACCTGAAGACGATTACCGTGGATGTCACGCGCTGACATCCACGCCCGCGCCTAGTGCGCGGCCTGCCCTCGCGACCGTATGCCGTCCGGCAGCGAGCCGTCAGATGGACCGGCGCAGCCTGTCGGCCATTTTCTCGCCTATCATGATCGAGGTGAGGTTGGTGTTTGCCTGGCAATCGAGCGGCATGATCGACGCATCGATAACCCGCAGCCCTTCAAAACCATAGACCCGGCATTGCGGATCGACCACGGCCTCGCCGGGCCGTCCCATACAACAGCCGCCGATCCCATGCTGTGCGTCGGAAGACTGCGCCAGCAGGAAATTGTCGACCTCCTCGTCGCTTGCCGTTTCGAGCCATGACAAAGGCAGATCGGAATCCCCCAGCAGGACGCGCTCGGCGATTGCCTGGATCGGCGCCTGCCGGGCAATCTCGCCAAGGTGGCGATAGGCAATGCGCATGCGCTGAAGATCCATTGGATCGTCCAGCATGTTCTCTTCCACGATCGGCTGGTCGAAGGGATTGGCGGAGCGCAGTTGCACGGTGCCGCGGCTCTTGGCCTCCATCAGGATCAGATTGACCATGGCCTCGCCGAACTGGGCGCTGTCGGATTCCACGCCGATACCGCCATGGTTCATGGCGACGTAGAGAATGTCGTCGCGCTCGGCACCCGGCACGCCGGAACTCATCCTTACACAGCAGTTGGTATGCCGCGCATCGACATCGGTCGCCTTGAATTCGGGCTTCAGCCTCAGTTCGATGCGGCAATAAGGATGGTCGAAGAAACCTTCGCCGACCGGCAGGTCAGCAAGCACCTCGATGTCCTTGCGATTCAAGAGAGCCGCCGGACCGATGCCCGAGCGCTGCAGGATGGCCGGAGAGTGGATGGCGCCGGCCGAGAGGATGACCAGCGGCGCCTCGAATTTGCGAACCTGACCGGCCACGATGGCCAAGACGCCGATCGCCGTCTTGCCATCGAAAAGCACCTTGTCCACCGTCGCCTGCCCGATGATGGTGAGGTTCGGCCGGTCGCGGGCAGCTTCCAGATAGCCGTCATTGACCGACACGCGCTTGCTGTCTCGACTGTTGATCGGATAGGTGCAAACCCCTTCGGCATCCGGAGCATTGAGATCCTCATGCCAGGGATGGCCGAGAGCCATCGCGCTTTGGCGCATGGCCTTGTCGACATTTCCCCAGCTTTCAACTGGCGCGCGGTAGATCGGAATCGGGCCATCGCTGCCGTGAAAACTGGCCGCGATCGGGTCATCCTCCAAGCGGCAGAAGAAGGGCAGCACGTCGGCTCCCGACCAGCCCTTGCATCCGATTTCCTCCCAGCGGTCGAATGCATGGAGCACGCCGCGGATGGCAATCTGCCCATTGACGGAAGTCGAACCACCAAGCCCCTTGCCGCGCCAGTAGACCCGATGCTCCTGCCGCTTCGTGCGGCGAGCCAGCAGGTCGGGATACATGTATTGTTGCTGAAAATGATCGGGAAGCAGCAGGTTGAAGGGATTTGGACTCTCCATCTCGGCAGGTTGCTCGCCGCTCCGGTAGTCCGGCCCCGCTTCCAGCAAAAGCACGGTCGTGGCCGCATCTTCGGTTAGCCGGGCGGCAAGGACAGCCCCGGCTGCGCCGGCTCCGACAACGATGACATCAAAGGGCATGCCGCACTCCCCGGATCCGACCAATGCACGGCTGGCTCGACCGCGAGATCATGTTGATTTCACTTTGTGCACCATCATCTGCCGGCATTCAGGCTCAGCGACGGACGCTGGAACCGATTACCTTAGCCGCCATTGCACGGCGGCAAGATCACCATGATTTGTTTTATATGTAAATATCATTTCGTATATGAACTTGCCTTTTCCCTATCCACCCCTTGAGGAGATCGACGTGCCCTACCGGAGAGTAGGCCCAGACCCATTGATTTCGTTGGAACTGATGGGCAAGACCCGCGATATCTACGACCAGGATATCAAGCCCTACGCGCATCAGCGCTGGTGATCAAACACCCCGCAGCCGCCTATGGCCTGGCCGTGAAATCGAACCGGCAATGGTCATGCGGGCCATCGCAAGCGCAGAAAGTCTCCTGGCATTCGACTGCCGTCGCGGCGATACCGAGCAGGAATGAGAAGGCGCCGGTGACAAAGCCTTCGAACATATAGCAGACGCGCTGGCCGGGCCGCTGCCCGGCCTCCAGGGCGAAGATCGAATTCCTCAAGCTGATGCTGCCACGGCGACCGGCAATATCCAGTGCGTCGATCGAGAACTGGCCCCAGCCGCGTTGCGACAGGCGCTGGAAATAATGGCGGAACGTCGCTTCCGCGCCGAGGCCCTTGCCGCGCAGCTGCGCCTCGCACCATTCGATGGCGGACTTTGCCGTGGATGCTCGCAAGATGGCACGGTAGGCCTCGCGGCCGAGGGCTTCCTCGACCGCGAGATGATTGTTCACCAGGAAGTGCCTGGGCAGGTAGACCATCGGCAGCCCGTCGGTCCGCCAGATGCCGCTTGTCTCATCGACATCGATCGGAACCGCGGGCTGCATGGTGCCCAGGCCTAAGCCGCTTGCCGCTGCGAAGCGACCGACGCCGACTGGTCCTTGTAGAGCTCGCCATCCTTCATGATGACGATGAGGTTCTTCTCGTGCACCATCATGTCGAGATCCTTCAGCGGGTCGCCATTGACCAGCAAAAGGTCGGCGATGAAGCCCTCCTTGACCATGCCAAGTTCATCGCCAAGGCCCATCACCTGGCCGCCGAGCCGCGTGCCGCACTGCAAGGCTTCGCTGGGCGAATATCCCAGCAGGTCGACGAAGTGCTTGAGGTCGCGGGCATTGGTGCCTTGCGGCGTCTGCGCGAAACCATAGTCGCCGCCGATCAGCGCGCGCACGCCGCGCTTGCGCAGTTCGGTGTAGACCTTGCGGCTGTCGTCGAGGATGCGCTGCATGCCGAACTTGACCGCCATCTCATGGGTGAAGCCGAAGGGCTCACCCTCGTAGAGCGTGCCGTAGATGATGCCGATGGCCGGGCCGACGAAGATGCGGTCCTTGGCCGATTCCAGCGCGTCGAGCGCCTCTTCGTCGGCGGATTCGCAGTGGTAGATGACGTCGACGCCGCACTTCACCGCGCGCTTGACCGAACCGGCGGCGCGGGCATGGCAGTTGATCTTCTTACCGAAGTCGCGCGCCACCGACACCGCCGTCATCACTTCGGCCTCGCTCATGACGGTGAGGCCGCCATGCGCCGCCGGGCTCAGATCATCACCGGAGATGTTGATCTTGATGTTGTCGGCGCCCTCGCGGCAGCACAGCCGCACCGCCTTGGTGATCTCCTCGACGCCGTCGGCGATCATGCCGAAGCTCTCGTGATACATATGCTGCTGGCGCTCGTCGCCGAGGCCGCCGGTGACCGTGATCTCGGGGCTGCCGGCGCGCATGCGCGGGCCCGGCAGGCGACCGGCATTGATCTCGTTGCGGATGACGATGTCGAGCCTCAGCTTCGAGGTGGCGGCGCTGTAGGCGCTGGTGAAGCCATGATCGAGCAAGGTCTTGGCATTGCGCATGGTGAGCAGGAGATGCTCCTCGGGCGGGATCAGGCCGAGATCGGAATCCTTGATCGCGCCGCCAAAGGAAATGTGAGCATGGCCTTCGACAAGGCCCGGCATCAGCGTCATGCCGCGGCACTCCACCGTCGTCGCGCCGTCGCCCGACAATTGCCCAGGCGTGCGTGCGATGGTGACGATGCGGCCATTGTCCACCAGCAGATCGGCCGGATAGGCGTCAGCGCCCGTGCCGTCCCAGATCATGGCATTTCGAAACATCACTCTTGTCATGACATCGTCCTTTCGGAGTTGGCGGGGGTTATTGGTTGGCGGCTTGCCGGGCGGTGACGTCGTCGGCCACCACATTGGACAGAATGCCGACGCGTTCGAGTTCGATTTCGCAGACGTCGCCATGCTTCATGAACAGCTGCGGCTTGCGCGCCATGCCGACGCCGGCCGGCGTGCCGGTGACGAGAATGTCGCCAGGCTCCAGCGTGATCGCTTCGCTGATGATCGAGATCAGCGAGGCGACATCGAAGATCATGTCGTTGGTTGAGGCGTTCTGGACAATTTCGCCGTTGAGCCGTGTCTGGATGCGCAGCCCCTTGCCGCCCGGCGGCAATTCGTCCGCCGTCACGAAGATCGGCCCGAACGAGCCGGTGCCGTCGAAATTCTTGCCGACCGTCCATTGCGGCGACTTGGTCTGGAAGTCGCGGATCGAGGCATCGTTGAAGATGGAGTAGCCGGCGACATGGCTTAGCGCCTGGCTGGGGGCTATGTGGCGGCCGGCCTTGCCGATGATGGCGACCATCTCGCCCTCATAGTCGAGCTGGATCGAGGCCTCCGGGCGACGGATGGCCGCGCCATGCCCGATCAGGCTGGTCGAGAAGCGGGCGAACAAAGTCGGATAGGTCGGCGGCACGAAGCCACTCTCGATCGAATGGTCGACATAGTTCAGGCCAACGCAGATGATCTTGCCGGGAGCCGATATCGGCGGCAGCCATTCGACGGATTGCGGATCGACCCGCCGCCCGCGAGCCAGGCGTTCGCCTGCCGCCTGAAGCGCCTGAGCGCCTTCGGCGATCAGGTCCGCCAACCGTCCGGGAAACATCGCATCGCTTTCGTCGATGCCGCGAAACTCGCCGTCCGGCAATGCGATCGCCAGTCCGGGTCCTCGCGTCGATTTATAGGCTGCAAATCGCACTGGCCATATCCTCGCTTGTGAAGGCTAGACTTTGTTCAGAAATTATATATCTGTCAACATAGAATATATTATTTTGCATTCTGATTTCTGCCTGAGATAATGTATGAGGCATTCGATGGACAGATTCGGCCGCGGGCGAACCAATGGCTAGGGAAGGCTCGATCAATCTCACCCAGGGCGCGTACGAGGACCTGCGCGCCGAGTTGTTGTCGTGCCGGATTGCACCGGGCAGCCGGCTCAAGGTCCAGGAACTCTGCGACAAGTTCTCCGTCAGCCTCGGCGCCATCCGCGAAGCACTGTCGCGGCTGACGTCCGAAGGGCTTGTCGTGGCCGAACCGCAGCGCGGCTTTCGTGCCGCGCCCATCTCGGCCGAAGACCTGCTCGACCTCACCAAGACGCGCATCCAGATCGAGACGCTGTGCATCCGCCGCGCCATCGAGGTCGGCGACGTCGCCTGGGAATCGCAGCTGGTCGCGGCGCTCCACCGGCTGTCGCGCACGCCCGAGCACACGCCGGACGATCCGGTGCATTCGAGCGACGAATGGGCGACGGCGCATGCGGCCTTCCACAAGGCGCTGGTCGGTGGCTGCGACAGCCGCTGGCTGTTGCGCCTGCGCGACCAGCTCTACGACCAGAGCGAGCGCTATCGCCGCCGTTCGGTCTCGCTGGCGCCAAGAGCCCGCAACATCAGCAAGGAACATCAGGACCTCGCCGCTGCCGTGCTCGACCGCGATGCCGAGAAGGCAAGCGAATTGCTGGCGGCGCATCTGGCTGTGACCACCGACATCCTGCTCGCGGCGGAAGCCGAAGACCTGCCGGCGCGCAAGACGATTGTGCGGGCGTAGCGTTCCATTTTCGAGTTCCTCTGGCAGGACGCAAGACGCCGCCCGTTTGCACGAGCGGCGTATGCGTCACGAGCCTACTGGCGCAAATTGGTCCAGATCCGGTCATAGGCGCGGATCGCCTTCTCGTCGCATGACGGCGCAAACGAGATTTTGAGATCAGCCGGCGGATTGAACTCCGGCGAGCCGCCAATGTCCGCCGCCAGATATTTGTTCGATCCGGCGATCGCGCTCTGGTAGCCGGTGTATTTTTGCTGCAGCGCGATGTTTTCGGGGTCCATCAGGAAGTTGAGGAACTTCTCGGCGTTCTCGACATTCGGCGCCGTCGTCGGCACGGCGACATTGTCCATCCAGCCGACAACGCCTTCCTTGGGATAGACATATTTGACCGTCGATTTCTGCTGCCGCGTCGCCAGCGCCTTGCCCGACCATTGCTCATGCATGACCGTCTCGCCGGCGACCTGGCGTTCGACGATGCCGTCGGAATTGTAGACCTTGACGAAGGGTTTTTGCGCCTCGAGCAAGGCATCGAGTTCCTTCAGGTCGGCCGGATTGCTGTTGCATTGGTCCTTGCCGAGATAGACCAGCGCCAGCGACATCACCTCGGTCGGCGAGCCGAACATGCCGACCTTGCCCTTGAGCTCCGCCGGCGGATCGAACAGTGGCTTCAAACTGTCGGTCGGACCCTTGTAGACTGATGTGTCGACCGAATAGGAGGTGGTGCCCCACACCCACGGCACGGTGTATTTCGCATCCGGATCCCAGGACCGGTGCTGCCATTTCGGATCGACATTCTTGAAGTTCGGCATCGCCGCCGCATCGACTTCCTGGAACAGCTTCTGTTTGACGAAGATCGGCACGAAATCGTTGCTGATGATCATCACATCGTAGCCGGCAGCGCCCGAGCTCAGCTTGGCGAGTGCGGTCTCGTTGGAATCGTAGGTGTCGATGGTGACCTTGATCCCGGTCTCAGCCTCGAACTTCTTGATCATCTCGTCCGACGTGTAGTCGGTCCAGTTGTAGATGTGCAGTTCGCCGGCATCGGCGAGCGCGCTGGTGGTGATCGCCCCCAGCATGGCGGTGGCGAGGGCTATCCGTGAAAATCCTTCTTTCGATTTGGTCATAGTCGTTCTCCTCTGGTCTGGTTCTTTGTTTTTCTAGGCAAACTTGTTGCGCCGTCCGACGAGCAGCGCCGCCGCGACGAAGACGATGGAAACGGCAAGAAGAATGGTGGAGATGGCGTTGACCTCGGGCGTCACGCCAAGCCGCATCATGCCGTAGATATAGACCGGCAAGGTGGTCGAGCCGGCGCTCGATACCATCATCGAGATCAGGAAATCGTCGAGCGAGACGACGAAGGCCATGATCGCGCCGGCCGAGATCGCCGGGACAAGCAAGGGCAGCGTGACGCGGCGAAATAGCCGCCACTCGTCGGCATAGAGGTCACGCCCCGCCTCCTCCAGCGTGCCGCCCATGTCGCGCAGCCGCGCCTGGATCGGCAGCAGTGCGAACGGGATGCAAAAGACGGTGTGGGCGATCATCAAATTGATGAGGCCGTGATGCATGCCGAGCCCGGAGAAAAAGATCAGCGTGGTGATCGCCACGACGATCTCCGGCACCACCAGCGGCATCGCGATCAGCGCCGTGGCCGCGCTGCGTCCGAAGCGCAGCCGGCCGCGTTCCAGCGCCAGCGCGCCGGCCGTGGCGATCGCCGTCGAGGCGATGGTGGCAACGATGGCGATGATGATGCTGTTGAAGGCGGCGTCACGGATCGCGCCATTGTTGGCGACCGCCACGAACCATTTGAAGCTGAAGCCGGCCCAGACTGTGACCAGCCGGCTCGAATTGAAGGCATAGATCACAAGGATCAGCAGCGGCGCGTAGAAGAAGAGGAATATCAGGGCGGTGTAGGCCGACAGGCCGGGCGTGTGCCGCCAGTCGAAGGGCTTTGCGCTGGTCATCGCCGTTCCTCCTGCGCCTTGCGAGAGCGGATGACGAAGACGGTCAGAACGACGACCGTTACGACGGTCGAGAGGGCGGCCCCGAACGGCCAGTTGCGCGACGAGGTGAACTGCATCTGGATCAGGCTGCCGATCAGCAGCTTCTTGCCGCCGCCGAGCAGATCGGGCGCCAGGAACGAACCGAGTGCCGGCGCGAAGACAAGCGTGGCGCCGGCCAGTGCACCGGGCCTGGCGAGCGGCCAGACGATGCGGCGGAAGACGGCGGCGCGGCTGGCGTAGAGATCGTGCGCGGCCTCGATCAGCCGGGGATCGATGCGCTCCAGCGTCGAATAGATCGGCAGCACCATGAAGGGCAGGAAGGTGTAGACGAGGCCGAGCAGGATCGACCCGTCATTGTAGAGCAGCGGCAGCGGATCGGAGATGATGCCGGCATGGCGCAGCGCGCCATTCGCCAGGCCTTCGTCGCGCAGGATCAGGATCCAGCAATAGGTGCGGATCAGCGTGTTGATCCAGAACGGCAGCGTGACGGCAAACAGCAGAACTCGCCGGCGCTCCGGCGTCTGGCAGACGATGTACCAGGCGACCGGCAGGCCAAGCACAAGGCAGATGCCGGTGGTGGCGATGGCGAGATAGATCGAGCGCAGGATGATGAGCGCGTAGCTCGGTGAAAACACGAGGCTGTCGTCGAAGTCCCGCTGGTAGAGGAACTGGAGATAGGCGTCGAAGGTCGCCGGCGCCGTGACACCGCCATAGGGGTTGGCGGTCATGAAGGAATAGGCGACCGCCAGGAACAGCGGCAGCACCATGAAGATGCCGATCACCAGCATGGCCGGCGCAATCAGCAGATAGGTGCGGTTCGGACCCATCTCAATTCGCCAGTTCGCGTTCGACGGCGCGGGCCCAGTCGACGACGACCCTGTCGCCTGTGGCGAGCGCAGCACCCCCGCGCGAGCGCGAATGCAGTTTTGCCCCCTCCTCCAGCACGACCTCATAGAGTGTGTCGGAGCCGAGGAAGGTGATGGCGGAGACCGCTCCCCTGGCGTGGCCTTTGGCGCCGTCGGCTACCGGCGACACCACGATGTGCTCCGGGCGCACGATGATCGTCTTTGCCGGATCGCGGCCAAGCGCGGCACCAGGCAAAAGATTGGACTCGCCGATGAAATCGGCGACGAAGCGGTCCTGCGGATTGTCGTAGATGTCCCTCGGCGTGCCGACCTGCAGCACGTCGCCGCTGCGCATCACCGCGATCCGGTCGGACATGGCGAGCGCCTCCTCCTGATCATGGGTGACCAGCACGAAGGTGATGCCGGTCTCGCGCTGCAGCCGCTTCAATTCGCTCTGCATGCCCTTGCGCAGTTTGAGGTCGAGCGCCGACAGCGGCTCGTCGAGCAGAAGTACGCTCGGCTTGGGCGCGAGCGCGCGCGCCACGGCGACGCGCTGCTGCTGGCCACCCGACAGTTGCGCCGGGCGGCGCGCAGCGAAGCCTTCGAGCCGCACCATCTCCAGCGCCTCCCTGACGCGCTCGTCGATCAGCGATTTCGGCGCGTTCTGCATTTCCAGCCCGAACGCGACATTCTCGGCGACGCTCATATGCGGGAACAGCGCGTAGCTCTGGAACACCGTGTTGACCGACCGCTTCTGCGGCGGCAGCGCGGCGACATCGCTGCCGGCAATGCGGATGGCGCCCGAACTCGGTGCCTCGAAGCCGGCGATCAGGCGCAGCAAGGTCGTCTTGCCGCATCCCGACGGGCCGAGCAGCGTGAAGAACTCATTGTCGTAGATTTCCAGGCTGACATCGTTCAGCGCATGGACGGGATCGGCGTCCCTGGTCACGAAGGATTTTGACACGCTTTGGATGTCGATCATGACCGGCAATTCCTGGGACTGCGTTGAGATGGCTTCGCGCGTCGAAGGCCATCACGGCCGTCTGGCGCCGCACCTAAAAATTCGCTCCAAAATTATATTTGTCAATAAATAATATATTGTTTTTGTTTTTGACACGCGAAAGTGTGGCGGGGGACCGAACTCCCGCGCGCTGCATGCCGTGTCGATACGCCGGTGCGCTCAGAGCACCTTGCCGCTGTCGGGATCGAGCAGGTGCATATGGGCCATGCCGAGCGAGAGTGTCGCCATCTCGCCGGGCTTCGGCGTCGACCCGGGATCGATGCGTGCCGTCGCCTCCGTGCCGGCGACCAGAACATGCAGCAGCGTCTCCATGCCCATCGGCTCGACCACCTCGACCGGAGCCCTGATGTCGACGATTTCGGGCCGCTCGCGCCGTTCGGTGATGTGCTCGGGACGCAGGCCGAACTCGAGATCGCGCCCGACATGGCCGGCATAGCGCGCTGTGCGGGCAGCAGGGACGGCGAGTGCCGTGCCATCCGCGAGCACGACCGCGAGCCGGTCGCCGCGCGCCTCCAGGCGGCATTTGAAGAAATTCATGCCGGGGCTGCCGATGAAGCCGGCGACGAAGCGGCTGGCCGGCTCGTGATAGAGATCGTTGGGCGGCCCGATCTGCTCGATGCGTCCCTTGTTCATGACCACGACGCGATCGGCCAGCGTCATCGCCTCGACCTGGTCATGGGTGACATAGATGGTGGTGGTGGCGACCATCTGGTGCAGCCTCTTGATCTCGGCGCGCATCTTGCCCCGCAGCTTGGCGTCAAGGTTGGAGAGCGGCTCGTCGAACAGGAACACTTTCGGCTGGCGCACCATGGCGCGGCCCATGGCGACGCGCTGGCGCTGGCCGCCGGACAACTGGTGCGGTTTGCGCTGCAGCAGCTCGCTGAGGTCGAGCATGTCGGCGACACGGGTGATGCGCTGCGTCACCTCGCCATCCGGCACTTTGCGGATGCGCAGGCCGAAAGCCATGTTCTGCGCCACCGTCATCTGCGGGTAGAGCGCGTAGCTCTGGAAGACCATGGCGATGTCACGATCCCTGGCCTGAACGTTGTTGACCAGCCTGCCGCCAATATGGATCTCGCCGCCGCTTGGCCTGTCCAAGCCCGCCACCATGCGCAGCGTCGTCGACTTGCCGCAGCCGGACGGGCCGACGAGGACGACGAACTCGCCCTCGGCGATGTCGAGATCGATATCGTGCACGACCTTCAGGTTCTGGAAGCTCTTCGAGATCTTGCGCAGTTCGACATCGGCCATGACGCTATTCCTTTGCCGTGGGCGCGAACATGTCGAGCGCCAGTGCGGCCGCACCGATCACGCCGGCATCGTTGCCATGCTCCACCGCCACGATCACCGGCGGGCGGCCGGGCTTGAGCAGCACGAAATCCCTGACATTGCGGGCAATACGGTCGGTAAAGAACGGACCGGCCAGCGCCAGCCCACCGCCGATGATCGCGGCCTCGATGTTGAGCATGTTCGACATGATGCCAATCATCTGGCCGAGCCAGCGCGCCACCTCATCGACAACCTGCAGCGCGATCGGGTCGCCCGCCTTGGCAAGATCGCAGACCGCCTCGGCATTGGTGGCGTCGGTGCCCGGTTTGAGCTGGCGATAGCGGTTGACGAGCGCGCGGGCGCTGGCCAGGTTCTCGACCATGCCCGGCACCGGATCGGCAATGTCGGTGCGCGCCGGATCGAGCGAGATGCAGCCAAGTTGCGGCGGCAGCCCGTCCGGCCCGTCGATCACCTTGCGGTCGATGACCATGGCGCCGCCGATACCGGTGCCGAGCGTCAGCAGCGCAAAGCGGGAGAACGGACGGCCGGCGCCATGCCGCATCTCGCCATGGGTGGCGCAGACGGCATCGTTGCGGACAATGGCCGGAACGCCGAAGCGGATGCCGAACAGTTTTGACAGCGAACCCTTCAACAGCGCCGGGATCGCCGGGCAGCGGCCGTTGAGCATGCCGGTCTCGGGATTTGGCGTACCGGGCACACCAATGCCGATGGCCGTGATGTCGGGAAACTCGCGTGTCAGGTCCTCAGTGGCGCTGGTGACCAGATGCACGAACTCGGCGAACTCGATATCCCGATGCACAGGCACTGCGCCGCGCGCCAGCACCTTGCCCGAACCGTCGACGGCACCGAGCTTGACCAGGCTGCCGCCAATGTCGATTCCGATCGCGGTTACCATCAGGCCTCCTTGCGGATGCGCACGTTGAGCCGCCGTCCGAGGTTGGGGTAGATCATCTTGTCCGGATCGATGCCGCGCGCGATTGCCAGTTCGCAGCCATACCATTGCAGCGGCATCGGCGCCCAGCAGCCGGCGAGCCATTGCTGTTCCGGTGCGGCCGGCCAGCTGACATCGAGGTCGAAGCGGGTCGGATGGCCGGAGAGGTTGAGGACGACGGTGCGCGGCCCGAGCTCGGCCAGCGCCTCGCCGAGATTGGCGGCGACCTTCGCCTCGGTCTCGGTCTGCGCGATGGCGATCACCAGGCTTTTGTCAGTCGTGCCATAGACATGCCCATGCAGGGCCTCCTCGGTGTCGAAGGCGGCAGTCGGCACGCCGCTGATCTCGGCGATCTTGAGCGAGGCTTCGAGTGCGGTGCCAAGGTGCGTCGCCTGTCCGGCGACCAGTATGTAGTCGGGAACGCCGAAGCGGGTGACCAGATCTTTTGCAGCGGCAAGGCCGGTTTCGGCGGTCTGCTCCAGTTGCGCGAGCAGCCCTGACAGATCGACCGTCTTGTTGGAGAGCTTGGCCGCCACCGCCAGCACCGAGATGACAGTGGCGGTGTAACCCATGGTCTTGGGACCGACTGTCTCCGGGCCGATCGGCATGACAATCACTTCGGCGCCGGTCTCGGTAATCAGGCTGCCCTCCTCACCGGTGATGACAAGGGTGGGAAAGCCCCGCGCCACCGACAGGCGCACCGCTTCGATCGTGGTGATGCTCATGCCGGACTGGGAGGCGGCCAGAACCAGCGTGCGCTGGTCCGATGCCCTGGGCGGCAGGCGCAGGAACGCCTCCGGCTCCTTGGCGATCACCGAAGCGCCGGTGCCCTCCTCCAGCGCCTCGGCGCCGGCCAGCAAGGCATTCATCGACGAGCCTGTGCCAAGCAGCACGATGCGCTGCGGCTTCTGGCGCAGGCTGGCAAACCCGTCGAGCTCCGCGCTGATGGCGGCGGGTAGCCTGGTGAGGGTCGAGGGCTGCAGGCGGATGTAATTGCCTATTTGCATCTTGGTGTTCCATCAGTTCGAAATTGGTGGTGCGTGCGAAAATTGCCGCTGGCGTGGGACGTCCGGTTATTTGCTGTAGCCCTTGCTCAGGCCGCTGATGAATTGCCGCGAAAACAGGGTGAACAGGACGACCAGCGGCACCGCGCCGAGCGTCAGCGCGGCAAGCAGTGCCGGATAGTCGTTCATGAACTGGCCGACGAACTGCTGCACGCCGAGCGTCACCGTCTGGTTCTGTCGGCTGGGCGCCAGGATCAGCGGGAACCAGAGGTCGTTCCAGACCGGCAGCATGGTCAGCGCGGCCACCGCGGCGAGGCCCGGTCTGACCAATGGCAGCACGATCCAGAAGGTGCGCAGCTCACTCGCCCCATCCATGCGCGCCGCTTCCTTGAGATCGGTCGGGACGGTGCGGAAATAGGTGACCATCAGCGTCACCGCGATCGGGATGCTCATCGCCGTGTAGACGAGGATAAGCGCCGCCAGCGTATCCATCAGCTTCCAGGCCAGCATCATCTGGATCAGCGGGATGGTGCCGAGCCGGATCGGCAGCATGATGCCGAGCACGAACAGGCCGGCGAGCAGCGAGGCGACACGCACCCGGTACTCGACCAGGGCAAAGGCGGCGAGCGTCGACAGCACCACCGTCAGCACGATCGTCGTCACCGTGACGACCAGGCTGTTGCGATAATTGACGATGAAATTGCCGCGGGTGAAGACCCGCTTGTAGCCTTCGAGGCTGAAGGTCTTGGCCGTCGGCAGGTCGAACGGCCCGCCGAAGATCGCAGGCGTCGTCTTTAGCGAATTGATGATGACGATCAGCACCGGCCCGATGGCGAGGATGACGAAGACGATCAGCAGCGCGTGCACGATGATGCGCTCGAACGTCCAGGGCTCGCGGTCCTGGCGGCGGCGGGCGGCTGGTATGGTGAGGTCTGATATGCGGAGGTCGGGGGCGCTCATCTCTGCTCCTAGACCGAATAGGATTTCAGGCGGCGCTGGATCAGCCAGAAATAGGCCGCGGTCACCAACAGCACCGTGAGGAAGATGATCGTCGCGACCGCGGCACCGAGATCGAGATCGGCAAGCTGTCCGCTCGACCCGAAGAAGGTGCGGTAGAAATAGGTGCCGAGAATGTCGGTGCTGTAGTTCGGCCCGGGCGCCGATCCGTTGAGCGCGAACACCAGGTCGAAGCCGTTGAACGTCCAGATGTAGGTGAGGATCGCGATCAGCCCGAACTGCGGCGCGATCAGCGGAAACTTGATCTTCCAGAAGGTCGTCCAGCCGCCGGCGCCATCGATGTTGGCGGCCTCGACAAGCTCATTGGGCACGGCCAGCAGGGCGCTGTAGAGGAAGACCATGGGGATGCCGAAATATTGCCAGACCGACATCAGCGAGATGGTGGTGAGCGCGGTCGATTCCGTGCCCAGCAACGGAAAGCCGACCAGGCCCCAGAGCGGGTTGATGATCAGGCGCCAGACGAAGCCGACGATGACCACCGACAGCGTGGCCGGAATGAACAGCAAGGTGCGGTAGATGCCTTCCGACCGCGCCAGTTTTCCCGATGTCAGCAATGCCGCCAGCAGCAGACCCATCGGCACTTCGACAATCAGATGGATGGCGAAATATTGCATGTTGTTGAGCAATGCATTCCAGAAGCGGGCGCTGATGGTCGGGTGGGTGAAGAGGCGCTCGTAATTGGCGAGGCCGACAAAAATGTCACCCGAGGCGCCATTGGTCTGGAAGAAGCTCATGACGATCGAGGTCGCCAGCGGCAACACGGCAAAGACCAGGTAGACGGCCAGAGCCGGCAGCACGAACAGCAACAGGTTTCGATAAGCGGCAGCGGGAGATATCAACGGAAAAACCTCATCTTCATGCCGGCACGAATGCGCTGGCATGCCGGGAGGCTTGCGCATGCCTAGCCGGCTGGCAAGGCATGCGCGAAGCGGTGCCGGATTACTTCTTTTGCGGTCCGTACCAGGAGGCGAGCCCGGCCTGGAGTTCGGTCGCAACCTGCTGCGGGGTGACGTCGGACTTTGTGAACATCACCTGCAGCAGGCGCCAGGTCTCGTCGTCGAGCGGCGGCGTGCCGGCGCTGAGCCGATCCAGCGCCAGGCGCGGCGTCAGCTGGGCGCCTTTCTTCAGGTCGGCGAAATCCTGCGCCAGCTTGTTCTTGTAGGTGACCGGCTTGCTGCTCATGGCAAAGAAACCGGGAGCGGCGTTGACGTAGAGTTCCTGGAACTCAGGCCCGGCCACCCAGTCGAGGAAGGTCTTGGCCGCGTCCTTGTGCGCGCTCTTGGCGTTGATGCCGATGCCCATGTCCGGCATCTCCTGCAGATAGCGCTGGTCGCCGGCCTTCGGCACCGGCGGGCCGAACACGCCGACATTGAGGCCGGTCGAGGTCGCCTGGTTGATGTCCCATGAACCGTCGGGAAGGATGGCCGCCTTGCCGAGCGTGAACAACTGCGTCATGTCGGCATAGTTCAGGCTTTCCTGCCCGGCGGGCAGGAACGGCTTCCAGGCCCCGAAAGCGGCGATGGCGTCGACGAATTCCGGGTCGGTGAGTTTCTTCTTGCCATCGATGAGGCCAAGCCGGCCCTCCTCGCCTTTCCAGTAAGCGGGGCCGATGCTGTAGAGGCCGTTATAGGCGAGCTGCCAGGATTCGGCCGAGCCGTAGGCCAGCGGCGTGTAGCGGCCGTCCTTCTTGATCGCCTGGAGAACGTCGATGAACTCGGCGCTGGTGGTCGGCACCTTGAGGCCCAGCTCCTTGAAGATGTCGGCGTTGTAGTAGAAGCCGGCGAGCACAGCGGCGACCGGCAGGCAGTAGGTCTTGTCGTCGGCGCCGCTCCATGCCGCACGGGAGGTCTTGTCGAAATTCGCTAGGCCCGGCAGCCCTTCGAGCGATTCGAAATAGCCGCGCTTGATCCATTCGCGGTTCACGTCGAAGGGGCGGCAGGTGATCAGGTCGCCACCGGCACCGCCCTCGATCTGCGACTGAACGGCGGCATTGTATTCATTGGTGTTGATCGGCGCGAACTCTACCTTGATGTCGGGATGCTTGGCTTCGAAGGCGGGCAGGATCGTGTCCTGCCAGACAGCGATGTCCTCGGTCCGCCAGCTGTTCAAGGTGATGGTCACAGGGTCGGCAAACGCGGCGCCGACGCTGCCTGAAAACATCACGCCAAGCGTTGCCGCCAGCGGGATCGATACACGTATGGAACGCATTTTCCTGCTCTCCCTCAAGATGGTGCCTCGTGTGGATTCACGATTTTGCACTGTTGCCTCGGACCATACCTACTGATACATGTTGTGACAAGTGGTATTGTGTTGTCTTTTCTATCAAGCAGTCGCTGCCCAGGCTGAGCAGCACCAATCTGATGGCAAAAAATCTGGGAGGACTTGATGATTGGAGTTGGGATTCTGGGCTCGGGCTTTATCGCCGAGACCTATGCGGACTCGCTGCTCGACGTGCGCAACGCCGAACTCGTCGCCTGCTCGTCGCGCAGTTTCGAGCGCGCCACGGCCTTCGCGAAGAAATGGGGCCCCAAGGTCACCGCGCACAAGGACATCGACAGCCTTTGCGCCGATCCGGCGGTCGAGTTGGTGGTGATCGCGCTGCCCAACGAGATCCATCTTGAAGCCGTCAGGATCGCCGCGAAGCACGGCAAGGCCGTCATCTGCACCAAGCCTTTGGCGCGCACCGGCAAGGAAGCGCAGGAGATCCTCGACATCGTCCAGCGCGCCGGCATCTGGCACGGCTACGCCGAATGCGCCGTCTTTTCCCCCAACATCACCAAGGCCCACCAGATGATACAGGCGGGCGGCATCGGCAATCTCCTTACCATGCGCGCCCGCGAGGCGCATTCCGGGCCGCACGCGCCACATTTCTGGAACGCCGAGCTTGCCGGCGGCGGCGCCCTGCTCGACATGGGCTGTCACACCGTCGAAAGCGCGCGTCACTTCTTCGGCAAGGACAATGAGATCACCGAGGTGATGGCGTGGGGTGCAACGCTGGTCCACGGTGATAAGACAACCGGGGAAGACACCGCGATCGCGCTGTTGAAATTCACCGGCGGCCAGCTCGCCACGATCGAATCGTCGTGGATCGAGAAAGGCGGTATGCAGCTGCGCCACGAACTGGTCGGCTCCGCCGGCCGCATCGTCACCGACACGTCCGTCGGCCCGGTCTGGGGCTTCATAGAGAAACCGGTGGGTTATCTCGTCGAGAAGGCCGATGCCGAGACCGGCTGGGTCTATCCTGTGCCCGAGGAAACCCGGGCCTACGGTTTTTCACAACAGATGCGGCATTTTGTGGAACACTTCGCGGCGGGGACGGTGCCGATGGAAACCTTCGAGGACGGCGTCATCGTCAACCACATAATTGACGCCTGCTACCGTTCAATGCGAACGGGCGTGTGGGAGAAGGTGAAGGCGGATGGGTGACTGAGATGGAGGGCTCGCCACTGCAGTCGGACGGCCCCGAACCGCTCTGGCGGCAAGCGGCCGATGCGATCCTGCAGGAGATCGCCACCGGCAAGCTTGCTTCCGGCGCGCGCCTGCCGGCCGAGCGCGATCTGTTCACGCGCATGTCGATCAGCAGGGTCACCTTGCGCAGGGCTTTGCAGAGCCTCGTCGAGGAAGGCGTGCTGACGCCGTCGCACGGGCGCGGCTGGTACGTCTCGGCCAAGGTGCCGAAGGAGTTTCCCAACACGCTGGAATCCTTCAGCGAGACCGCAAGGCGACTCGGCCTGACCCCCTCCTCCGACGTGCTGCGCGCCGAGCAGGCACCCGCCTCGCTGGACGAGGCCGAGGAGCTTTCGATCGCGCCCGGCGCGACGCTGTTCCACCTGGAACGGATCCGGCGCCTCGACCAGGTTCCGGTCGCTGTCGACACTTCTTTTTTTGCCGTCGGTCTCGGGCCTGATCTCGGCCAGGTCGACTTTCGGACGGCGTCGCTGTTCGGTCTGCTGATCGGGGCCGGTGTCGATCTGGCGCGCGCCGAGACGACGATCGAGGCCCATGGCGCGGATCCGGTCCTTGCCAGGCACCTCGATATGGAGGTGGGCAAATCGATCCTGGTGATGCGCCAGCTGATCGTCGATCCATCCGGGCGGCCGCTGCTGTCCTCGACGATCCGCTACGCCGGCGACCGCTATCGTCTTCGCACGTCGTTCTCCCGCACAGGCAAGACCGCCGCCCGTGTTCCAGCGCCACCGATGAACCGCGAATAGCGGAGAAGCGGGTTCGACCGGTCAACTCATGACCGCCGGATCAAACCTGAACCAGGAAGCCGACTACGGCTGGGCCAAACGCGCCGGCGAAAGATCCCTCTCGGACAGTCCATTCGCGAGCAGATCGGCAGGCAGGCATCCCGAAACAATCAGGTCGGCTGCGGCACGGCCAAGGGCCGGGGCCATCATGATCCCATAACCGCCCTGGCCTGCAAGCCAGAAGAAGTCGGGCGCCGCAGCGTCGTAGCCCAGCACGGGCGCCTGGTCGGCGACGAAGGAGCGCAGGCCCGCCCAGCTCTTTGCAATATGGCTGACGGTTGCCTGCGTCTCGCGCTGCAGCCAATCGACCAGCACTGCCACATCCCATTCGTCAGGCTGGATATCCTGCGGTTCGATCGGCGTCTGGTCGCCCGGTGATGCCATGATCCTGCCGGCGTCCGGCTTGATGTAGGCATCGGCGGCGACGTAGTCGACGGCAGGCATTTTGGCTATGTCCAGTCCTGGAGGTCCGTCGACGATGATTGCGGTGCGCCGCTTCGCCACCAGCCCGATCGGACCAGCGCCGGCGATGTCGCCGATTTCTCCAGCCCAGGCACCTGCCGCGTTGACGATAATTCGCCCTTTCACCGAGAAATCTCCCGCCGAAGCCTTCCAGAGGCCGTCGCGGCGATCCAGTTTCGTGATGCGCTTACCGCAAAGGACGAGCCCGCCGCGGCGCCTGATGCCGCGCAGGAAACCCTGATGGAGGGAGGCGACATCGATGTCCATGACGCCGCTTTCAAAGGCCGACGCCGCGACGCGCTCGCGGCGAAGCAACGGTGCCAAGGAGAGAGTGCCAGCCGCATCCAGTTTCCGGATTTCGTATCCGTCCGTCGACAGATCGAGGATCGGCGCCAGCAGGTCTTCCTCGCCGTGAGCGGCCACCGTCAACATGCCGCGTTGGGTCAGAAGCGGCCTGTCACAGAATTCGGCTGGCGGGTTCAGGAAGAAAGCCTGGCTTGTCTTGTTGATGCGTCGGACCGTGGCGACGCCATAGTTGGGTGTGAAGAGCGCGGCCGACCTTCCGGTACTGTGGTAGCCGGGCGTCGATTCTGCCTCGATGAGCGCGACTGTCCCCAAGGCTGCGAGTTCATAGGCGGCGGCTGAGCCTGAGATGCCCGCGCCGATGACAAGATAGTCGTAGTCCATGACGGCCCGGCCTTTGGCTTGCGTCGCTATCCAGGTGCCGTGGCACGCCGGACGGACGATCCTCCACTATCCGCGTTTGTTCTGGCGGTTCGATCCGGCGCTCTGTCACCGCCGGCGCACAAGAGTGCAGTTCCTCTAAGAATGCAAGAAAACAAAAATATGTTGACACCATGTAAGATTTATAACTTTGTAATTGGCGGAGGAGAATTGCGCATGATCGGTTCGGTTCGCCAACGGCTGTCGGATTGCTTGGGCAGCGCGTCCAAGGCAGACAAGGCGATTGCGAGTTTCATGCTCGCCCAGCTGAACAGTCTGGCCTTTGAGACAGCCGGCAGCATCGCGAGCAAGGTGGAGGTCAGCGAACCGACCGTCGGACGGTTCTGTCGCTCCATCGGCTACACCAGCTTCAAGGATCTGAAGGATCATCTCAAACAGGATCTGGGCGACCGGCCGTGGCTGATCAGCGATCGGCTGCGCGATTTGCAGCGCCGAACGCTTGCCGGAGAGGACCAGCTGGCACGCGGCCTGCAGCTCGAAATAGCAGGCCTGGTCGCAGTCTATGAACTTGCCCACACGCCGGAATGGAAGCGTGTCGTCAAGCGCCTTGCCACGACACCTGCCATCTTCGTCTCCGGTTTCCAGACCGAGCGCGGCGTAGCACAGACCTTCGTCAATCAGCTGCAGTATCTGCGCGACCGCGTCCATCTTCTCGATCTGGCCGGCGGCAATTTCAGCGAACTTCTGGCCTCCGACACCAAGCAGTCCTGCCTCGTTCTCTTCGAGGCAAAGCGCTACTCGCGCATGGCGCGCCTGCTGGCGCAGGAGGCACGAGGGCTCGGCATACCGACCACCCTGATCACCGACGCCTTTTGTGACTGGGGTCGCGAACTGGTCGACGAGATGTTCGTGGTCCCGACGGAATTCAATCTGTTCTGGGAATCGACCGCCCAGATGGCGAGCCTGACAAACCTGCTCGTCAACGGCGTGTTCATCGAGCTTGGCCCCGAGGTGGAACAACGCATGAATGAGGTGTCGCGCCTCTACAGCCGCTTCACCGGATATGTCGGCGACCCGACCGGGCCCTCGATGGGAGACTAATCCGACACCTACCGCAGCCCATAACCATAACAACAGGGAACAATGACATGCGTACCATGACCAAGGCGTTTCTTCTCTCAGGCTCGGCACTTCTATCCGCCGGACTTTTCATGACGAGCCTGCCATCGGCGGCAATGGCGCAGGAAGCTACTTTCGCGCTTCCTGCTGGCGAACTGGGCGCGACCTCGTACAATCCGGTCACCTCCAGCAACCTCAATTCGGCGACGTCGCTCATCTACGACCGGCTGATCGAGCAGGATGCCGATCAGTCGTTCCACCCGCATCTGGCCACGTCATGGCAGGAAAGCCCTGACGGCATGACCTGGGAGTTCAAGCTGCATCCCGGCGTCAAATTCCATGACGGCGAGCCCTTCAACGCCGAGACGATCGCAGCCTGGATCCCGACTTTCGCCGGCACGGAGAATGCCTTCATGGTCGAGGCAATCGACAAGGTCGTGGTCGTCGATCCGTTGACCGTCAAATTCGTCATGAAGCGGCCGGAGCCGAACATGCTGTACAACCTCGCCAGTTCCTTCATGGGTGTGCCCGGCCCCAAATCCTACAAGGACCTCGGTAAGGACTACGGCGTCACCACCGCCGTCGGCACGGGACCATTCAAGCTGGAAAGCTTCTCGATAGGGCTTGAAACAGTATTGGTCCGCAATGACGACTACGCTTGGGATTCGGACCTGTCGGTCAACCAGGGCGCGGCGAAGATCGCCAAAATCACCTTCCGCGAGATTCCCGACCAGTCGACCGCATTCCTCGAATTGAAGACCGGCGGCGTCGATGTGCTGCTCGGCGTGCCCACCGATTTCCTGTCGATCATCAAGAGCGAAAAAGCCGCCACCATCATCACGATGCCTGGAACCGGCATCAATCACATGCCGATCAATACGTCCGTGGCGCCGTTCACCGACATCAAGGTCCGCCAGGCCACAGCCCTGGCGATCAACCAGAAGGCCATCCTCGACAGCGTCTATGCCGGCGTTGGCCAGGAAGCACACAACTTCCTCATCAGCTCGCTTCCTGAATCCCAGGTCAAGCCAGGCCTCGACGTCAGTTTCGATCTCGCCAAGGCCAATGCGCTGCTCGACGAGGCCGGATGGAAAAGGGCCGACGACGGCGTGCGCGCCAAGGACGGCCAACCCCTGAAAGTCAAGCTCTTCACGCAAAACGATACGGAGTTCAAGCGGCTTACCCAGGTCGTGCAGGCACAGCTCAAGGATATCGGCATGGATGCCGAGATCACCGTGCTCGACTCCAGCACGATCCGCGACGAGTACAAGAAGAACAACCATCAGCTCGCCGTGCGCGGCTACGACTGGAACAACGCCGACATCCTCGACTGGTTCTTCAGCGGCGCGCGGCTCGGCTACCCGAACATCTCGATGTGGAAAGACGCCAAATCCGACGAACTGAACAAAACCGCCATGACCAACTCGAAGACTTCGGCCGAGCGGATCGCGAATTTCAGAACCTATCACGAATATCTTCTGTCCCAGTTCCTGTTCGTGCCGATCTACCAGCCGGCAACCAACATCGCCTTCAATCCCAAGACGGTGAGTGTGCCGGAAAAGGTGCGCGGCCCGCGTTTCCGGTCGCAGACCATCATGGACATGCAGGTCCTGCAGTAACCAGCGCTACCGGCGCTTGACCAACAGTGAAGCACCGGAGGAGCCGGGATGATCATCAAATACACGCTGCAACGTCTGCTGATGCTCATTCCGGTGTCCCTGTCGATTTCGGTCGTAATCTTCCTGGTCGTTCATCTTCTGCCGGGCGATCCGATCGACAACCTCATGCGAGTCGGCTCCTCTCCGGAGGACCGGCTCGCAATGACCGTGAAATACGGCCTCGACCGGACGCTGGTCGAGCAATACCTGCTATGGATCAGGAGCATTCTGAGCGGGGATTTCGGCGAGGCAATCGTGCTGCGCCGCCCGGTTTCGGACCTGATCCGGCAGAACCTGCCCTACAGCCTGACCCTTGGCGCCCTGGCCTTCGCCTTCTCTTCGATCGTCGGCATGATCGCCGGCACCATCTCCGCGGTTGCCAAGAACCCGGTCGTGGAACAGGTGGTCAAGGCATTCATCCTGCTTGGCTCGACGGTTCCCAGTTTCTGGCTGGCGCTGCTGATGATCCTGCTGTTTTCGGTAACGCTCGGGTGGTTTCCAGTCTCCGGCGCCAAGACCTGGACGGCTCTGGTGCTACCGGTCCTCACGATCGGTTTCGGCGGTATCGCGCTGGTGGCCCGTGTCACCCGCGTGGCGCTGGTCGAGATCGCACGCCAGGATTTTGTCACGCTTTTACACGCGAAGGGGCTGTCCCGCTCGACCATCCTGTTTCGCCATCTGCTGCCGCACGCCTTTCTGCCGGTCGTCACGATCCTGGCCCTGCGCATTGGCTGGATCCTCGGCGGCGCGGTCACCGTCGAATTCGTTTTCGGCCGGCCCGGCCTCGGCAGCCTGCTTATCCGTGCGCTCGGTCAGCGCGATTATCCTGTCGTGCAGGGATGCCTGCTCATGCTGGCGCTTGCCGTGATGCTCGGAACGCTGATCGGCGACGTCGCCCAGGCGGCGCTGGACCCTCGTGTCAGGGAAGCCACCACATGAACGCATTGGCTCAATCCGGCGTCGGGCGCGCCTTCGCCACGCCGCTCGGCCTGTTTTCGGGCGGCTATATCCTGGTCCTGCTGGCGGTCGCGCTGACCGCGCCATGGATCACGCCTTTCGATGTCACCATCCAGGATCTGGCCAACAGCAACGCCGCGCCGGGTTGGCCGCATTTGATGGGCACCGACGAATTCGGCCGCGATGTCCTCTCGCGCGTCATGTACGGCGCGCGCACCTCGCTGTCGGTCAGCGCAACAGCCATCGGTTTCTCGATGATCGTCGGGATGGCGCTCGGCGCCGCCGCCGGCTATTTCGGTGGCCTGTTCGAACGCGCCGTGATGACGGTCGTCGATCTGACATGGTCGTTTCCCGACATCCTGATCGCGCTCATGCTGGTTGCGATCATCGGCCCCGGCCTGTCCAGCACGATGTTCGCCATAGCGGTCGCCTACCTGGCGCAATTCACCCGACTGACCCGGGCGCAAATCGTCCAGCTGAAGCGCGAGACGTTCATTGAGGCAACCATCAACCTGGGTGCCACGCCCGCCCACATCCTGTCGCGCCACCTGCTGCCGAATGCCGTTGCGCCGGTCATTGTGGTCGGCATGCTCGCCATCGGCGACGGTATCATCCTGGAGGCGACGCTCGGCTTCTTCGGCCTTGGCGCGCAGCCGCCGACGCCAAGCTGGGGTGCCATGATGAGCAGCGGCACCGCGCAGCTTTTCCTGGCACCCTGGGTCATCATCTTTCCGGGTCTCGTCGTTGCCGTAACCGTGATTGCCATCAACCTGTTCGGCGATGCGTTGATCCGGGCACTCGACATCCGCGAACGGCTGCGCGGAACATGAGCACGATCCTGAAAGTGGAAGGTCTGCGCGTTGCGATCGGCGCGCTCACGCCATTGTCCAGCGTATCGTTTTCGCTCGAGAAAGGTGAGACGCTGGGACTGGTTGGCGAATCCGGATCGGGAAAGTCGTTGACCGCCATGGCCATCATGGGACTGCTGCCGCTGATCGGCGGCCGCATCACCGGCGGCTCGGTGGTCTTTGACGGCAGCGATTTGACCGCTTTGCCTGAGCCGGCCTACCGGAAACTGCGCGGTGGCCGCATTGGCCTGATCGCGCAGAATCCGATGACCTCGCTCGATCCTCTGAAAAAGGTCGGACCGCAGATCGATGTCGTGGCACGGCTGCATCTTGGCCTGGATAGATCCGCCGCGCGCGACCGCACCGTCGAGCTGCTTGGCGAACTGCGGATTCCGGAACCGGCTTCCATCTATCACCTTTACCCCCACCAATTGTCCGGCGGCATGAAGCAGCGCATCGTCATCGCCATGGCGCTTGCCGCCGACCCTGACCTGCTGATCGCCGACGAACCGACCACAGCGCTGGACGTCACCGTCCAGGCGCAGATCATCCGATTGCTGAGCGACCTGATCCGCGACCGCGGTCTAAGCATGGTGCTGATTACCCACGATATGAGCGTTGTTGCCCAAGCCTGCGACAAGGTCGTGGTGATGTATGCCGGGACCGCGGTCGAGTATGGAACGGTCGCGGCGATTTTCGATGATCCGCGCCATCCCTATACAAAGGCCCTGATCGGCTGCATCCCGCGCGGCTTGGCGGGCGCACAGCGCTTGAAGGGCATCGAGGGCACCGTCCCAAGCGTCGCCCACTATCCGCAGGGTTGCCGCTTTCACCCGCGCTGCCTGCGCGCCGAGGCAATCTGCGCTGCCGTGTCGCCACCTTTCATAGCCAGCCATGACGGCGCCGCCGCATGCCATTTTGCCGGAGCGGTCGGATGAGCGCGTTCCTGGACGTCAGCAGCCTGTCCAAACGATACACCAGCAAGCGCGGCCTGTTCGGCGCGGCCCGCTCGATGTACGCGGTCAACGACGTGTCGTTCCAGATGACGAAGGGCCGGGTTGTCGGCGTCGTCGGTGAATCGGGCTGTGGAAAGTCCACGCTTGCGCGCCTCATCCTGCGCCTGATCGAACCATCGAGCGGTACGGTCCGTTTCGATGGGCTGGATTTGCTGAAGCAGCGCCCGCGCGAGATGCGCCGTCTGCGCGCACGCATGCAGATGGTGTTCCAGGACCCCTATTCGGCGATCGACCCCCGCTACACCGTTGCCGATGCGGTGATGGAGCCGTTCCAGATCCAGGGGGTACGCCTTTCGTCAGCCGCGAGATCCGACATGATCAGCGGATTGCTGACCATGGTCGGGCTCAATCCTGGAACGGCATCGAGCTACCCGCATCAGCTGTCGGGCGGCCAGAAGCAGCGCATCGGCATCGCCCGCGCACTTGCGCTGAAGCCCGCACTTCTGGTGCTGGACGAGCCGACGGCCTCGCTGGACGTCTCGATCCAGGCCCAGATCGTTGGCCTGCTCGAGCGGCTGCAGGCAGAAATGGGCCTGACCTACCTGTTCATTTCCCATGACCTCGCGCTGGTAAAGTATTTCTGCGACGAAGTGCTGGTGATGTATCTCGGCCGCGTCGTCGAGGCGTTGCCCGATACCGACGCGCCGGCGCGTCATCCCTATACCAGAACGCTGCTCGACAGCACGTTCCAGCCCGATCCGAAGCTGCGTCGCCGCATCGAGCCCCTGGCCGGCGAGGTGCCGAGCCCGTTCGATCTTGGGCCAGGCTGCGCCTTCGCGACGCGCTGCCCAAGGGCGAGCGAACGTTGCCGGGTGGAGACGCCGCTTCTGGCCGCTTCCGGAGGAGGCCACGCCGTAGCCTGCCACCATCCGGACTGACCCACGTGCCGAATTGCTGCCCCTTTGCGGTTGCCGCGCCCGAACCCATGCATCCCTGGAGTAACTTATGACCTTCAAAGTCCTGACCGCGGAAATCTACCATGAAACCAACACGTTCAGCCGTCATCCGACCGACGAGCAGGCGTTCCGCGACCGCTATTTTCTGACGGGAGCGGAAGCCATTGCCCAGCGGCGCGACGCCAACACAGAGCTTGCCGGTTTCCTCGATGTGGGACGCGCTCATGGCTGGCAGGTCGAGCATGTGCTGAGTTCCGCCGCCGGTCCAAGCGGCAGGGTCACGCGCACTGCGTTCGACTGGTTATGCGAACCATTGATCGCTGCCGCGACATCAGAAAATTTCGAAGGGATTCTGCTTGGACTGCACGGCGCCATGGTTCCCGACTTTTGCGAGGACGGCGAAGGCGAACTGCTTCGGCGTTTGCGGGCCGTGGTCGGCCAGGCCGTACCGATTGCCATCACGCTTGACCCGCACGCCAATGTCAGCCGGCGGATGTGCGAGCTCGCCGATATCATCGTCGCCTTCAAGACCTATCCGCATGTCGACATGCGTGAGATCGGGCGGCAGGCCGGCGAAATCCTGCAGCGTACGATGGCCGGCGAGATCAAGCCGCGCACGATCAGCGCCAGGCGACCCATGCTCGAGGAGGTCAATGGCGGGCGCACCGACATCGGTCCGATGCTCGAACGGCTCGCATCCGCGCGAGCGTACGAAGCGCAAGCCGACGTGTTTGCCGTCAGCATCAATGGCGGCTTCGCCAGCGCCGATATTGCCGAGGTCGGGCCGACCGTGCTGGTCACCGGCCAGGGCGATTTCGATGCGCACCAGGCCTTCGCCGAAACGATCGCCGACGACATCTGGGACAGACGCCACGAGGTGCTGAACGCGTATATCAGCGTCGAAGCGGCCGCCGCTGTCGCCGTGGCATACAAATCAGACGATGGCCCGCTCGTCATCGCCGATTATGCCGACAATCCCGGCGGTGGTGGCTATGGCGACTCGACCAATCTTTTGAAGGCGATGCTCGATGCCAGGGTGACCGACGCCTGCTTCGGTCCGATGGTCGATGGCGAGGCTGCGGCGGCCTTGCATGGGTCGGCCGTTGGCGGACGCATCGGGATTGTGCTCGGCGGCAAGACCGACGCCCGCTTCGGCGGCGGTCCGCTGGAGCTCAATGCTGAAATCGTGGCGCTGAGCGATGGCCACTTCGTCGGCGACGGGCCGATGATCGGCGGACTTCCTGGCAATTTCGGGAGGAGCGCGGTGCTGCGCGTCGACGGCATCGAAATCCTGGTCGTGACCATCGCCCAGCAGATGCTGGACCTCCAGCAGTTCAGGGCATTCGGCATCGACCCGGCGGCGAAGCGGGTGGTCGCATTGAAATCCATGCAGCACTTCCGTGCCGCGTTCGCGCCGATTGCCGGCAAGATCATCGTCTGTGACAGTGGCGCGCTTTGTACGCCTCACTACGAGCGGATGCCGTATCGGAATGTACCGCGGCCGATTTTTCCACTCGATCGGGAATGACGGCACCAACAGGTCGCTGAGCTTACCTGATCACCGCCAGCCAACTTGGAGCCATGCATTCTTTTCGCACACTCATTCAGGATAGTTTGTCGGTTTCCAGATGTGGGTGGAAATGATGTCCCGCAGTTCCGTGCGCACCGCACGGAAGAGTGGGCGAAAGTTCGAGGACATCGGTCGCTGCGACGAGGTCGCGAGGATCAGTTGTCGGGTAATCGGCGGGTCGAATGGCCAGACCTCGATGCGGCCAGCCTCAACAAGGAGATGGACGGAAGCATAGGGCAGAACCGTATAGCCAGTGCCCTCCTCGACCAGAAGCAAGGTTGAAGGCATTGCCTCCAGCTCCATCTCGACACGCGGATAGATGCCATGCTCCGCCAGGGTGTTGTCGATAAGCCGCCGCAGCCCGTGCGGGCGGCTGGGCAGGATCATCGGCAGCTCGGCGAAGATGTTGAGGCCGACCGGCCCGCGCGGCAGCACGCGCTCGGACAAGACCGGCCCGATCAGAAACAGCTCGTCATCGGCCAGCGGTTCGGTCAGCACGGAAGGATGGTTCGGCGAATTGTAGAGCACGGCGGCATCGATGCGGCCGGCAGTCAACCATTCCAGGATATGGCCGCTGAAGCCTTCGATCACCTGCAGCGCGACATTGGGAAACTCGTTCTTGATCTTCTTGACCAGCGGCACCGTCAGCACGGTGCCGACCGAAGGCGGCACGGCCAGCACCAACCTCCCCTTCGGCGAGGATTTGAGGCTCGAGACCGCATTCTGCGCCAGCCGCATCCGCTCGACGATCTCGTCGGCATGGGCCTTCAGAAGCACGCCCGCCTCGGTCAGCACGACACCGCGGCCGTTGCGATAGAACAGCTCGACGCCGAGCTCCTCCTCAAGCCCGCGAATATGGCGCGTGACCATCGGCTGGGTAACGTTGAGGTCGAGCGCGGCCTTCGAGAAGCTGCCGGCCGCACCGACGGCGATGAATACCTGTAGCTGCTTCGTGTCCAACTCTCACCCTAACCATCCGCTGCCGCAGCGCTTCCAGGCCGACCCAGTGGTGTCCGTGTTCACGCGCCGAACGGGTACTTCAGGCCTCGGACATTCAGGAACACGGCATAGACCGACGTTGTCGCCGTGATGAACAGCCGATTGTTGCGCGGCCCGCCAAAGGCCAGGTTCGCGACCATTTCCGGAACCTGAATTTTCCCGATGAGTTCACCTTCGGGCGTATGGCACTGTACGCCATCCCATGCGCTGATCCAGAGATTGCCCGTAACATCAACGCGAAAACCATCCGGAATGCCAGGCGATATGTCGGCGAAGATGCGGGAATTTACCAACTTGTCGCCGTCAACGTCAAACTGCCTGACGTGATGCGGGGCACTGCGGTCGGTGAGGAAGCCGGAGTCCGAAATATAAAGGCGCTTCTCGTCGGGCGAGAAGGCGAGCCCGTTCGGCATGGAGAAATCATCGGCAACGACGGTGATCGCTCCCGAACCGGGATCGATATGTAGACGCGGCAGCCCGGTTGCTCCTGCAGGCCCTTGCGCCCGACATAGTCCGAAATGATCCCGTAATTGGGATCGGTGAACCAGATGCTGCCGTCGGACTTCACGACCACATCGTTCGGCGAGTTCAACGGCTTGCCATCGAACGAATCGGCCAGCACGGTGATCGCGCCGTCCCATTCCGTGCGCACGACGCGACGTTCCCCCTGAATGCAGGTGACCAGCCTTCCGTTCCGGTCGCGTGTATTGCCGTTCGGATTGGAGACATGGCCGCGGAAAAGCGAAACCGCCCCTGTCTCCTCGTCCCAGCGCAGCATCCGGTCGTTGGGAATATCGCTCCAGATCAGCGAGCGAAGGTCGGCGAAATAGACCGGTCCCTCCGCCCAGCGATTTCCCGTATGGATGGTTTCGAGGAATGCGACCGGATCGATCAGGTCCCCGAACCGCGTGTCGATCGTCTCGTAGCAGGACATCGACCGCCTCGCCTATGGCAGCCGGATCGCGACGGTCTTGGTCTCGGTGTAGAGCTGGAGCGCCTGCTCGCCCAGTTCGCGCCCCCAGCCCGACTGCTTGAAACCGCCGAACGGCATGGTGACGTCGTTGAAGTTGTGGCAGTTCACCCAGACCGTGCCGGATTTGATCTTCGCGGCCAGCCGATGCGCGGCGCCCAGATTGTTGGTCCAGATCGATGCGGCAAGGCCATATTCCGTGTCGTTGGCGTCCTTGGCGAGTTTGTCCAGGTCCTCGTCGTCGAAGGGCATCGCGCAGGCCACCGGCCCGAATATCTCTTCGCGGATCACCGACATGTCCGGCCGCGTCCTGGAAATGACCGTCGGCTTGACGAAATAGCCGACGTCGCCGGCGCGCGCGCCGCCGGTGACGATCTCGGCGCCGTCACTCCTGCCTTCCGAGATTAGTCGGGTGATGCGTTCCATCTGCTGCTGTGAGACGACGGGCCCAAGCTCGGTTGAGGGATCAAGCCCGGCGCCGAGCTTCAGCTTTTCGGCGCGCGCCGCGATCCCGGACATGACCTTGTCGTAGATCTTCTTGTGAACGAAGAAACGCGTTCCCGCGCCGCAGCTCTGGCCGGCATTGAAGAATGCCGCGCTCGAGGCGCCCGCCACCGCCATATCGATATCGGCATCGCCCAGCACGATGGTTGGCGCCTTGCCACCCAGTTCCAGGCTGACCTTCTTGAGATTGCCGGTCGCGGCGCGCGCGATCAACCGGCCCACTTCGGTCGAACCGGTGAAAGCCACCTTGTCGATATCGGGATGGGCCGCCATCGCCGCGCCAACCGTTTCGCCAAAGCCGGTCAGGATGTTGATCACGCCTTCCGGAAAGCCGGCGTCCTGGGCCAGCTTGCCGAAGTAGAGCGCTCCGAGCGGCGTCTGCTCGGCCGGCTTGAGCACGATGGTGCAGCCGGCCGCCAGTGCCGGCGCCACCTTCCAGGCGAGCATGCTGAGCGGGAAGTTCCACGGGATGATCTGGCCGACGACACCGACCGGCTCGCGGCGGGTGTAGGCGTGCCAGTCACCCGGCGCGTTGATGGTCATCGTCTCGCCATTGATCTTGGTGGCCCACCCCGCATAGTAGCGGAACGTCTCGGCCGTGAACGGCACCTCGCCGTTGCGGGAATCGCCGATCGGCTTGCCGCTCTCATAGGAATTGAGCGTTGCCAGCATATCGACATTGGCATCAATCAGATCGGCGAGTTTCCAGATCAGCTTGGCGCGCTCGGCCGGCACCATTTTCGACCAAGGACCGTCGATCGCCGTCCGCGCGGCCCTGACCGCCAGATCGACATCGGCGCCATCGCCGGCCGGCACCTGCGCGATGACCCGCCCGTTCGAGGGGTCGATGACGTCGAGGGACTGTCCGGAGGCCGCCGGCAGCCATGCGCCGCCGATCAGCATCGCATGCTTGCCGCCGACGAACGCCGCCACCTTGGGATCGAGTGGCGGCACGGCATCGAAACGTATGTTCATGATTTCCTCCGAAGGGTCTCTTCGATCAGCGCTGGACGAACGGCGCGGGAATGGAATTCCCGGCATCGATCCAGATGCTCTTTTCCTGAAGATATTCGTAGATGGCGGTCTGGCCGTTCTCCCGGCCGATGCCCGACTGCTTGTAGCCGCCGAAAGGCGAGAGATAGCTGGTGGCACGGTACATGTTGACCCAGACGCTGCCGGCCTCGAGCCGCTCGGGCAGGCGGATTGCTCGGCCGAGATCCTGCGTCCACATCCCGGCCGCGAGCCCGTAGATGGTGTCGTTGGCGATAGCCACCGCCTCGTCCTCATCCTCGAAGGGAATGACCGACAGCACCGGTCCGAAGACCTCTTCCTGGGCGATGCGCATGGACTGCTTCACGTTACCGAAGATCGTCGGCTCCACGAACCAGCCGTCGGCAATCGATTTGTCCTCGGGTATCTTGCCGCCGAGCAATTGCGCGGCGCCCTCACCGTTGGCGATGCCAATATAGTCGAGCACTTTCGCGCGCTGCGGCAGGGTGGTGATCGGACCGACCTGGGTCTCGGGATCGAGCGGATCGCCAATCCTCGCGGTCTTTGCGAAGGCGACCAGCTTCTCCGTCACCTGGTCGTAGACGGAGCGCTGCACAAGCGCGCGCGAGCCAGCAATGCAGGTCTGCCCCGTCGCGGCGAAGATACCGGAAACGAGGCCGGGAATGGCGGCATCCATCTTGGCGTCTGCGAAAACGATGTTGGCGGATTTACCGCCGAGTTCGAGCGTGACCTTCTTGAGCCCGCCAGCGGCAGCCTGATAGACGCGGCGGCCGGTTGCATCACCACCGGTGAACGCCACTTTCGCGACATCGGGATGCGTGACGAGGCGGTCGCCGATTTCATGGCCGAAGCCGGTGACGATGTTGACGACGCCCTTGGGAAAGCCCGCTTTCTCGAAAAGCCGGCCGAAGAACAATGCCGACACCGACGAGAATTCCGACGGCTTCCAGACGATCGTGTTGCCGGCCGCGAGCGCTGGAGCAAGCTTCCACGTCGCCAACATCAAGGGCGAGTTCCACGGCGTGATCGCGGCCACAACCCCGAGCGGCTCGCGGCGCGTGTAGTTGAACACGCCCGGCTTGTCGATCGGGATCACACGCCCCTCGATCTTGTCGGCAAGGCCGCCAAAGAAGCGGAACCATTGCGGAATGTATTTGCACTGCATCCGCATTTCATTGATCAGCTTGCCGTTGTCGCGGGTTTCGAGAACGGCCAGGTTTTCTGCCTCCTCCGCCACGAGATCGGCAAAGCGGGTCATGATCTGCCCACGCGCGCTTGGGGTCATCGTCCGCCACTCGCCGCGGAACGCGGCGGCGGCCGCCTGAACGGCCGCATCGACATCGGCAACGCCGGCGCGCGGAACGAGCGCCCAGGCCTTGCCGGTGAAGGGATCGAAGGATTCGAAAAAATCCCCCGATTGCGCGGCGGCCGAGCGGCCGCCGATCAGCATCGAGAGCTTTTCCGTGGCCAGCGGCGGACGGGTTGTCATGCTCCGACTTCCTGCATGGCTTCGCGCGCCACCCGGAAGGAATCGACGCCTGCAGGCACGCCGGCATAGATCACGACCTGTAGAAGGACTTCGCGGATTTCGTCTTTGGTCACACCGTTGGTCAGCGCACCCTTCACATGCATCTTCAGCTCGTGCGGACGATTGAGCGCGGAAAGCATGGCGAGGTTCAGCATGCTGCGGGTCTTCTTGTCGAGCGTGTCACGGCCCCAGACAGCGCCCCAGCAATATTCCGTCACGAGTTCCTGCAGCGGACGATTGAAATCGTCGGCGCTGGCGAAGGATTTCTCGACGAATTCGGCGCCCAGAACCGATTTGCGGATTTCAAAACCCTTGTCGAACACGTCTTTGCCCATTGGATGGTCCTTTCCAGTTGCTTGGGAGATCAAAGGCCGGGGGTCGGCCGATATTTGCGGCCACGCGCGACCACCTGGCCGAGCGAGCCGTTGGTCAGGTAGATCTGCGTCGCCTTGGAATCGTAGGGGACGTTCTCCTGGCCGGGGTAGCCGATCAGCTCGCGCACGCGCGGGCTCATATAGTAGGTGGCGATGGCAATGGTGGTGATCGCCGAGAAGGCTTCGCCATCCTCCTTGTTGAGGCTTTCCAAACGAGCTTCGGCGCCGGTGGCCGGATCGACTGCGATGCCGCGCGCAAAGCCCGGCTTCAGATCAATACGAAAATCCAGGGACTTCTCGACATCGGCGTAACCGCAGACGTCGCTGAACTTCGGCATCTTGCCATGCGCGGGGATCAGAAAGTCTGCGAGTGCAAGGAAGGCGTTCTCGTTCGACATGTCAGGCCACCTTCTGGTTGCGGCGCTCGGCGATCATGCGGCGCGTGTTGCGCAGCGCCACGGCCATGATGGTCGCTGTCGGGTTGGTGGCGCCCGAGGTCGGAAAGGTCGACGCATCCATGACGTAGAGGTTCGGCACGTCGTGGCAGGCGCCCCACTGGTCGACGACCGAGCGCTTTGGATCGTCGCCCATGACGGTGGTGCCGATGAGATGCCAACCGGATTCACGCACCGGTGTCGAAACCAGCGTCTCGATGGCGCCAGCGGCGCGCACCGATTCCAGGCAGCGGTCGATGTTGAACTTGAGCAGCCGGTTGGAGTTCTCGTTGACCTTGTAGACGATCTGCGGCGCCGGCAGGCCATCGGAATCCACCAGATCTTTCGACAGCACCACCTGATTGCTTTCCTCCGGAAGATCTTCCCCGACGATGCCCCAGATGAGCGAATGGCCGAAGCGACGCGCCACATTTTCATGCAGGTTGGCGCCCCAGAAATCCTGGAACCGGCCGCTTTCGGCGACATAGACCTTGGACCCGGTCGCACCGGATACGCCGACCGGTCCGCCCGATGGCATGCAGTTCCATTTCGATCCGCGTACAAAGCCGCGGCTTTCGTCGGTCTCGTAGAATTCCAGCGAATAGACCTGCTGGCCGAAGGGACCACGCCAGGAATCGAGCGGGTCCTGGTAAGAAGCAAGCACGCTTGCGAAGGGGTGCATCATCAGCCGCTTGCCGACCATGCCGGAGGAGTTGGCGAGGCCGTCCGGAGTTCTGGGCCCTCCCGACATCAGCAGCAGCCGGGGCGTGCCGACGCCATTGGCGCACAGGATGACCACCTTGGCGCGCTGGCGCCGGTCGCGCCCGTTCGCGTCTACATAGATGACGCCGGTCGCCAGCCCCTGCTCGTTCGTCTCGATTTCTTTCACGCGGGCACGCGTGACGAGCCGCGCGCCGGCTTTCAGGGCCAGCGGCCAATGCGACCGGTCGGTCGTGGATTTCGCGCCCTCCGGACAGCCGGTCAGACAGGTTCCGCGGCGTACGCACGGATTGAGTTCGCCGAACTTCTCCGACGGGATGGCATTGCTGCCGGGCCACCAGTGCCAGCCCATCTTCTCCATGCCCAGCGCACCGCGCTGACCAACGGAGCCCATCGGCAGCGCCGGAAAGGGATAGGCCCCGCGCGGCGGATAGGCCGGATCGCCAGCGAGACCGGAGACGCCCACCTCGCGTTCGATCTCGAGCTGGTAGGGCAGCAGATCCTCATAGGTGAAAGGCCAGTCCTCGGCCACGCCATCCATCGACCGCACGCGGAAGTCGGACGGCAGGAAATGCATCCACTGCGCGCCGTAGAGCGTCGCGCTGCCTCCGACGCCGGCAAACATCAGCGGGTTGATGTCCGTCGTCGACGTGTCGACGGGATAGTCGTTGGGGTTGTCGCGAACGTTGGGATTGGGATGCCAGAGCTTGGTGCTGACAAGCTCGTGCTCCGGACGCGCGCCGGTATAGTCGGCATAGTCCGGCCATTCGCCCTGCTCGAGCACGACGACGGAAATGCCGGCGCGCGCCAGATGAAGTGCGGCGACCGAGCCGGATGGGCCGGCCCCGACGATCACGACATCCACTTCCTCGTCGCGCCTTGCCCGTGCACCGCGCTCCGCCAGAACTTCAACGGTCATTCTCTTCCTCCCTTGGGGTCCAACGGCAGCATCGGATCAGGCGAGCCGCGTCCGGTAAAACGCCGCCGCGCCGATGATGATGACACCCTTGATGATGAGCTGCATCTCGATCGGAAATCCGAGCAGCAGCACGAGATTGTTGATCACCACCAGAACGGCCACGCCAAGCAGCGCCGCAAAGATGTTGCCGCGCCCACCGGTAAGCGCGACCCCGCCCATCACGGCGGCAACGATGGAGTCCAGTTCGTAGCCTTGGCCGACCCAGTTCGAAACGGTGCCGACATAACCGAGCAGGAACAGCCCGCCTATTCCCGCGCAGACCGAGCAGATGACGTAGCAGAGGATGACCACGCGATCGGGCGCGACACCGTTGAGGAACGCGGCCTTCGGATTGCTTCCAACCATGAAGATCTCACGGCCGAGGCGTGACCGGTGCAGCACGATGCCGAACGCGATTGCCAGAAACGCCAGGGTGATCAGATTGACGGGCACGCCAAAAATCCGGCCGGAGGCCAGAAAGCCCATGCCCGGCGGCAAGGTGCTGATCGGCGCCCCGCCAGTATAGGCGAAACGAATGCCCTGCAGGATGATCATCATCGCCAGTGTTGCCAGAAACGGGCTGACATTGCGCTTGGCGACGAGCCAGCCATTCACCAGGCCCACCACGGCCGACAGGGCGATCGCGGCGATGAAGATCATCGGAATCGCTTCATTGGTCGTGGCTTTGAAAGCAGTCGCCAACACGGCCACCGTCGCCATCAGCGAGGCCACGGACAGGTCCAATCCGCGCACCAGGATGACAAAGGTCTGGCCGACGACGACCATGCCAAGCGGTGCCGCGATCGTCAGCACATTGACCAGATTGGCCGGCCGCAGAAAGGTCGGTGAAGCGAGAGCCGCAACGGTCATCAGCACGACCAGGAAGATCATCAGTCCGTAGCGCTCGAAGACAGACGCCATGGAAATGCTTTGCGATCGCGGCATCGGGGTATCGAGAGGCACCATCATTATCTCCGCCTCGTGGTGTGGATGCCGACCGCGATGATGATGATGAGGCCCTGGATGACCCACTGGTAGTAGGACGAGACATTGACGAAGTTCAGCAGGCTGTTGAGCATCGTGACGAGCAGCACGCCGAGGAAAGTCCCAAGCACGCCGCCTCTGCCGCCGGCCAGAATGGTGCCTCCGACCACGACTGGCGTCACCGACTGCAGCGTCAGCGCGGCGCCGATGCGCGGGTCGCCAACGCCGGTTCGCGCGGTCAGGAAAATCGCCGCTATGCCTGCACACAGGCCCGACAGCGCGTAGGCAAGCACCACGATACGATCGACCGGCAACCCATTCAGCCGCGCCGCTTCCCGATCGCCGCCAACGAAGTAGATGCTGCGGCCCGTGCGCGTGCGCTGCAGCCAAAGCCCGGCGAGCGCGAAAATCACGACGAGCACGATGGCGCTGAGCGGAATGCCGCCGACCTTTGCATAGGCAATATCCGCGAAGGCGCGCGGTACGGAGCCGCCGGGCTCCTTGCGGTACATCAGCGTTCCGCCGAAGATGATCGAGGACATGCCGAGCGTGACGATCAGGGGATGGACGCGCAGCACGACCGTCAGCAAGCCGTTGAGCGCGCCCACAGCAGTCGCGACGACCAATGCGAGCGGCAGTGCAAGCCAGACCAGATCCGGACGCCATTCGAGGAAGTTCGCCAGAAAGACGGTGAGCGCACCGACCAGCGAACCGATCGCCAGATCGATGCCGCCCATCAGCACCACGAACGTCTGGCCCAGGCTGACCATGCCCAGCACGATGAGCTGCTGGAACAGATTGCCGATGTTGCGCCAAGTGAGGAACCGATCGGACAAGAAGCCGCCGGCAACGGCAAGCAGCACCAGCAGCACTGCCACGATCAGATAGGAGAGCATCAGCCGGTTGCGGCGAAGATCCACAGTGATCGCGCTCATCCGACCGGCTCCGCACGCTGATCCGTTTCCGCCTCGCGGTGCCCGACAGATCGCACGGCGAGTTCCATGATCGCCTCCTCGCCGAGTGCATCGCATTTGATTTCGCCGACGACATAGCCTTGCGCCATCACGAAGACCCTGTCGGAGAGACCGACGATTTCGGGCAGTTCTGAACTGATCATCAGCACGCCGACGCCAGAATCCGCCAGCCGGCGCACGATACGGTAAATCTCCACCTTGGCCCCGATATCAACCCCGCGCGTCGGTTCGTCGAGGATAAGCAGCCTGCTGGCGATCCGCGACCAGCGGCTGAACAGCACCTTCTGCTGGTTTCCACCAGAGAGATTACCGATCTTCACGTCAGGCGACGGCGTCGCGACCGAAAAGTCCTGGATCTGCCGCATCGCCACAGCACGTTCCTGCTTCCGGTCGATCAGGCCATGTTTCGTTATGCCGTCCAGGTCGGGCGCCACGATATTGGCGGAAATCGGCAGGCCGAGAAACAGGCCGTCGTCCTTGCGGCTCTCGGTCAGAAAACCGAGCCCATGGGCTATCGAACCCTTCGGAAGCTTTGTCTCAAATGGCTTGCCATCGAATTCGATCCCCCCGCTCTCGACGGCCCGCGTGCCGAAGATAGCCTCGGCGACCTCCGTGCGCCCCGAACCGACCATGCCGGCCACGCCGACGATTTCGCCAACCTTGACGTTGAGGCTGACGTCGCGGACGCGCGGACCAGCCTTGAGATTGCGAACGGTGAGCACATCCCGGCCGCCCGCCGGTGCCGTACGCCGCGGCGGATAGATCTGGCTGAGCCGGCGACCAACCATTCGGGTGATCATCTCTTCACGCGTGAGCGCGCTTACCGGGCTCGTGCCGACGAGCTGGCCGTCCTTGAGGATGGTCACCGTGTCGGCGATCTCGAAGATCTCCTCGAGCCTATGGGAGACGTAGACGATGCCGACGCCTTCATTGCGCAGCCTGCGCATGTTCTCGAACAAGAGATCGACCTCGCGGCCAGCGATGACCGCTGTCGGTTCGTCCAGGATGAGAAGCCGAACCCTGCCGACCAGGGCTTTCGCGATCTCGACCATTTGCTGATCGGCAAGCGGCAATTCGTCGATCTTGGCGTGGGTTGGAATATCGACGCCGAGTTGTGCGAGGATTTCAGCGGCGCGGACGTGGCGGGCGCGGTTCGAAATGAGACCAAACATGCCGCGGGGCTGCGTATCGACCAGAATGTTCTCGGCAACGGAAAGCTCGGGAAAAAGCGCAAGCTCTTGATGGATCACGTGGATGCCGGCAGCGCGCGCTTCCTTCGGCGACTGCCAGGAAACTGGCTTGCCGAGATAGGTCATGGTCCCGGAATTCGGTTTGGTCACGCCGCCCATGACGCGGATCAGCGTCGACTTGCCTGCGCCATTTTCGCCGAGAAGGGCGTGAATCTCGCCTGGCCGCACGGCGAAATCGACCTTGTCCAGGGGTTTGACTCCAGGATAGTCCTTCTCGATCTGGCTGAGTTCAATAACAGACGCTGACATATCCGGTGCTCGAACTGTTCAATGCACGTCCGGTGCGCGCCCAGGATGGGCACGCACCGGGTCGCTTGGGAAGCTTACTTCGGATAGTCGGGATTGAATGTGCTCGGATTATAGCCGGCGGGCAGCCCGTTGCTTGGCGACAGATCGCCCGGATCGCTCATGCTGACATGGTCGAGCAGATGCCTGTCGCCCTTGACCGAGATCGTATCCGCACCCGGCGAGGTGACGACCTGGAAGCTCACCTCCACCTTGTCCGGGACCGAGATGCCCTTGAGCACGTCGAGCGCGGTCTCGATGCCGGTGATGCCCATCGACGTCGGATAGTCGATGCCGACCATCTTGATGTTGTGCTGGTTGGCCAGCTGATACATCCGGGCAACGTCGCCGCCGGTCATCGGTGGAAATTCGCCGTCCTTGTAGCCGGCGTCAAGAAACGCTTCGATCGCGCCATAGCCCTGAAGCGCACTGTCGGCCAGGACGCCGTCGATGGCCTTGCCGTGCTTCTGGATCAGCGCGGCCATCACCGACTTGCCGGTTGCCGGGTTCCAGTCGCAATACTGCTTCTCCAGCACCTTGATGTCGGGAAATTTCGAGAACACTTCCTCGTTCGCCTTGATGCGGATTTCCGCGACGCTCGACCCGGCGATGCCGGGCAGCATCACGATGTTGCCCTTGCCGCCCAGCGTCTCGCACAACCACTGCGCCTCGAGACGGCCCAGTGCCCAGTCGGATGCCGTGACGTAGGTGATGTAGTTGGCCGGCGTCTTCACCTTGCGATCGACCATGACAACGGGAATGCCTTGTTCGGTTGCACGGCCGACAACGGAATCGAGCGCGTCCTCGGTCGAGGCCGCAATGAGCAGAATGTCGACGCCCTGGCTGATCAGATCCTGGATGTCCGCGATCTGCTTGGAAGGGTCGTCATTGGCGTCGGTGACGAGAAGATGAGCGATCTCGTCGCGATGCTGGCCGGCGGACCAGAGGACGCCATGCTGGAAGGCGACGCGCCAGGCATTGGAAATCGAAGCATTGGAGAACCCGATCGTATACGGACCCGCCTTCTTCCATTTTGAGGTGTCGACCATGGTGTTGGCATTGGGATTCCACATCCAGGTGCGCGGCGCGCCATAGTAGCCTGGCTTCGTTTCCGACTCCGAAGCGACGGCTGCGCTGGTCTGGGCAAGCTGGATGGCCGGTGCGGCGGCCATGGCTGCCGCCACGGCCGGCATGCCCCGGATAAAGCTCTTACGCGAAATCTTGTGGTCTAGTATGCTCTTTATTGACATTGGTTCCTCCTCCTGAACGCTCGACAGAGCGCCTAAAATTCTCCTCAGCTATTCCTGCACGCGAGACAGTATAAACAAACAATAGATGTTTATATCCCGGGCAAATCGCACGACTATTTTCCTGACAACCTCCAATTCAGGAAAATTCGATTGAACGCGATTTGACGCAAATTAGCAGTCGATTACCCGCGATCGTCAATCTGCCGTCTTGTAATAGCTGCTATTACCTTTTTCGCCATTGGGAGCAGCGAAGAATGCGACTTATCTAGCAGCCGGTGCCGGGCGCTTGAGGTGCGTTCCGTCGGAGGAGAGGCCGTGAATATTCTTGTTATCTTGCGCATGATCCCGGATTCCGCGGGCGAGCTGCAGCTCGCCGAGGACGGGCGCAGCATCGATCGGGAATGGCTGGATTTCCAGCTCAACGATTTCGACGATCATGCCCTCGAGGAAGCAATCCTGCTCAAGGAAGCCGGCGGCGCCAAGGTGACGGCGGTGGCCGTTGGCGAAGGCGCCAACCGTGTCCTGCAGATGGCTGCCGCGCGCGGCGCCGACGAAGTCGTGGCGCTTCAATCCGAGGAGGACGCCATGATCTCCTCACGTGAGATCGCGGCTTCCATCGCGGCGATGGCGCGGGCAAAGTCGGCCGACCTGGTTCTGTGCGGCGTTCAATCGAGCGAGGATGTCTTTGGCCAGCTCGCGCCTTATGTCGGCGCGCTGCTCGACTGGCCGCATGTGTCGGGAACCAACCGTATCGTTGCGAACGGCGCCGTGCTTCGGGTCACGCAAGAGCGCGGCGCGGGTGTCGCCGTCACCTATGAGTTGGCCACGCCGGCGGTGCTGGGCGTTCAGACAGCGTCGAAGGCGCCACGCTATGTCTCCGGCAGCAAGCTTCGCGAAGCATCCAAGACGCCCATCGGCCGCGCCATGCCCGAATCGTCGGGCTTCGAGCGTTCCGCCGAGATCATCACATTGCGCCTGCCAGTCCAGGGCGGCTCCGGCGAGAACCTCGGCGGCAATGCCGAGACAGTCGCGGATCGCCTGGTCACCATCCTGGCAGCCAAGGGCCTGGCAAGGAACTAAGTCATGAAATTTATTGCCTGTACCGAAGGCCACTCCAGCAAGATCGAAGCCTTCTCCCTCGAAATGATCGCCGCGGCGCGTTCGCTCGCCCAGGCCGGCGACGAGGTCGTCGCCTTTTTCGTCGGTCGTGACGCGGAAGGCGCATCCGCTTCCTTCGGTGCCGCCGATCGCCTGATAGTGGCCCGCGCCACAAGATCGGATGTGATTCCCGCCGAGACCTATGCGCTGCTTCTGCGCGATGTCATCACCGCCGAGAGCCCCGGTCTGGTCCTGGTTCCCTATTCGGCAAACGGACTGGACGTGGCAGCCGACATCGCGACGCGAACCGGCTGGCCGCTCGTCTCCTATGTCAATGAAATCAAGCGGCGTGGCGAAAGCCTGACGGTCGTCGCGCAGATGTATGGCGGCAAGATACTCGCCGAATGCGAAGTGCCGCTGCCCGCCGTTCTGATGATCAACCCAGGTGCCTTCGCGGAGGCAATGCCGGGCCCGATTGCCGCCGTGAGCGTGCAGACGATCGATGCCGAACCGGCGCTCACCGGCGGCAAGGTGAAGATGGTGGCCATCGATGTGCCGGATTATGCCGACGTCGATCTGACGACAGCCGAGAGGATCGTGTGCGTGGGCCGCGGCATCGGCGACGAGGCAAGCATCGACCTTGCGCGCAATCTGGCGACGATGCTGGGGGCGGAGATCGCCGGAAGCCGTCCTGTCGTCGACAATGGCTGGCTGCCGAAGTTGCGCCAGGTCGGCAAATCCGGCCAGAAGGTGAAGCCGAAGCTTTATCTGGCGCTCGGCGTGTCCGGTGCGCCCGAACATCTCGAGGGCATGTCGCAGGCCGACCTCATCATTGCCGTCAACACCGATCCGAAGGCCCCCATCTTCAATGTCGCGCATTACGGCGCAACCTGTGACCTGTTCGATCTCGTCGCCAATCTGAGCGACAGGCTGCGGGCCGGCTCTGGCCGTTGAGATGGCATCGACCCTGCCACTCTGGATCCTGGTCATCACAGCATTCGCGTTGACGGCCTGGCGCTCGCGCCGTTACGCGGTTGCTCTTGCCAATGCACCGGCAGCGGCCCGCTTCGACCGCCCGATGCTGCGTCTCCAGGGCGTGATGGTCGCCATCGGCATGCATCGGAAAATGCTCCGCAAGCCGCTTTCCGGCGTGCTCCACGCAATCATCTTCATTTCGTTCTTCGTGCTGCTCACCGCCACGATCGATGCCTTCGGCTCGCGGCTGTTTCCCGGGTTCTCACTTGCGCCCATCGGGGGCGAAACCTGGATTGCCGCTCTGCAGGATATCTTTTCGGTGCTGATGCTGGTCGGCGTCGGACTTGCACTCTATCAGCGCTACGTGCTGCGACCTGCCCGCTTCGATGGCTCGAGCGGCAGTGATGCGGCAATCATCTATGTGTTGATCGTCCTGATCGTGGCGTCTCTGCTGCTTGAGGCGGCGGCGCGCATTGTCGGTGGCGCCGACGGCTCGTGGCGACCGGTCGCATCGGCCCTGGCAGGACTGCTCGATCGTGCCGGCATGTCGGCACATGCGGGCGAAGAATTGTTCTACTGGGTTCACGTCGGCGCCATTCTGGCGTTCCTCGTCTATATCCCCGGTTCGAAGCACCGGCACATGTTTCTTGCCGCGCCCAACATCTACTTCCGCAGCCTCGAACCGCGCGGCCTGGCGCCCGCGGTCCCGGAAGCGCGTGAGGCTCCAGGGATCGACAGCCTGGGGCAGTTCGACTGGAAACAGCAGCTCGACCTTCTGTCCTGCACCGAATGCGGCCGTTGCCAGGCGGTCTGTCCAGCCCATGCGGCCGGTCTGCCGCTCAGCCCGAAATTGCTGATCACCGACCTGCGCGACGCGCTTGCCGCGGGACCATCGGCGGCCCCGCTGGTCGGCGGCGTGATTTCCGAGGAGACGCTGTGGGCCTGCACCACCTGCCGTGCCTGCATGGAGGCATGCCCGGTCGAGATCGAGCATCTGCCCAAGATCATCGACATGCGCCGTCATCTGGTCGACGAAGGCCGTGTCAGCCCCGGTCTCCAGGAGGCGCTATCGAACCTGACCCGTCTCGGCAATTCCATGGGCAAGCCGTCCAAGATGCGGGCGCGCTGGACCAGGGAGCTCGGCTTTCCGGTCAAGGACGCGCGCGAGGAACCCGTCGACGTTCTATGGTTCGTCGGAGACTATGCGTCCTACGATCCGCGCGTTCAGGAAATCACCCGCAAGGTTGCCGAACTGCTGACCGCAGCCGGTGTCGACTTCGGCATTCTCTTCGATGCCGAGCGCAACAGTGGCAATGATGTGCGGCGTGCCGGCGAAGAAGGTCTGTTCGAAACGCTCGCTCAGTCCAACATCGATGAGATCAAGGCGTGCAGCTTCAACCGGATCATGACCACCGATCCGCATAGTCTCAATGCGCTGAAGAACGACTATCAGCATTTCGGCGCGGCGTTCGAGGTGCTGCACTACACGGCGCTGCTGGCGGAACTCATCGCGGCGGGAAAACTCGACCTGCATGTCGCCGACGGCGCCAGGGTCACCTATCACGATCCCTGCTATCTTGGACGCTACAATGGCGGCTTCGACGCGCCGCGCGAGCTGATCCGCGCCGCCGGCTACACGCTTCATGACATGCCGCGCTGCCGCGAGAATTCCTTTTGCTGCGGCGCCGGCGGCGGCCGCATCTGGCAAGGCGACGACGGCGTGACCGAGCGGCCGAGCGAGAACCGCATCCGTGAAGCGCTGAGCCTGGGCGACGTCGCCTATTTCGTCGTCGCCTGCCCGAAGGACAAGGTGATGTACACCGCCGCGATCGATGCGCTCGGCGTGGCCGACAGATTGAAGGTCGTGGACATAGCGGAACTTCTCGTGCCGCGCACAAGCCAGGCGCTGGAAATGCCCACGGTGGAAACGACCTGACGCAATGCGATCCAAGAGATCGAGATCAAGCACCATGGGCAATAGGCCCCGACGAAGGAGAGAGCGATCATGTCGACCCTGAAAATCGGCTTTGTTGGCATCGGAAAAATGGGCACACCGATGGCGACCCGTCTCATCAAGGCCGGATACGAAGTGACTGTCTACGACGTCGACATCAAAGCCGTTATGGAGTTGACCAATGCGGGCGCGAAAGCCGCCGCCGGTGCGCGCGATGTTGCCGATGTTGCGGAGATCGTCTTTGCCAGCCTGCCCAGCCCGCAGATCCTGGAAAAGGTCGTGCTCGGCGAAGGCGGCATCGCCGAGGGCAAGGCGGTTCGCATCTTCGTCGACATCTCGACGACAGGCCCGCGAATGGCCGCCAAGGTTGCCGAAGGCCTTTCAGCCAAGAGCATCGCCATGATCGACGCGCCCGTCAGCGGAGGCTTAAAGGGCGCGCGCAACGGCACGCTCGCCGTCATGGTATCGGGGCCGAAGGCTGCCTTCGAAACGGCAAGGCCTGTGATCGAGAATTTCGGCCGGATATTCTTCATGGGCGAGGTTCAGGGCTCCGCCCAGACCATGAAGCTTGCCAACAACCTGCTTGCGGCGGCGGCACTTGCGATCTCCTCCGAAGCGGTCGTGATGGGCGTCAAGGCGGGCCTCGATCCCAAGGTGATGATCGACGTCATCAACGCCTCGAGCGGCCGCAACAGCGCCACCGAGGACAAGTTCCCAAAATCCGTCCTGCCGCGTACCTTCGATTTCGGTTTCGCGACAGGCCTGTCCTTCAAGGATGTGCGGCTGTGCGTGGATGAGGCGGAGGCGATGGGCGTGCCAATGGTGGTGGGCAGTGCCGTGCGCCAGTTGCTGAGCGTGACGAACCAGCTCTACGGGCCGGATTCCGATTTTACCTGTATGGTCAAGACGGTTGAGACATGGGCGCATGTGGAGGTCGGCTCAGCCCAGACCACAGATGTCGCCAAAGCGAGCTGATCATGGGTCACTCCGAACGTTATGAAATCCATGCCGTTCGCTACGGCCATTTCGAACGCCGGTCGGGTGAGAATTTCCTCGGCGGCGACACGCATGATGTTGCGATGCCGCTCGACTACTTCGTCTGGGCGATCGTTGGCGAGAAGCGCACCTTCATCGTCGACACCGGTTTCGACAAACCGGCCGGCGACAAACGCGGACGCAGTGTCGTCAGGTCCGTCGATGCCGGTCTGGCGGCAATCGGCATCAACCACGCCGATGTCAGCGACGTCATCATCTCCCACATGCATTACGACCATTGCGGAAACCATCATCTGTTCCCGAACGCGACCTTTCACCTGCAGGATGCGGAGATGGAGTTCGCGACCGGCCGCTGCATGTGCCACCATGCCATGCGCCATCCCTTCGAGGCCGAAGACGTCACCACCATGGTGCGGCGCGTCTTTGCCGGAAAGGTTTGCTTCCACGACCCGGAGTCGCAGATCGCGCCCGGCATCACGCTCCACAAGGTTGGCGGCCACTCGCGCGGATTGCAGGTGGTGCGGGTGGAAACCGACAACGGCGCGGTCGTCATCGCCTCCGACGCAGCCCATTTTTACGCCAATATGGAACGCCAGAAGCCGTTTCCCGTCTTCGATCGGCTGAGCGATGTCATCTTCGGCGTGGAGCGTATGAAACAACTCGCCAGTTCCCCGGCTCACATCGTGCCAGGCCACGACCCGCTGGTTCTCAAGCGCTTCGCGCGCACCCACCAGGACGTCGAAGACATCGTAAGTCTTGCCCATCCTTTGCCCTGAGCCTGCGGCTTTGAAGGATGGTAACGCTTATCCGACTTTGCATCTGTTTCGGCGACGACGGGCCGCAGCACCCGTGAGACCTGTCGCCGTGGGCCGCCCACACAGGTTTCGTCTCGATCACCTGCCCAGCAAGTTCTTCTCGACCGTCTTGAGGTGACCAAGCATCGCCGTCTTCGCGCCTTCCGGATCGCGGTGGAACAACGCTTCCAAAATCGCCTGATGTTCCCGGCAATACACCTGACGCCGCTCTTCCGAAAACGAGCGCTTCTTCATTTCAAACCAGGGTGACTGGTTGCGAATGGCACGCATGAGATTGTGGATCTCTTTCAGGAAGTCATTGCGGCAGCAGGCAAACACTCGGTGATGGAATTCGGCATCCCAATGCTCGAACTCGGGCATCTCCATGGCATCGCATGCGGTCTGGTGTGCTTCGCGAACGGCATTCAGTTCGGTTGCGCTGGCATTGGTCGCGGCAAAGGCAGCCGCTGCCGGCTCGAGTAGCTGCCTGATCTCCATCATGTCGGCGGGGCTAGTGCCTTCCATCCGTGCGACCATCGATGCGATCGATGTCGGGTTGGTCGCGGTCAGAAAGGTGCCGCGCCCGACATGCCGCACGACCGTTCCGTCGTCCTCCAGGAAGCCGACGGCACGGCGCACAGTGTTGCGCGCGACGCCGAATTCGGCTGCGAGGTCGCGCTCGGGCGGCATGCGGCCGTCCTCGAGCCATTCGCCGGAGGAAATCCGTTTCTTCAGCATTGTGGCGATATCGTTGGCGACGAGCTTCGGCATTCGTTGAGGGTCTTTTATCTGATCCAATGTTGAACCAATCTTATCAAGCGATTGCCATTCGGTCCAGTGTCCAGACGAAAAGCAAGCACGATCTGCCCAAATTCTGTTGAATTGTGAGCCAGAGCCCTCTTGCGGCGTGAACCAATCGGCGATAGCGTGTAGCGAAAGAGCCGGTTTTGGTTCAGAAAAGGTTCAGGAGGAATCGAATGCGGGTCGCGACTTTTTCGATCGCCGGCGAACGTCGCGTGGGTCTTGTCGATCTTGATGCCCGGACCGTCGCACCCTTCGATTTCACCGTCGATCAGGCGAGGAACGGTATCCTGGCCTTGATCGAGCGCAATGGCGCCGGCGTGCCGCGCACCCTGTCGCCGATCCCGCTGGCGCAGGTCGAGATCGAGGCGCCGATCCCGCAACCGCGCCGCAACATCTTCTGCGTCGGCAAGAACTATCACGAGCATGCGCATGAGTTCGCCCGCAGCGGTTTCGATTCCAGCGCCGGCGCCGGGGCGATCCCGAAACATCCGATCATCTTTTCAAAAGTGCCGGAATCGGTGGTCGCCAACCATGCCAATGTGCTGATCGATTCCTCGGTCTCGATGGCCATCGACTACGAGGCGGAACTTGCCGTCATCATCGGCAAGGGCGGCCGTGGCATATCGAAGGCGGACGCGCTCGATCACGTCTGGGGCTACACCATCGTCAACGACGTCACCGCCCGCGACCTGCAGGGCAAATACAGCCAGTGGCTGATCGGCAAATCGCAGGACACGTTCTGCCCGATGGGGCCGTGGGCGGTGACCAAGGATGAGTTGGACCTGGCGACCGCCGGTATCAGGTGTTTCGTCAATGAGGATCTGCGCCAGGACTCCAGGATCTCGCTGCTCATCTTCGACATCCCGACAATCATCGCGACCCTGTCGCAAGGCATCACGTTGAAGCCCGGCGACATCATCGCCACAGGCACGCCGGTCGGCGTCGGCATCGGCTTTGATCCACCGAAATATCTCAAGGCCGGCGACGTCGTGCGCATCGAGATCGACGGCATCGGCACGCTGGAAAACCGCTTTGCGGAGCATGCGCAATGACGACAGTGACGGTTGGCCAGGTCGTCGCGGAAGTTGTCGGCGAAGGCACGGCCGTGGTGATGATCCATGGCCTCGGCGGCACGTCGAACATGTTCCAGCCGCAGATGGCAGCACTTTCCGGCTATCGCGTCATCCGGCTCGACCTGCCGGGCTCCGGCCGTTCGCCGCGCCCGATCGAACAGCTCACCATCGAAGGGATGAGTGAGGCCGTCATCCGCGCCATGGCCGGCATGGGGGTCGCATCCGCGCATTTCGTCGGCCATTCGATGGGCACCATCATCTGTCAGCAGATTGCGGCAACGCAGCCAGCGCTGGTCACCTCGCTGACGCTGTTTGGCGCGCTGGCGGAACCGGCCGAGGCGACGAGGCAAGGCCTCGCCAACCGGGCACGGCTGGCGCGCTCGGGCGGCATTGCCGATATCGCCGACCAGATCGTCGCCAACGCGATCTCGGCGCACACCAGGGAGACTTCGCCGGCCGCCGTCGCCTTCGTGCGGGAATCGATCACCCGCCAGGACCCGGAATCCTATGCCCGCACCTGCGAGGCGCTGGCCAAGGCAACCTCGGTCGATGCGCGGCGGATCTCTGCGCCGACATTGCTCGTCACCGGCGATGCCGACACGGTCAATCCGGCGGGTGTCGGCCAGGCGCTTGCCGACAGGATCAAGGGCGCCGTATTCTCCTCACTGGATCGGTGCGGGCACTGGGCCACGGTGGAAAGCCCGCGCGAGAGCAGCTCGAGGCTCGCCGATTTTTTGAGACGGGTTGATAGGTGAGGATTTCAGATCGGGCGTAGAACTACGCGCTCGGCAGGTTGGGAGGCTTGTGATGGCAGACGACAGCTGGAACGGCAACGGTTCGAGCAGCACGCTGTTCACCAATGTGCGCGTGCTCGACGCGTCAGGTGAATATCCATACACCGGTGAGGTGCTGGTGCAGGGCAACCGCATCAAGCAGATCACCAAGGGCTCGTCACGCTTCGGCTCGTCTTCGTCCTCCTCCTATAGCGGTGGCGCACCAGGGGGTGTCACGACCATCGACGGCATGGGCGCGACGCTGATGCCGGGCATGATCGACGCGCATCTGCATCTGTCCTGGAACAACGCACCCGGCATCGACCCCATCCAGATGATGGAAGTCGAAGAACATATGCTGGTCACCATGGAGATGGCCAAGCTGGTGCTCGACGCCGGCTTCACCGCCGGCCGCGGTGCTGCCGCCGCCAAGCCGCGTCTCGACGTCGTCGCGAAAAAATTCATCAACCAGGGCCGCTTCCCAGGGCCGCGCTATCTTGCGGCGGGGCCGGAAATCACCACGGTCGGCGGGCTTGGCGATTCCTCGCCCTCCCATATCCCCCATGAAGGCCTCAATCTCGGCATCGTCGTCTCCGGCCCCGAGGAAATCCGCCGCACCGTGCGCCAGCTGATCAAGTACGGCGTCGATTCCATCAAGCTCAATTTGTCCGGCGAGAGCATCACCGGCATGGGCGCCGAGGAAACGCCGATGTCGGAAGAGGAGGTCGCCATGGCGGCCTCCGAGGCGCGCTGCCGCAACAAGGTGCTGTCGGCGCATGCGCGCTCGTCCGGCTCGGTCAAGCAATGCGTTCGCCACGGCATCCAGAACATCTACCACGCGTCCTTCGCCGACGAAGAAGCACTCGACATGCTCGAGGCGGTCAAGGACAAGCATTTCGTCGCGCCCGGCATCGCCTGGCTGATCAACACCGCGCGCCATGCCGAGCAGTGGGGCATCAAGCCCGGCTCGCCGCTTTCGCTCGAATATGAGCGCGAGCTGGAAATGTGCATCGAGACGATGAAGAAGATGCATAGGCGCGGCATCCGCGTCTGCATCGGCGGCGACTACGGCTTTGCGTGGACGCCGCAAGGCACCAACGCAAAGGACATCCAGACCTTCGTCGAGATGCTCGGCTTCTCGCCGATGGAGGCCATCCAGGCCGGCACCAAATATGGCGGCCAGATCATGAACATGGGCGACGAACTTGGCATGATCAAGGAAGGTTACCTCGCCGACCTCCTGCTGATCGACGGCGATCCGATCTCCGACGTGCGCATCCTGCAGGACAAGAACCGCATCCTCGCCATCATGAAGGACGGCAAGTTCCACAAGGCGCCGCGCATGAACGAGCAGCGCCGGCGGCTGACTGCATGAGCCTGCTCGACCAGCCATCCTCGTCATCGCTCTCGGGTGGCGGCACGACACGCGGGCAGGCCTGGGGCCTCGTCGGCCTGCTTGCCGCCGCTGTCATGGCGTGGCTGGTCTTCGCCGTCTGGCCGGATTGGCTGAACGCGATCCTGATCTCGAAGAAGGCCTTCGTCAGCGCAATCCTCAACGGCATCACGCTGGCCGGCCTGTATTTCCTGGTCGCCAGCGGCTTCACGCTGATCTTCGGCCTGATGCGCAACGTCAATCTGGCGCATGGCTCGCTCTATCTGCTCGGCGCCTATATCGGCTACGAGGTCACCAACCGCACCGGCTACTGGCTGCTCGGCGTCGCCGCCGGCTTCGCCGTGCTGGCGATCGTGGGCGTCGTCATGCAGGTTTTCGTGTTCCGCCGCCTCGAAGGCGACGACCTGCGCCAGACCCTGGTCTCGATCGGCATCTCGATCGTCGCCGCCGACCTGATGCTGGCTGTGTGGGCCGGCGGCACCTATCAGATCGCCACGCCGGAATGGCTCGACGGCGCCTTGACCTTACCAATCATCACCGCAGTGCGCTCAAACGGCGTATCGGTCTTCCTCACCTATCCGCTCTACCGCGTCGTCGTGTTGGCGGCGGCGATCGTCATCGGCGTCGGCCTGTGGCTGATGCTGCACAAGACACGCGTCGGCATGATGATCCGCGCCGGCGTCGACGACCGCGCCATGCTGCAGGCTTCCGGCGTCAACGTGCATGCGGTGTTCGCCATCGTCTTTGCGGTCGGCGCCGGCCTTGCCGGCTTTGCCGGTGTCGTCGGCGGTTCAGCACTTTCGGTCGCGCCCGGCGAGGATGTCCGTTATCTCCTGGCCTCGCTGGTCGTGGTCATCGTCGGCGGCATGGGTTCGATCACGGGTGCCGCCATCGGCGCGCTGCTGATTGGCCTCGCCGAGCAGATCGGTCTCGTCTACTTCCCGACCTACGGCATCGTTCTGACCTTCGTCATCATGGTGGTGACGCTGGCGGTGCGGCCACAAGGCATCATGGGGAAGGCCCGATGAGCCTTGCTATTGCCACCAACGTGACGCCGCAGCAGAACTGGCTGGAGAGACTTGGGGCTGGTCACATCATCCTGGCCGTCGCGTTGGTCCTCTATCCGTTGGTGGCCTCGGATTTCTTCCTGACGCAGATTGGCGGCTATTCCTTGATCTTCGGCATGCTGGGTCTGTCGCTGATGCTGCTCGCCGGCTATGGCGGCATGGTCAGCCTGGCACAGATCACGGTCGCCGGCATTGCCGCCTACGCCATCGCCATCCTCGGCAGCAACAATTCCAACGTCCTTGGCTTCGGCTGGCCGTGGTGGCTCGCGGTGCCCTTCGCGCTTCTTTCGGCGGCACTGGCGTCGGCGCTGATCGGCTGGATCTCGGTGCGCACCGAGGGCATCTACACAATCATGATCACGCTGGCGATTGCCACCGCGACCTACTATTTCGCCCAGCAGAACTACGCCATCTTCAATGGCCATTCCGGCTATGCGGGCATTCGCGCTCCGGCATTCTGGGGCATCGGCTGGCGTGACGCCCGGCCTTTCTACTACCTTTGCCTCGGTCTGGCGGTGTTGTCCTACGCGGCCGTTCTCTATGGCTCGCGCTCGACCTTCGGCATGACCTTGCAGGCGATCCGTGACAACCCGCGCCGCATGCGCGCGCTCGGCTATCATGTCACCGCGCACAAGGTTTTCGCCTGGGCTCTGGCCGGAATCATCGCCGGGCTGGCCGGTGTGCTGCTGGTCTGGTTCAACGGCCGCGTCTCGCCCGGCACCATCGGCGTCGATGCCGCCATCGACGTGCTGATCATTGCCGTCATCGGCGGGCTTCGCCATCCGATCGGGCCGTTTCTCGGCGCGGTCGTCGTCGTCCTGATGCAGACCTTCGCCATCGACATCGTCGGCGCCGAGCGTTTCAACACGCTGATCGGCATGGTGTTCCTGGTGATCGTCTTCGTCTCACCGGATGGAATTCTTGGGTTGTGGGGGAGGATCAAGCCACATCTTGCCCAGGAGTCCTTGCGTCCCGGCCAATAGCAACCGGGATGGAATGAACCACTGCAAAATGAAATCAACGGGAGGAAAATCATGAGGATGCATAGACGTACAGTGCTGGCCCTGGCGGTGTTCACCGGGCTGACCGCACCGTCGCTGGCGCTGGCTGCCGACGACACAATCAAGATCGGCCTGCTTGCCACCTTCGAGGGACCGTTCACGGTGCTCGGCGAGGACGGCGAACGCGGTGCGATGACGGCGGTTGCCGAGATGAACGGCACGGTCGCCGGCAAGAAGGTCGAGATCGTCAAGGGCTCGTCCGATGCCTCGCCCGACAGCGCCGTGCGCGCGGCGCGCAAGCTGGTCGAGCAGGACGGCGTCAAGGTGCTGGTCGGCCCGCTTTCGGGCGATGAGGGCATCGCCGTCAAGGACTACGCCAAGACGCAACCGAACGTGACCTTCATCAACGGCACCTCGGCGGCGCAGGACACCACGCTGCGCGATCCGGCTGAGAACTTCTTCCGCTTCTCGACCGATGGCGCCCAGTGGATGGCCGGCCTCGGCACCTATGCCTTCAACGACAAGGGCTACAAAAAGGTCGCCACCGTCGCCGAGGATTATTCCTTCCCCTACACGCAGGTGTTCGGCTTCATGGCCGAGTTCTGCAAGGCCGGCGGCCATGTGCCGTCGAAGTCCTGGGTGCCGATCGGCAACAAGGACTTTTCTTCGGTCATCGCGGCCATTCCCGAGGATGTCGACGCGATTTACGTCGCGCTCGGCGGCGCCGACGCCGTCAACTTCCTGACCCAGTACCAGCAGGGTGGCGGTTCCGCGCCGCTGATCGGCGGCTCGATCACCGTCGACCAGACGGTGCTGACCTCGAAGGGCAAGCTGCGCGATGTGCTGAAAGGCACGCCGTCGGCCGGGCCGACCGCGGACACCAATGACGCGCCGGCCTGGAAGACGTTTGTCGAGGCCTACAAGAAGCAGCCGGGCGCTTTTCCCTCGCCCTCGCTCTTCGCGCACGGCTACTATGTCGACATGAAGGCGACGCTGCTCGGCCTCGACCAGGTCGGTGGCGATGTCTCCGACGGCGGCAAGAAGCTGCGCGATGCGCTGTCGAAGCTGTCCTTCGACACGCCGACCGGCAAGGTGTCGCTCGACAAGAACCGCAATGCGATTGCCGACATCTTCCTGACCGAGGTCACCGAAGGCGCCGACGGCAATCTCATGAACAAGCTGGTCAAGGTGGTGCCCCAGGTCAACCAGACGCTCGGCATTCCCGAAGACGAGTTCATGAAGCTCGGCGCGGTCAACCGCGACAATCCGAGCTGCCCGTAACATCGGACTTCGAGTGTAGTCGCCAGTGACCGAAAGCTTCGCAGCAAACCGTCTCCAGAGCTCCGGCGCCTATGCGCTGGAACTCGATGGCGTGGCACGGCATTTCGGGGCACTGGTGGCGCTCTCGGGCATCAATATGAGGATCGCGGCCGGCGAACGGCGCGCGGTCCTCGGCTCCAATGGCGCCGGCAAGACGACGCTGTTCAACGCCGTGACCGGCGATTTCCTGCCGACATCGGGCCGCATCCGCTTCTTCGGCGAGGACATCACCGACCTGCCGCCGCATGAACGCATCCGGCGCGGGCTGCGGCGCACCTATCAGATTTCGCAGCTGTTCAAGGGCCTGTCGGTCCTCGATTCCATCTTTCTCGCTTGCCGCGGCGTCTCGCGCCGGCGGTTTTCGCTGCTGCGTCCGGCCATCACCGACGTCAACATGGTGCAGGCGGAATCGATCCTCAACGCCGTGCATCTCGAAGCCTATCGCGACACGCTGGTGGCGACGCTGAGCCACGGTCAGCAGCGCCAACTGGAAATCGCACTCGCATTGGCTGGAGCGCCGCGCTTCATCCTGTTCGACGAGCCGGCGGCCGGGCTTTCACCGACTGAGCGCCGCGACCTTGTCGCCATCCTCAACGCATTGCCGAAGCACATCGGCTACATCATCATCGAGCACGATCTCGATGTCGCGCTCCGCGTGTCGGAATATGTCTCGATGATGCACAATGGCCGCCTGTTCAAGGAAGGCACGCCGCAAGAGATCGAGGCCGATCCAGAGGTCCAGGAAATCTATCTCGGGGGCAAGCATGGCTGAGCGCCCCAGCAAGATAGCCAAGGCAATCCTGCGGATAGACGACTTGCAGGTCTTCTACGGCGAGAGCCATGCGCTGCAGGGTGTTTCGCTGGCGCTGGAAAGCGGCGTGCTGTCAGTGGTTGGCCGCAACGGCATGGGCAAGTCGACGCTGTGCAACACCATCGTTGGGCTGAAGCGGGCGCGCTCCGGTTCCATTCGCGTCGATGGCCGCGAGATATCGGCGCACGAACCGCACGAGATCCATCGCCTCGGCGTTGGCTATGTGCCGCAGGGCCGTCGCGTCTGGCCAAGCCTGACGGTCGACGAGCATCTGCGGCTTGCCGCCGGCAACAGGCGCGATGCCAACTGGACCGTCGAGCGCGTCTATCAAACCTTTCCGCGCCTGGCCGAGCGCCGCGGCAATGGCGGCTCGCAGTTGTCGGGTGGCGAACAGCAGATGCTGGCGATCTCGCGCGCACTGCTCAGCGACCCGAAGCTGCTGGTCATGGACGAACCGACCGAAGGCCTGGCGCCGATCATCGTCGACCAGGTCGAGCAGATGCTGATCAACCTCGCCGCCGAAGGCGAGATGGCGGTGCTTGTCATCGAGCAGAACATCGGCGTGGCGACCGCGGTGTCGAACCAGGTCGCCATCATGGTCAATGGCCGTATCAACCGGCTGATGGACGCAAAGGCGCTCGCCGCCGACCGCGAGTTGCAGCAGCGGCTGCTTGGCGTCGGCCGCCATGCCGAGGAAGCGCCGGTCACGGCGGCGGACGCGGCGCAGGCCAAGGAACAACTGGCGGAAGTCTATCGCGTTGATCGCACTGGCGCCGGCTCGGCGGAGCCAATGCCGCAGAACGGCATCTATCGCCCGGTCACCGAACTGCCCAACCGCTGGAACGTGCCGGTCACCGAATTGCGGCAGGCGGCGGTCGACAAGGCAGCACCCCAAGACGATCTGAAAAAGGTCTTCGCCATCCCCTTTGCAGAGCGCATCGGCAGGACAGTTCTGGTCGTCGGCACCTTCGACACCAAGGGCAAGGAATTGCGCTTCGTTGCTGATCGGCTGAAGTCGCTGGGCATTCCGGTGCGCACCGTTGATCTCTCGACATCGGGCAAACCGACAAGCGCCGACGTGCCCGCCATGCAGGTGGCCGGCATGCACGCGCGCGGTTCGTCCTCGGTCTTCACCAATGATCGCGGCGGTTCGGTCAGCGCCATGGCTGAGGCCTTCGCGCGCTGGATCGAACGCGAGCCGCGCATCGGCGGCGTCATCTCGGCCGGCGGCTCCGGCGGCACAACGCTGGCGACGGCCGGCATGCGGGTTCTGCCGGTTGGCATCCCCAAGCTGATGGTTTCGACGGTGGCGGCGGGCGATGTCGCCAAATATGTCGGCGGCGCCGACATATTGATGTTCCATTCGGTCGCCGATGTGCAGGGGCTGAATTCGATCACGGAACAGGTGCTGTCCAATGCCGCGCACGCCATGGCCGGCATGGTCGCGCAACTGCCCAGCGCCGAGGCCTGGGAAGCAAAACGCAAACTGGCTCGGCCGGCGGTTGGCATCACCATGTTCGGCGTCACCACGCCTCTGGTTCAAGCGGTGACCAGACGGCTTGAGGCGGACTATGACTGCCTCGTCTTCCACGCCACCGGCATCGGCGGGCGCGCCATGGAAAACCTCGGCGATTCCCGGCTGCTGTCGGCGTTCCTTGACCTCACCACCACGGAAGTGGCCGACATGATCGTTGGCGGCGTCTTCCCGGCGACGGAGGACCGCTTCGGCGCGGCGATCCGCACCGGATTGCCCTATGTCGGCTCGACCGGCGCGCTCGACATGGTCAATTTCGGCCCGCGCGACAGCGTGCCGGAGAAATTCCGCAGCCGCAAATTCGTCATCCACAATCCGAACGTCACGCTGATGCGCACCACACGCGATGAGAACCGTGCCTTCGGCGAATGGATCGGCGCGCGGCTCAACGCCATGAACGGCCCGGTGCGTTTCCTGCTGCCTGAAGGCGGCGTCTCGATGCTCGACGCACCGGGTCAGCCCTTTCACGACCCGGAAGCCGACAACGCGTTGTTCGAGGCCATCGAGAAGACCGTTCGCCGCACACCGCTGCGCCATGTCGAGCGGGTGCGGGGGAACATCAACGATACGCCCTTCGTCGATGCGGTGATCGATGCGTTCCACGCGATCACGCCGAAGCTGCAGAGGCGGGCATGAAGAATTGGACTTCGCCACCGTGCGGGTGGATGTTTGGAAATAGTGCCGGTCGCCTCGCGCCGACCGCATCGTCTTGGGGAGGATAGATCATGGACGCGCAAACCTTTGGCGCTTTCCTGTTGTGGCTGATCATTGCCGCGGTCGTCGTGGTGATCGCCGTCTACATCTTGCGCTGGCTCTATCGCCGCTCGACCAAGGAGACGGCGTTCGTCCGCACCGGCTTCATGGGCGAGAAGGTGGTGGTGAATGGCGGCGCCTTCGTCATTCCGGTGCTGCACGAGATCACCCCGGTCAACATGAACGTCCTGCGCATCGAGGTGCGCCGCGAGGATGGTTTTGCGCTGATCACCAAAAACCGCATGCGCGTCGATCTGATCGCCGAGTTCTTCGTCCGCGTCGGCGCCAGCCGCGAGCTGGTCGCCGCTGCCGCGCAGACGCTTGGCCGCCGCACGTTGCAGCCCGACAGCCTGCGCGAACTGCTGGAAGGCAAGTTCGCCGGCGCCCTGCGGACCGTCGCCGCACAGATGACGCTCGAGGAGATGCACGAACTACGCGGTGACTATGCCGCCAAGGTGCGCAGCCTTGCCAAGGAATCGCTCGCCGCCAACGGGCTTGAGCTGGAGAGCGTCGCCATCGTCGATCTCGACCAGACCAGCCTGGAATATTTCGACCCGTCCAACGCCTTCGACGCCGAAGGCCTGACGCAACTGACGGAATCGATCGAGACCCGTCGCCGGATGCGCAACGAGATCGAGCAGCGCACCCTGGTCGACATCCGCAACCAGAACCTCGACACCCAGCGCAAGGTGCTGGAGATCGACCGCGACAGCGAATATGCGCGCTTGGAGCAGGAGCGCGAGGTCGAGATCCGCCGTGCCGCCCAACGCTCCGAGCTCGCCATCGATCGCGCGCTGCGCGACCAGGAATCGGAACAGGCGCAGCTGTCATCGCGCGAAGCCGTCGAGAAGTCGCGCCTCAACCAGGAGCGCAACATCACCGAGGAGCGCATCAAGAGCGAGGAGGACACACAGCGTCGAGAGATCGCTCGCCGCCGGTCGCTCGACGAGACCGAGATGAAAATGCGCGAGCTGACCGAGCGCGAGCAGATCGCGCTTGAACTGTCGCTGGAAAGGGCCCGCATCGAGCGCGAGGGCACGCAGAGCCAGCTCGAGATCGAGCGCAGGAAACTGCTCGAGGTCGCCGAACTGGAGCGCCAGATCGCTCTGGCCGAAAAGGCGCTGGAAGTGACCAAGGCCGAGGCGGAAAAGCGCCGCGCCGAGATCGTCGAGAACCAGGCGACCGAGACGGCGCGGATTGCGCAGGATCGCGCCATCGACGAGGTCAGGATTGCAAGGGAGCGTCATCTCGAAGCACTGCAGATCGCCAAACGTCAGGCCTTCGAGGAAGCCGAGATTTCGGCTGGCGAAGAGGTCGAACGCGCCCGCATCACCACCGAACGCGGCATCGAGGAAGCGCGCCTGATCAAGGATCGCGATATCAGGCAGCTTGGCGTCGATCGCGACCAGAAGATCGAAATTGCCGAGATCCAGAAGGCGATCGATATCGCCAAGAAGACGCAGGAACGGTCCTCGGCGATCGCGGCCTCGGAGGCGGTTCGTGCCAAGGCCATCCAAGCCGAGGAGCAGGCCTTCACCGCCCGCGAGCGCGAGATCGCCGAACGCCGCAAGCTGACCGACCTGATCGGCGCGCAGCGCGAGGCCGAGCGTGACGCCTTGCGCATCATCTCAGCCGCCGATGCCGAGATGAAGGCGGCGAAGAGCCTCGCAGAAGCACAGAAGATCGCCGCTGTCGCCTCGGCGGAATCGGAGAAGATCCACGCCCTTGCCGCGGCCCAGCGCTACGAGGTCGACGCCGCCGGCCATCGCCAACTCAACGAGGCCGAGAACATTCTTTCCGAGGGCGCGCGGGCCGGTCGCCTGCGCGGCAAATTGCTCGATCACATGGAAGGCATCATCCGCGAAAGCGTCAAGCCGATGGAGAAGATCGAGGGCATCAAGATCCTGCATGTCGACGGCATCAATGGTGGCAACGGCGGCAATCGCAATGTCACCGACGAAGTCATTGACTCGGCGCTGCGCTACCGGGTGCAGGCGCCGATGATCGACAATCTGATGAAGGAGATCGGCATTGAGGGCGGCTCGCTCGGTCGCATGACCGACGTGCTGCGCGACGCCAAGGATATAGCCAGCCTGACCCGTGACAAGAAGAGCAAGGGCAAGGCTGCCAAGGATGATGATGACGACCGCGATCACTGAGACGATCGTGTTCCGTCGCGCCCCCCTCTGTCCTGCCGGACATCTCCCCCTCACAGAGGGGGGTATGCCTGGGCGCAGACTTTCTCATCCGATCCTCGGCTTTCAAGCATGACCAAGGTCTATGTATCCTCGGTCATTCCCGCGCCAGCGGCGGAAGTCTGGAAGCTCGTCCGCAACTTCAATGGCTTGCCGGGCTGGGCGCCGTTCGTTGCCGAAAGCCGCATCGAGCAGAATGCGCAGGCCGACCAGATCGGCTGTATCAGAAATTTCACGCTGAAGGACGGCGGACGAATCCGCGAAAGGCTGTTGGCGCTTTCTGACTACGACCTGTCCTGCAGCTACGCGATTCTGGAAAGCCCGATGGCGGTGGAGAACTATGTCGCAACCCTGTCGCTGACGCCGATCACCGACGGCAATCTGACGCTCGCCGAATGGCAAGCGGAGTTCGACTGCGCGCCCGATCGCGAGGCGACCCTGATGCAGCAGATCGGCACCGGCGTGTTCCAGACCGCCCTCACCGCACTGAAAAACCGGTTCGGGCGCTGACATCGGCCAATGGTCAGGGTTTTCCAGAGCACGATCATCGATGCACCGATCGACGAGGTCTGGGCGATCCTGCGCGATTTCAACGGCCATGACCGCTGGCACCCTGCGATTGCCTTCAGCGAGATCGAGGGCGGCGATCCGGTCGATGCGGTCGGCTCGGTGCGCCATTTCCGGCTGGCCGACGGCGGCGAGTTGCGTGAACAATTGCTGGCGCTGTCCGACAAGGACCGGCGGCTCAGCTATTGCCTGCTCGAAGCGCCGCTTCCCTTGATGGGCTATGTCGCCTCGGTGCGGCTGAAACCGGTGACCGACGGTAACGCGACCTTCTGGGAATGGCGCTCGGAGTTCAATCCGCCGGCGCATCGGCGCGACGAACTGGTCAAGCTGGTCACCGAAGGCATCTATCAGGCCGGCTTCGCGGCCGTGCGCAATCTTCTACGAGGCCGAAGCGTGGGCTCGCCGGTCGATGCGAGACCTTCTCGGGCGGTTGCCGCTTCTGCGCCATCGGCAAGCGTGCCGCGCGTCGTGCCAACGGTCACTCCGGGTCAGGCCGCAACAACCAGGGCGATTGTTGTCGAGCGCTATGGCGGACCGGAAGAGCTGCAGCTCAGGGAAATTGGACTGCCGCAGCCGGCTCCGAACGAAGTGCAGATCCGCCATACGGTGATCGGCGTCAATTTCATCGACGTCTATTGCCGCACCGGCTATTTCGACCTTCTGCAGCCGCCTGGCGTGCCGGGTATGGAGGCGGCCGGCGTCATCGAGGCGGTTGGGTCGGCGGTGTCGGGCTTCTCTGTCGGCGACCGTGTCGCCTATGCGTGTCCGCCGGTCGGCGCCTATTGCGAGCGGCGCAACATGGTGCCTGATCTTTTGCTCCAGCTCTCTGATGATATCTCCGATGACATTGCCGCCGCCGGGCTGCTCAAAGGCATCGCGGCGAGTTTTCTGCTGCACGACGTGCATGTTGTCCGTCCGGGGGAGATCGTCCTCATCCATGCCGCCGCCGGCGGCGTCGGCCAATTGCTGGTGCAATGGGCCCGCCATCTCGGAGCAACGGTCATTGCGACGGTGTCGAGCGACGACAAGGCGCGGATCGTCGAACGGCTTGGTGCTCATCACGTCATCGTCTATTCGCGAGAGAATTTCGCCGAGGCCGTCATGCGATTAACTGGCGGCGCCGGCGCGGATGTCGCCTATGACGCTGTCGGCAACGATACCTTCGGTGGGTCGCTGGCGGCGCTCGGAGTACGAGGCCATCTCGTCAGTTTCGGCCAGGCTTCCGGCCCAGTCGGCAACTGGGACATCGGCCGGTTCTCTTCGAAGTCCGTCACAATTTCCCGGCCGAACTACGCCCATTATACGGACACACCGCAGAAGCTTGCTCCGCAATTGAACCGGTTCTTTGCCGCGCTGCGACAGGGGGTTATCAAGGTCGAGCCTCCGAGGTACTACGATCTGGCAGCCGCGTCGGAGGCCCATCGCGATCTGGAGTCGCGACGAACGACCGGCGCGCTGGTGCTAAAGGTGTGAGACGAGTTGCCACAATCGGAGCCGCCGATGTTGCTCAGTCGCGGCCTAGAAGCTTGCCTCTGGCAAGCCAGAAGGGCGGCAGGCAGAGCGGGATGGCGGACAGCAGCAGGATATCCTCCTTCACCGTGATGCCGATCCGCTCGGCGACAAACCGGCGGCGCGCCTCGAACCGCTGCGACAGCGCCGGATGACGGTGTGCGATTTCGGCACGCAAGCCGGCATCGGCAAAGGTCACCGCATCCTCGCTATTGAGCGTCCATCCATCGGGCATCGGCACGGGTATGATGTCGACCTGGAACGGCATGCCGGAGACGATGCGCTCGGTCGAACCGGGACGGATTGGCGAGTTCATCCACTCGTCGAGGCCGACGAGATGGCCGGGATTGAGGGCCGGGCGCAGCTTGCCTTCCGCCAGGGTCGAAATCACGGCCTCATGGATCGCGCCGCCCTCGGCGCCGATGCCGGCCGCCTCGTACCAGGCGATCAGGCCGCGGAAATAGGCCTTCGCCACGTCCAGGAATGCATCGTCGTGCTCGGCGATCAGGCCGGCTCGGGCGGTCAGCCCGCCCCAGTAGCCGACCGCCGTGGTGGCGCCATCACCACGCTTCGGCACACGGGCCGTGGGACTGCGCAGGCCGATCACCGGGCCGGACGCATCATTGGTCGCGAACATCGGATGGCAGTTCATCGGCTCGCCGGCATATCCCATGCGCGAGGCCGCCGTCAGTTCGGTGTCGCCGAGCGTGAAGCCGCTCAGGATACGCCACACGGCCATTGAAGACCGGGCCGCACCCCATTCGGCCTCGGCGATCTGGTCGGCATCGACGACGGCGCGCAGCCCGTCCGTCTGGTGCATGAGGACCGGCGTCGCATCGGTGATCGACGACGCGGACACGATCGCAGCGATTGCATCGACAATAAAGGCCGGCACCAGGAAGGTCGGACGCTGCGCGGCCCATTCTTGCCTCTCGAGATATTTCCAGCCCACCAGGCCGACACTGTCGCCCGACGCGATGCCGGCCTCGCGCAGCACGGCCACGAGGTCCGGCGTCTGCATGCGGTCCTGCGCCATCAGGCTCAGAGACTGAGCCAGCATGGTGATGATATCAGGCAATCCGGCGATGGGCGTATAGCCGAGATTCTCGTTGCCGGTGACGATGATGCGCTGGCCCGATTTGCCGAGCAGCAGGATTGCCTCCTCGAAACGCGGCTCGAAGCCGGTCAGGAAGGCGATGTTGGCGGCATGCTCGCGATCGGCATAGACGGCGAGCCAGTCCGTGCCCGCACGTTCAAGCGCCTTGGCGCAACGTGCCTCATAGGTCGTGGCCGGAATGGCGGGACGCTCGACAGGGATGCCGAAGTCGGGGATCTCGACGGTGCGAAGGCTGATGCTCATCATGTCTCTCAATCTGTCAGGGAATGCGGATTTCGGCCGAGGCCGATGGTCAGTTGGGTGTGCCGGCGACGGATGCAGTCCTATTCATCGGCAAGAAAGCCGATGCTCGAGGGCAGCACGCTGCAGGTGACCTTGCCGCCGGCAGCGATGCCGCGCGCCATTGCCGAGGCTGCCAGGATCAGGAGTTCCTGGCCGTCAGGGGTGGATACGGTGACGCGCTCGGACGAGCCGACGAAGGAGACGTCGGCGACAACAGCGGGAAAGGCGATGGCCCCAGGCTGCGGCTCGCCGATAGCGATGTCTTCCGGCCGCATCCAGACCATGAGCACCGATCGGCCATGCCGTGACGCATCGTAGCCCCCAGGCATCGGCGCCCGGCTACCGAACAGCTCGATCCCGCCATCGACGGCACGCGCCGAAACGATGTTGTTGCCGCCGAGGAAGCCCGCGACGAAGCGCGAGGCGGGCGCGCGGTATATGTCGCGTGGAGTGCCTACCTGAACGATTGCGCCATTGTGGAAGACGGCTATGCGGTCCGACATGGCGTAGGCCTCTTCCTGGTCATGGGTAACATAGACAAAGGTCACGCCGGTCTGGCGATGCAACCGCTTGAGTTCGCGTTGCATGGTGTCGCGCAAGGTACGGTCGAGCGCCGACAGCGGTTCGTCGAGCAGCAGTATCTTCGGCCCGAAGGCCAGCGCGCGGCCGATCGCCACGCGCTGCTGCTGACCGCCCGACAGTTCGCGCGGCTTGCGTGCGGCCAGCCTGTCGAGACCGACGAGGTTCAGGACTTCTTCCACCCTTGCGGCGATCCTGGCCTTGTCCCATTTGCGGACCCGCAAAGGGAAGGCGATGTTGTCCGCGACGTTCAGGTGGGGAAACAGCGCATAGCCCTGAAAGACCAGTCCGAAATTCCTGTCCTCCGGGTCGACGCGCGTGATGTCGACGCCATCCAGCAGGATGGCGCCTTCGTCTGGCTTGGTGAACCCGGCGACCGACATCAACAGCGTCGTCTTGCCCGACCCCGAAGGGCCAAGCAAGGTTACGAATTCCCCCGCCTCGATCGACAGATCGATCCCGTCGAGCGCGACGGCAGACCCGTAGGTCTTGCGGAGGTTCCGGACGTCGAGAAAGGACATTCAGATCGGATCCCGGGCGAGCGGACCCGTCGAGCAATGAATGCCGCCCCCGTTCAGTTCGATGCATTCATAGTCCAGCGTCAGGATCTCGATGCCGGCGGCGTCGAGCCGGTCGGCCAGACGCGAAGTGCGGGTGGCGTGCATGACGACTCGACCGGGCGCGATCGCCAGGCAGTTGAGCGAGAAGGCGTTGTCCTCCGGCGGCAGCTCGATCAGCTTCATGCCGCGCTTGTTCAGATACTCGATGAAGACATAGGGTAGCTCGTTGATGTTGATGATCGCCGTCTCCTTGTCGATCATCATGAAGCTGCCGTCGATGTGGATGCGATAGCCGGGCATCGGCACCTTGATCAGCTCGACACCCAGGCTGTTGAGGATCATCTCGACCTGCCGCACGCCCTCGGCATTGCAGGCGACGGAGACGGAGCAGACGGCGGTCTTGTCGTCGAGGAGCGCGAAGCCGCCGCCTTCGAAGACCGCCTCGCCATGCAGCGTGCCGAGGATCGGGCAGCCGGCCCGGGCGAGCGCCTGGGTGACCATCAGTTCCTCGCCACGGCGCGCGCGGCGAGCAAGGCGGGTGACGATCGCGCCGCCCTTCACGCCGATGACGCTGTCGCGGCAGAAGGTCGACTTGAGAGCGCCGGGCGCGGCCTTTTCGGTGAGGATGACGTCGACGCCCTGCGACCGCAACAGCTTGGTGAAGGCGTCATGGGCGGTCTGCATGGCGGCGAGATCGGGCGGCGTCTTGCCCATGAAGTACCAGCCCTTTTCCGGATCGCCGAAGCCGCCGATCTCGGGCATCGGCTTGTTCTTGTCGACGACATTGATCTCCTCGCCCGGCCGGTGCATCAGCACGGCGCGCAGCTTGCCGACATCATTGGTGCAACCCCAGGGCCGACCCCAGACGCGGGTCTGCTCCTCCGGGTCGTGGAAAGCCGGCGTCGGGACGGAGCCGAAGGTCTGGAAGAACTTGGCCTCGCGGTATTCGTGCTCGCTCATTGCGGCGCTGTGGGCAGTCATGTCTTCGATTTCCTTTCTGAAACAAGCGAAGCGATTGAAGGTCGTGTCATGACCGGCGCTGGGCAATACGGTCCCAGACGGTCATGCGCAGGATGAGGCCGACGATGGTGACCGCCAGCATGACGGTTGCGATCGCGGCCAGCGCGGGGTCGACGGCATCGGCGATGCTCGTCCAGATCTTGCGCGGCAGGGTGACGATGCCTCGGCTGGTGATGAACAGCGTCACGGTGATCTCGTCCCAGGAGACGATGAAGGCGAGGATCGCTCCGGCGACCGTGCCCGGCACGATGTTGGGCAGGATGACGCGGCCGAAGATCGTCGCCGGGCGCGCACCGAGCGAGCGGGCCGCCTGCACCAGCCTTGGATCGAGATTCGACAGCGAAGCGCCGATCGCCAGAACGGCGAGCGGCATCGCCAGGATCACATGGACGATCGTGACGCCAAGCCATGTGTCGAGAAGGCCCAGCTTCGACCACAGGCGCACCATGCCGACCGCATAGATGATCGGCGGCACGATCAGCGGCGAAAGCAGGATGACGCGCAGGATCGACGGCCAGCGTCCGACATAGACCCAGGCGCCGATGGCGAAGGCTGCCGAAACGGCCGTCGCCATGACGCTTGAGGCCAGGGCGATGCCGAGGCTGGTGAGTATGCTTGCCATCCAGCCCGCGCGCCAATTGGCCAGGGCCGCGAAATGATCGAATGAAATGCCGTTGTTGGGCAGCGACAGGTAGTCCCGGTCGGTCAACGCCACCGGAATGACCACGAGCACGGGAACGAACAGGAAGGCGAGCAGCAACCAGGCGAAGAGCGTCGGCAGCGCGCGTTCGAGCAGATGGCGGCTGCGCGGCGTCATTTGCGGCCACCTTCGAAGGCAGCGCGCAATGCCGAGCTGCGCATGGCCAGCGCGACAAGGATGGCGACGACGAGCAGAAGCATCGTCGACAGGGCCGTTGCCACGCCCCAGCGCAGCGTCGAGGATATCTGTACGGAAATGTATTCGGCGACCATCAGCACCCTCCCGGCGCCCAGGATTGCCGGCGTGACGAGGAAGCCGAGCGAGAAGATGACGATGAACAGGCCGGCGATTGCCAGGCCCGGCATGCTGAGCGGCACCCAGACGCGAAAGAAGATGGTGACCGGGCGCGCGCCAAGCGATCGTGCCGCCTGGATGATCCTGAGGTCGATCTCCGACAGGTTCGCGTAGAGCAGCATGATGGCGAAGGGCATCATGTAATGCACCATGCCGACGATGACGCCGAACTGGTTGTAGACCAGTTCGAGAGGCTCGCTGACGGCGCCGCTGCCCACAAGGGCCGAGTTGAGCACGCCATTGCGGCGCAGGATGGTGACCCAGGCAAAGGCGCGCACCAGCACCGATATCCAGAACGGCACCATGACCATGAACAGCGCGACGCGGCGCGTCGCCGGCCGCATATGGACCAGCGCGAAGGCGACTGCATAGCTCATGACGATCGTAAGCACGGTCGTGACCGCCGAGACGAAGACGGTCGTGCGCACGACGCGGCCGATCGCGGCGTTCTGAAACAGAGCCACATAATTGCCGACGCCGAAGGTCGGCTCGGTGAAACTGAGCGCCAGCACCTGAAGGATGGGCAGCACGTAGAGACACAGGGTCAAAAGCGCTGCCGGCACCGTCAGGCAGAAGGCCCAACGCTGGAATGACGTCATGATGTTTCGAACCACCACCGGCCAGTGGCCGGTGGTGGTCTCCGATGGTTAGCGCGAGATGAAGTCGAGGAACTTGTTCTGCAGTTCGGCCTCGTTGTCGGCATAGTATTGCGCCGACACAGCCAGACCCGTCTTGGCGTTCTCGGGAGCCAGCGAATAGACCGCCTTGTCCTCGTCGGTCATCAGCGCCAGCGCCTTCGGGTTCGACGGGCCGTTGCCCATGAGGCGCAACAGCGTCACCTGGCCTTCCGGATCCATCGACGAATTGATGAAGTCGAAGACCTTCTTGCCGGCGGGATTGCCCTTTGGCACCGACCAGGCGCTGGCGAACATCAGGTTCTGGTTCCAGGTCCAGGTGTAATCAGGGTTTTCCTTGCGCAGCAGATTGGCGCGCGTATGCCAGATATTGCCCATGACCACCTCTCCGTCGCGGAAGAGTTGCTGGCTCTGCGCGCCCGAATCCCAGAAAATCAGATTGGGCAGCAGAGGCTCGAGCTTCTTGAAGGCGCGGTCGACGTCGAGCGGATAGATTTCTTCGGGCTTGACGCCATCGGCGAGCAGCACGGCTTCGAGCTGCCCCTGGATCCACTTGCACATGGTGCGCTTGCCGGGAAACTTCTCGAGATCGAAGAAGTCGTTCCAGCTCGAAGGGGCAGTGGCGCCGACCTTCTTGGCGTCATAGGCCAGCACGTTGGAGTAGGTGTAGTTGCAGATGCCGAACTCGGCCGCGAGGCCTTCGCCGACAAGAGACTTGTCGACGATGGAATAGTCGATCGGCTCGACATAACCACCCTTGCCAAGCACGACGGCGTCCGTCATGCCGCCATCCGTGGCATCCCAGGTGACATTCTTGGAATCGACCATGGCGCGGATCGCGCCGGTCGCCGGGCCGGTGCCGTCGATGACGACCTCGATGCCGGATTTGGCCTTGAACGGCGCGCCATAGGCCTTCTGAAAGGCTTCGAGGGCAGCCCCGCCCCAGTTGCAGACGACGATTTCCGACGCCGCGGCGGAAGCCCGCCCCGGCTTGAACGCAACTGCGATGCCAAGCCCGGCCATGGCGGTCATGAAGCCTCGGCGATCGATCTTCCCAGTTCTGATTTTATCAAGCGCAATCAACGCTGCGTCTTGACCAAAGCGATTGATGGACATGTGTGTTCCCCTTTCACGTCCGCGGAAGCGGCTAACTTTCTTGCTCTTCCTCCCTGGCCGACACCGGGAGCCCATCTGGGCTTCCAGCACCGGTATGCGCTATCGAACGTCCTGACGGACGGCCGTGTGGCGACGCCACCGAACTGCGTATGACGAGTTCGACGCCGACCCTTTCGATCACCGTTTCGGATTTCCGACCGGCGATGAAATCGAGCAGCATGTTGATGCCGCGCGTGCCGAACTCGGCCGCCGACTGACGCACCGTTGTCAGCGCCGGCGCGAGCAGGTCCGCATTGTGGATATCGTCGAAGCTGACGAGCGAAATATCGTCTGGAATGCGGATGCCGGCCTGCCGTGCGGCCCGCATGGCGCCGGTGGCCAGCATGTCGCCGAAGGTGAAGATCGCGGTGGGCGGCTCGTTCTGTTCCAGAAGGTCGAGAAACGCGATCGAGGCCGGCGCCTCCTCGTATTCGCAGAACCTTAGCAGTGCGGGATCGGCACGAAGACCGACCTCGCCAAGCGCCTGCGTGAAGCCGTCGAGACGTTCGGTGGTGCTGAGAAGTCCCCTCGGCCCTCCGATAGCGGCAATGCGGGTGTGGCCGCGCGCTATCAGATGGCGTGTCGCCAGGAGACCGCCATGGACGTTGTCGGCGAACAAGCGCGGCGCCTTCGCGCCCGGCACGTCCTCGTCGAGAAGCACGACGTTTCCGGTCTCGTTGATCCGCCGCAAAAGCCGCCCGTCATCATGATGGTTGGTGAGAAGCAGGATGCCGTCGACCTGCCGGTCTTCGATCCGCGACAGGAAGGAGACTTCCTTCTCCACCAGGTTCCGGCTGTTGAACATCAGGAGATTGTAGCCATGCCTGGCGGCCTCGGCCTCCGACGCGCTGGCGATCTCGGCAAACAGCGGATAGGCGATGATCAGGCCGAGTGTCTCGCTCTTGCCGCTGCTGAGCCTGCGGGCGATCGCGTTGGGACGGTAGCCGAGGCGCTCCGCCGCCTGCCGGATGCGGCTCGCCGTCGGCTCCGGCAGGTTGATCTGCCCGTTGAGATGACGGGAAACGGACGTGACAGACACGCCGGCTGCCCGGGCAACGTCGCGAATGGTGATTTTCAATCTTCCCGACAAGCGGCCCCACTCCCGCGAGACATGTGCAGACAGCCGGTTCAGTAAACCGGTTTCATAAACGGCCCAAAAAAAATCTCGCGCACTTTCCGCGACCGAGCAGGAGCGCATGACGGCGGCGCTCACGGGAGGTCTCCGGTTCGGAAGAATTCCTGATGCTCGCGCTTTAAGCTCAGCTGATCGAAATCGGCATTTCGGATGTGCGCCGCCATGAGTTGTGCGGCCTCGGCCATATTGCCGGCCCGGACCTCGTCGAAAATGGCACGGTGCTCGGCGATGATCGAGCGGATGTGATCCGGCTTCATGCCGATCAGGAACTGGACGCGCATCAGGTCGGCCGAAACATGCTGGCAGGCAGTCCACGCCCGAGGATGCGCGAAAGCACCGAGCAGGCCTGCATGGAAGGCCATGTCGGCGCGGTGCAGGGCGCCCATGTCATCGCCGTGGACGAGGCGCTCCTGCGCCCGAAGCAAGAGCTCGACCTCGTCCAGCAAGGCCGGATCGGGCCTGATGCCGCTGCTGGCAATGACGGCACTTTCAAGCGTGGAGCGGATGAACGCCGCCTCGCGGACGCGCGTCATGTCGATCAGCGAGACGCGGGTGCCTGTCTGGGGTGAGATCTCGATCAGACCCTCGTCGAAAAGCCGTGTGAACGCCTCATGCACAGGGGTGCGGCTGATGCCGAGCGACTGAGCGACATCTGTTTCCGAAAAATTGGCACCGGGCGCGACACGCGCGGTGATGATCGCCTCGCGCAACTCGACATAGGCCTTCGACGAGATCGTGTTTCGACGCTCGTTCTGATCCGCCAGGAGAGAGGTGCTTAACTTCAGCATGGCGGTATGCTGGCATGCAGGCTCATTTCGAGTCAAGCGCATTCATTGTGCAGTTGCGCGATCAGCTCAATTTTCAATCAGCTTCCCCAGACCGCACCAAGCCCGGAAGCCTGCGACCCTGTTCGAGTGCAGCAACGACGGCGGCAATGGACGCCGCAACGCCCTGCGGCGTCGGCAGGCCGGCGCGATGAGGCGTCAGCCGGATCCGTTCGTGCCGCCAGAACCAGTGCTCGGGCGGCAGAGGCTCGACGGAAAAGACGTCCAACCACGCAGCGCCGAGCCAACCCCGATCGAGCGCGGCGCGTAGCGCCTCCTCATCGAGGTGATCGCCACGGCCGAGATTGACGACATAGGCGCCGGGTGCGAGGCGGGAAAACAGCCAATCCGACAGTATGCCTTTCGTTTCGTGCCTGGAGGGCAGGAGATTGACCACGACGTCGGCGCCGTCGACGCAAGGGCCGAGCCCTTCGTCGCCATGCAGACAAGCGACGCCGTCGATCCGACGGGGGTTTCTCGACCAGGCAGACACCGGGAAGCCGGCGGCCGAAAGCCCTCGCGCGACATGCAGACCGAGCGGACCCAGCCCAAGCACGGCCGTCCGCAGCGACCCGCGTGTCCGGTTCTGCCGATGAGGCAGGCGCCACAGGCGGGCATGCTGGTCGGCTCTGGTGGCGACGTCGTCATGCAGGCGCGCGAAGACCGCGTGCATCGCATAGTCCAGCAGCTGCTCGGCCTGGCCTTGATCCTGCAGGCGCGCGATCGGCAGATCGGCCGGAATGCGGGGATCATTGAGAAGCTGATCCGTTCCCGCGCCGAAACAGAAGATGGCACGCAGCGACCGCGGCACCGCAATCATCTCCTTCGGCAGATGCCAGGCAACCAAAAGATCGTATTCGGCGCCGTCCGCCAGGTCTGGCCATCGGACGAAGTCCGTCGACGGAAGGGCCGCGCGCAGGGCGCGCTCGAAAGAATCGCTGTAGGCAAGCGGATCGGCGATGACGATCCGCATGGATCAATGCCTGTCGATGGGCATTCCAGCCAGCCGGCGCAGCGCCAGCCATTCCAGTTCGGCGGCGCCGTCCGGATCGGCCTCATACTGCCGGGCGGTGCGCTCGCACACTTCCTTGCTCGGCAGATGGATGGGACGCCCGCTGCCCAAGGCGGAAAGCTGGATGCGACACGCCTGCTCGAGGTTGTACATCAGGGCGAAAGCCTCTCCGATGGATCGGCCGACGGTCAACAGCCCGTGGTTTCTCAGGATCATGGCACGATTGGCACCGAGATCGGCGACCAGGCGTTCTTGCTCGCCGGGATCGAGCGCGATGCCCTCGAACTCATGATAGCCGACCTGCCCGTAGAAGAGCAGCGACGTCTGGTTGAGCGGCAGAAGCCCCTCCTCGAGGCAACTGACCGCAACACCGGCGGCGGTATGCGTATGCATGACGCAGACCGCATCCGGGCGCGCTGCGTGAACCGCGGTGTGAATGACGATACCCGCCGTATTGATCGGCACCTGCCCGCCACGCATCTGCTGGCCATGGTGATCGATCACCGCCAGCGATTCCGGCGTCACCTCTCGAAAAAGATCGCCGTAACGGTTGATCAGCAGGAGTTCCGGCTCTTCGGGCAGACGCGCGGATATGTGCGTGTGGATGATGTCGTCCATCCCGAACCGGGCGATCAGCCGGTAAGCCGCCGCCAGATCCTCGCGCATAGCCATTTCAGCAGTCGACATCGTACCGGTCCGTCCTTCCTGTTGATGGTTGTCGCATACTTGAATACCTGCATGCAGTCAACAAACCGGACGGATCGGCAGCCGGAACAAGGGGAATGACGGGCGGGAAGCGGCTTTTCGTTCCGGTAAACCCCCATGCTCGCCGAGATCCTCGACGCTGCGGACCGGCGTGGCGAAACCGTCCTTGTCACAGGGTATGGTCAACCGTTCTCGGCAAAATCCCTGACCGGTGCCATGGCACACTGGTGCAAGCTCACTGGCTTGCCGAAGGGCCTGACGCTTCACGGCCTGAAGAAGCCGCCTGGCGCCCATCTCGCCGAAGCGGAGGCATTCACCAGGCAGCAACCAGCGACGGCCGGCGGTTAGCCGCCGCCGCCCATGGTCACGGACATAAAGGCCCGGAAGGCCGCCGCCGCCGGGTCGATTGGTCTGTCACGCGACCAGGCCAGGCCGACATCCATACTGGGGATCGGCTCGACAAGCCTGCGCACTTCGATGCGCTGCCCCTCCAAGGACCAGGGTCTGTAAACCATGTCGGACAGGACAGTGACTCCCATGCCGGCGGCCACGAGCGACCGCACGGCCTCGACCGAACTGGTGGTAAGGACCGTGCGGAGCGAAAGCCCCGCGGCATCCCAGTAACGGGCGGCCGTCGTGCGTGCCTCGTCCACCGTCAGCATGACATAATCTTCCGCCGCCACATCGGCGAGGCTGATTTCCTGCCGCGCGAGCAGATGATGATCAGCCGAAAGCCAGAGCCGGCGGTTCGACCGCATCAAGACCTCCTGGGCCAATTCCTCGGTGTGCGCCAAATTGGACACCAGCATCACAGCCATGTCGATCTCCCCGCACATCAAGCCGCTTTCGAGCGCGTCTCGGGGCAATTCCAGCACCTCGACCTCGATCTCGGGATAGGTCTTTCGGAATCGCGCGTAGTGGCGCGACATGTAGTAGCCGACGACCGTGTAGGTCATGCCCAGCCGCAGCTTGCCCGCCAGGCCTTTCCTATCGCGCAACGGGCTTCGGACAGCGGCTGCGACGGCCCCGGTGATAACGCGCGCATGTTCAAGAAACCGCGCACCCTCTATCGTCAATCTCACGCCGGCGTGGTTACGCTCCAAAAGCCGTACGCCCAGGTCAGCCTCCAGCGTCTTTATCGCCGCAGTGACCGCCGATTGTGAGATGTTGAGTTCCACCGCGGCATGACTGACCTGTCCGCTCTCGGCGGTTGCGATGAAATAATCGAGCTGTTTCAAGGTGATGGTCATGATGCACTCCGGCCCAGAACCATTATCTGTTTTTTTGATATCACAATCAATAAACTACTATTTCACAAATGCCCCCGCATGCGCAAAAAATGCTGCAACGCCGCAAAGACGGCAGCTTCGAGGGGTAACAATGCGATGGCGGTGACGCTAAACTGCGACATGGGCGAAAGCTTTGGCCTCTACAAGGTTGGCGATGATGTGGGCATGATGCCGATCATCGACGTTGCCAATGTCGCCTGTGGTTTTCACGCCTCCGATCCGGATCACATGCACGCCGCCGTCCGCAGCGCCAAGGCGAGTGGCGTAAAGATCGGCGCCCATCCAGGCTTGCCGGACATTCAAGGTTTCGGCCGGCGCGAGATGCGCATGACTCGCGACGAAGTCAGGAACACCATCATCTATCAGGTGGGAGCGCTTGCCGGCTTCCTCAAAGCCGAGGGTGTGGAACTCCACCATATCAAGCCGCATGGCAGCCTTTACTTCATGGCCATGCAGCAGGAGGCAGTCGCCCATGGCGTGTGCGACGCGGCAGAGATCTTCGGCGTCCCCCTCTTCGGCATGACGGGCACCCTGCATGAGAAGATCTATCAAGAGCGCGGTATCCCATTCGTCGCCGAATTTTATGCCGATCTCGACTACGATGCCTCCGGCAAGCTGATCCTGACACGCGTTCATGACGCCAAGGACCCCGCGGAGATGGCCGAGCGTTGCGTGCGCGCCATCAGCGAGGGCGAGGGCACGGCAGAGGACGGCAGTTTCTTCCCTGTACGGTGCGAAACCATTTGCGTGCATTCCGATACGCCGAACGCCATCGAAATAGCCAGGGCTGTGCGCACCGCAATCGCCCCTTGGCACTGAAGCCGACCGAACCACCCGCGCGGGCGGTTCCAAATTAGTGTCTGCAGTTTTCCGGAGCTCCTTTATGGCCCAGATTCTTTCGCCTCTTCCCGGCACTTTTTATCGGAGCGCTTCGCCAGACCAGCCGCCCTACAAGGCGGATGGCGACGCAGTGTCCGCCGGAGACGTAATCGGCCTCATCGAAGTGATGAAGTCGTTCCACGAAGTGAGAGCCGAGACGGCCGGTACGAACATCCGCTTCATTGCCGACAATGAGGAACCCATCATGGCCGGCGCACCTCTTGCGGATCTCGACTGATGCTGAAAAAGCTTCTGGTTGCCAACCGGGGCGAGATAGCGGTCAGGATCATCCGGGCCGCACAAGATCTGGGCATCGCCACCGTGGCCGTGTACTCAGCCGCAGACGGTGGGTCGCTCCACGTCCAGCTTGCGGACGAAGCGGTCAACATCGGCCCGCCGGCATCAAAGAAGTCCTATCTCAACATCGAAGCAATTCTGAAGGCTGCCCGCGACACCGGCTGCGACAGCGTTCACCCTGGCTATGGTTTCCTTGCCGAGAATGCCGCTTTTTCGGACGCGGTCACAGGCGCTGGATTGGTCTTCGTCGGCCCGTCGGGAGTTGCGATCCGGATCATGGGAGACAAGGTCTCGGCGCGATCGGCCGCTGCCGCAGCGGGTGTCCCTGTGGTGCCAGGCTCGGCTGGCCGGGTCGAGGGCCTCGAGGCTGGCCGCGAGGTGCTGGCCGAAACCGGTTTTCCAGTGATGATCAAGGCTGCGGCGGGCGGCGGTGGGCGGGGCATTCGCATTGCGAACTCGCTCGCCGAATTCGAACAGGCCTTTCCTCAGGCCGAAGCAGAAGCTCTCGCCGCCTTTGGCGACGGAGGTCTCTACATGGAAAAGGTGATCGGCAAGGCCCGCCATATCGAGGTGCAGGTACTGGCAGACGGAAGCGACGCCATCCACTGCTACGAGCGGGAGTGCTCGCTACAGCGGCGACGTCAGAAGGTTTGGGAGGAGGCGCCGTCGCGCGCACTTTCCGACGGGTTGCGCGAGGAGCTCTGCGCTTCGGCGGTCGCTTTGGCCAAGGCAGTCAAATACTCTGGTGCCGGCACGGTAGAGTATCTTTATGACGATGAAGCAGACCGCTTTTACTTCATCGAGATGAACACCCGCATTCAGGTTGAGCACCCGGTCACCGAGGCGATCACCGGCATCGACCTCGTTGCAGAGATGCTTCGCATCGCCGGCGGCGAGAAGCTGCGGATTCGGCAGGGCGATGTCTCCGTCAAGGGGCATGCGATCGAAGTACGTCTCAATGCCGAAGACCCGGCGAAGGAGTTCGCTCCATTCCCCGGGCAGGTGGCCGAGCTCCGCATTCCCGGCGGTCCGGGCGTACGCTTCGATTCCATGCTCTACCAAGGCTATCAGGTGCCGCCCTTTTATGACTCGCTGCTTGCCAAGCTGATCGTGCATGCAGAGACGCGCGAGGCGGCGATAGTCCGCCTGATCCGCGCGCTTAACGAGCTGAGGATCGGCGGGCTCAAGACCACCAAGCCGCTGTTTCTTGCGCTCGCCGCAGATCCTGCGGTGCGGACGGGAGACGTGCATACCCGCTGGCTGGAAGGCTGGCTCATCGAAAACGCCGCAGCTTTGGCGGGCTAAAGGAGGACCGATGTCGATACGATTCAACTTCGGCGGTGACGAACATATCTTCGGTGAGGTGTCCGAGGAAATGTCGCTCACCTCCTTCTTTACCGGCCTTTCGATGACCAACGCGGTGCGTACGGCAGGCATCCGAGGCGTCACCGAGATATGCCCAGCCAACGCCAGCTTCCAGATTCGCTTCAACCCGGATATCGTCAAGCCGCAGGATTTGCTCAGCGAACTGAAGTCGATGGAAGAGGCGGCCTCAAAGGCAGACCCGGTTTTGAAGACCCGGATCATCGAGCTGCCGGTTTATTTCCAGGATCCATGGACGCGTGAAACCTGCTTGCGCTTCCGCGAGCGCCATCAGGACCCCTCCTCCACCGATCTTGAATATTCGGCACGCATCAACGGCTACGCCACGGTAGAAGAGTTTATCGCGGCCTATTCCGGCCAGCCCTGGTTCGTATCCATGGTCGGCTTCGTCGCCGGACTGCCCTTTCTGTACCAGATGGTTGAGCGCAAGAAACAGATTCAGGCGCCGAAATATTTGCGTCCACGCACCGACACTCCCAAGCTCACCATCGGCCACGGCGGCTGCTTTGCAGCGATCTATTCGGTGCGCGGCGCTGGCGGCTACCAGATGTATGGCATAACCCCGGCCCCGATCTACGACCCTACCAGGAAGGTGCGCTACCTCTCCGATGATATGTGCCTGTTCAAGCCAGGCGACATCGTCAAGTTCAAGGCCATTGGCCGCGATGATTACGACGCCACGCTGGAGGAAATCGAAGCCAATCGGTGGCAGCCGACGGTTCGCGAGTGCACCTTCAGCCTGACAGACTTCAACGGCGATATCTACGGCACCAATGCAAAGCTGATGGAGCTTATCGATGGCCGTTAAGGTAATCTCTCCCGGCCTCTCCACTTCCGTGCAGGACCTTGGCCGACCAGGCCACTATCATGTCGGCATTCCAGAAGGCGGCGGGATGGACCGCTTTGCCACACGCATCGCAAACCTGCTTGTCGGCAACGATCCGGGTGCCGCGGTGCTCGAAGCCACCTTCATGGGCCCCGAACTCGAATTCACCCAATCCGCGGTCGTCGCCGTCACGGGTGGAGAGCTGCCACCCAAACTTAATGGCGAGGAACGACCGACCTGGGAAAGTTTTCCGGTGAAGGCGGGTGACCGGCTTTCCTTTGGCTTCCTCAAGGGTGGCGCGCGCGCTTATCTGGCCGTCTCCGGCGGCATCGACGTACCGGTGGTTCTCGGTTCGCGCTCGACTTACATTCTGGGCGCACTTGGCGGCCATCAGGGCCGCACGCTGAAGGCGGGTGATGAGCTTCCCGTCGGCGAAGGTTCCGGCAAAGCCGGTCTTTCGCTGCCTGCAAATCTGCGCCGTGCGTGGAATAGTCCGGCGGAGCTCAGAATGCTTCCCGGCATGTACTGGCATCGGATCACTGAAGCTGCCGGCAATCGGTTCTTTGAGGAAACCTGGAAGGTCGCGCCCGAAGCTGACCGCATCGGCTATCGCTTCCGTGGCGGAACGCCGCTGGAGTTCGTTGGGCGCGAGCAGCCTTTCGGCGCAGGCTCCGACCCCTCGAACATCGTCGATGCCTGCTATCCTTATGGATCCGTCCAGGTGCCGAGTGGCACAGAGCCGATCGTTCTTCACCGGGACGCGGTTTCGGGGGGCGGCTACATGATGCTGGGGGTGGTGATATCGGCCGACATGGACCTGATCGCCCAGCTCCAGCCGCACACCCCGGCGCGCTTCGTTTCGGTGACGCTGGAAGGCGCGCTTGCCGCTCGAGCCGAACAGCGCGCCGCGCTGGCGCGTGCTGAAGGGCATCTGGCCGGCTGACGTCAGCCGGGAAAATGCCGGCGGAGGAGCCGGAGGTGAGGAGATCGGTCGGCCAAAACCGACCACGCGTGGCGGAAGACAAAATCCGGTGCGCGAAACGACAAGACGTCGCCGGGCAACGGCGTGAATTTGGCATCCGAGCAGTCCGCTAGAGACCGCCGGAACCGACAGGGGAAGACATTTGCAACGTGACTGGCCGCAAGGCCGGATGCTTCGCGCCTTTCCGTCGGTAAAAAGAAGGAAAGGGACATGAGTCATCTGAGCGCGGAGAACGTCTCGGTGTCGTTTGCGGGGCTAAAGGCCCTGTCATCGGTAGACCTCCAAATTACGCCTGGCCGTATCAGTGGCCTCATCGGCCCGAATGGCGCTGGCAAGACCACGCTCGTCAACGTGCTGACGGGCTTCCAGGCTCCGACGGAAGGCACCATCAAGCTCGACGGGGCAGCACTCACGGGTCTCAAGCCGCATCAGGTCCGGCGGCGCGGCATCGCCCGCACTTTCCAGGGTGGGCGGCTCTTCCGCGACCTGCCTGTGCTGGACAATTTGGAGGTAACCGGCGTTGGCCTGGGAATGAGCCGGCGCGCTGCCATCGCCGAAGCGGAAGCGATGCTCGACTGGATAGGCATCGGCGCGTTGGGCTCACGCATCGCCGGAACCTTGCCTTATACGGATGAGCGCCGTGTCGCCATTGGCCGTGCCCTGATGGGACGGCCCGCGTACATCCTGCTCGACGAGCCCGCGGCTGGCATGAGCGCGCCGGAGGCGCGGGAGCTTTCGGCCCTGATAAGACACATCGCCGGCGATCTCGGCTGTGGTGTCCTGCTCATCGAGCACAATGTCGGGCTGGTGCTCGGCCTTTGCGAGCATATCGTCGTGCTCGATTCCGGAGCGATCATCGAAGAAGGCCCGCCCGCGGCGATCCGCGACAGCGAGAAGGTGCGCCACGCCTATATGGGAACGGCGGCGAACACCGACCTGCCTGTGCTGGAGGTGATGGAATGAGCCTGGTCGCCCTTTCCGATATCACCATCCGCTATAGCCGTCTCACGGCGGTCCGCGACGTCTCCTTCTCCATGGACGAAGGAGAAATACTGTTCATCACCGGCCCGAACGGTGCCGGGAAGTCTTCGCTGCTGCGCGCGATCGCCGGTGTGACGCCGGTGGCGAGCGGCCGGATCGACTTTGCCGGCCATGAGATCACCGGCCAGGCGCCGGAGAACATCGCCCGGCTCGGATTCTCCATGGTGCCGGAGGGGCGCGATGTCTTCGGGTCGCTGACGACCGAAGAGAACCTTCTGGTCGGCACTGGCATGCATGCCCGCGACCGCGGCTGGCGCAGCCGAGCGGCCAGTGAACTCGAAGCCGTCTACGCAACCTTCCCGATGCTGAAAGAGAGGCGGCACGGGCAAGCGGGATTGCTGTCCGGCGGGCAGCAGCAAATGCTGGTCATCGGACGCGCGCTGATGACCAATCCGCGGCTTGTAGCCATCGACGAGCCTTCGCTGGGCCTCGCCCCCAACATCAACGACCAGGTCTACGAGCGGCTGATCGCGCTGCGTGCGCAGCGCCAGCTCACGCTCCTGATCGTGGAGCAGAGCTCGGCCTGGGCGATGATGGTGGGCGGGCGGATGATCCTGATGCGTGGCGGACAGATCGTGCTCGACGGCGACGCCCGGACGCTCGGCAACGGTGAGGCGATCCAGGCTGCCTATTTCGGTTACGAGGACCACTGAGATGCTCCAGATCCTGTTTGACGCACTCTCGCTTGGTTCGCTCTACGCGCTCGGGGCGCTTGGCATTGCCCTCATCTTCGGCGTCATGCGGCTCGTGAACTTCGCGCATGGCGACGTCATCGCCTTCTGCGTCTTCGCGCTGCTGTGGCCGTCAACAGACGCCATGGCCATCGTCTTCGCTGGCCAATTGCCGTGGTACCTGCTGGTGCCCTTCGTGCTCCTCTGCGGGGCCGGGCTGTCGGTGCTGTGCGAAATCGTCGTCTTCAGGCGGTTCCGCAAGGCCAATCCGGCAACGATGATGATCGCCTCCTTCGCGCTCGGTTTCGTAATTCGCTACTTCCTGCTCATGCTTTTCTCCAGTCGGCCGAAATCGATCTCGCTGCTGCCCGAACTATCCCAACCGGTGGAGATCCTTGGTGCCAGGCTTCCCCTCCTCCAACTCATAACGATCGTCGCCACGATGGTCATCCTGATCGGCCTGACGCTGTTCCTGCGTCAAACCCGCTTCGGCCTGGAGATGCGGGCGGCGGCCGAGAACTTTTCGATGGCTCGCATGCTGGGTGTGCGTGCAAACCGGGTCATCATGGGCGCGTTCGCCCTCTCCGGCGCGTTGGCCGCCGCCATTGCGCTGATCTTTGGCATCCAGACAGGCACGCTGGACATCCAGATGGGCGCCTCGATCATGTTGATGGCCTTCATCGCCACCGTCATTGGCGGCCTCGGCAGCCTCGGGGGGGCAGTGCTCGCCGGCTTCCTGCTGGGTGCCGCCTCGGTGATCATGCAGGTCATGCTGCCCATCGACGCCCGGCCATTCCGCGATGCCTTTGTCTATGGAGCAGTCATCCTCGTTCTCCTCTTCCGCCCGCAAGGGCTTATTGCCGCGCGCGGCACCAAGGAAAGGGTTTGATTTCATGGGTGTCGCCGCCTCCCTTGCCAACTCTACCGCTCCCGGTGCCGCGGTTGCCGAGCGAAAGCCCGCCCGCTTCGCGCTCGCCCGCCGCACAATCCTGACGCCGATCCTGCTTTCGCTGCTGCTGCTGGCCATCGCGCTGATCACGGTGATGACCGGATCGCGGCCCTTCAACCAGACGGTGATCGACGTGTTCGTCCGCGTCATCCTCGTAGTAGGGCTATATATCTTTATCGGAAATTCGGGCGTTCTCAGCTTCGGGCATATCGGCTTCACCTGCCTTGGCGCCTACGCGGCCGCGTGGCTCACCATCAATCCGATGATGAAACGCGGTTCGCTGCCGGGACTGCCCGAATGGCTGCTGGAGACCCGTTTGCCGTACTGGCAATCGGCTGTGCTGGCGGCGTTGTTCGCCGCCCTCGCCGCTCTCATTTTCGGGCGGGTGCTGATGCGGCTATCGGGCATCGCAGCATCGATCGCGACCTTCGCGATGCTCGCCATGATCAACACAATCTATTCCAACTGGGAGAGCGTGACCGGAGCGACCTCATCGGTCGTCGGCATTCCGATCGTGCGCGTGATCTGGCCGTATCTCATCGGCGCCGTGGCCGCAATCTTCATCGCCTGGGCGCACGCGATCTCCCGGTCCGGCCTGGCCCTTCGTGCTGCCCGCGACGAGCCCACCGCGGCCGCCGCTTCCGGTATCGATATTCCCAGGGAAAGACTGGTGGCGTTCGTCGTATCAGGCGCGGTGATGGGGCTGGGCGGTGCGCTCATGGCTCATTCCATCGGCGTGGTCACTCCCGACACCTTCTATCTCGGTCTCACCTTCATCACCCTTTCCATGCTCGTCGTCGGCGGCATGGGCAGCCTGTCGGGGGGGGTGGTGGGTGTCGTCCTACTCTCCGCCCTCATCCAGGCGCTGCGCTGGCTGGAGGCAGGCGTATCGCTCGGCGGGTCCACTTTCGCCCTCCCGAAAGGGGTTCAGGAAATAGCCCTCGGCGTCATCATGATCGTGATCCTCGCGCTTCGCCCATCCGGACTCATGGGCAACCGCGAGCTCACCTTACCCCGCAGCAGTCGCAACAAGTGACCGACGGCACAAGCCGACCGGAAAACAAAAAAGGAGACGTGCATGACTTACAAAATGAGAATTGTCGCAACCGCTCTGGCCTCGATTTCCATCGCATACCCGGCCCTGGCCGATGACAAAACTATCGTCATCGGCTTCGCCACTGCGGAGTCGGGCTTCATGGAAGCCTATGACAAACCTGCCCAGGAGGCGGCCTTGATCCGCATCGACGAGATCAATGCGGCTGGCGGTCTGCTTGGAAAGCAGATCAAGGTTGTCAAGGCCGACACCAAGTCCGACCGGGCCGAAGGCGCCAAAGCGGGCCTCTCCGTGCTCGACCAGGGCGCGGATCTCGTGGTCGTCTCCTGCGACTATGACTTTGGATCGCCGGCTGCGCTCGCGGCCGAGGACGCAGGCCATATCTCCTTCTTCCTGTGCGCGGAATCGGTCAAGGCCGGTATCCAGGGCGTCGGCCCGCACAGCTTCTCTGCGTCGGTGCTGGCGGCCGTGCAAGGAGCGACCATGGCCGAGTGGGCATTCAAGGACAAGGGCGCAAAGGACTTCTACCGTCTGCTCGATACCTGGACGGCCTACAACAAGGGCATCTGCGACGGCTTCGACTGGATGATGCCGAAGCTCGAAGCCCAGGGCGCGAAGCTTGTCGGTGAAGACACCTTCAAGAACGAGGACGCCTCCATCGCCGCACAGATCACCCGCATCAAGTCTCTGCCGAAGGAGCCGGATGCGATCATGCTTTGCACGATGATGCCGGGCGCTGTCTCGGCCATCAAGCAGATTCGTGCCGCGGGCATCAACTCCATGATCCTGAATGGCTCGGGCGTCGACGGTAGCTATTGGCTCTCGGCTGTGCCCGATCTGACGAACTTCTACGTCCCCGTTCAGGGATCGATCTATGGCGACGATCCCAATCCGGACGTGCTGAAGTTCAATGCCACGTACAAGGCGAAGACAGGCGCCGATCCCTCGAGCCAGTATGTCTTTCCGGGCTACGTCATGGTCGACGTCTGGGCCAAGGCGGTGGAGCGTGCGGGCACGACCGATGCCGACGCGGTCGTCGCGGAATTGGAAAAGATGAAGAATGAGCCGACGCTGTTCGGGCCTCGCACCTTCACGCCGGAACTGCATCACCAGAACCAGACGCGGTACCTGATCGTCGAGACCAAGGCCGGCAAGCCGGGTGTTGTAGGCAACTGGACGATTTCCGAGCCGGTGCCGATGGCAGCCTTGCTCAAGTAGGAGAAGATGGGCCGGATAAGCCCGGCCCTTCATATGCGAAAGACCCTGTCCCTTTGGGACGACCGGGGCCTCTCGTCCTTTGAGGATCTTGCCTTTGGACAAAAAATAAGGGCGGCCCGCTTGGACCGCCCTTGTCGCCCGATGAATTCAGATTTTCGCTACCCTCGCGCTTTGCGGTAGGAATCCTTGAGCGCTATGAGCTCCCCCGAGAAAGCGAAGATATCGCAGCCGTCGACTTCGATTTGCTGCCCCGCTGCCGTGGTGCCGACGAAGCGCCATGATGAAAGTCCGGTGTCGCCCGTCACGACGTGCCGTCCCCTGGTCCACACGGCTTTCGGGAAGGCATCGAACAGCGCTGCATAGGCGGCGCGCACGGCGTCACGCCCCATATGCTTGCGCCCTTCGGCATCGGGGCCGGCCGAGCCGTGGAAAGCGCAATTCTCCGCCATGCAGTCCATCAGCGCGCCCACGTCGCGGGCGTTCCAGGCCGCGAGGAACCGGTCGAGCACGGCGAGCCGCCTGGCCGTGAGGTCGCCGGCCTCAACGACCTCGACCTCCAGGAAGGCGAGCGGCGCATCGCCGGCATTGATGACGTTGTGAGCCACGCCTGTCCGCCGCGAATAGGGCACCCCTTGGGTGAGAGCAGCTTGTGATTGCGCGCCGTCCGGGCCTTCGAGACCGAGCTTGCCGTCCGTAAGCGGAACGATGACGTAGTCATGACCATGGATGTGCCAGCCGGTCTCGGCCCCGGTGGCAAAGCGCCATTCGGTGACCCGGAAGCGTTCGTCGTCGATATGGACGACCGGTTCGGCTTTCATGCGGGTCATTCAAGTCCCTCCTTGGCGACCGCACCGGTCAGGCGCTCAAGCGTCCGGCCCATGCGCGTCATGATTTCCTTCACATCGTCTTCTGTCGAGATCATCGGCGGACAGAGCGCGAGTTGGTCGCCGATGGCGCGGAAGATGAGGCCTTCCTCGTGGCCGATCCCTCCTGCGATAGCCCCTGCGCGCCCAACCTTGGCGAAGGGGCGTTTCGTCGCCTTGTCTGCCACCAGCTCAACGGCGCCGATGAGGCCGGTGCCCCGCGCTTCGCCGACAAGCGGATGATCGGCGAATGAGCGGATGCCGGCCTGGAACGACGTCTCAAGGCGGGCCGCGTTTCCGATCAGGTCCCGCTCCTCGAAGATAGCGAGGTTTTCGAGGCCTACTGCCGTGGCGACCGGATGACCCGACGCCGTGAAGCCGTGGCCGAAATTGCCGATCGTTGCGGTGTTGTCGGCGATCGCCTGATAGATCGCCTCCGAGAACACCACCGCGGCCAGCGGCATGTAGGAGGAGGTGATCTGCTTGGAAAGCGTCATGATATCAGGCGTGAAGCTGAATTTCTGACAGCCAAAGGGCGTGCCGAGCCGCCCGAAACCACAGATCACCTCATCTGCTATCAGAATGATATCATTTGCCCGGCAGATTTTCTCAACGCCTTCCCAGTACCCGACCGGCGGTGGCAGAACGCCGCCAGCTGCCATGAGCGGCTCTCCTATGAAGGCTGCGATGGTGTCAGCCCCTTCTTCTGCGATCACCGCTTCCAGCTCGGCGAGCAGACGCGCCGTGAAGGCGGCTTCGTCTTCGCCTTCCATGCCGAAACGATAGAAGTGCGGGCAGGTCAGGTGGCGAACGGGAATCGCCGGCAGATCGAAGTCGCGATGGTTGATCGGTAGGCCCGTCAGGCTGCCGGAGGCGACGGTGATGCCGTGATAGCCCTTGGTCCGTGCCAGGAATTTCTTCTTTTTGGGCCGGCCGAGCGCGTTGTTCATGAACCACATCATCTTGACGATGGTGTCGTTGGCTTCCGAGCCCGATGACGTGAAGAAGACACGCGTCAGGTTTTCCGGCGTCATCTCCACGAGTTTCTCCGCGAGCCGGATGGACGGCTCATGCGCCTTGGAGGAGAAGGTGTGGTAGTAAGGCAGCTTCAGCATCTGCTGATAGGCAGCGTCGGCCAACCGCTTTTCCGAAAAGCCGACGGCCACCGACCAGAGCCCGGCGAGCCCTTCGATGTATTCCTTACCGCGCTCGTCATACACACGGATGCCGTCGCCGCGGCTGATGATCAGCGGCCCGGTTTTTTCGTGCTGACGCAGGTTTGTGTAGGGGTGCATAGAGGTCGCGATGTCGGCGGCGGCGAGAGAGTTGGAAAGCGCATCCATGGAAGTCCTCAGCGGCTTGGGGAAATGGTTCGGGCAGTGAGTTCGAGATAGTCCTCGATCCCGTGCGTGGAGCTTTCACGATTCGGGAAAATGAATCATGGAAGGCCGTCGGAATGGGTGTCGATGATCCGCCGCATCAGCGCGGCGACGTCGCGCGCATTCGGCGGATCGGAGTGGATGCAGACGGTGTCGAAGTCGGCCGGGCGGATCGTGCCGTCTGTCGTGACGAGTTCGCGTCGGGTGAGCGCCCCCACCATGCGGTGCTCGGCAAGCGTCAGGTCGATGGCCGACTGTACGCGGGGGATGATCAGGCTGCCGCCGGGAGCGTAGGCAAGATCGGGAAAGAACTCGCCCACGAAGGCAACGCCGAGTTCGGCTGCTGCCGTCTCGTGACAGGTTCCCGCCATGCCGAAGAGCGGGACGCCGAACGGCTTGACCGCCGCGGCAATTGCCCGGGCAGTGTCTATGTCGCTCGCGGCCATGCCGTAAATGATGCCGTGCGGCTTGACATGGCTGAGCTGCCCGCCCTCGGCGGCCAGCATCCCTGTCAGCGCACCGATTTGGTAGAGGAAGGCGGCTGTCAGTTCCTCCGGCTGAAGTTTCATTTCGCGCCGGCCGAACCCCTCGCGATCGGGAAGGGAGGGATGCGCGCCAACCTGCTTGCCATGCGAAAGCGCGAGCCGCACGGTCTTCAGCATCGTCCATGGATCGGAGGCGTGGAAGCCGCAGGCGATGTTGGCGCAATCGATATGAGGCATGATGCCGGCATCGTCGCCGAAGCGCCAGTTGCCGTAACTTTCCCCCATGTCGCAATTCAGGGTGACCATGGTTTGCTTGCCTCAGCCCAGAATGTTTGCTGCCCAGCCGGGGCTATGTGCGGGAATTCCGGCGGCGGTTCGCGCTCGTGCAGCAGTCGAAGCACGCGCGGCGGCGTCAGCGGCAGCTGCCGCACCGGCTTGCCGATGGCGCGCGCCACCGCACAGCCGATCGCCGCGCCCACAGCCAGGATTGGGACCTCGCCCGCGCCCTTGGTGCCTAGAGGCCCCATCGACGGTGCGCCCTCGTAGAGGTCGGCGGCGACCGGAACCGCGTCCTGCGCCAGCGGCAGGCGATAGGTCTCGAAATCGTCCTGCGCGATGCGTCCGTCGGCGGTGAGCGTCACCTCCTCATGCAACGCATAGCCCAGCCCCTGCACCACACCGCCCTGTATCTGGCCCATGACCGCGCGCGGGTTGAGCGCGCGGCCGACATCCTGCACCACGCGATAGGCCAGCACCTCGACATGACCGGTGTCGGGGTCGACCGCCACCTCGGCCTCGTGAACGACGAAGACGGGAATGTCGAGCGCATCGATGAAATGCCCCATCGCGCAGCCCGCCATGGCCGGAGTGTTCCTGGCGGTAAAGGCTCCGCTTCCGGTGATCGGGCCGGTGGTGGCCTGCGCATGGGCGACGACAGCGGGGATCGACATGCCGGAACCGGGACGTCCCGTGATCTCGACACGCCCCTCCCGCAGCACCAGGTCTTCCGGTCGGGTCTGGAGCATCTCGCCGGCGGTCCGCAGCAGCTTCTCCCGCACCTCTGCACAGGCGGCGATGCTCGCAGCACCAATGGACACGGTGGTGCGCCCACCGCCAACGCCGACATCGAGACCGGCGGCATCTGTGTCGGCTTCGCGCACGATCACCTGGTCGGGAGCGAGGCCGAGCTGCCCAGCCACGATCTGCGGCAGGGATTGCACCATCGTGCCCGACCCGATCTCCACACCCGACGTGACCAGCGTTGCGCTGCCGTCAGCGTTCAAATTCACCGTCGCCGCCGAGGGTCCGACGAAAACGAACCATGTGCCGACCGTGGTCGCAATTCCATAGAGCCTGCCGTCGGCCTTCGCTTCCGATGTGCCGGTACTGGCACGCAACGCCTCCATACGATCGAGCATCGGACCCAGCACGTCGGCCTCGAAAACCTGGCCCGTGGCACCGAGATCGCCATCTCCAAGGACATTTTTCTTCCGGAACTCCATTGGGTCGAAGCCCAGCGCATCGCAGATTTCGTCGGTATGTCGCTCCAACGCGAATGTGTTGTAGACGCCGTTGCAAGCCCGGAAAGCGCCGTTGGGCGGTGTGTTGGTGTATACGGCGCGGCTGACGAGCCGCGTTGCGCCAACCCTGTAATTGCCGCCCAGCGTGTGCGCCGTCATCGTCGTCAGGAAGACCTGCTCACCGCCATACGCACCGCAGTCCATCAGCACGACCGCCTCGCGCCCGGCAATGTATCCTTCGGCGGTGACAGCGGACCGAATGCGGATTTCCGCATTCTCGCGACAGAGGCAGGTTGCCATCTCTTCCTGGCGGGTGTTTTCCAGGACCACCGTGCGCCCGGTCATCCGCGCCAGAAGTGCCGTGATCGGCTCTATGGACGCATCGAATTTCAGACCGAACCCGCCACCGACAGGGGGTACGGTGACCCGCACACGCCCGGGCGCAAGCTGCATGACCCTTCCGGTGACGTTGCGCACCGTCCAAGGCACCTGCGTCGAGGTCTGGATGTGAGCACGGCCATCCTCCCAGGAGCCGATGGCAACACGCGGTTCGAAGGGTACATGGCTCTGCCGGCCGACGGTGAAGCTGCTCTCGACGATGCGTATATCGGGACGGGCGAAGGCAGCATCGACATCGCCGCGACTGGATTTTGCCTCCCATGCAATGTTGCCGGCGCGTGCACCGCCTTCCGTGATCACCTCATAGCCGCGCCAGCCCTCGTGGACGAGACGGGCGGCGGGCTGGAGCGCTTCGGCCATGGTGAACACCGGTGCCAGCGGCTCAACCTCGAGCACGATGGCGGCAAGTGCCGCCCTCGCCTGCTTCTCCGTCTCGGCGGCGATCACGGCGATTGGCTCGCCGTGATAGCGGATCGTGTCGATGGCCAGGAGCGGATGGTCGGCAATGCCGATGCCGTAGAGTCCTGGCGCATCGGCGCCGGTCGCCACCGCGCGCACACCAGGACAGCGAAGTGCCGCCGAAACATCGAGCTTGCGGATACGCCCCGCCGGAACGGTCGACCGCAGCAGCACGGCATGCAACATGTCGGGGCGAATCCGGTCGTTGGTGTATTTCGTCCGCCCGCGCAGCTTGTCCTGTGCATCGCGGCGCGGAAGATTCATCACCGTGGCGGACAGCTCAGACATGGATGCCTCCCACCAACTGGCCGGCCTTGCGCGCTTGGTCGAGGCAGTCGGCCACGGCGTCGACGATCCGCTCATATCCCGTGCAGCGGCATATGTTGCCGACCATCGCGGCTTTGATTTCGGGACGGCTCGCATGCGGATTGTCACGCACGAAAGCCGAAAGGCTCATGACCATTCCCGGAAAACACATGCCGCATTGCACGGCATCGGCCGCCTCGAAAGCGGCCTGGAGCGGATGCAGCGGCTGGTTTCCGGAACTCAATCCCTCGATGGTCGTCACCGCGCATCCCTGGACGAGTCCAACCGGCCTCAGGCAGGACGGCACCGCTTCGTCGTCGACATGCACCGTGCACGCGCCGCAAAAGCCTTCGCGGCACACGGCTTTGGTCCCCGTCAGGAATCGTTCCTGCCGCAAGATGTCGACGAGCGGCGTCATCGGATCGCCATGAAAGCGGCAGTCCTCGCCATTCAGCTGGAATGTCACAGTCATGCCAGGCCTTCGGTCTTGAGAAGTGCAGCAACACCGCGCTTGACCAGCGGCGGAAGAACCTGGCGCCGGTACCAACCCTCCACTTCCTTGCCGTCGCGGCCCTGAAAATCATTGTGCTCCAGTGCAAGCTCGGCGGTGCGCTCCGGATCGAGGGCGGAGGCCGGGCCGGCCGCCATGGCCTGTTCGAGCGCCGTCCAGCGCCGCGCTACCGGCTCCACCGAGCCGACGGCAATGCGACATCGTTTGTCCTTGTCCACCGCGAGGGAGACGATGGCGACCGGATAGTCGCCGGCTTTCCGAAGCGGCAGGCGGATATGAGCACTTGCGACAAGATCGCGGCGCACGTGAATTCTCGTCACAATCGCTTCGGTCAGCAGCGCATGCCTGTCTTTGAGGAAATCCGAAATACCGAGGAGTTTTGGGCCTTCGACCGTCTCCAGCTCCACTGTCGCCTCACAGACGAGAAGCGCAGGGGCGAGATCGGCGGCGGCAAAGTCGAGGGCACAAAGGTTGCCGCCCACGGTGGCGATCCTTCGGATGCCGGGATTGGCCGCACCCTCCGCCGCGGCAACCAGGCCTTCGAAGCCCGCTGCACCGTGCAACGCGCGGCCAAGGACTGCATGGGTAACGGCTGCGCCGATCACGACATGGTCCGGTTCGATATCGACCTTGGACAAGGCCGGTATTCGGTGGAGTGCGACCACCGCCCCGGGAAGGTCGACCCCGCGCAGTGGATCACGCATCATCCAGGTGCCGCCGGCAAGCACCGCCGCACCTTGCCGGCGTGCGGCCATTGCCTCTTCAAGTGTGCTGGCTGCGGTGAACGATCGTTCCACGCTTGGTGCCATCTGTCATACCCCTCGGAAGCAGCCAACTTTCGCAGCACTGCAGCATTGTTGCTCCAGCTTTAGGCTCCTGTGAAATAGTAATTCTTTGAATATGGTATCGAGAAAACAGATAACTCCATGCGAGCGCCCGCAAGATTTGCGGCGCGCTCTTTAGCGCTCAGGCCCAGTGAGCGACCGTCCGCTTCTCAAAGCTCTCACGGAACTGGGCGGTGGTTTTGGGAAGGAGCTCGCCAGTCTCCCAGTCGAGGATTACGGCATAGTGCCGAACCGCATCGAGCGTATCGATCTCGCCGGAGCGGTATTTGCGCGCGACCTCCTCAGGATCCATACGTGCCCAATCCTTCCGTTTCGCCCGGATGTCGGCACGGCAGGCTTCGGTTGCCGTCTCGTCGATTTCGTACTGGCACAGGTCGCGGTCGATTTCGCGGATCACCACGCCGTAGTCAGTCTTGGCGCGCTCCAGAGAAACGTAGTCGTCGATCACGTCCTCCATCACCTTGCGGGGCTCGCGCTCCAGTGGATCGCCGAAACCGCCGCCGCCGGCCGTCGGACGAGCGAACTGGTCGCCTGTGTGGACGGAGTAATCGGAGAACACGGAGCCGAGCCAGATCTCGGTCTCTTCTCCGGCGCGCTTCATGGTCAAGCCGTGGGGCATCGACGGCAGGCCTCCTTCGACACCCCAGACGACCGCGCGCTCGCGGTCGCAAATATAGGACATGACGGCATTTTCGGCCTCAAGCAACAACGAGGTCTTCTGCACGCCGACGCCGCCCCGCCATTTGCCGGGACCGGCTGAATCCTGCTTGATCTGGAACTCGATCGTCCGAGTCGGGTTCACCCGCTCGTTGCCTTCGTTCGGTTGCGACATCAAGCCCGTTCCGAAGCAGGCAGTGGTGACATCGGCACCATCCTTGCCATTGCGCCCGCCCCAGCCGCCGGGCAGCCATTCGTAGAACATGAAGATCGGCTTTTCGGGTTTGCGCGCGTCCCGTCCCCCGGCCAGCAGATATTCGAGGTTGAAGGCGCAGGCGATAGCGCGTTCGGGCATGATCTTCGACCACATCTCGAAGATCGCGTTCATGATCTTTTCGAACGGCATCAGGAACCCGGTCACCGCCACCGGCCATTCCGCGCTGACAACGCTGTTCTTCGGCGCAGTCACCTCGATCATCCGGTAAAACCCGCTGTTGAGTGGAAGGTCCGGGAAGAAGGTCTTCATACCGGCGACCACGGCCGAGAAGGTTGCCCCAGGCGCGGAATTGTACATCGAGGCAATGGTCGAATGGCTTCCCGTAAAATCGTAGTGGATCGTGTCGCCCTTGATCGTCATCTTGATGCGGATCGGGATCATGCCTTCGCCGGCACCGAGATCCCGATCGATGTAGTCGACCGTCTCCCAAGTGCCGTCGGGCAGCTCCGCGAGACGCTTTCGCACGGCACGCTCGACGTAGTCCTGAACCTCCTCCATACCGCGCATGACCTGGCCGCGCCCGTACTTCTTGACCAGCCGCAACAGTTCGCGCTCGGCCGCCTGCGTCGCCTGCGCCTGGGAATGGATGTCGCCAATGATCGACGCCGGATCGCGCGTGTTGGCTGCGATCATGTTGGCGACGTCGGAGCAGAAGCGGCCGCGCTGGAAAAGGCGCAGCGGCGTGATCCGCAAGCCTTCGCGGAACATGTCGCGGGCGGTGACGTCGAAGGAACCCGGCACCGAGCCGCCGAGATCCGACCAGTGTCCGTTCGACTGGGAGAAGCCGATCAGTTTGTCTTCGTCGAAGATCGGCCGGACGAGCCGAACATCGCTGAAATGCGTACCGCCGGCATAGGGATCGTTGATTGCGTAGACGTCGCCGGGTGCCATATCGCCTTCGAAGACCCGGATCACCTCCTTGCACGTGTTGTGAAGTGTGCCGACATGGACCGCGATGTCGTAGTTGCCCTGGGCGACGGAGTTGCCATCGGCGTCGTGCAGGGCGTTCGAAAAGTCTCGGTTGTAGATGACGAAGGAATAGCAGGTGCGAAGCATCTGTTCGGCCATCTGGTCGACGGTGGTGATGAAGGAGTTCTTCAGCACCTCGAACGTTACCGGATCGAGGCCAGGGCTCGTTTCAATCAGCTTTGTCATGTCTCAGCCTTTCGTAACGATGATGATGTTCAGGAAGCCATCGACGGTCGCGCTCATTCCCGGCGGAACCACGGTGGTGGAATCGAACTGTTCGACAATGGCAGGCCCGGTGAAGGCAGCGCCGGCGCTGAATTGGTCACGCTCATACACGGCTGCATCATGAGATACGCCCTCGAACCAGACACTGCGGCGGCCGGCGGGCTGTGGCTCATGCGGCGAGACTTCGTGCCGCGGTATCTCGGCTTTCGGGACGATGCCGATCGCCTTGACTGCGATGCGGAAGATCGACACCGGCGCCTCTTCGCGGCGGTAGTTGAACTCGCGTTCGTGCTCGTTGTGGAACGCCTCGATCAGCGAGCAGATGCTCTCGATCTGCGCCGGCGCCGACACGGCAAGCGAGCGCCACTGGCCCTGGTACATCATCTCGACCGTGCGCTGCAGCGCCATGTCTTCCTGCGCCACGCCCTCATGGGCCAGACGCTCAACGGCCTGTTTTTCCATTTGAACAAAGGCTGTCTGCATCTCGGCAGGCGAGACAGTCGAAGCATCGGCCATGAAGCTTTCGGAGAAATCGTGCTGCACGTCGACGAGAAGGCAGCCGAGCGCGGAGGTGACGCCCGGATTGGGCGGCACAATCACGGTTGGAATCGAAAGTTCCTTCGCCACGGCCGCTCCGTGCAATGCGCCTGCACCGCCGAATGCGACGAGTGCAAAGTCGCGCGGGTCATAGCCTCGGCTGATGGAGAGAAGCCGGACGGCATTGCCCATATTGGCGTTGGCGACGGCGATGATCGCCTCGGCCGCCTGGTGGAGTTCCATGCCGAAGGGTGCCGCCACTGTCTCCTGCACCGCCTGGGCGGCCAAGGCGGGGTCGAGCGTAATCTTGCCGCCCGCAAGGCTGGTGCCGAGACGGCCGAGCACGACATTGGCATCGGTGTTGGTGGCGGTGCGGTTGCCATTCTTGTAGCAGGCCGGGCCTGGAAAGGCGCCGGCGGACTGCGGTCCGTTGCGCAAGCTGCCGCCTTCGTCCTGCCATGCCAACGACCCGCCACCCGCACCGATGGTCAGCACCTCGATGGAGGGGAAGCGGATCGGATATCCGAATTCGATGTACCAGTCTTTCGTGATGCGCGACTCCCCGTTCCATGCGAGCGAGACGTCGGTGCTGGTGCCGCCCATATCGAAGCCGATCGAGTTCGGGAAGCCACAGAGATTTCCGATGAAACGGCTTGCAATCGCACCGGCAGCGATGCCCGATCCTGCGAGCCGGGCTGAAAAATCCTTGACGCTCGCGGGTGTCATGACCCCGCCACCGCTGTGCAGCAACAGGAGATCTCGCTTGTATCCGGCGGCGGCAAGCTTTTCTCCGAGACGCGACACGTAGTCGACGACGACCGGCGCGCAGACCGCGTTTGCCATGGTGGTGGAAAAACGTTCGTGCTCGAAGATTTCCGGCATGACCTCCGACGAAATCGAGACCGGCAGATCCGGCATGGCCTCTTTCAGGATCTCACGCATGCGGCGCTCGTTGGCGCCGTTGACATAGGAGTTCATGAAGCAGACGGCGATGGACTTGACCTGTCGTTTCTTGAGAATGTCCGCGACGCGGCGCGCAGCCTCTTCGTCCAGCGCTTCCAGGATCGTGCCCTCGGCACTGACCCGTTCCCGGACGGTCAGCCGATCGCGGCGCGGGATATAGGGCTTGGCGACATCCTTGTAGGTGTCCCAGAGGTCTTCCTTGTTGGCGCGACGGATCTCGACAACGTCGCGGAAACCCTCGGTGCAGACCATTGCGGTGCGTGGCAGGCGGCGGGTGATCAACGCATTGGTGGCGACCGTCGTACCGTGAGAGAACATCGTCACCTGGGAAAGATCGATGCGGCCCTGCTCCACGCCATTCATGATGGCCTGCATGGGATCGTCAGGCGTGGAGGCTGTCTTTTCGATGCGGATCGCGCCGCTGTCTTCGTCCATGATGCAGATGTCGGTGAAGGTTCCTCCGACGTCGACGGCAACTCTTATTCGGCTCATGACAGCTCCTTCGCAGGGTCTTTGCGGGCAAGGCCCGGCTTTCGCCGCCCCCTTGCCGGGTGACGTCGCAATACATCGTGGAATTGGCCCGGATTTCGTCGGGTCTAAAGCGCGTCGCGTTTGAACGGATTCAGGCGACGCGCTTTAGGTCTTTGTTTTTATGCATGTCGTTCTCCCAAAACCGGGGCCACTTTTGGGCGACATGCACTAGTGCCGCTCTCTCGAGGTCGAAGCGCGGCCTGCCCGGTTCGCTGCTTCGCGACGGGTATCGGTCGGTGCGCAGCCGAACCGCGTCCGGTAGTGCTTGCAGAACTGAGACTGGTCAGCGAAGCCCCAGCGGTAAGCGATCTCGGCAACGCTGCTGATGTTGGTCACCGACATCAGCTCCTCGGCGCAAAGTTCAAGCCGGGCGTCGCGGATGAAGCCGTTGATCGACTGGTTGCTGTCCTGAAAAAGAACCTGCAGGTAACGCAGGGAGATACCGCAGGCATCGGCAACCGCCTGCGGGCCGAGGCCGGAATTCTTCAGGTTGTCGCGAATATACTGCTCGGCGCGATGCAAATGGCCGGCCCGGATCGACGAGATGCTGCTGTCCAGCACGCGATCGTCGCTCACGATCGACAGGCACAGCATTTCCAGGATGTGCCTGCCCATCATCTCACGAGCGACTTCAGTGATCTCATCGAGATGGCCGATCGTGGTTCGCACCGTGTCGAGGAAGAGCGCGGCGATGCCTTGGGTCGCGTCGAAACTGAGGGCACTGAGCCGTTCGGCGGATCCGATCCGTGCCCGAACGCTCGATGACGGCACCTTCAGGACCCACAGCGCGTTTGGCTTGCCGTGCCAGAATTCGTAAGGCGCATCTCCCCTCTCAACGAGGAAGCCCCCCGGACCGCAATTGACGGTCCTCGACCCTTGCGAGAAATTCACCTCCGACATCTCCGGGATGGTGATGAGCAGGCTGGCGTCACGCTCGTTGAGGAAGTGGCGGCGATGGCGGCGATAGCTTACGGCATCGCAGTGCATTTTAGACACGCTGACGAGCCCGAGAGAGAAGGTTTCCAGCGTGCCTGAAAATTCACGACGGTTCCGATACTCGGTGTCGAGCGGAAAATAGGCTTCGGTAACAGCGGCTTGCCAGGCATCACCGCCTGCGGGACCGCCGATCGAATCGACGACGTATTTCATTCCCCGACCTTTCTGGTTGGCCCCGGTTAGCCCGGTGTTTTTCTGAAGATTACAGGAATCCGCCCGCGCGTATTGGTCAAAAACGAATAAACTTATGTGGTCGTTGGCAGTTGGCTCGCTTTCCCATGCCGGAACGGGGTTCGATTTCCTTAGTGCATGTCGCCCAAAAGTGACCTCGGTTTTGGGAGAACGACATGCATAAAAACAAAGACCTAAAGCGCGTCGCCTGAATCCGTTCAAACGCGACGCGCTTTAGCCTGTTGCTGTCGATCGAACAGCCGCTAATACTTGCTTGCAAGCGCGCAGTTTCGCGGGCGTGCACGCAATTTATCGAAGCGGCATCGCCACCGGCCGCATCGGCGTTCCCGTGGCGCCGCGCAGCTTGATGCAGGCACCGAAAAAGGCAAACTCATAGACCTTTTCCGCCGCCAGTTCCTCCAGCTGGGCCATTTCCAAGATGGGAACGCCGGCTTCGGCCAGAAGATAGGTGTGAACGGGGAAGAAATTCTCCTGATGTGCCGAAGGTGTCTGTTCCAGTGTCAGATTGTCGGCGCCGATCATGATCACGCCGTGCTTGGCGAGATATTCGGCGCCTTCGCGATTGAGCCCGGGCGTGTTGCTGGCGAACGCCTTGTCGGGCCATAGCAGCATTTGACCCGTGCGAAGCAGGACGACATCACCAGGCCTGATCGACAGGCCCTGCTTCTTCAGGCAACCCTCGATATCGGCCTTGCCGATCGGATGGCTTGGCGGCAACGTATCGACGCCGTGCAGAGCCGCGACATCCAGCAGAATGCCGCGCGCAAAAATCGGCGGATATTTTTCCGGTCCGCATTTTTGCCAGGCGCGGCTGCCGAGATGGTCGCGCGCGGTAAAGCCGTTGAATATCTCGCCATTGTAGCCGAAATGATTGAAGGTATCGATGTGGGTCCCACAATGGGTGTACATCGATATCGCATCGCCGGAATAACCGACGAGCTTGTTGGCTTCGGGGGTGACGCCCATCGCGTTGGCAACGATCTCACCCTGCGGCGTGTGCGTCATCCAGATCTGATAGGGTTGATCGCCGGCACCGAACCAGCCGGGCATGCCGATGAAATGATCCACTGACAGATCGAAAACCTTGGATGGATCGGTGCGGCTCATGATGGCCGAGCGGGACTTGGCATCGATGAGGTTCAGCATGCCGATCTCGTCGTCGCTGCCGTAAGGGCTCTTGGTGACCTTATGGAATTCGGCATTGTAGGCAATGATCTTGCTCTTCATTGCCTCGTCGACGTAACACGCCATGCACATTGCTGTTCTCCTTGTTCTTCGATTGGGAAACCCGACCAAAGGCTTCCATATTCATCTGGGCGGCAGCGCTATTGGCCGCGAATGACCGCTTCGGCACAAAGTGCTGCCGACAGCAGCTGCTCGTCGCGCGCCGGCAGCGCCGACAGCAGGAAGCCGACAGGCATGCCGGCCTCGCCCGTGCCGCAAGGTATGGAAACGCCGCACCAGTCGAGGAAATTGCCGAGCAGCGTATTGCGCAAAGTGCGCATGTTGGTTTTGACGAACAGGTCGTCATCGGTTTTCAACGGCTCGATGGGCGGGGCCACATGGACGACGGTTGGAAAGGCGATCAGCGCCCCGGCGTCCACAAGTCCAGCGACCTCCCCGATCAGCCGGGTGCGCGCATTGATGATCGTGAGATAGTCGACAAGCGTAATCTTGGCGCCGAGCCGCGTCCGTGTCACCACGCGCGGATCCATGTCGGCGGCCTCCGGGCCGGAAAGCCGGCTCTGATGCAGGGCATAGGCTTCCGCCGTCACCAGCGCGCCATGCCGCGCGGTCAGATCCAGAATCTCGTTGAAGGCGGGGATGGCAAACCGCACGATCTTGACGCCTGCCTTGGCAAGGCGTGTGATTGCCGCCTCGAAAGCGTCCGACACGCCGGGCTGGACATCGTCGAACACCACGTTCTGCGGGATCACGATGGTCAGGCCCTGGAGGGAGCCGCGACCTATCGAGGGTGCCGACAAGCTGCGCATGGCGGCATCGATCCAGACCGCATCCTGCACCGTGCGGCAGAGCGGCCCCAGCGCATCGAGGCTCTGCGCCAGCGGAAAGACGCCGCGCATCGAATAGCGCCCGCGGGTGGCCTTGTATCCGACAATCCCGTTGAAGGCGGCAGGGATGCGCACGGAGCCGCCAGTGTCGGTTCCGATCGAGACCGGAACCAGACCGGCCGCGACAGCAACGCCAGAGCCCGACGAGGAGCCACCCGGAATACGCGGCACATCCGTACTTCTGGGGTTCTTCGGTGTGCCGTAGTGGGGATTGATACCGAGCCCGGAAAATGCAAACTCGCTCATATTGACGCGGCCGGTGGCAACCATGCCGGCCGCCTTCAAATGCGAGACAACATCGGCATCCTCGAGTGCCGGCGCGTCATGGGCAAGAACCTTGGAGCCCGCCGTCGTTGCCAGGCCGGTGATGTCGAACAGGTCCTTCCAGGCAACCGGAATGCCATCGAGAAGGCCAAGTGAGCGGCCATCCCTGATCCGGCGTGAGGCAGCACCCGCCTCGCTCATTGCCCGGTCGCGTAACAGGCTGATGAAAACGGCCGGATCGGCATGGGCGGCAATTGCGTCGAACGTCGCCTCGGCGACCTCGACCGGGTCAACCGAACCGGACTGGATCACCACCGAGAGTTGGGCAACAGACAGGGAATTCAGTTTTTTTGTGATGGCTATGCTTCCTTTTCCGAGGCGTTCTCAGGCCGCGACAAATTGCATCCAGCGGCGCACGAGATAATTGTGTTCATCCATGGTGGTGTTCCAGACGGCAATGGAATTGGCACGTTGCCAGTAAGAGCCGCCGCTTCTGACCGTTCCCGCCTTGACCCGAAGCAATCCATCCGGCCCCGGAAGGTCGTTCGCCGCCGGCAATCCCTGGTACCAGTAGTCCCATTCGGCAGGCGTCATGTGCGCCCGGGACCGTTCGGGCGTCGACATGTAATAGCCCTGGCGCGCAACCACGGCGCCTGGCCATCCCGACAGCCACCAGTTCAGATACTCGTAAGCCGCGTCCAGCATGCGTCCGTTCAGCCGCTTGGACAGGCATAGCCCGCCGTGCCACGCGCGGTAGCCCTCCACCGGATTTGCCAGCTCCACGGGAACGCCGCGCAGGTCCAGCTTGCTGATGCCGAGCGACCACATGCTTTCGATGACGGCGTCACCGCAGGTCATCAGATCGGCGGCATCTTCGGCGGACCTCCAGAACCCTTTGAAGAATCCGGATTTCTTGCGCGCCTCCAGAATATCCATCAGTCTGTCGATTTCCTCGACCGACATGTTGCCGAGATTTTTGAAGGTCATCAGGCCCGCCGCCTGGGCTGCGAGCGCCGCGTCGAAAATGCCGATCGCCGGCTCGTTGACCAGCGCCGCATGCCCGTGAAATTCCTCGTCCAGCAGCGCTGCCCACGAGGTCATCCGCGCAGAGTTTTTGTTTATGACCTCGGGACTGTAGGCAAAGCTGTCGAAATTGTGGGTCGTCGGCAGCATGGAAATCCAGCGCGACGGTTTTTCGTCCAGGGCAAGGTTCGGTTGTACGAAAAGCTTGGTGACCGGCGCATCGCCCTGGCCGATCCGCGCGTTCGGACCGATGCGCCCCGTCTTGGTCAGATCGGTGATTTCATCCCAGAGGCCGATCCGATCGATATCGATCGGCTGCACCGCCCGCCAGTACCAGACGATATCGAGATTGTGAAAACACTGGTCGTAAATATCATAGGTGTCCGGTTCCAGCGCCGCCTTGTGCTGCGCCGTCATGAAATCCTGGTTGTCGAATTCGATATCCATGCCGAGATCGCGCTCGGCGCCGAGTCGTAGCTCCTCCAGCAGGGAAATTGCGGTGCCGAGAATGCGAAGCTTCGGCCGACCCTGCGTGTGAACTGCAGGCGACGACAGTGTCGATGGCTTGTTGTGCTTGTTCATGTCCTCTACGCGGTCTCGGTGATCTTCACTGCAGGCTGTGGCAGCCCGAGCCGGTTGAAGGCAGAAAAAGAGCGTCGGATCAAATCGGCATCCAGTCCGTCAACAATGAAAACGATGCGGGAACGGCGATCATCCGATGGCCAGCCCGTCATGTGAACAGGGGTATGGACGAGATGCTGGACGCCGTGAATGGCGACGGGGTTGTCCTCTCCCTCGATATTGAGAATGCCCTTGACCCGCAGAACCTTGTCGCCGTGCCGGTTGAGCAGCATGGTCAACCACAGTCCGAAGGCGGTCCAGTCGATACGAGCGTCGATGATCATGACGAAGGAATGCACCGGCTTTTGATGGGCGCTGCCCGCTTCGCCAATGGCGGACACCGGCTCCTCGCAATAAAAGCCACCCTTTGAGGGCGCGCCCTCACCCGAACCCGATGCTCCGCTCAGCAGACGATCGACATCGAAGTGATCGCCTTGCGCGTCGACAAAGGGGGCGTCCGGATTGATCCGGCGCACGCGCTGCATCAGCCGGGCGATCGCCGGCTCATCGGTCAGATCGGTCTTGGTCAACACGATCGCATCGGCGATTGCCGCTTGCCGCACCGATTCGCCATGGCTTTCGAGCTGGACCAGGCCATTCACCGCATCGAGGGTGGTGATCACATTTGCCGCCTTGAAATGATGGCGCAGTACAGGATCGGATTTGAGAGTAGACAGAACCGGGAACGGATCGGCAAGCCCGGTGCTTTCCATGATCAGCCGCCGGAAGGGCGGGACGATGCCGCGCTCGCGCTTTGACTGCAGATCGCGCATCGCCTGCGCCAGTTCGCCCCGGATGGTGCAGCACACGCAGCCCGATTGCAGCAGCACCATGGTGTCATCGATCCGCTCCAGCAGATGATGGTCGAGGCCGACTTCGCCGAACTCGTTGATCAGCACCGCCGTATCGGAGAGCGCCGGATCCTGCAGCAGACGGCGCAGAAGCGTGGTCTTGCCGGAGCCCAGAAACCCGGTCAGCAGGTTGACCGGCGTGAAGTCGGGGAAAGCATCAGGCATCGCCGCCGCCCTCCAGCTTCTCGATCAGCGAATGGGACAGTGGATCGCAGACGCGGCCGGATATCTTTTCCGCCAGCGGCCACAGATGTCCAAGATCCTCGACCATCTCCGTCTTGCCCGTGCTGGTCGACAGAAGGAACGAACTGCCCTGCCAGTCCGACAGGGACATGCCGAACTCGGTGAGAATACGGCCAGCGATACGGACGCGCTTCGCCCGCTCCCGGCGGCGGTCGACACGCTCGGCGTTGCGTGTAAACACGCCCGGACGCGCCACCGCATCGGCCCAGTGCTCATTGCTTCCCAGAATTCCGCACAGCGAACACATGACAACGACCTCATGACGGACAAAGCGCCGGCATTATCGACCTTATTTCCGACGCGGAAAGCGCTTGGCGAAATCATCGGCGATCTCGTTCATCGTAACGAATTTGACGCCGGGATGACTGCTGATATGGGCGTAGAGCCGTTCCAGCATCATCAGAACCTGTGGCCTGCCGGCGACATCGGGATGGATGGTGATCGGGAAGACCGCGTAGTCCATCTCCCGGTAGACCCAGTCGAACTGAGCCTTCCACATGTCCTCGATATCGCGCGGATTGACGAAGCCGTGACTGTTGGGTGACTTCTTGATGAACATCATCGGCGGCAGATCGTCGAGATACCAGGATGCCGGGATTTCGATCAGGTCCGTTTCGTGGCCGCGCTTCAGCGGCACCATCCAGTCGGCGGGCTTTTTGGAATAGTCGATCTTGGTCCAGCTGTCGCCGACACGCACGTAATACGGTGTGAAATCATTGTGCATCAGCGAGTGGTCGTACTTGATGCCGCGTTCCAGCAGCAATTCGTTGGTGACGGTCGAAAACTCCCACCATGGCGCCACATAGCCGGTCGGGCGCTTGCCGGACAGTTTCGTCACCAGCTCGATGCACTTGTCGAGAACCTCGACCTCCTGTTCGCGCGTCATCGCGATCGGGTTTTCGTGGGTGTAGCCATGAATACCGATTTCATGGCCCGCGTCCGCCACCGCCTGCATCTGCTCCGGAAACGTCTCGATCGAGTGACCGGGAATGAACCATGTGGTCTTGATGCCGAACCGTTCGAACAGTTTCAAAAGGCGCATGCTGCCGACTTCGCCGGCAAACAGGCCGCGTGAAATATCGTCCGGCGAATCCTCGCCGCCATAAGACCCGAGCCATCCGGCCACGGCATCGACATCGACGCCAAAGCTGCACAGAATTTCCTTTGCCATGTCATTTTCTCCTTGGGGTTTTCCGGTCCGTTTTATGGGCTCGATGTTTTTCAGTTCGCCGGGATGACCGTTGCCTGACCAGGGTTCCAGGCAAGCAGGATGTCCGATCCCGCGGCAAAGACGCCAGGCGGATATTTGTCGATATGCGCCTCGAGCGCGATCGCCCGCCCATCCGGCAACTCGACCGAAAGATGGGAAATGTGGCCGACGACATCGAAGCGGCGGATCTTGGCGTCTATGACATTGCCGCCGGACTGCCTTGAGATCGCGGCGCGCGTGGCGCTGCTCAGCGTATGAACCTCCATGGCTTCGGCTGGAATGACGACATTGACGGCGGCACCAGCGCTCATGTCGCCATTGGCGCCGCCGGCAAGCGTTCCAAGTGGCGTGTCGACGATGATGCGTCCGTCTTCAATGCCCCTGACCGCGCCATCGAAGATCGTGTTGCGGCCGATAAACCGGGCAACAAACGGGGTGTTGGGGCGTGTATAAAGCTGATGGGGCGGGCTGATCTGTTCGACCCGGCCCTGGTTCATCACCACGACGCGATCGGAGAGCGCCAGTGCTTCCGACTGCGCATGCGTCACGAACACGAAGGTGATGCCAAGCGTTCTTTGCAGCAGCTTCAATTCGTTCTGGATGGCTTTGCGCAGATTGGCATCGAGCGCGCCCAGCGGTTCGTCCAGAAGGAGAATATCGGGCTCAACCACCAGGCCGCGGGCAAGTGCGATGCGCTGGCGCTGGCCGCCGGAAAGCCTGTCGGGTTTTTTCTCGGCGACATCGTCCAGGCCAAGCGTCGACAGCATGCGATCGACCTTGGCGTCACGCTCGGCCTTCGCCATCCCCTTGACCTCGAGGCCATAGCCGACATTGCGGCGGACCGTCATGTGCGGAAACAGGGCGTAGTTCTGAAAGATCATCGATGTCGGGCGGTCAGCGGGTCGCATATCGTTGATGCGAACGCCCTTGACCATCATGTTGCCGGAGGAAATGCTTTCGAACCCGGCGATCATTCGCAGGGTCGTTGTCTTGCCGCAGCCCGACGGGCCGAGGAATGCGATGAACTCGCCCTTGCTGACGGACAGGTTGAAGTCGATCACGGCTGGCGTGCCGTTGTCGTAAACCTTGCCGATCTTGTACAGTTCGAGATCGTAAATCATCGCACTCACTTCGCAGAAAAGGGTGTGGGGCGGGCAAGCAAGGCTGATCGCCCGCCCGCCCCGTCAGACATCAGGCGCTCAGGAATTCATCCCACTTCTGCACCAGGTGATCATATTCTTCCGGCCATTGGTGCCAGTAAGCGACGTTGGCGGCGCGTGTTTCGAGTGAACCGCCATCACGCAGATCGCCTTCCTTGATGCCGCGCTCTGCAGCGCCGACCCAAGGTTTGCCTTCATACCAGAAGGCATATTTTTCCGGCGACATGACCTCCTTGATGTTGGTCGTCGGCGAATAGTAGCCCTGCTCGGAAACAGTGATGCCCGGAGGACCCGACAACCAGTAATCGGCGTAGGCTTCGACAGCGGCCTTGTTGGGCGTGCCCTTCAGCATGGTGTTGCCGATCGACCAGCCGCGATAGCCTTCCTTGGGGATCGCGTATTTGCACGCCTTGCCTTGAGCCTTGACGGCCATGACGGCAGGCTGCCAGGCGTCGCACACGACGATTTCACCAGAGGCGAGGAAGTTGACGAGTTCGCCGAAATCGCCCCAAAGCGCGCGGAACTGGCCATCCTTCTTCTTGGAAATCAGGAATTTCGCGGCTTCGTCGATCTCGGCCGCCGATGCATTGCCCGGGTTCTTCACATCCGAGAGGCCAAGCGTGTTCATCGCCATCACGGCCTGGCCGAAAGCCGTCAACGGATCCGTATTGAGGCCGGACTTGCCCTTCCACTTGGAATCGAAAATCGCCGTCCAGCTGTTTGCTTCTTCTTCGGAAACGATCTCCGGATTGTAGCCAACGGAATCGAAGTTGAAGACAGAAGGCACCATCCACAACGCCGTCTGTGTTTCGTCCGTCCAGATCTGGCCTACGATCTGCGCCGAGGCAGGCCACTTCGGATCGGGCTTCTTGAAGATGTCGCGGATGTTCGACCAGTTCTTCAGCGCCGAGGTCGCGATCGGATCGGCATTGTCTGTCATGACGACGGACGGCAGGCGCTCGCCAATGGTTTCCCAAACGTCATAGTCCTTGGAACCGGACAGGATCTTGGTCTGCGCATCCGGAAAGGTTGCCGCCGTGCCCGAGGTCGTGCCGACACCGCTTGCCGTCTTGAAGTCGGCTAGGATGCGTTCCTGAACGGTCACCGAAAGACCGATGGTGCGCAGCTGTTCTGATGCAAGTGCTGTGCTTTGCGCGTAAGCGGCGCTGGAAGACAGGAAATGCGTGCCGCCTCCCATCGCAAGCGCCATGGCGCCCGCGGAACGCTTCAACAGTGAACGACGATTGATTTCTGACGAAACTGACATTGCTTTGTCTCCAGTTGTTCTTGTGTTCCCCGGAGCATCCCCTTGTGGATGCCCTAATCCGTTGTTCTGGCGTAATAATTCCGAAAATCTGTCGAGGGTTTTCGGAGGACGTCGTGTGCTAGTACCGGCCTACAAGGAGGCCGCCATCCACGACCAGCGTCTGGCCGGTCATGTATCTCGCGCCGCGTGATGCGAGGAATGTGATCACGTCGGCGATTTCCTCGGGTTCGCCGATGCGCCCCATTGGAATGAAGGCGCCGGCGGCTTCGGCGCCCGCCGCCCCCAGCGAATTTTCCTCCGACAGAAGCTGGGCGGTGCGGATATAGCCAGGCGCCATGCCGTTGACGCGGATGCCGTCACGGGCGAGCTCCACGGCAAGGCCGCGCACCAGGCCGACGACGCCAGCCTTGGCGGCGGAATAGTGCACATGTTCGTCCCAGCCATAGGACGTCCCCATGATCGAGGAGAGCGCGACGATAGCGCCGGATTTGCGCGCCTTCATTCCGGGAACTGCGGCACGCGCAACGCGGAAAATGCCCTTCAGATCGATATCGAACGTCAGGTCCCACTTGTCGTCATCAAGCGTTTCGACCGGCGCCCTGTGGGCGATGCCGGCATTGGCAACGATCACATCGATCCGACCCAAACGCGCCTCCACGTCGGCGACCAGCGCATCGACGGCGGACGTCGAGCGCACGTCCAGAAAATGGAACTCAGCTGACCCGCCAGCCATCCGGATGGCCTCGACCGTGTCGTTGCCCTCGCGCTCCAGCACATCGGTGACGACGACATGGTCGCCAAGCACTGCAAAGGCCTTGGCTGTCGCCTGCCCGATGCCGATGCCGGCACCGGTGATGAGAACGACACGGGAAGAAAGCGGCGTGTCAGTCATGGTCGTCATGTCCTCGCTCACAGCATCACATCGCCGGAATTCGGACCGAGCGTCTGTCCGACAAACAGGCTGGCCTGCGGCGAAGCGAGAAAGGCGACGGTTGCCGCCACTTCCTCAGGCTCGCCGAAACGGCCAAGCGGCAGCTCGGATGCCTTGCGAGTGCGCCATTCCTGCGACAGTTCCCGAACGAGCGGTGTGTTGATGGGCCCAGGCGCAACCGCATTGACGCGCACGCCGCGGCTCGACACCTCTCGGGCCAGCGACTTGGTCATGCCGATGATCGCCGATTTGGCGGCCGCGTAATGCGAAAGCTCGACGCCGCCGATCTGGCCAAGCTGCGACGCGACATTGATGACGGCGCCCTTGCCAGCCCTCAGCATCGCCGGCAGAACCATCTTCGTCATCAGGAAGGTTCCGCGGACATGCACCGCAAACATCCGATCGAAATCCTCTATCTCGAGATTTTCAAACAGCGACTGATGCACGATGCCGGCATTGTTGATCAGCAGATCCGTGTCGCCGAAGGCCGCGACAGCCGCCGCATGGATGGCCTTTGCGTCCTCTTGGGACGAGACGTCGCCGGCGGCTGCGACAGCCTTTCCGCCAGAGCCGGCAATTTCCGCGACCACGGCCTGCGCGCGCTCGAGATTGAGGTCGTTGACCAGGACGGCATAGCCATCGGCGGCGAGCCGGATGGCTATTGCCCTGCCAATACCGGAACCGGCGCCGGTGACGATTGCGCTCGATATCCCGCCGGGCATCATGCCTCCTCCTGGATCGCGACACGGCGGGCGCGGCGGATCGACAGCATCATCAGCACCGCATAGGTTCCGAGCAGTGCGAAGGAAAACAGCGTCGTCAGCACCCCGAACGCAAAGACGTTCGGATGGACCTCCACCGAGAACGTTCCGTAGATTGCAAGCGGCAGCGTCAGGTCACGGCCGGACGCAAACAGGGTGCGCGAAAACTCATCGTAGGACAGCGTGAAGGCGAACAGCATGGCCGAGAGGACGCCCGGAAAAATCAGCGGAAACGTCACCTTGCGGAACGTTTTCACAGGCGACACGCCAAGCGACCAGGAGGCCTCCTCGACGCTCTGGTCGAAGCGGTTGAGGATTGCCAGCATCACGAGGAACGCGAAGGGATAGGTGTAGACGACATGAAGGACGAAGGTCGTTCCCCACCAGTGCCGGTCGATACCCAATGCATTGGCGATCAGCGCCATGCCAAGCCCGACAAGGACACCGGGGACCATCATGCCGAGTACGATCAGGTAGAAAGCAAAACCGGAGCCGGTGAATTTCTTGCGGAATGCCTGTGCCGAGGTAACCCCGAGAACGGTCGAGACGATCATCGTCATCACCGCCAGGACGAGCGAGCGGACGAGCGCCTCCTCAATCGGTAGCGGTGCGATGCGCGTCGGCGGTGTCATGCCGAAAAGATGCTTGTACCAGTAGATCGACCATTCGATGATCGGAAACTGCGGGCCGCCCTCCGGCCCCGTCTGGAAGGACAGGATGGCGAGAACCACCATCGGGCCATAGAGAAACACGAGAAACAGTGCCGTATAGATGCCAAGAGCCAGCTTTGTGCCGCTTGCCTGCATGATCAGAGCTCCTTCCTGAGATCGACCACACGCAGCAGCGCAGCGACGACGATGCCCATCAGAATGGTCAGGATCACGCCCGCGACCGCGGCAAATGCCCATTTCAGCGATCCGACCTGTGTCACGATGATATTGCCCAGAAGATTGACCTTGCGACCGGACAGGGCCGCGGATGTCGCGAATTCGCCAAGCACCATCACCGACACGAAGATCGCGCCGACCACGACGCCTGGCATCGACAACGGTAGGATGATGGTGCGGAAAATCCGCCAGAAGCCGGCACCGAGATCCTGTGCGGCTTCAATGACGCTTTGGTCGATGCGGCCCATCATGAAGGCGATCGGCCCGACCATGAACACGCAATAAATCTGCGTCATGCCAATGATGACGGACAGCTCGGAAAACAGCAGCACCTCTATCGGCTTGTTTATCAGGCCGACACCCTGAAGAATGAGGTTGATCGCGCCCTCCTTGCCGAGCATGGGACGCCAGGCGAGAACGCGGATCAGAAACGATGTCCAGAACGGAATGACGCAGAGCACCAAGAGCACCGTCTGCAGGGTCTTGTTGCGCACGAACAGCCCGACAAAAAGGGCAGCCGGATATCCGACGATCAGGGTTGCCGCCAGGACGATGAGCCAGATGCGAATTGTCGTCCAAAGCGCGCTAAGATAGGTGTCGCTGGAGAAAAACGTCACCCAGCTCTTGATCGTCAGCGTCGGCGTTATCGCAAATGTGGTCTGCGTCCAGAACGAGACGTAGACCATCATCAGGATCGGCACGACGAGGAAAAGAACCATCCAGATCACGCCAGGCGCAAGCAGCCAAAACGTCCTGTCGGGCATTTTCTTCGCGGACCGGTCGGCGGACGCGGCTTCAGCCGTGGCGGCAGTCATCGCCATCGTTCAATCTCCATTCCGCTGGCAAAAGCATGGCCCAAGCGCGATTCATGCATAGACAAGTGCATTCTGGCGTTTCCAAACGAGGGCGTAGCGGCCGTGCGGCACGCAGGCCTGCGGCGCCGCCTGGCTGAGATGAGACTCGACCTCGATCACGCGCCCGTCATCGAGCGAGAAAAAGGAGTTGATGGCCGCGCCTGAATATTCGTCGGCAATGAACGTACCCTCGATGCGGACTTCCTCTGCTGTAACGGAGGCTACGAGCGGCCTGATTGAGATTCGATCGTAACGGATGGCATAGGCTGGCTGACCGCGCGCATCAGCCTGCTGACCCTGCAACGGAAATTTTCCCACCGGACTGACGAAATCATCCTTCGAGAGCTGCCCCTCGAAGAGATTGTAGCAATTGAGAAATCTTGCCACGGCCGCCGATCGCGGCCGGTTGTAGACAGTGTCGGCGTCGTCAGCCTGCGCGATGCGCCCACGATCCAGCACGAGAACGGTGTCACCCATTGCCAGTGCCTCGGTCTCGCTGCCGGTCACATGCAGAAACGTTACGCCGCAGCGCTCGCGGATCGCCCGCAGCTCGGCGCGCATGCGCGTGCGCAAATTGGCATCGAGCGCGCCAAGCGGCTCATCCAGCAGGACCAGCGACGGCTCGGTTATCAATGTTCGGGCCAGCGCCACGCGCTGACGCTGGCCGCCTGAAATCTGCGCGACGCCTCGGTCTTCAAGACCGGTCAGACCGACGAGAGCGACGATATCCTTGACCTTGGCGCGAACGACGGCCGAATCCGTGATTGGATTCAATTCCCGGTTCTCCAGGCCGAAAGCTATGTTCCTTGCGACGGACAGATGCGGGAACAGAGCGAAATTCTGGAACACGAAGCCGATGTTGCGGCGATGCGGCGGAACCGCTTCGACGCGTTCGCCCTTGAAAAGGATGCTGCCGCTATCGGGAGCCTCGAAGCCGGCAATCACGCGCAACAGGATCGTCTTGCCCGATCCACTCGGACCGAGAAGCGAGATGTAGGCATTGTCCGGCAGCGAGATATCGATGCCGTCGAGCGCCCGCAGCGCGCCGTAAGCCTTTGTCACCTGAGAGAGCTGCAAAACTGCCGCCACGATTTCCCTGCCGGTTTCTCGCAAGTAAACTGTCGCTTACGTCGCCGCGTGGTGCTGCGGAAACGTTTCCGCGAACGGACAAGCCGATAGCGGTTGCGCGCCTGATCTGCGCGCATCGAAGCAATCCGTTTCTTGTGGTTGTGGTCATCCACCTCGGGATGCTTCTTGCGGCATCCGCTTCAAAATTTATGGCATAAATGATTTTTGTATTCAATAGGCTTTTTAGCATTTCGCTATTTTGAGCGCATCGAGTCAAATAGCTGACCGGCGCTGGCGCCTGCATCGACATTTCACAAACGCTTTCGCCCTGTCGAAATGTGCAATGGGCTTGTAACAAAGTAACAGCTTATGCCTAGGCAATGCGAAAACGCTGCCTGTTTGGAGCAAACAGAGCCTAAATTTACGGCACGAATCCACTCTCTAGCGCAGATTCGCTGATCGCCATGGGTTCAAAGCAAGCGCCATGCCAACTATACGCGCGCCGAAAATTCCAGTGCTGCCGGTCCAACTTTTCAGATTTTGTATGCAAAAGTCATTATTTGTCGATGTGAAACGTTCGCAAAATAGCGTACACACAGACATCCAGTTTCCTGTCCTCATCAGGGTCAAAGACGGAGAATGCCTCTCGCCATGACACGCAGCAATGCAGGCCAGAACACGCAGCGGCGCTACGAAATTGCCGAAGATGTGCTGCGCAACAATATTAAAGACGGGTTGCTTCCTCACGGGCTGGTTCTTCTCGAAGGACCGATCGCAGAAATTCTGCAGACCTCTCGGGCTCCCGTTCAGCGCGCGCTTCTGCGTCTCGAAGCCGAAGGCCTTGTCCACCGCTTCAAGGGCAGAGGGTTTCTTGTCGGCCCGCAAGGTCGCGATATCGTGCCCAATCGCACCGACATAAAGTCGCTCGGCCTTGTCGTTCTGCAGCATGCCGATGAAGCGCTTCAAAGCCGCTCGTCCTGGGAGCGCATCTACAACACGGTCGAAGCCGACGTTGCCGGCTGCGTCGTGTTCGGCAAGTACCGGATCATCGAGATAGAAATCGCCAATCACTTCAATGTCAGCCGCACTGTGGTGCGAGACGTCCTCAGCCGCCTGCAGGAACGTGGCCTTGTGCGCAAGAACCAGAGTTCCCATTGGATGGCCGGCCCGCTGACCGCCCAGACGATCAAGGATCACTTTGCGCTCCGCCGCATGCTGGAGCCGTCGTCGCTGCTGGCGGGTGCACCGCTCATTGACCGCGACAGGCTGACGAAACTTTTTAGCCAGCTTGTGACCCTTGAGGAACTGGATACCACCGATCACCTCAAGAATATCGAGGAGCTTCAAACGCGACTGATCGAAACCTGCATACTGACCACGGAGAACGAGCAACTGCGCGAGCTCATCCGCAACAACCTGCTTCCCGTTGGCGCTTCCGAGCGGCTGCTGCGCAAGCTCGGGCTTCCCGGCGATCCGACGGTCATCACCGAACTGCGCCTGATTGTGGAGCTTCTCATCCGCGGTGCCGTGACAGCCGCGGCCGCGATGCTGGAAACACATCTCGACGCCGCGATGAAACGCATGATTGCCCAGATGAAAATCGTCGCGATCATTCCAGGCCCGAGTGTGACCGCCGGTTACCTGACGCGGGTCGAGTAGCCGGATCACAATTATCGTCCCGTGCGCTCAAGCAAACACGCTGATACTATCCCGCAATGCCAGACCGGGCGGTTTCATGGCAGGGCAGTGTCGTCACAGAGATCCCAGCAGCGCCGACAATCAACGAGATCGCGGTAACGCTACTAAAATGGCCGTTCGCCGAATTTCCCAGGTCTGCCCTCTCACTCCCACTCGATTGTTCGCATCGAGCCTAACGAGTTGATTCGTCGTTGCAAAAAATTTCTCCACCTTGAAAAACCCCGTCGCCCGAGCCGTCAGATGCGCATGGCTTTTGAATTCAAAGAGGAATTTGATCGCCCAAGAAAATCTCCGCTTTCAGAGACTATCAATATCGATCGGTCCACTTTTCTCGAATCCACTGGCAACGCCGCACCGCCGACATAGCCGAAGACTACCGTCAGCAGCGCGTGGGATTGACCGCGATGTCGCTTCAAGCGATCGCAGCTCGGCTTCCGACCGGATTACGGCAAGCGTCGCCGGCGACTTGCCGGGCCTCAGTCGCGCGATACGGACAGTCCCGCGAGAAGCGGCGCATACGCGGCGAGCCTGCGGGATACGAACTCGGTGAAGAGCCGCACGCGCTTCGTCTTGCGTGTCTCCCCCTGTGTGAGGAGCCAAACCGTTCCGTACATGTGCAGGTCGGTACCCGGCACCCTCACCAGTAGGGGGTCGGCATCGCCAACGAAGCACGGCAGTGTCGTCATCCCGAGCCCTTGCCGTACGGCAACGATCTGCGCCTCGGCGTCCGAGATCCTGAATGGAACCCCCGTGGTGCGAACCTCACCCTCGCTGGCCCAGTCCGGGATTCCATGAATGCTTATGACGATCCACCGGATGGGATCAGGCGCGCCCGCACGCCACGCGGCTAGTCGATCGCAGGACATGTAGACGCCGCCGAACAGCTCCGGTCCCTTCATGCCGTGAAGATTGAGCGGCAGGGTTTTGCGGTCGTATACGACGCGGATCGCGACGTCGGCCTCGCGGTTGGTCAGATTTGCCAGCTCACCGGACGACAAGATTTCCATCTCGATGTCCGGATGCAGACGCGCGAAATCGGCGAAGTCCGGCATGAGCAGGTGTGTCGCGAGGGGCGGTGCCAGCGTCACCCGCAGAAGCCCGCGCACGCTCTGGTCGCGCCCGAAGACGCGCGTCTCCAGCTGGTGCGACGACGCTTCCATCTGGTTCGCGAGCTCGAGGACCTCCTCGCCCGCAGCCGTCAGGCGGTAGCCCGAAGGCAGCTTTTCGAACATGTGCGTTCCGAGGCGTTCCTCGAGCTGAGCGATGCGTCGCAGCACGGTCGAGTGATTCACCCCGAGGTGCGCGGCGGCGGCCCGCACCGAGCCTCCGCGCGCGACGGCAAGAAAATAGCGAACGTCATCCCAGTCGATCATGGTGCAATCCGGCACCGCGCGGTGCGCCTTCCAAAGCCCGTATCTAGAGCAATTCCAGGAAAAGTGTGAAACGGTTTTCCGTCCGGAATTGCGTCAAAACAAAGAGTTAGAGCGGGTCGCCGTTTCCGTGAAACGGTGAACTGCTCTAACACATCGAACAGCAGTACGGGCGGTCATCATAGCTTATGTCGACGAGCGCGGCCCAATTCCTAACGGCGGACACCGATCGTCGCGGCTGGCGTCAGTCGTCCAGCCGGATCGATTTCGCACCACCGATGTGCGCGCTTCCGCACTCAACAACTGACGCCGGCGGACCCATTTCGAGGTTCTCGGAGGCAGATGCTGTCCCGACATCACCAAAGGAGAAGTCATGGGAAAGCTTGAGGGTAAGGTTGCAGTCGTCACGGGTGGATCGAGCGGCATGGCGCTGGCGAGCGCCAAGCGGTTCGTTGAAGAAGGTGCCTATGTTTTCATCACGGGCCGGAGACAGGAGGCGCTCGACGAAGCCGTCAAGCTGATTGGCCGGAACGTGACCGGCGTGCGCGGCGACGCGGCCAATCTCGACGACATCGACCGCCTGTTCGACACGGTCAAGCGGGAAAAGGGCAAGATCGACGTCCTGTACGCGAGCGCCGGCGCGGGCGAAGCCGTCCCACTGGGCGAGATTACCGAGCAGCATTTCGATGTGACCTTCGGCCTGAATACGCGCGGCACGCTGTTTACGGTTCAGAAGGCGCTACCGCTGTTCAACGATGGCGGATCGATCTTCATGACCGGGTCAGTTGCTTCGGTGAAAGGTTTTCCTGGTTACGGCGTGTATGCGGCGAGCAAGGCGGCGTTGCGCTCATTCGCACGCACTTGGCTCAACGAACTGAAGGGCAGGAATATCCGGGTGAACGTGCTGAGCCCGGGGCCGATCGCCACACCGATGCAGGACCAAGTTCTCACCGAGGAGGCGAAGCGGATGTTCGAATCCCTGATCCCGCGGGGAAAGATGGGGCGTCCTGAGGAAATTGCGGCGGTCGCGCTGTTTCTTGCTTCAGACGATTCGAGCTTCGTGAATGGGGTGGAGTTGTCTGTCGACGGCGGCTTCTCGGCCATCTGAAATCGCGCCGGGTCGCGGGAAGCGGCTGACCGGCGGGAACTAGCGTGTCCATGGTGGAACACTACGCAAAGGTCGCCACACAGCGGAACGGATAACCCAGCGCCGTTGAAGTCTGGGGAAACAATACCAACACGGATCGGAGAAGCATTATGAACTACGCGATTGTAGGATTCGGTAAGATAGGCCAGGCTCTCGCCCATGCCTTCGCCCGTAAAAACATCGACGTGACCGTCGCGAGCCGCCGTCCGCCCGAGGCGTTGGCGCCGCAGGCTCGGGCGATTGGACCCACGGTCGTCGCCAAGTCGCTGCGGGAAGCACTCGAGGCCGACACAATCATCTTGGCGGTCCCTTTCGGGGAGCATCGCGAGGTTGCGAAAGCCCTGCCGAGCTGGAGAGGCAAGACAGTCATCGACGCGATGAACGCGTTTCCTGTCCCTGAAGAGCTGGACGGCCTCCCGTCCTCCGCCTTCGTTGCGAAGTCGTTCACCGGCGCCAAGTTCGTGAAAGGCTTCAATCACTTGATTGCAGCCACCCTGGCTACCGATCCGGTCGTCGAGGGCGGCCACCGGGTGGTCTTTCTGTCGAGCGACGACGAGGACGCGACCGCTCCCGTGGCGGCCTTGGCCAAACAACTCGGGTTCGCACCCGTCAAGCTGGGAAAGCTCAACGAGGGTGGCGCGCTGGTGCACGCACGCGGCCGCATTTGGGGCCAGCTGATCTTCCAGGATTTGTTCAAGAAGGAGCAGTAATGGAATATTTCCCTTGGAACGGACGAGTTCGAGGGCGTGCTGGGACATGGCAACTTCCTTCTTGAAGCCGGGGAACATCCAGCGCGATACAGGCTATAGCTGCGATGGCGGCTTCGCGGAGTATGTCATCGCTTCTGCGGCTTTCACCGCGCGACTTCCAGCCGGTGTCGATTTCGCCCAGATGGCCCCGATCCTGTTCGCTGGCGTCACGACCTACAAGGGGTTGAAGGAGACCGAGGCACGTCCGGGCGAATGGGTGGCGATCTCGGGCATCGGCGGCCTCGGCCATGTGGCGGTCCAGTAGGCCTCGGCCATGTGGCGGTCCAGTATGCCAAGGCGATGGGCTTCAAAGTCGTGGCGCTCGACGTCACGCCGGACAAGCTCGCTCTGGCGCGAGCGACCGGAGCGGACGTGGCCATCGACGCCCGCTCTCCGAACGCAGTGGCCGATGTCCTCAAGGCGACGCGTGGCGGCGCCCACGGCATTCTGGTGACAGCCATCTCGCCACCAGCCTTCACCCAGGCGGTGCACATGGTGCGTCGCAAGGGTACGGTCGCCCTTGTCGGTCTTCCGGCCGGAGAATTCCCGACCCCGATCTTCGACGTCGTGCTGAAGCGCATTACCTTGCGCGGATCCATCGTCGGTACGCGACGCGATCTCGACGAGGCCATTGCCTTCGCGGCCGAGGGCAAGGTGCGGGCAGAGATCACCAAGGCGCCATTGAGCGATATCAACGCGATCCTCACGAGGCTCAAGGCAGGCAAGATCGACGGCCGCATGGTTCTGGATCTCACCGCGCCGATAGAGACGAGTGCGAAGAAGACCGAAGCCGCATATGCCTAAGTCAGCCAGGTGGCCGCGCCTCTCGACCACCTTTGCCTGACGAGCCTCAGGGTGAGTGGAATAGGTACTCCGGAATCAATCGCGTATCTCTTCAGAGCGTCCGCGCCACACCACCGGCGCGGACGATCTCGTCCTGGAACCCCGACGGCTATGGAAGGGTGCCGATCGAGCAGCCTCCTTCAAGTCCGCCACGGTAGCTCGCCGGCATCAGGATTGATCTCGCACAAGGACTAGGACCCCTGAGTCGCTACGTTCCGCGCATGATCCTCAATCTGCTCATCGGCACCGTCGTCATCAGTCTGACGGTCCTGGTCCATACGTTTGGGCTGATCGCCGTTACCCATGCAATGGGATATCTCGTCGCCCGGTTTTGCATGCATGGGCGCCGCAGCCGTACAGTCGCAATGATCAGCGTGGTGATGGGGCTCTTCGCCGTCATGACAACCGAGATCTGGCTCTGGGCAGGGCTGTACCGGCTGCTTGATATCTTCGCCGACTTCGAGACCGCCCTGTACTTTTCGACGATTACCTTTTCAACGGTCGGCTATGGCGACGTCGTACCCGCTCACGCATGGCGCGTGCTGGCGGCACTGGAGGGCATGAACGGATTTCTGCTGATTGGCTGGTCGACTGCCTACCTGGTCGCTGCGGGAACCCGAATCGGCCCGTTCAGGGCGGGGGAGTATTTCTGATTGAGGTTCAAACCACCACCGAATGCTGGGCCTCGCCGACCGCGAGATGCAAGATCGGTTTTCCGATCGTAGCCGCCAGCAAAAGCCAGTCCGGCTCCTTGATCGTGATCAAAGATTGCCTTGGCGAGTGGACTATGATCCCAGCTTCAAAGGAGAACCACGATGCAGAACATCAAGGTCGATGAAGCACTATGGGCATCCAGCATGTTGCCTGAGGGCATTGTAGAGCGATGGTTCATCGCCAGCGGTGCCACGATCAAGGTTGGCGAGCGGATAGCGGAAGTTCGAATTGAAGACGCGTTGCATGAGATCGTCGCGCCTGCAAGCGGGCGCGCGACGATTGTCGCGACGGCGAACGCCGTCATCGAACCCGGTTCGGTGCTCGCAACATTGGATCACACACTGCAGCCTGGCTGACGAGGTTCAATCCTCGCGGCGCGGCATGGTGCCCCTACCTGAATCCCTTGGCCTTAAGACGACAGGGAATCGACGCAGAACGCAGGAGATCGCAGGATGCATATCCGCACACTCTCTACCCTGGAATGCACCAAGATGCTGACAGCCAATCGCGTGGCCCGCCTGGCGTGCGCCAAGGACGGGCAGCCGTATGTCGTTCCGGTGCACTATGCATACGCCGACAATCATATCTACGCGTTTTCCATGCCGGGCAAGAAGATCGACTGGATGCGCGCCAACCCACTGGTGTCCGTCCAGGTCGACGAACACGGCGAAGGGCGGGGCTGGAAAAGCGTGGTTGTCGATGGCCGCTATGAGGAACTGCCTGACCGCATAGGCTACAAGCTCGAGCGCGACCATGCCTGGACGTTGCTGAGCAAGCACGCCGACTGGTGGGAGCCCGGCGCCCTCAAACCGGTTCCGACTCCGGTGTCAGATAGTACGCCGCACGTGTTCTTCCGGATCCTCGTCGTGCAGGTGTCAGGCCGGGAAGCAAACGAGTAGGCCGTTTTCAGTGCCTCAATACATCATCACCGTCGAAGAGCGACGGCCGGGCCGACGCGGAAGTGCGGAAATTGCACAGATAGATCATCGGTATAGCGACTTGCGCTGCTGACGCTGAGGTCCAACGCCGTGATCTTGACGCAAGTCAAGCACCATCGTTGGACGCATCCCAAGAGTGGCTCAGAGTCGGTGCATCTGCGGCTGTGCCGGCTACTGCGACGACTCTAGAGGCATAGATCACTCGCACAGGGAACGGAGCGTTTCAGGCTTGCGGATTTCGAGGCTACGAAGTCCGTGAAACTTGAGCACGCCCCTGTCGCGTAATCTCGATAGCACGCGCGATACTGTTTCGATCGTGAGGCCGAGGTAGTCGCCGATATCCTGCCGGGACATCGGCAGCTCGATCTGAGTGAGTTCTCCCTGGCGATCAGCCATGTCGATTAGGAAAGCGGCGATGCGTTCGATCGCCGTCTGCCGGCCGACCACCAGCAGATGTTCCTGGGCACGCACCATGCAGCGAAGGGCAAGCGGCAGCAGTTCGCGCGATCTGTCCAGGCCGGCCACTGGTCGGAATGTCCGCAGCCCTGTCGTGACGATGGCCTCGGCAAAGAAGTGGTGAGCAAGGTCAGCTTCAAACCCAAACATCTCTCCGGCCAGATGGAACGCCGTGATTTGCCTGCGCCCATCGGCAAGCAGTCGGTAAATGCGGACCGCGCCGAACTCGATCTGGTAGTGGGAAGCGACCTTTTCGCCTTGTGCGTAGATCTCTGAGCCTGCGTGGAAGAACGAGAGCGGCACCGGCCTGCCATCATTCGGCACGTCAAGTTGCGGGGCCAGGGAGGTCAGGATCTCGAAGGGCACCCGAGTGTTGACGATTGCGTTCATTGCTGTTTCCCAGATTTCGGTGAAACAGCAATCGCGCAGAATGCCGGTCTGCGAAATTCGGTTATGTCCTAAGGGATTTTACTTAGTCCGCGAGTAGGTGGCGGGCCGAAAAAGCCAGCACCATGTCAATCAGGTCATTCCCCTCGACCGGCTTGGTCAGGATCGCGAACCCTTCGGGACCAGCGGTTGGATCGACTTCTTCTACAAGAAGAATCACCCGCCCGGCGAAACGGGCAAGCGGCTGGCGTCCAGCAGGACTGAGCCGGATCGCACTTTCGTCGACGATGACGCAGGCAGCAGCGTTTGCCTCGGGGGAAACCTCAACTGTCGAAAGCAACGCATGCGATTCAACCGGGAAGCCTTCCACTTCAAGCGCGAACTCGAGCGAATGCCTGAGCCCCGGGTCGGGCGCCACGACTAATATGGTTTTGGCGGCGGGCAAGGATCACAGCTTCCGGATATGCCAGCGAGTTCATCCCGCCGGCCATCTCGCAGCCAGCAGCAATCCGGCGCGTCCCGCGTTGCGCCAGATCAATCCTTGCGAAATTCAGGCTGGGCGAAATTCAGGCTGGACCGAAACCAGCGGCCAATGCCATCCGGACAAGCTGCGGCAGGCTTGTTGCCTGCATCTTGGCCATGACATTGGCGCGGTGCACCTCGACGGTGCGCGGGCTGATATTTAGATCATAGGCGATCGACTTGTTCGGCAATCCAGCCACCACACCAGAGAGAATCTGGCGTTCGCGGTCGCTCAACCGCCCAAGCCTTGTTTGGATCGAAGCGACATCGTCGAGCTGCGGCGGTTTATCGACAAGTTGTTCGGCCGCCCGTTGGATGGCTTCAATAAGGACAACGTCCTCGAACGGCTTCTCGATGAAATCTGTAGCGCCGGCCTTCATCGCCTCAACCGCCATGGGGACATCGGCGTGACCTGTGATGACAACGGCCGGAAGCGAGGTATTTGCTTTCACGAGATTTCGCAAAAGCTCCACCCCGGTCATGTCGGGCATGCGCAGGTCAGTCACCAGAACACCATTTCTGATGCCCGATGCCGCAGCCAGAAAGTCGGTTGCGCTCTCGTGCATCTTGACGGCGAATCCCGACATTGTGAGCAGAAATGCCAACGACTTCCTGACCGGTTCCTCGTCATCGACAATGTGAACGATGTAGTCACCCGTCTCCATGCGTGTCCTCTTCCGTAAATGCGGGTAGCGTGAAGCGGAACGTTGCGCCACCAGCGGCGTTCTGGCTTACCGTCATGGTCCCACCATGCGCCTCGACGATCCGCTTGGAGATCGACAGTCCAACACCCATTCCACCAGGCTTTGTCGTAACGAACGGTTTGAAAAGCTGGGCGGAAATCTCCTCGGAAATCCCTGGCCCGGTATCTTCGACCACGACGGCGATTTCACCGCCCTGCGCGGCATGGGTGCGCACAACCAGCTCGCGGCGCGCGCTGTCATGCATGGCATCCATGGCATTTCGCATGAGATTGGTCAGCACCTGCTGGATCTGGATGCGGTCGACCATCACGGTTGCCGGTCCCGGCGCGAAGTCGAATACGGTCCGCACCCCGCGCTCGCGCGATCCGACCAGCGCCAGAGCCCCTGCCTCTTCCACCAGGCTGCGAATGTTCTCCGGTGCTTTCTCGGTGGCGCCTTTGGTGACGAATTCGCGAAGATGGCGGATGATCTGCCCCGCACGCAGCGACTGCCTTGCGGTTTCTTCCAGTGCAGCCCTCATCTTTGTCGCCACGGCGTCGTCCATGTCGCGCAGCAGGCGGGCACAGCCTTGAACGTAATTCGCAATCGCCGAGAGCGGTTGATTCAACTCGTGAGCGAGCGTCGAGGCCATTTCGCCAAGTTCATTGAGGCGTGCCAACCTTGCCAGTTCGCCCTGGATCTCATGCAGGCGAGCCGCCGATTCCTCACGCTCCGTAAGATCTCGGATGAAACCGGTAAAAAAGGTCTTGCCACCCGACTTCATCTCGCCGACCGCCAATTTCATCGGAAACGTCGAGCCGTCCTTGCGTCGACCGGCAACAACGCGATCGATCCCGATGATCCGTTTTTCTCCCGTGGTCAGGTACCTATGCATATAGCCGTCATGCTCGTGGCGATAAGGCTCCGGCATCAGCAGGCGCACATTCTCTCCAATGACCTCTGCTTCGGCGTAGCCGAACTGCCGAACAGCGGCCGCATTGAACGAAACGATCGTGCCGTCCTTTTCAATGACGACAGTCGCGTCGATCACCGTATCAAGAATGGAGCGAAGATGAGCCTCCCTCGTGTCGAGCGTGCTTTCGGCCCGATCGATTGCCTTGCTGGCACGGTGCAACATTTCGCCCATCCAGGCGATCGCCAAGGCGACAAGGGCGAAGACAACGAGTTCAACCGGATTTTGGGCGCGATCGGACTGAAGACTGTCCAGCCACGACGCTCCGCCTAGCGAAAGTGCTACGGACAACAGCCCAGGCCAGATACCGCCAGCGATCGATGCGACCAGGATAGCAGGCGTAAAGAGGGTAAACGTCGCCCGGTCTTCGAGCAGCCCTTGCAACAGAAATCGGAGCAGGACAGCGACCGCCACCATGAAAATGGCCAGCAGATAGCCCTTGCGGCCTTCGAAACGGCCAGACAGCACCGCTTGCAGGAGGCGCCCTTTGATACCGGTGATGTCCCGCGCTGGCATGAAATTTGTTACCGCTGAGCTGAAAAGCTGCTGCCAAGCTCAGCCGACGTAGCTGAACGTTCGTCACTTAGCGCATTTTTTGCGTTCGATCCCGAACAGAATGAGAAAGAACATTTGCTGTGCGAGGCAAGCAAGCAAGAACTCATCATAGGGCGCCAGATCGCCACGTCATATCCAGATATTTCGTGCGCGGGTTTGCGCCAGCGCAAATCGCAACGCCATCCCGTGGAGTAGAAAGCCGCAACGGTTGATGCCGTGCTGAACCTAGGAAAGGACTACTCCATGAAACTGACCCTGATCGCCGCAGCCATCGCGTTGTTTGCTCTGGCCGGCGCAGCAAGCGCTGAAGAACACGTCGTGCAGATGCTCAACAAGGGCGAGAAGGGTTCGATGATCTTCCAGCCCGCCTATATAAAAGCGGTGCCCGGAGACACGATCAAGTTTGTGCCCACCGACAAGTCCCACAATGCCGAAACCGTCAAGGGAATGCTGCCGGACGGCGCTGAAGCTTTCAAGGGAAAGCCAAGCGAGGAGATAACCGTGACCGTGACCCAGGAAGGCGTCTATGGCGTGAAGTGCGCCCCGCATTACGGCATGGGCATGGTGGCGCTGATCGTCGTCGGCAAGCCCGTGAACCTCGATGCGGCAGAAGCCGTCAAGCAGACCGGCAAGGCCAAAACGGTGTTCGCGGAGCTGTTCGGCGAGGCGACCAAGGCCGCCTCCAACTGACATCTCCATCATAGATACCCTCCGGTTGGCGATCGCCGGAGGGAAACGGCCGGACGGACCACGCGGGGGGGTCCAGTCCGGCCTATTTCATATGGAGCGCGCCGCAACACGACCCTCTCCACATCTCTCTAACTCGACGTCGCCCGGAAACAAACGCGGTTTGCGCCAGCGCAAAGACGGTCCTCGAAAGCAGCCTATACTTGGGTCATCAAGTGATTGACGCACAAGGAGATTGAAATGCTTACGCGACGTGAAGCTCTGTTGGGAACTGTCCTTGCCGCCGCCGCGGTGGCAACGGTCGGCGCAATGCCGGCTGTGGCAAGCGCGAAGGAAGTGGTGGGACTGCCGCGCGAGAAGGTCACCCTCGTCGCGCCGCCCTTCGTCCACGCTCACGACCAGGTGGCCAAAGGCGGTCCGAAAGTCGTCGAGTTCACGATGACAGTCGAGGAAAAGCCCGTCGTCATCGACGCGGATGGGACGCAGCTCAATGCGATGACTTACAACGGCTCGATCCCCGGCCCCCTGATGGTTGTCCATGAAGGCGACTATCTCGAGCTGACACTCATCAATCCCGACACCAACACGCTTGCGCACAACATCGACTTCCACGCTGCCACGGGCGCGCTCGGCGGTGGTGGGCTGACACTGATCAACCCCGGCGAGCAGGTAACGCTGCGCTTCAAGGCAACGCGCACGGGAACGTTCGTCTATCACTGCGCGCCCGGCGGACCGATGATCCCGTGGCACGTCGTGTCGGGCATGAGTGGTGCGGTGATGGTGCTGCCGCGTGATGGCCTCGGGGACGACAAGGGCAAATCCATCCGCTACGACCGCATCTACTATATCGGCGAAAACGACTTTTACATCCCTCGCGACGAGCAGGGGAAATTCAAGAAATACGAAACGGCCGGCGACAACTATGATGAAACTGTCAAGGTCATGCGCGGATTGATTCCGACTCACGTCGTGTTTAATGGCAAGGCAGGATCCCTGACCGGCGAGAACGCCATGAAGGCGAAAGTCGGCGAGACTGTCCTGATCGTCCATTCGCAAGCCAACCGCGATACACGGCCGCATCTGATCGGTGGCCACGGTGATTACGTCTGGGAGCAAGGCAAGTTCGCCAATCCTCCGGCAAAGGACCTGGAGACCTGGTTCATTCGCGGCGGCTCGGCCGGCTCGGCCCTCTACACCTTCCTGCAGCCGGGCATCTACGCCTACGTGAACCACAATCTGATCGAGGCCGTGGAACTCGGCGCGACCGCACATTTTGCGGTCGACGGAACCTGGGACGACGACCTGATGAAGCAGGTCGAAGCCCCAAGGGCCATTACGTCATAGTGACGAGGATCCGATCCTGAACATCGACGCGACCCTGCGCCATCTGCGCAAGGTCGCGTACGCGCCCGGACGAAATGCCATGTCTTTCAATCCCATCGTAGCCCTCGGAAGTATCGCGACTGCCGCGCTGATCGTCATGGGGGCGACCAGTGCGCTCGATCGGTTGGCCGGTTCGCTCGTGGCGAGCCCCGAACTTGTGACCCTCACGGCCGGATCGTTCGACCATCCTCGACCTGGTGAATTCCTGGGGGAAGGCCATCCCGTCGCGGCGCCGCGGATCCTGGCAACGGTCGGTGCTCCGCTGAAAATCATGAAATACCAGGTGACTGCATCGGAATACGGACGGTGCGTGACCGCCGGCAGCTGCAAGGCATCTGATACTCCGGGCAGTGGCAATTTTCCGGTCACCGGCGTTAGCCACATCGACGCCGAGGCCTATACGGCCTGGCTCTCGGCCCAGACCGGCGCGACATGGCGGCTGCCGACAGATACAGAATGGGCTTACGCCGCGAGCGAACGGTTCCGCGGCGACATCGAGGGCGGCGCCGGTGACCCCAACAATCCGGCGCTGCGCTGGCTCGCCCAATATCGCACCGAGGCTTCGCTTGGACGGAAATCTGATCCCGAGCCAAGGGTTCAAGGGGCGTTTGGAACCAACTCAAAAGGGGTGGCAGACATTGCAGGCAATGTCTGGGAATGGACATCGACCTGCTACGTCCATGCAGCTGTAGCCCGCAACGGCATCAGCATTGTAAGTTCGATCGACAATTGCGGGGTGCATGTCGTGGAGGGCTTCCACCGCACATACATGTCCAACTTCATCCGGGACGGGAAAAGTGGCGGCTGCGCGGTCGGCACGCCGCCCGACAATCTGGGTTTCCGCCTTGTCCGCGAACGTCTCAACATCGTGCGAGCCACCCTGCGGCGTCTTGGATTCTCTTGACGCGCGGATGCCGCGTTTCGAGGCGAGGATCGGAAGAAAGTACAATCGCCGAAAGGATCAACATGAACTCATCTGCCATCGACCAAGCGCGGCCGGCTGCCGAGCAGCCCTTGGTCGATCCGGGAGTTGACCGGGCGAGCATTGGGACACTGGTCCGCGAGTTCTACTCCAGACTACGGAAAAACGAACGGCTGGGGCCAATCTTCGCGCGCGAAATCACCGGCGACTGGGAGCCGCACCTTGAGAAAATGACCGACTTCTGGTGTTCCGTCATTCTCAAGACAGGCGACTATCATGGACGCCCGGTGCCTGCGCATCTGAAACTCAAGGATGTGACCGAGGCCGATTTCGACATCTGGTTAGCCATATTTGGCGAGACAGCGGCGGCGCTCTTTGCCCCGGAAACGGCTGCGGTATTTGTCGATCGCGCCGAACGCATTGCGAAAAGCCTGAAGCTGGCGATGTTCTTTCGCCTTCCGACCGGCTGATAACGTTTCGGCTGCCCAGGACGGCTGAGCCTGACACTTGCCCGGCGCCGGCGTCAGAATACGGCAATCTGTTTTGGGTGCAGTCAGCTTCGTTTTTGCGCCAGATCAAATCAACCGCCACACACACATGCGAAACCCGTGGGACGATTTCGCCCTGACGGGGCATCTGACGGTGGACGCACATGCTCGCTCAACTGACATCCGGTGAACGCCAACTTTCAATCGTCGTGCTGATCCTGATGGCCATGGTCGGATTGGCCATGGCGGCAGCTGGTCGCGGCGATCCGATCGGCGTGCATGGCTTTATCGTACTTGCGGCAAGCGTTGCGATGATCTTCGTCATGCTTTCGGCGCTCAATGCCCCCGAGCCCTCCACTGAACGTCTGGACCACTATTATGATGACCCGAGCAAGGTGGGCGTCATCCTCACCATGATCTGGGCCATGGTTGGTATGTTCTTCGGCGTCTGGGTAGCGAGCCTGCTTGCCTGGCCCGATCTGACGTTCGACGCGGCCTGGGCAAGTTTTGGCCGCTTGCGGCCGGTTCATACAAGCGGAGTGATTTTCGGCTTCGGCGGCAATGCGCTGATCGCCACGTCTTTCCATGTGCTGCAGCGGACTTCGCGCGCCCGGCTGCCCGATCAGTTCAGCCCCTGGTTCGTCCTGCTCGGCTACAACCTGTTCTGCATCCTGGCCGCGACCGGCTATTTCATGGGCGTCACGCAATCGAAGGAATATGCGGAACCGGAATGGTACGCCGATATCTGGCTGGTCATCGTCTGGGTGGTGTATTTCGCGATCTACATTCGCACGCTGGCTCGCCGCAAGGAGCCGCACATCTATGTCGCCAACTGGTACTATATGGCCTTCATTCTGGTCGTGGCGATCCTCCATATCGTCAACAATCTCGCCGTCCCGGTGTCGTTCGGCCATGCCAAAAGCTATTCGGCGTTCTCCGGCGTCCAGGACGCGATGACCCAGTGGTGGTACGGCCACAACGCCGTCGCGTTCTTCCTCACCTCCGGCTTCCTTGGGATGATGTACTACTACCTGCCCAAGCGGGCCGGTCGGCCGATCTATTCCTACCGGCTGTCGATCATCAGCTTCTGGGGCATTACCTTCATGTATATGTGGGCCGGTTCACACCACCTGCATTACACCGCCCTGCCCGAATGGGTCCAAACGCTGGGCATGACGTTCTCGCTAGTCCTCCTGGTGCCATCGTGGGCCTCGGCGGGAAACGCGCTCGCCACCCTCAACGGCGCCTGGCACAAGGTGCGCGACGACGCCACGCTGCGTTTCATGATGGCGGCGGCGGTCTTCTACGGCCTGACCACTTTTGAAGGGTCGTTCATGGCGATCCGTCCGGTCAACGCGCTTTCCCACTATACGGACTGGACCATTGGTCACGTCCATGCCGGCGCCTTGGGTTGGGTGGCACTGATCACGTTCGGCTCGATCTACTGTCTGGTCCCGGCATTGTGGAAGCGTGAACGGATGTATTCGGCCAAACTGATCGAGGTGCATTTCTGGTTGGCGATATCGGGAACGGTCATCTACGTCTTCGCCATGTGGAATTCCGGCATTCTGCAAGGCTTGATGTGGCGGACCTACAACGAGAATGGAACGCTTACCTATTCCTTCATTGAATCCATGGTGGCGATGCATCCCTATTACATCGCTCGCGCCTTTGGCGGGCTGCTGTTTCTGCTCGGCGCCATCACCGGCTCCTACAACATCCTGATGACGATCCGCGGCCATTCGCAGGCCGCGCTGCAACCGGGCGACGACGCGCCGCAGCGCCATCTGGCGCCTGTCGCCCAGCCGGCGGAGTGAGGACCATGCCCGAATTTCACCGCAAAATCGAACGCAGCGCCATCGGCTTCGTCCTTGCCATCGTCGTGGTCTCCAGCATCGGCGGCTTCGTGGAAATCGCTCCGCTGTTCACCATCGACAACACGGTCGAGAACGCGCCGGACATGCGGGTCTACACCCCGCTGGAGCAGGCCGGGCGCAACATCTACATGCGCGAGGGTTGCTACGCCTGCCATTCGCAAATGATCCGGACGTTGCGTGACGAAGTCGAACGATACGGCCCATATTCACTCGCCGTTGAATCGAAATACGATCATCCGATGCTGTGGGGATCAAAGCGCACAGGGCCGGATCTGGCCCGCATCGGCGGAAAATATTCAGACGCCTGGCAGGTCGCCCACCTGATCAACCCGCGAACCGTGGTTCCGGAATCGATCATGCCCAAATTTGGCTGGCTGCGCGAGAACCCGCTGCGCATCGACGACCTCGGTGAGCATCTTGCTGCTCTCAGGGACGTCGGCGTTCCCTACACCGACGACATGATCGCCAACGCGACCCAAGATGCGCTCGGCCAAACCGCACCGGACGGTGATTTCGCCGCCGGCGTTGTCAAGCGCTATGGGCAAGCAACGCAGGTCAGGGCCTTTGACGGCAATCCGGCAATCGTCACCGAAATGGATGCGCTGGTCGCCTATCTGCAGATCCTTGGCCACCTGACCGGCGCCGCCCAGGCGGAGCTTGCCGTCCAGCCGGAGGACGGCAAATGAGCTGGGAATACGAAGCTGTGGTCGGCTTCTCCAAAAGCTGGGGCCTTTTCTATCTGATCGCGATGGCCGCAGGCGTCCTCGTCTACACGTTCTGGCCGTCGAACAAAAAGCGGTTCGAAAGAGCGAAAGACAGCATTCTCGACGGAGACGACAAGCCATGGAAATAGGCGAGCGCGATCCCGTCACGGGACAGGTCACGACCGGTCATGAGTGGAATGGCATCAAGGAGCTGTACACGCCGATTCCGCGCATCGTGTTCTTCTTCCTGGCCACCACCATCCTCTTTGCCGTGTGCTACTGGGTCCTCATGCCTGCCTGGCCGCTGGGCCGGACCTACACCAAGGGCTTGCTTGGAATTGACCAGAAAACCAGCGTCGACCGCCTGGTAAAGGACGCGACGCTAGAGCGTTCCGACTGGACACATAAGATCGATCAAATGGATTTTGCGGCAATTCAGGCCGACCCTTCGATGATGAAGATCGTTGGCGAAACCGGCCACACTCTGTTTGGCGATAATTGTGCGGCTTGCCATGGGACCAAAGCGACGGGCGGTCCGGGATTTCCCAACCTCACCGCCGGCATCTGGCTCTGGGGCGGTGATCCCAAAACAATCTTTGAAACACTGCGGGTCGGCATCAACTCTACCCATCCCGATACGCGGACCTCGCAGATGTTGGCCTTTGGCCGCGACGGGGTGATCGAGAGCAAGCAACTGGCTGACGTCGTCGCCTATGTGCGGTCTCTCGGTGGCACCGCCGATGGCCTCGATGCCGATCCGCAAAGCATTGCCGCCGGGCAGGACGTGTTCAAACAGAACTGCATCGCCTGTCATGGCGACGATGCCAAGGGTAAGCGCGACGTCGGTGCGCCTGACCTGACCGACAGCAACTGGATCTATGGCGGCGACCTCCAGTCCGTCACCGCGACAGTCTATGGCGGCCGGCAAGGCACCATGCCTCATTGGGAACAGCGCCTCTCCGCGACCCAGCGCAAGATACTTGCCCTCTATGTGCTTTCGCTCCGGAAGGTGCCTCAGTGAGCCTGGATCCCGCCTTGCCGTCGAGGCCGCGATCGCGTTCGCGAACCGTCGCGCTCATCCTGGTCACGGCGGGTCTGGCGCTGGTCGCCGCCGCCAATGTCCATCTGGTCTACGTGTCCTTCGCGTCGCAAGCCGACTGCGTGCCGCATTTGAAGGAACCCGGCGACCCCACGAAGAACAGCTACGCTGCGGCCAGTTCGTCGTGCTGACGCTCAAGGTGCGCGACCCGGCGAAACGACAGGAAGGATCATGGGAATGAGTGATCTCCATCTGGCAACCGACGAAGAATTCGTCCGTGTCGCATCGCGTAACCGCGGTCTGTCGGCCAGTGCCGCGTTCGGCTGGCTGCGCGCCGGCTGGCACGACCTGATGGCGACGCCGGGCCCCAGCCTCGCCTATGGGCTGGCGGTCTTTGCCGTGTCCGCGCTGATCGTCGGCGGGCTTTTCCTGTTTCGGCTCGACTACATCCTGTTTCCCGCAACCGCGGCCTTCATGGTGGTCGGCCCGCTGATAGCGATCGGCCTCTATGAAAAAAGCCGGTCGTTGGAACAGGGTAGAGCCATCTCGCTTGCCAGGATGATCTTCGTGCGGCCGGCCTCCGGCGGCCAGATTCTCTTCGTCGGCTTCATCATGCTCGGTCTGGCGCTGCTGTGGATGCGTGCCGCGGTCATCATCTACGCTCTGTTCTTCGGCTGGCGGCCGTTTCCCGGTCTCGATCACCTTGCCCCGATGCTTTTCACCACCACCATCGGCTGGGCAATGTTGGCTGTCGGCACAGTGGTCGGCGGGGTGTTCGCCGCATTCTCCTTCGCCATCAGCGCCTTTTCGGTTCCCATGCTCCTCGATCGGCGAACGGATGCGTTTACCGCGATGGGCACCAGCATTTCGCTGGTCTGGAACAATCGGCCGGTGATGATCACCTGGGGTGCGATCGTGCTGCTGCTGACCCTTCTTGGCCTTGGCACCGGGCTGGTCGGATTGATCGTCACCTTTCCTCTGCTGGGGCATGCCACATGGCATGCCTACAGGACGATTTCGCTTGAGCCGGGGCTGAAGGAGTAGCGCTCATGAGCTGCTGCGCACCCGGGGCCGAGGCCGCCCTGGAGATCGGCCCGGCGGGCCGGGTTTCCAGTCCGCGCGAGGAACTTGTCCTGCTAAGCCGCGACCTCGGTAGCGGCCTTTACCAGGCCGATCTGTCGGTGCCCGAAATTCATTGCGCATCCTGCATGGCCACGGTCGAACGCACTCTCTCGGCCTTGCCCGGCGTCGAATATGCCCGAGCCAATCTTTCGATGAAACGGACCATCGTGAAATGGCGCCCGATTGCCGACGAGGCTCCCGATCTCATTGGCGCGCTGAGAACGGCGGGCTACGCGTCACATGTCTTCACCGCGGAAACCGACCAGCGCAGTCCCGAATATTCCCGGCTGATCAAGGCGCTCGCGGTTGCGGGCTTCTGCGCCATGAACATCATGCTGCTGTCGGTTTCGGTCTGGTCCGGAGCCGAAGGCGGAACCCGTCAGGCGTTCCATTGGATTTCCGCAGGGCTCGCCTTGCCGGCGATCGTCTATTCGGGACGGATATTCTTTTTCTCAGCATGGGCTGCCTTGCGCAACGGCCGGACAAATATGGATGTGCCGATTTCCATCGGCGTGTTGATGGCGTTCGGGCTCAGTCTCTACGATACCATTCACGGTGGGCCGCATGCCTATTTCGACGCGGCGACATCGCTTTTGTTCTTTCTGCTCATCGGCCGCACGCTCGACCATGTGATGCGGGAAAAGGCGCGCTCGGCTGTGGCGGGGCTTGCTAGCCTCGCGCCGAGAGGGGCGATCGTCGTGGATGCCGACGGCCGGCGCTATGTCCCGATTGCCGAGATCAGGCCGGGAACCTCCATCCTCATTGCCGCCGGCGACAGGGTCCCTGTCGACGGGATCGTCACCGAAGGCGCTTCGGAACTCGATTGTTCGGTCGTCACCGGAGAGACGGCACCCAGGCCCGCCATTGCGGGAACTCTGGTCCAGGCGGGGCTGCTCAATCTGACGGGGCCGCTGACGATAACAGCCGCCGCCGAGGCAAAGGATTCATTTCTGGCGGAAATGATCAGAATGATGGAAGCCGCCGAGGGCGGCAGGGCCTACTATCGCAGGCTGGCGGATCGTGCCTCGGCGCTCTATTCGCCGATCGTGCATACCATCGCCTTGCTGTCGTTTCTGGGCTGGCTGTCCATGACAAGGGATTGGCACGCATCGGTTTCGATCGCCATCGCCGTGCTGATCATAACCTGCCCGTGCGCGCTCGGTCTTGCGGTTCCGATCGTGCAGGTCGTCGCCGCACGGCGCCTCTTCGAAAGAGGCGTGATGGTCAGGGATGGCTCTGCTCTTGAGCGCCTCGCCGAAGTCGACACGGTGCTGTTCGACAAGACCGGCACCCTGACGCTCGGCCGGCCCCATCTCGTCAACAGGGCCGATGTTGATCCCGGTGCGCTGGCGCTTGCGGCCAAAATGGCGTCGGGCTCGAGGCATCCGATGTCCGTCGCAATTTTGGCTGCCGCATCGCAAAGCTCGGTTGGGGCGACGCCGATGAACAACCTCGCCGAATATCCCGGCCGCGGCCTCGAAGCCAGGATGGGAACCACCGTCTACCGCCTGGGTCGGCCGGACTGGGCGCTCGGCCGCAAAATACCGGAAGGCACGGACGGTTGGTTCTCGGTATCGCTGCTTGTCCAGAACGGGCAGCAGCTGGCGCGGTTTGTATTTGAAGACATCATGCGAGGCGGCGCGCGTTCGACGATCGATCGATTGCGCCGGCAGGGCCTCGCTGTCGGCATCCTGTCCGGTGACCGCAGATCTGCGGTGGCCGATCTGGCTTCTAACCTCGGCATCGATGATTTCACGGCGGAAATGCTTCCATCCGACAAGGTTGGCCGGATCGCGGCTATCACTGCTGCCCGCTCCAAGGTGCTGATGGTGGGAGACGGACTTAACGACGCGCCAGCGCTCGCGGCCGCGCACGTCTCCATGGCCCCCGCGACGGCGGCCGATGTCGGCCGCAATGCAGCCGATTTCGTGTTTCTGAAAGACAGCCTTGCGAGTGTCGCTGACGCCTATGAGATTTCACGCAATGCCGGAAAGCTGATCCGGCAGAATTTCACTTTGGCGGTCGGCTACAACGCCATTGCGGTGCCTTTTGCCGTCTGCGGCTATGTCACTCCGCTCGTGGCGGCGGTCGCAATGTCGCTCTCGTCTGTGTTGGTGGTGGCCAATGCCATGCGCCTGGGCCATGCCCGCGCCGGAAATCTGCGCACCAGGCAAGTCGCATCCGTTCATCCAGACCTGCAGCCGATAAGTGCTGGATCATGAGCTACCTGACTGTTCTGGTGCCGATCGCAGTCTTGATGGGGCTCGCCGGACTTGCGGCCTTCATGTGGACCTTGCGGTCCGGGCAGTATGACGACCTCGACGGCGCAGCGCAGAGAATCCTTTTGGACGACGACCTTGAGTGACAAAGCTCAAAGCGTTCCGACTGGCGTTGTCCTGTCGCGTATGGTCAACGAGATCGCAGATAACACTATGCTTTTCCGCGCTAAAATGGCTGTTTCGCCGAATTTCGCAGGTCTTTCCCCTCACTCCCACTCGATTGTTCAAACAGCACATAACCAATTGAAATCACTGGAAAATATTTTTCAGCATCGCGCAAACTCCGACATCAAGGCCGTCAAAAAGTTACGCTTTTGATTTTAAAGGGAAAATCGCGGCAAAAAATATTTCGAGATTTTACCAGCTATCGGGGCTTAGCCGCATCGATGGACTATGCAATGCGGTCATGATCGCGAAGCCCAAAAGCGCTTTCGTCCGGAGTTGGCTCGATGCCTACTCCCGCTTCACTACCCAATGGGATCGCTTCTCCGTGCGCCTACCCTATGTCATGTGGCGCAGTGGCCACGAAACACATGTTGAGCCATTTGATAGTTTTCATTGGCCAACTTGGCGTGCCGGCGGATTGAGCGCCATGTTCGAGAAGGATTTCATGTTTCCAAATGCGCACTGCCACCACCTATGGGAGTCGCAATCGTACCCGCGTTATTTTTCCGGCAAGACCGACGAGCAAATCGTTGCGGAAATCAGCAAAGGGAATTCGACCCATAGTCGCTTGGCGAGGCGATATGTCAGTTAGGAAAGCAAACAGCGGCTTTGAAAAATGGAGGGCTTAGCTGCCCTATGAGCAGCTGATTGCGATGTCCGCCTTTGAGCCGGTCTCCGGCTTCTGGCGCAACCGCGCCCTTCCTGCGCAATCGCCGTAGATGTCTGCTCTCAGGCAAACCGCAAAAAATTGAGCTTAACGACCGAGATGCGGGCGCGGAGCAGACCCGCCTATGGCAGCACTCGGGCGGGCGCTGGCATCCGCACTGCCCGGCTTCATCTTCGAAAGCCCCGATGCGCCCCATGGCGGCGGCCCGCGCCGCGAGTGGTTCAATGTCATTGGTCTTACGAGGCTAATCGCCCCGAGCGCGTCGCTGCAGCGCGGCCCAGCTTTGACGCGGTCATTGCCAATCTGATCGAGGGACACTGATTTTCGAATTCACGGCGACGCCGATCCGATCATGCCTTCGGGCGAGAGCATGCGGGCGGCAGAGCAGCTGGCGGCGGCTGGTGTCCGGGCCAGGATCTCGATTGAGCCCGGTCTGGGCCACCAGGTTTCACCCAGCGGCCTCGCCGAGGCGGGCAGGTTCTTCAATGAGGTGCTGCCGTGTCGTTCGGCATGGTTCCGCGACAGCCAAAGGGGCAAACTTAGCGACCCCTATGTCTTCTTCGTGCCAAATCCGTATCTTCGGCGCTATGTGCCGGTGCTGCAACCAGGTGGTTTCGCTAGTCGGCGGTGACCGGCGTCGTGCTTGCGGCTTTCGGCTGGTCACCGACGGCAAAGACGGCGCTCGCCTCGCTGACGATGGAAACGTGGTCCCGCGCCGCCTTGCCGGCGGCGGCGCCGTCGCCACGCAGGATCGCGGTGACGATGGCGTCGTGCTCCTGCCATGACTTGGCCAGCCGACCGGCCAGCCTGAACTGGGCGCGGCGGAAGGGGGCCAGCCGGCTGCGCGTCGTCGCGGTCAGCTCGTAGATGTGCGTGCTGTGGGCGCCGCGATCGAGCCGGCTGTGGAACTCGGTGTTGAAGTATTCGTAGTCTTCCTCGGCGCCCAGCCGCACCAGCCGGGCCGAGGCCTGATGCTCTACCTCGAGCGCGCGGCGCTCGCTGCCGGTCATGCGCTCGGCGCAGAAGCGCGCGCATATGCCCTCCAGCTCGGCCATGCTTTCGAACATCGAGGCGAGGTGTTCCTGGGTGACGACGGCGACGATGGCGCCCCTGTTGGGTCGCCGCTCGACGAGGCCCATGGCACTGAGATGGCCAAGCGCCTCGCGCACCGGCGTGCGGGACACCTCGAAGCGGGTGGCAAGCGAGACCTCGTCGAGCTTTTCGCCGGGACGCAGCACGCCGGTGACGATGCGGTCGCCGATCGCCCTCACCATCTGATCGACGGTTGTGCCTGACCGGATCAAGCTGCGCTTTCCCGACACGTCTCCTCCGCCTCCGTTCGCATTCCCAGGCCATGAACCGGCCGACGAAAGTCCGCTGCCGACTCAGCCACACCCTCTATGCTTATGTTTTAATCTGCCTGTCAAACTGGCTGTTTTCAAGGCAAAAAGTGTATGCAATTGCCTTCCTTATGTGCAATGCAAAAGAGATCATATGCTGATTTTGTTATATAAATTTTACTTTTTGAACTGGCATAGCGATTGCATGCACTTTCTTGAGAAGGCGTTAACCGACCCGGAAAGGGTCCCACAGGGGAGCATTAACATGACCGACCGTTTCATGCTTAGCCGCCGCCAATTGCTCAAGACCTCCGCCGCGGGAGCCGCACTCGGGCTTGCCTCCGCAGCCTTTCCCGTCCGCAGGGCATTCGCCGCTGCCGCCACCGTCGGCTTCATCTATGTCGGACCGAAGGACGACTATGGCTACAACCAGGCGCATGCCGAGGGCGCGGCGGCGCTGAAGGGCATCGAGGGCATCACCGTCGTTGAGGAGGAGAACGTGCCGGAAACGGTCGATGTCCAGAAGACGATGGAATCGATGATCAATCTCGACGGCGCCTCGCTGATCTTCCCGACCTCCTTCGGCTATTTCGACCCCCACATGCTGGCCATGTGCGCGAAATTCCCCGACGTGCAGTTTCGCCATTGCGGCGGCATGTGGGACAAGGCCAAGCATCCGATGAATGCCGGTTCCTATTTCGGCTATATCGGCATGGGCCAATATCTCAACGGCGTCGTTGCCGGCCACACCTCCAAGACCAAGAAACTTGGTTTCGTCGCCGCCAAGCCGATCCCGCAAGTGTTGCTCAACATCAATTCCTTCCTGCTCGGCGCACGCTCGGTCGATCCGACCATCACTTGCCAGGTGATCTTCACTGGCGAATGGTCCCTGGCGGTGAAGGAAGCGGAAGCCACCAACGCGCTGGTCGACCAGGGCGCCGATGTCGTCACCTGCCATGTCGACAGCCCGAAAGTGGTGGTCGAGACGGCAGCTGGCCGCGGCGCCTTCGTCTGCGGCTACCACGCCAACCAGAGCCCGCTGGCACCCGAGAAATACCTGACCGGCGCCGAATGGAACTGGGCCAAGGTCTACAAGATGTTCGTCGACGATCTCGTCGCCGGCAAGCCTTTGCCCAACTTTACGCGCGGCGGTCTGGCCGATGGCTTCGTCAAGATGAGCCCGCTCGGCCCCGCCGTCTCCGAGCCGGCGCGCAAACAGTTCGACGCCACGCTGGCCGAAATGATGAAGGGCGGCTTCGCCGTCATCAAGGGTCCGCTGAACAGCAACAAGGGCGCTGTCGTGGCAACTGCGGGCCAGGCTTTCCCCGAGAACGCGATCGAACTCGAAAGCATGGACTATCTGGTCGACGGGGTCGTCGGCTCGACCGCCTGACCGAAGGGGAGCGGGGCGATGGCGGAGATAGTGACAGAAGCCGGCATGTCGGTGACATTCGGCGCCAAGGGTCATCCGGCAGCGCTGGAATGGATAGCGCGGCGGGCGGAAGCATTCGTCATTCCGCTGGCGGCGGTGGTCGTCGGTATGGCCCTGTTCAGCCTGTTCATCCTGGCTGTCGGCAAGTCGCCAGTCCAGCTCTATGAAACGATGTGGCGCGGCGGCTTCGGCTCGTGGTTCTCGGTGCAGAACTCGCTGTCACGCGCCGCACCCCTGCTGCTGGCGGCGCTCTGCGTGGCGTTGCCGGCCCGGCTCGGGCTCGTCGTTATCGGTGGCGAGGGCGCAATCGTGCTCGGCGGCGTCGCCGCCGCGGCAGCAGGCACGGCGCTCGACGGCGCCCCCTCCTTCATCGTCATTCTCGTCATGGGCGTGGCGGGCATGGCCGCCGGCGGCATTTGGATAGGTGCCGTCGGCGCGCTCCGCCATTACCGCGCCGTCAACGAGACCATCTCCAGCCTACTGATGGCCTATATCGCCATCGCCCTGATGAACCAGCTGGTCGAAGGGCCGCTGCGCGACCCAGCCTCGCTCAACAAGCCCTCGACCCAGCCGCTGGCCGATATCTACCGCATCGGCAACATGCCGGGCATGGAGGTACATTGGGGCCTTGCCGTCGGCGTCGTCGCCTGCGTTCTGTCCTGGGTGCTGATCGAAAAGACCCGCTGGGGCTTTGCCGCCCGCATCGCTGGCGGCAATGTCAGGGCCGCCCAGGTGCAGGGACTTGCCGTCGGCTCGCTGATCGTCGGCTTCACCGGGCTGGCCGGCGGCTTCTCCGGTCTTGCCGGCATGCTAGAGGTCGCGGCGGTGCAGGGCAGCGCCAACGCCTCGCTTGCCGCCGGCTATGGCTATACCGGCATCCTCGTCGCCTTCCTCGCCCGCCACAATCCGCTGGCCATCATCCCGGTCGCCTTCCTGCTCGGCGGCATCGACGCCTCCGGCGGGCTGATCCAGCGCCGCATGGACCTGCCCGACGCTACCGTGCTGGTGCTGCAAGGCATGATCTTCATCGTCATCCTGTTCAGCGAAACCTTCTACGGCCGCTTCAAGGCCTTCAATCCCGATTTGTGGGAGAGGCCCGATCTCTTGAGGGGGACTGCCTGATGGATGCGACCGAGATCGGCCTCTGGGGCGTGCCGCTGGCCATTCTGGGTGGTGCCATTCGCGTGTCGACACCCTTCATCTTCGTCTCGCTGGGCGAGGCGATCACCGAGCGTTCCGGCCGCATCAATCTCGGGCTGGAAGGCACGCTCATCTTCGGCGCCATGACCGCCTATGCGGTGGCGGTGATGACCAACTCGCCCTGGCTCGGCCTGCTCGCCGCCGCGGCCGCCGGCCTCTGCTTCGGCCTGTTCCACGGCTGGATCTGCAAATTCCCGAAGGTGAACGACATCGCCATCGGCATCGCGCTGATGCTGTTCGGCTCGGGTCTCGCCTTCTTCTTCGGCAAGCCGTTCATCAAACCGAAGGCGCCCAATTTGCCGGCCATTCCCTTTGGCGACTGGTCCGATATCCCGCAGGTGCAGGCGGCACTCGACGTCAACGTCCTGTTCCTCATCGGTGCGGTGCTTTCGGTCGTGTTGTGGTGGGCCTTCCGCAACACCCGCGCCGGCCTCATCTTGCGCGTCGTCGGCGACAGTTCCGACGCCGCGCGCGCCATGGGCCTCAATCCCAACACCGTGCGCCTGATCGCCACCGGCGTCGGTGGGGCGCTAGCCGGCATCGGCGGCGCCTATCTGTCGCTCTATTATCCCGGCAGCTGGACCGAACGCATCTCGTCGGGCCAAGGGCTGATGGCGGTGGCGCTGGTTATCTTCGCGCGCTGGAACCCGCTTGGCTGCTTTGCCGCCGCCCTTCTGTTCGGCGGGGCCGGCGCTCTTGGACCGGCGCTGCAGTCGGTCGGCGTCACCCAAGGCTACTACCTCTTCTACGCCGCGCCCTACATCCTCACCCTAATCATCATGATCGCCACGTCGTCGCCGACCCGTTCGCTCGCCGGCGCACCGGGCGAATTGTCGATCACCAAATGAGACCGGAGTTTTTGCCATGAACGCCCGAGCCGGTATCACCCAGCGCTATATCGACGCCGATCCCTATCCATGGCCCTACAATGGCGAGCTTCGTCCCGACAACACGGCGCTGATCATCATCGACATGCAGACCGACTTCTGCGGGCCGGGCGGTTATGTCGACCATATGGGCTACGATCTGTCGCTGGTGCGCGCGCCGATCGAACCGATCAAGTCGGTGCTGTCGGCGATGCGGGCCAAGGGCTACACCATCATTCACACCCGCGAGGGCCATCGGCCCGACCTCGCCGACCTGCCGGCCAACAAGCGCTGGCGCTCGCGCCGCATCAATGCCGGCATCGGCGATCCGGGCCCCTGCGGGCGCATCCTGGTGCGCGGCGAGCCGGGCTGGGACATCATCCCCGACCTCTATCCGGCCGAGGGTGAGCCGATCATCGACAAGCCGGGCAAGGGCTCGTTCTGCGCCACCGACCTGGAGCTGATCCTCAACCAGCGCGGTATCGACAACATCGTGCTCACCGGCATCACCACCGATGTCTGCGTCCACACCACCATGCGCGAGGCCAATGACCGCGGCTTCGAATGCGTGATGCTGGAGGATTGCTGCGGCGCCACCGATTACGGCAACCATCTGGCCGCCATCAAGATGATCAAGATGCAAGGCGGCGTCTTCGGCGCGGTGTCGAACTCGGCGTCCTTCGTCGCCCAACTACCGTGAGGAACCGAGGATGAGCGGGATCACCGGCAAGAAGGCCGTCGGCGTCGAGACCATCGGCATGACCATGCGCTTCGGCGCCTTCACTGCGCTCGACGATGTCTCGGTCAAGGTGCCGGCCGGCTCCTTCCACGCGCTGCTCGGCGAGAACGGCGCGGGCAAGTCGACGCTGGTCAAATGCATGATGGGCTTTTACCATCCGACCTCCGGCGACATGCTGGTCGACGGCCGCGAGGTGGCGATCGCCAGCCCCAAGGATGCCTCAGCGCTCGGCCTTGGCATGGTCTACCAACATTTCACGCTGGTGCCGTCGCTGACGGGAGCAGAGAACCTCGTCATTTCGCGTGAAAAAGTGCCTGGCATTGTCGACTGGCGCAAGGAGCGTGGCGCCCTCGCCGTATTCATGGGACGCATGCCGTTCAAGCTGCCGCTCGACGTCAAGGTGGCTGAGCTTGCCGCCGGCGAGAAGCAGAAGTTGGAGATCATCAAGCAGCTCTATCTCGGCCGCAGTTTCCTGGTGCTGGACGAGCCGACCTCAGTGCTCACGCCTGGCGAGGCGCAGGAAGTGCTGGGCCTGGTGCGCGACATGACAAAGGCGGGTGACCTCACCGTGCTGATGATTTCGCACAAGTTCCATGAGGTCACGGCCTTCGCCGACGATGTCAGCGTGCTGCGCAAAGGCAGGCTGACCGGAACCGGCCGCGTCGCCGACCTCGACCATAAGGCAATGGCGGCGATGATGATCGGCGACCAGCCGATCGCCGCACTCGACAGCCGCGCCGCGCCGAAGGCCGATGCCGAGACGGTGCTGAAGGTCAGGTCGCTGAAGGCGCCGGATAGAACCGGGCTGAAATCCATCAGCATCGAGGATCTTGGCGTGCGCTCGGGCGAAATCGTCGGCATCGCCGGCATTTCCGGCAACGGTCAGAAGGAGTTTTTGGAAGTGCTGGCCGGCCAGCGGCCGCGCGACGCGGGCGATGTGCTGGTGCGTGGGGCCGCCTATGCGGCGACACGCGCCGAGGCCCGCGCGTTCAACGTGCGGCTCATTCCCGAAGAGCCGCTGAAGAATGCCTGCGCGCCGAAAATGACGGTGGCCGAGAACATCTCCTTCCGCACCTTCGACATGGACGGCAACGGCAAGCCGGTGAACTGGATCAGCACCAGTGCCATCCGCGCGTTCAGTGCCCGGCTGGTCGAACAGTTCAAGGTCAAGACAGCATCGCTGTCGTCGCCTATCGCCTCGCTGTCGGGCGGCAATGTGCAGCGCGCTGTGCTGGCGCGCGAACTGACCGGCGAGGTCGATCTGCTGATCGTCTCCAACCCATGCTTCGGCCTCGACTTCTCGGCGGTGGCGGAAATCCGCGCCCGCATCATGAAGGCGCGCAATGCCGGGGCTGCGGTGCTTTTGATGTCCGAAGATCTCGACGAGCTGCTCGAACTGTCCGACCGCATCTTCGTCATGTCGAACGGCGCGCTGGTCTACGAAACTCCGATCGCCGGCGCGAGTGTGCAGACCATCGGCGAGCATATGGCGGGACATCACTGATGGCCGAAATCGATGCCCAGCCGTTTGCCTTCGTCTTCAAGCCTGAATGCATGGCGCTGATCGTCATCGACATGCAGCGCGACTTCGCCGAGCCCGGCGGTTTTGGTGCCAGCCTCGGCAACGATGTCAGCCGCATCACCGCCATTGTGCCGACGGTGAAGAGACTAATCGAAGGGTTCCGCGCCGCCGGCCTGCCGGTGATCCACACTATGGAGTGCCATCGGCCCGACCTCTCTGACCTGCCGCCGGCCAAGCGCAATCGCGGCAATCCGTCGATCCGCATCGGCGATGTCGGGCCGATGGGCCGCGTGCTGATCGTCGGCGAGCCGGGCACGGCGATCCTCGACGAGCTTGCGCCGCTGCCGGGCGAGATCGTCATCGAGAAGCCCGGCAAGGGCGCATTCTACGCCACCTCCTTCAACGAGGACCTCAAGAGGCTCGGAGCCGGGCAGCTGGTCTTTGCCGGCGTCACCACCGAGGTCTGCGTGCAGACGACGATGCGCGAGGCCAACGACCGTGGCTATGAGTGCCTGCTCGCCGAGGACGCGACGGAAAGCTATTTCCCCGAGTTCAAGGCAGCGGCGATGGCCATGATCAGGGCGCAGGGCGCCATCGTCGGCTGGACAGCGACCACCGACCAGGTACTCAAGGGAATTGCCAATGTCTAATCTTGCCTTTGCCGGCCTGCTCGACGGCGGCTGGCGCGATCTGGCGTTCGAGCCTTTCCGCGACAGCATCAGTGTGCACTGGCTGCTAAAGGGCGGGCCGGTGGGACCGTCGGTCGCCATCCTCAGCTACCGGCCCGGCGCCGGCGTGCCGCGCCACCGCCATGTCGGGCTGGAGACCATCGTCGTGCTGGAAGGAACGCAGAGTGACGAGAATGGCGACTATCCCACCGGCAGCGTCGTGCTGAATCCGGTCGGCACCGAGCATTCGGTGTGGACGAAAGACGGCTGCGTCGTGCTGATCCAGTGGGACCTGCCGGTGATCATTCTGGGGGAGGCCAAATGAGCGACCTGCGCTTCGACATAGGCAGCCTGCACGCCGCCTACGCGGCCGGCATCGGCGTAGACGAAGTCATCGAGACGGTGCATGCCCGCCTGAGGGCCGCCGACGATCCCGGCATCTTCATCCATCTGGCCGACAAGGCCGCGCTGCTGGCGGCCGCTGCCGCCCTCTGCCCGTTCGACCCGGTGGCCAAACCGCTCTGGGGCGTCCCCTTCGCCGTAAAAGATAATATCGACGTCGCCGGCATGCCGACGACGGCGGCCTGCGCCGAATATACCTACTGGCCCGACAGGGACGCCACCGTGGTGGCACGGCTGAGGGCGGCTGGCGCGCTGGTCGTCGGCAAGACCAATCTCGACCAGTTCGCCACCGGTCTCGTCGGCGCGCGCACGCCCTGGCCGATCCCGCGCAACGCCATCGACGCCGAGCTGGTGCCGGGCGGCTCATCGTCGGGGTCGGCGGTGGCGACGGCGCGCGGCATCGTCTCGTTTGCGCTCGGCACCGACACCGCCGGCTCCGGCCGCATCCCGGCCGGCCTCAACAACATTGTCGGGCTGAAGCCGACGCTCGGCGCGCTGTCGGCCGCCGGCGTCGTGCCGGCCTGCCGCACGCTCGACTGCGTCTCGGTGTTCGCATTGACCGTCGACGACGCCTATCAGGTGTTCTCGGTGGCGGCGGCGCGCGACGCGGCCGATCCGTATTCGCGCAACATCGCCGTCCAGCCGCTCGCCGTACGCCCGCCGGTGCTGAGCGTCGGCATCCCGGCAAAGGCCGACCTGAAATTCTTCGGCGATGCGGCGATGCAAGCCGGCTTCGAGGCCTCACTTGCAACGCTGTCGCGGCTTGGCTGCCGGCTGGTAGAAATCCCCTTCCGCGATTTCTACGCCACCGCCAACCTTCTCTATGAAGGCGCCTGGGTGGCTGAGCGCTATGCGGCGATCCGCGATTTCATGGAGGCCAACGAAGCGGCCCTACATCCGGTGACGCGCAAGATCATCGGCGGCGCGCGCAACCTTTCGGCGGCGGACGCTTTCCGCGGCCTCTATGCCTTGCAGGCCTACAGAGCGAAGCTCGCTCCCGTCATCGCCTCGGTCGACCTGCTCTGCGTGCCGACCGCGCCGACGCATTACACCACCGCCGCCGTGCTCGCCGATCCGATCGAGACCAACAGCCGCCTCGGCACCTACACCAATTTCGTCAACCTGCTCGACATGTGTGGCATCGCCGTGCCGACAGGCAAGCGCGATGACGGCCTGCCGATGAGCGTCACCTTGCTGGCGCCGGCCGGCCGCGATGCGCTGACAGCGGCGCTCGCCCGCGACCTGCATGCGGCGAGCGGCCTTTCGCTCGGCGCAACCGGCTGGCAGCAGCCGGGTTTTCTGCCTGCAGCTTCATCAGCCGATGATGGCATGATCGATCTCGTGGTTGTTGGCGCGCATCTTTCGGGGATGCCGCTCAACGGCCAACTGAGCCAGCTCGGCGCACGGTTCTCGCGCTCGGCAAAGACATGCGCCGCCTACAGGCTCTATGCGCTGGCTGGCCAGTCCGTGCCCAAGCCGGGGCTGCTCCGTGTCGCCGAGGGCGGCGCTGCCGTCGAGGTCGAAGTCTGGCGGCTGTCGGCCGATGCCTTCGGCCGCTTCGTCGCGGCCATCCCGCCACCGCTCGGCATCGGGACCATCGAGCTCGAGGACGGCAGTTCGGCCAAAGGCTTCCTGGTCGAAACCGCTGGCCTCAGCGGTGCGTCCGACATCTCGTCCTTCGGCGGCTGGCGCCACTTCGTCGGCCCCAGCAAGAACTCGGCCCCAGCAAGAACATAGCAGACCAAAGCGATCAGCACCGAAAGGCCCACTGCCCCGTCGCCCACACCCCAGCTGTTAGCGCCAGTTCGAGATGCTCCAGGCCGGCGCGTCGCCGGCATAGCGGTTGAACCCCAGATTCTCCTGCGACGCGCGGCGGTGGATTTCGGCAAAGTAGGGATCGAACACACTGTTGAGCCGTTCGAGCTCGGCGTGCTCGGCTAAAAAAGCGGGCACCGTCTCGCGGATTTCGGCGAAGATCGCGGTCTCGTCGACGGTGGTCAGGCAGCCGTTGCGCATGACGATTTCGCCGGCCACCATGACCATCTCGATCGACGATCCGTTCTCCGAAAACACCAGATGCTTGTCGATGTCGTTGAGCGGCATAAACGCATAGGTGTCGAGATCGAGCACGATCAGGTCCGCCGCCTTGCCTACGGCGAGCGAGCCGGTAACGTCCTCCAGCATGGCACTGCGCGCGCCATTGATTGTCGCCATGCGAAGAATGTCGGCGGCTGGAATCCATGTTGCATAGTCAGGCCCCGAGGCACTGTGGATGAGACCGGCAACCCGCATCACGTCGAAGATGCGGGCGGTATCATTGGACGACACGCCGTCTGTGCCGAGCGCCACCGTGACGCCGGCATCCATCAGGCGGCGGATCGGCGCGATGCCGGCGCCGAGCTTCTGATTGGAAACGGCATTGTGGGCGATCGAGCATCCTGCCTCACCCATCAGTCCCATGTCTTCGTCGGTAACCCAGACCGAATGGGCAATGGTGGTGTTGCGGCCGAGCACGCCGAGTTCGTGCATGTAAGCGACAAGGGTCTTGCCGAACATCAGGTGCCCGGTGATCGCCTGGGTCTTGGTTTCAAGCACATGGGTGTGCAGCGGCACCCGCATTTTCAGCGCCAGATCGTGACAGGCGACCAGCAGGTCGGACGTGCAGCGTTGCGGCGCAGACGGCGCGATCATGAAGTTGAGACGGCCGGCCATGCCATGCAGCGACGAAAAGGCCGAGCGACAATAGTCGACATAGGTTTGGGCGCTGATAGGCGGCCCGAAATCGAGCTTGTCCTGTAACGCCTGCGGCAGGACTTCGCGCGCATAGGGCAGCGCATCGAGCGCGTGCACGTTCATCACCGCGCTCGACACATTGGCGCGAATGCCGGCGTCCCTGTAGGCCCTGAACACGGTGCCGAGACGCTCGAGATCATGCGCCGGCGGATCGAAGAAATCGTCGCACAGGGTCGTCACGCCGTTGCGCAGCGACTCCATGGCCAGTAGCATCGTGCGCAGGTAGAGCAGACGCGGCGCAATCGCCGGGCCCATCAGCAGCGGATAGGCATAGAGCAGCCAGACTTCGAGCGGCATGTTCTGGTAGCGGCCGCGCAGGAAGGTCTCGCCGGAATGGGTGTGGCCGTTGACGAGCCCCGGCATCACCAGCTTGCCCTGCCCCTCGATGATCCGTGCGTCTGGCGCAGCAACCAGGTTCTTGCCGATGGCGGCAATGATCGCGCCGTCGATGAGGATATCTCCGGCAGATGGGACGGTCCCTTCAGGTCCGTCCATGGTCAGAAGCGTAGCGTTGCGGATCAGCGTTTGCATATGCGTGTCCTAGTAATCGCGCAGTTCAGCGAAGCCCGTCGCGGCCTTGCGCCCGCCGCGCAGCTTGCCGCTGAGCCAGACGCCGAACACCGTCGCGATGTAAGGCAGGGCCAAAAGCAGGTCATGCGGAACGGCATCGCCGAACAGCAACTGGGCGCGAATGCCGAGGGCGCCGACCACGGAGAAGAACAGCGCGGCAAATGCGGAACCGATCGGATGCGCTGCCCCGAAAATAACCGCAGCGAAAGCCATGAAGCCGCGTCCCGCCGTCATGTTCTGGGCGTAGATCTGCAAACTGCCAGCCGCCAGTTCGGCGCCACCAATGGCGCAAAGCACCCCGCCAATGATCAACGCTGCAAGTCGCATGCGCGAGGGATTGGCGCCGACGCTGCGGGCTGCAAAGGGGTGCTCGCCCGAAGCCGCCAGCCGCAAACCGAAGCGCGTGCGCCGCAACAGAACCCACATGGCGAAAACCGCGAAGGGCATCGCCAGCACGAAGATCGACAGCACCCCGAAAGGTCCAAAAGCCGGGCCAAGCTTGGGCACTCCGAAGGGGGCCGTGACGGCGGCCTGGCTGCCGAAGATGGCCTGGACGGCAAGCGACGTGCCGCCGAGGCCGAGGCCGGTCAATCCAAGGCCTGCGATGATCGGATTGGCCTTGAGCTTTTCAATGACGAACCACAGCAGCACCGAGGCCAGCACGCACAGGATGATGGCAATCAGCATCGCCAACGCGAACGAGCCGGTCAGCACGATGCCGACAATCGCCGCGCATGCGCCGATGATCATCAGTCCCTCGAGGCCGAGATTCCATATGCCGGCGCGCTGGGCCACGACGCCCGCCATGGTGACATAGATGAGCGGCGTGCCGGAACGCAGGATGGCGACTATGATGTCGTTCATGCCGATCTCCTCCCGAACGCCAGGAGGCGGTCGACGAAGCCGGATTTGGCAGTAATAAAAAGCGCAATCGCGGCGTTGATGATTTCGATGGCCGCCGAGGGCAGCCCTGCCATGATCGGCAGATAAAGCGCGGCCGAGGCAAGCCCGCCGAAGAACACCGAGACGAAGGCCGTGCCCACCACCGACAGATTGGCCACCAGCGCGATCAGGATAGCGGTGAAGCCATGGGTCGGCAGGAACCCGCCGGCCAGACGGCCGTTGGGGCCCATGAACTCGATGGTGCCGGCGAGGCCCGCCAGGGCACCGGAGATCAGAAAGCTCGAAAGCCCCAAACGCCAGACCGTTGCGCCCTGCCACTGCACCATGGTCGGGTTGCGCCCGGCAAGGCTGGCCAGAACGCCGAAGGCGGTGCGATTGACCAGCAGCCACATCGCCAGCGCGACCAGTGCGGCGATCACGATAATGGTCGGCGACAGGCCTAGCGAATCCGAAATGCGATAGGCAGCCGCGAGCGGCCGGCTGGAGGCCTGCTGACCCGAACCCGACGGGTCCTTGAGCGGGCCGGCGGTGACATAGACCAGCAACAGCCCAGCGAGGAAATTGCCCATCAGAGTGGTGATCACTTCGTCGGTGCCGGACTGCAGGCGCAGCAGTCCCGGCCACAGGGCCCAGAGCGCCCCACCTGTCATGCCGGCTGCAAAGCAGGCCGGAATGACGACGAAGGCGGGCGCGCCGTTGAGCCACTCGGCCATGAAGGCGGCACAGATGGCGCCGAGGTAGAACTGGCCCTGCGCGCCGATGTTGAAATAGCCGGCGCGGAAGGAAATGCCGACACCGGCGGCGGTGATGAACAGCGGCAGCGCCCAACGCAGGCTCTGCTGCCATGCGCCCGGGCGGAAGAACGCGCCTTCGGCGACACTGTGGAACATGCCGAGCGCCGAATAGCCGGCGAACTGGAAAATGACGCCGCACAGCGCCAGGGCGATAACGATGAAGATCAGCCCACGCAAGACCGAAACGAATTTGCCCGTCATTGGGAAACCCCTGTCATGGCCGCGCCGACGGCGCCGATCCGGTAGGGCGCCGAAAATGTGCCGGCAACCTCTCCCGACAGCATGACGACGACCCGGTCGCTGATGTCGAAGAGCTCGTCGAGGTCCGAGGAGATCAAGAGCACGCCGCAGCCGCGGTCGCGTGCCTCTCGCAGCGATTGCCAGACAAAGGCTGTCGCGCCGATGTCGAGACCTCTCGTCGGCTGCGCGGCGATGATCAGCTTGGCGTCGGCATCGACCTCGCGCGCCAGGATCACCTTCTGAGCGTTGCCGCCCGACAGTGAACCCGCTTGCTGGCCGGTGGTCGCATAGTGCACGCCCCATGCTTGAAGCGCCTCGTCACAGCGCTTTTTCAGCCGCGCCGGATTGATGGCGCTCAGCAAGCGCGATTGCAGCAATTCGCGCGCCGACCAGTTTTCCCACAGGCTGCTCGAGAGGCTCAAGCCCTCAGTGTTGCGCTCGAATGGAATGACGCGCAGGCCGGCGGCGCGGCGGCGCGCCAGCGGTGCGGCCGTGACATCGACCCCGCCCACGGCGAGCGTGCCGTGTGTCGCGTCGACAAGATCAGCGATGGCGCGCACCAGCGTTCGCTGGCCGTTGCCCTCGACCCCTGCAATGCCGACGATCTCGCCGGCCTTGATTGTGAGCGAAAGATCGCGCAGGGCAGGCCCTTCGGCGTCGCTCAGCGTGGAGACGCCGCGCATGTCGAGGACCAGCCCAGCATCGGCCGGAGTGTGGTGGTTCGCCGTGTGCGCGGCTGGTGCGCCTCGGCCGGTCGCCGCGTCGGCATCACCCGACGCCAGGGTCCTGGCGACGGCCGGGCCGACGATCATCTCGGCAAGACGCTTGGCGCCGATCTCGGCGCAGGCCACCGGCCCGTCGACAAGCCTGCCGCCGCGCAGCACGCTGACCGTATCGGCAATCGCCAGCACCTCGCGGATCTTGTGCAGGATGAGGATCACGGTGACGCCGCGATCCCTGAGCTTGCGCACCCGCTCGAACAGCATCTCGATTCCGGAAGGCGAAAGCACCGCCGTCGGCTCGTCGAGGATCAGAACCCTAGCGTCGGCGACCAACGCGCGGGCGATCTCGATGCCTTGCTGCGTCTCGACCGGCAGGTCGCGCACCCGGCGCTTCGGATCGACATTGACGTCGAGGCTTTTGAGATGCGGCGCCCAGCGCTTCTGCAATGCCGAGCGGGTGAAGATAGCGGCGCCTCTGTCCGACCCGAACTCCATGGCTTCGGCCACCGTGAAGGACGGCGGCAAGGCAAAGCTCTGATGCACGAGTTCGACGCCGGCGGCGCGCGCATCCTTGACCTTGCCTGTCTTGACCTGCTGGCCGTTGATCCTGAGTTCGCCCACGGCCGGCCGGACAAGTCCGGCCGCGACGCGAGCGAACGTGGTTTTGCCGGCGCCGTTCTGGCCGACCACGGCGTGGATCTTGCCCCGTTCGAATGCAATGCCCACACCCGAAAGGGCCATGACGCTGCCATAGGCCACGGTAACGTCACGGCATTCGAGTGCGGGATTGTCCATCGGGGTCATCGGTCCAGGTTCGCCCTGTCAGCCAACAGGCTCAAAGCGTGGTGTTGAAGGGCACGACGATGGAACCGTCGAGAATGCCGGCCTTGGTCTTCTCGATCTCAGCCCAGATTTCCTTGGATTTGGCAACCCGATCCGCCGGGCCCTGCTCGGCATAGAGCGGCGACAGCTCGAATTCGACCACGCCGGTGCCCAGACCGGTTGCGACATGCTTGCCGCCAGCCCATTCCGCGCCAAGCGCCTTGCCGACCTCGATGTAGAGCGACTGGCCGAAGTCGAGGCTGACGATGCCGACGATCGACTTCGGACCGAGTGGATACTGCGCCCGCGCAAGGGTGGAGAGCATGCGCCCCGCGCCCTCGTTGGCGGCGGCAATGATGCCGCCATCGGTGGCCGCCGAGTCGGTCTGGATGTAGTCGATGCCGTCGTTGAACATCTGGGTGGCGATTTCCTGGCCCTTGGCGGGGTCCTGGAACGAACCGGCAAAGGCGGCAGTCACGGTCAGGTCCGGATTGACCGAAAGAGCGCCGGCCTTCAGCGCATTGAAATCGGCGTTGAGCGGGGGAATGGAGATGCCGCCGATATAGCCGATCTTGCCGCTCTTGGTCATGCGCGCGGCGAACACACCCGATAGATAGCACCCGAGATAATAGTCATAGGATACGGTCACAACATTGGGCAGCGGCGGCTCGATAGCGTCGCCGAACAGCTGGATCCATTTGGTTTTGGGATAGGACGGCGCCAGCGCCTTGAACGGCTCGCCAACCTCGTTGAAGGTCGAGACGATGACCGATGCGCCGGCATCGGCCAGCGTGCGGAAGATGGTTTCGTAGGTCGCAGGGTCCTGGGCGTAGACGACGCGCGCCTGAAGGCCCTTTTCCTGCGCCAGCTGGTTGATCTTGGCGATCATGGAATCAACCGCGCTCTGGTCGCCCGCTGCCTGGGTGTGCACCAGCGCGATGAATCCGTCAGCCGCATACGCCACCTTGGACAGCGCACCGCTTACGGCGGCAAGCGCTGCCGCGCTGGCGCCGGCCTTGATGAAGCTGCGGCGGTTCAATCCCGCGGCGAGGATCGCACGGTCGTCAAAATTGCTCGTCATGATAGTCATCCCTTTTTTGGCGTCCGCGTTTCCGGCTCGCCGTTCCCTTGAAAGTTCTGGTGCCACCTTCTTGAGGCGGCATCCGATGCCTCATCCGTCCCCGGTCACGCTCGTGTTCGCCATCAGACACCGGGGGAAAACGGTGCCGGATTCATGATCATCACGTCCTGGGACTGGATGGCGTTCAGCGCCCAGACTTCGCCGATGAATTTCTGCCAGTCGGGGTCTGCATACATGGCGGCGCGACGCGCCTCGCGATCGGCGAGGCTGTCGTAGCCCCACATCAGAACCGTCGTATGAAGATGCCCGATCTCGGAAACGTAGAGCCCGAGGAAACGGTTGAGGTGCTTCTTTTGCACAGGGAGGCCCTCGGCCTCGTATTTCTGCATCCAGGAATCGACCGTGCCGGGCCGGAATGTGTAGGTGCGGTGTTCGACAATCATGACGTTCCTTGTCCTGTCAGGCAGCGTTCAGGATGAACTCGGCACATTTTTCACCGATCATGATCGCTGGCGCATTGGTGTTGCCGCTGGAAATGATCGGCATGATCGAAGCGTCGGCGACGCGCAGGCCGTCGATGCCATGGACCTTGAGACGCGCGTCGACGACGGCGCGCTCATCGTTGCCCATCTTACATGTGCCGACCGGATGGAATGTTGTCATGGCGGTCGCCTTCAACCATTCGACAAGATCGGCGTCGGTCTCGACCTGAGGACCGGGCGCGAGCTCGCGTCCGCGATAGGCGTCGAAGGCGGGCTGGTTGATGATCTCTCGCGTCAGCCGAATGCCGGCGATCATGGTCTGACGATCAAACTCGGTTTCGAGATAATTGGCCTGGATTCTGGGCGGCATCTTGGGATCGGCGGATGCCAGCGTGATGGCGCCCCGGCTATCCGGGTTGACAGGCCCTACCCGCAGCGTGAAGCCGTGATTGGCTTCGACAGCCGCGCGCTTGAACGGATTGGGAAAGTGCAGGTTGGCGGTCTTTTCCAGAGCTGGCATGAAATGCAGCTGGATGTCGGGCGCAACCAGATCCGACCGCGATTTGATGAACGCGCCTGCCTCATAGGGGAATGTCGTGGTGATGCCGCGGCCGAACAACATGCCTTCGACCAGCGACCAGGTCAGCCTGTCGACACGCAGGTCGCTGAACAGCGTGATTGGTTGGGTGCATTCGTAGGACAACACGCAATCGACATGATCCTGCAGGTTCTTGCCGACGCCGGGCAGATTGTGAATGGCCTTGATGCCATGCTCTGCGAGCTCGTCGGCAGGCCCGATACCCGACAGCAAAAGGATTTGCGGTGAGTTCACCGCGCCGGCGCTGACCACGACTTCGCGTTCGGCATGAGCGGTACGTAGCGTACCGTTATGGGAGAACTCGACACCGGCGGCTCTGCCGTTGGCGAGGACGATCCGCTGGGTCAGCGCTTTGGTCAGGACGGTCAGGTTCTTGCGTCCGGCGATCGGGCGCAGGAACGCATACGAGGTCGACCAGCGCTTGCCGTCCTTGATGGTGAAGTCGAATTTGCCGAAGCCTTCCTGTTCGTCGCCGTTGAAGTCGTCGTTCATCGGATAGCCGGCTTCCGCGCCCGCTGCCGAGAACACGTCGAGCAGCGGGTTCCAGCCGCGCGCCCGGCAGACGGTCAGCTCACCCCCGGTGCCATGCGGGGCATCCTTGCGCTGAATGTGTCCTTCCGACCTGCGGAAGGCCGGCAGCACATCTTCGTAGGACCAACCGGGCAGCCCCATTTGCGCCCAGCGGTCGTAGTCGTGGCGGTTGCCGCGCACATAGATCATGCCGTTGATGGTGGACGAGCCGCCCAATGCCTTGCCGCGCGGCCAATAGAGCGAGCGGTTGTTGAGAAAGGGTTCCGGCTCGGTGTGATAATGCCAGTTGTAGATGCCAGACTGGAATAGCTTGCCCATCAGCATGGGCAGTCGGAACAGTGGATTGGAATCCCGACCGCCCGCTTCCAGCAACAGCACCTTGTGATCGGGGTTGGCGGACAGCCGGTTGGCCAGAACGCAACCGGCCGAGCCGGCGCCGACGATGACGAAATCGTAGGTCTTGGTTGCAGACATATGTCACCACGCGACGGGCTTGGCGCCCATCGTCTCCAGATATCGGTTGCAAAGCAGGAATGGATTTTCGAGCGCCAGAATCGCGTCGGCGCGCGCCGGATGGTCGCGCAGAATGCAGCCGTTCAGCGCGCCCTGGCCTTCGATGATGCCCGCCAAAGCAAGCGTCTGCGCGGCAGCGTCGCCAAAACCGATGAAGACGACGGGAGCGCCACGGCCAGCGAGCTGGTGCAGCACCGCGAGTATCAGCGGACGCCACAAGGGCAGATGACCGCTCGACTGGTGCGGGTCGATCTCGACTTTGAAGCGAGACAGCGTCAGCGACGCGTTGAGAAGCAAAACGCCGTCGTCGACCCATCGCTGCACAAGCACGTCGGCGCTCTCGAGATCGACCTGGCCGTCTTCAATGGCGGCCAGCGTCGCCGGCCAATCGGCGAAGGACCGGGCATAGGTGAGATCGCCAGTGCGCGCCGCGACAATCTGCTGGGTGAAGGCGCGAATGCTCTTGGAGAACATCTTGTCGAGTTCGCGCCAGGCCGCGACATTGCCGGCCTCGAAGGCGCGGCCGGTGGAAAAGCCAGGCTCCGGATAAGGGTCCTGCCCGAGAATGACGCAACGCACATCCTCCGGCGCGATGCCGTCGAAGGCGCGCAGCATATGCGCACCCTTGGGCGCGCCGGGAAAAGTCTTGTCGCGCCGCGGCGGGAAGATCGGCTCCCAAGGCTCAAGCTCAAGCATCGGGTCGATGGCATCGAAATCCAGCGACACGGCACCAAGGGCGGCCCGCCAGGCCGGTGCGATGTCGCCGTGCCAATCCGCCAAGGTTTCGATCATCGCAGACCTGAGTTGAATCGGCATTGCGGCGACGCTCTCCCTTTAGCTTCCCAATGATCGGGACGTTACGAAGAACCTGACCAAAATGTCAACTTCCAAAATTACTAAACCTGACCATATCGTCAGTTTTTTTGAAAACCACGCCACTATGGCTTGGGCCGATTTTCGAAGGGTGCTATAGAGCCCGGACACGTATAGGCAGGGGGCGGAGCGGATATGGCGGGACAGAAGGCGGCACGCCCGAGCGGCAAAAATCCCGAAGACCGGGTTGGCGCCAGGAACCGGGAGAAGATTCTGCGCGCGGCGGTCGACGTGTTCGCGCGAAAGGGCCTCGACGGGACGCGCATCCAGGAAATAGCTGACCAGTGCGGGCTGCCCAAGGCCAATGTCTACTACTACTTTTCGACCAAGCAGGAAATCTACACCCACGTGATCGAGCATCTGCTGACTGGGTGGGACAAGGCCTTCGAGCACATCACGCCTGATCGCGACCCGCGCGAGGCGATTGCCGTCTATGTCCGCGCCAAGCTCGACTATTCACGCAAGCATGCAGCCGAGTCGCGTTTCTTCGCCAACGAAATGCTGCGAGGTGCCCACTTCCTGAGCAAGCAGCAAAAGCTGCACATGCAGCGGGTCACGCGCGAGCGGTCTGCCGTCGTCGAGGGCTGGGTGCGCGACGGCAAGATGGCGCCCGTCGATGCCCGGCATTTTTTCATCATGCTGTGGGCGGCGACGCAGTTCTACGGCGATTTCGAACCGTTGGCAGCCAATGCGCTCGAAAAGAGCAAACTGGCCAAGGCCGACTACGACGCAGCGGCCGCCGCCATCACGACTATCGTCCTCGACGGGTGCGGCGTCTCAGCTTGATGGCATCGAAAGTCCCGACGTGTTCGGAAGATCTACGACTTCCGCCGATCACTTCGAGGGCCCGAACGGGTAGATTCGCCATTCATTCGGGTGGCGCCCGCACTGCAAGACGGCTCGGGGGCGCGGCTCGCTCAAGGCACGATCCAGCACAAGATCGGCTGTTGACAACGCAAAGCTCTAGAACAAATTCTTGCCGCCAACCGGACCGAGATGTCTCTAACCCGTGACCATCGACGCGACTACCGTCTACTCTTCCCTGAAGGCCCGCTGGATCTGATCGGCCAGCGGCTTTACGAGATAGGAAAGCGCATGGTGCGGCTGCCGGTCGAGAAGAACGCTTCGACGGGCATGCCCGGCGCCAGGGTCAGGCCTTTCAGTTTTTTCAGCTCCGAGCGCGGCAGGCTGACGCGAACCGTGTAAAAAGCCGCGCCGCTGCGTTCGTCGACGCTGAGATCGGCGGAGATTTCGCTGACGCTGCCATTCAGTTCCGGTGTCACGCGCTGATTGAACGCCGAGAGCTTCAGCGCCACGTCCTGACCGAGCGAAAGCTGATCGATGTCCTGCGGCGCGATGCGGGCCTCGACGGTCAGATCGTCGGCCACCGGCACCACGAGCATGATCACCTCACCCGGCGAAATGACGCCGCCGACCGTATGAACGGCAAGCTGGTGAACCACGCCATCCTGCGGACTGCGAATATCGATGCGTTTGAGCTGGTCTTCGGCTGACACCTTGCGTTCGACGAATTCGGATATTTTCCCCTGGAAAGCGAGATTCCGTCCCGCCCATACCTGCCTAGATAGACGGTCTCGCGGCGTCCGTTGAGCCTGTAATCCAGCCGAAACGAGATCGTGCCGCTAGGCATGACGCGGACATACATGCCGTCACGGTCAGCGATTTTGTAAATTTCTCTTTTGGTTTCAGCGCCTTAAGGGCGGCATCCGTCAACATGCCTACTACCTCCTGAAAAGTACCGTCAGTACAATTTTGAGGTCTCTCGACAGGAAATCTCTTATACTTTCAATACTTTAAGGCAAAAAAGTACCGTCATCAGCCTCGTTGTTCACGGCGGTACTTTGAAAATTCGAAGCGGGCAATATGCCGGAGGCCCGTCAAGCGGTCCGCCACCGCCAATCTCTGCGTACCGATTGTCGCTGATTGTCCCTGAAAGGATTTATTTTTGTTTTCAGTACGTTACGTCGCAGATTGGCGTAATTTCGGCGGCGATCGGATGGACCAAAATCATTCCCACTCGATTGTTCAAACAGCATATAACCCATTGAAATCACAGTCAAATATTTATCGACGTTGCGCAAACTCCGACATCAAGGCCGTCAAAAAGTTACGCTTTTGATTTTAAAGGGAAAATCGCCGCAAAAAATATTTTGAGGTTTCACCAACTATCGGGACCAATCGGGCAATTTTTGCTTTGTGACGTTCGACGGCGTGGCTTAGCCAGTCTCGAAAAGTACCGTCACTGCTTCAAATAGGTGCAGTTTTTCGTTGCGAAATCAACGGTCATGGTGGACCCAGGGATGTGCCGCAACCATTGATTTCATCGGGCTTTCCGTGGGCCATATTCGGAAATCTTCCCGTATCGTTCCGTCCGGTTCAGCGACAAGCCATGATCTCAAATTCGATTGTCACCTGGCGTGGCGGTGTCCTCGATATGCCCTACCGATCCCATGCCTACAGCGACGCCGATGGTTCCTAAGGCATCGCCAGCTCTTACATCGAGGCTGCGGTCGAGACAAAGCACGGCATTCAACAAGGTTTGCGCTCCAGCCAGGCACTGCTCTTTGGTAGTCGACTCCGCTTCATTGTGGCTGAGCCCGCCCAGGCACGGCACGAAGATCATCGATGTGGGCGCGACGCGGGCGATGTATGCGGAGTCGTGGCCCGCCCCCGAATGGATCCGGACGCTGCTGTAGCCACAAGCAGCCGCGCCTTCGGCAACGGCGTCGACGCATAGCGAATCGAATTTGACGGCCGGGCTCCTCCAGTGTTCCGACAAGGTGATGGCGAACCCGTCCTTGAGCCGAGCACCGATCTCGTGCCGCAGTTCTGCCTCCATGACATCAAGCTGGTCATCCTCCGGGTGACGCAAATCGACGGACAGCGCGACACGGCCGGGAACAACATTGCGGGAATTGGGGTGCACCTCGACACAGCCAACGGTGCCGACGCCCGGAGCGTGTGAGTTCGCGATGCGCTCGACCAGAAGGATTAATTCGGCCGCAGCAAGGAGTGCATCCTTCCGCAAGGCCATAGGGGTTGGACCGGCATGCGCTTCAACGCCCTCGATGACAAGATCGTACCACCGCATGCTCTGGACGCCTTCGACGATGCCGATGTCCTTGCCTTGCGCTTCGAGGACAGGACCTTGCTCGATGTGCAATTCGAGCATGGCGGCCATTCCGGTCGAGCCGGCAGGAGTGTCTCCGCGGAAGCCGATCGCCTCCAGCGCGTCGCCAAATGTCTGTCCGTCGCGCGCGACACGGGTATCGGCATAGAGGCGATCGAAAACGCCGGCATGGACGCCGGAACCAAGCATGGCGGGGCTAAACCGCGCGCCCTCTTCATTCGTCCAATTGACCAGCATCAGCGGATGCCGAGTCTCGTAGCCGCTCTCGTTCAGCGTCCGTAGAATCTCGAGGCCGGCGAGCACGCCAAGGATGCCATCGAATTTTCCACCGGTCGGCTGAGTGTCCAGATGGCTGCCAATTGCGATCGGCGCTAGGGTGGGATCGGTGCCGGCTCGGGTGAAAAACATGTTGCCGACTTCATCGACGCTCATGCGGCAATCCAGAGCCAGGCATTGCTCGGTCAGCCAGTCACGAACCGCGCGATCCTCTTCAGTCAGCGTCAGTCTTTTGATGCCCCCTTTTGGCGTACCGCCGAAGACTGCCGTTTCCATCAGGCTCCGCCACAGACGGTCGCCATTCACTGTCAGATTTTGCATGATCGCCTCCGCCATGCGTCCATTGTGTCCATCAGCCCTACGCCCCGATACCGCCGAGGCACGCGTATTTGAGCTCGATGAATTCAAGGATGCCGTGATGCGAGCCTTCGCGGGAATTGCCGCTCTCCTTGACGCCGCCGAACGGCGCCAGTTCGGTGGAGATGAGGCCCGTGTTGACGCCGATCATGCCGCATTCGAGCTTCTCCATCACGCGAAAGACCCGCGCTACGTCGCGTGTGTAGAAATAGGCGGCAAGCCCGGTGTCGGTGGCGTTCGCCGCCGACACTGCTTCGCCCTCGGTCTCGAACCGGAACACCGGCGCAAGGGGCCCGAACGTTTCCTCCTTCGCCAGAAGCATGTCTGATGAGGCACCCGTCAGGACGGTTGGCTCGAAGAAGGTCCCGCCCAGCGCATGGCGCCGGCCGCCGGTCGTGATGCGAGCCCCCTTCGAAAGCGCATCCTCGAGATGCGCCTCGACCTTGGCGACTGCCCGCTCCGAAATCAGCGGCCCCTGCAGCACGCCCTCATCAAAGCCATTGCCGACACGCAGCCCGGCCACGCGTGTCGTCAGTTTCTCGACAAAGGCATCATGGACCGCGGACTGCACATAGATGCGATTGGTGCATACGCATGTCTGACCGGAATTCCTGAACTTCGAGCTGATTGCGCCGTCGACGGCGGCATCGATGTCGGTATCGTCGAAGACGATGAAGGGTGCGTTGCCGCCGAGTTCCAGGGCGACGCGCTTCACCGTGGTGGCCGCCTGCTGCATCAGGAGTTTTCCGACCGGCGTCGAACCGGTGAAGCCGACCAGCCGCACGGCCGGATGCGACGTCAGCACGCCGCCTATGGCCACGGCATTGCCGGTGACGACGTTGACAGCTCCATCGGAAAAGCCAGCGCGTCGCGCCAGTTCGGCAAGCGCCAGTGCGGTCAACGGCGTTTCGGGCGCGGGCTTGACGACGACGGTGCAGCCGGCGGCGAGTGCCGGCGCGATCTTGCGCGTGATCATGGCGGCCGGGAAGTTCCACGGCGTGATTGCGGCAACCACGCCGATCGGCTGACGCTGGACGAGAATGCGTGCGTCGGCGCGATGCGAGGGCAGGATTTCGCCTGCAATGCGCTTGGCTTCTTCCGCGTAGAATTCGACATAGGATGCGGCGTAGTCGATCTCGCCGAGCGCTTCCGAATAGGGCTTGCCCTGCTCGCTGGTAAGGATGGTCGCGAGATCCCGGCGCGCGGCTGTGATGAGGTCGAACCAGCGCCTGAGTATCGCCGACCGCTCCTTTGCCGGCTTCGCGGCCCACGGCCTGAAAGCACGTGCCGCCGCTTCGACCGCCGCGTTGGCTTCCGCTTCGCCAAGATCCGGCACACGGGCAATCAGCGCGCCGGTAGCAGGATCGTGAACGGGCGTTTCGCCAGTGCCGACAAATGCACCATCGATGAACGCCTGCGACTTGAGAAGCGTTTCGTCGTCAAGAGCGCGCGTGCCGGTCTTGTTCGAAGACACGAGCGGGCCTGGCTCTGAGTTCGCCAAAACGGTGTTTCGACGCGCTGGCAAGGTGTGATTGTCGATCATGGCATGCTCCTGAGAATTCGGCCGGAGGATAGCGACAATCTTTACAGGCAGTGCGCGATTGATTTATGCCCAGTGGTGCGTTCAGTGCACCACTCCAGCTTCGAAGGGACCAGCGCAAGCGATGGCTGCGAAAGGGAAGGCCGCACCGGCTGAGGCGAGTGGCAGGCGGCAGGTGATGCCGCCGCTGGCGATGATCCGCGCCTTCGAAGCTGCGGGCCGGATGGGCTCGATGCGCAAGGCCGCGGAGGATCTTGGAGTCAGTCACTCCGTCATAAGCCGTCATGTGAAGAATCTCGAGCTCTGGATGGCGGTGAAGCTCGTCACGTCGACCCCTCGCGGTCTTCGCCTGACGAGGGAGGGAGAATTGCTCCATGCCTCCGTGTCGAAGGCTTTCGAGCTGATCACGGCCACGGCGGCGGAACTTCGCCCTCCATCCCACCGGCGTACATTGCGATTGTGGTGCATGCCCGGGCTGGCGACACGCTGGCTGGGGCCAAGACTGCCCCTGTTGCAGGATATGCTGAAAGGCACGGAATTCATTCTGCGCGCCATAGATCGCCTTCCGGATTTCTCCATTGGCGAGGCGGATGTCATGATCGGATTCGCGAATTTGGACGACCTGCCGCTAGGGGCAAGCCCGCTCATCCATCCCAGGATGTTCCCGGTGGCAAACCGGGATTGGCTTTCAAGGTCCGCTTTACCGGACAGCGTGGCTGAGTTGACGCGTGCGCCGCTGATCCACGAAGAGAACCGCCAGCAATGGGCCGACTGGTTTCGCGCCGCCGGCGTCGATCACGACAACGCTTTGCGCGGCCCCCGTCTTTGGGACGCCAGCCTCGGCTTCGACGCTGCCCTGGGTGGACAAGGTGTCGCTCTTGCGACGCGGCTAACCGCCGCCGACGAGATGGCGCAAGGCCGCCTGGTCGAACTGTTCGCCACCGATATCCGCCTGGGCGCCTACTACTTCCTCGCTGCACCTTCGCGGCGAAAGGACCAGGCCATTCGCCGGCTGCGCGACTGGCTGGTTGCCGAATTGACCTTGACGGAGTCAGGCCAGCGCTAGGGTCTACTTGCCATACCCTCCACGCCATCCAGTACCCCTTAAAGGTGATTTGCGAACGCCGGAGTGTTCGACAGATTCCCATCGGAATTCGGCTCGGCCGAATTCATTGGGCAACTCGGGAAGAACGAAGGCGGGCGTGCCTTTTCCGTTCAGACAAGGCATCAAGATGACTGTTCTCAAAAGCGCCTGGGAGATGGACCGTGCGCATGTACTCCACCCCTATTCCGACTTCTCGACCTTCGCGAGGGAAGGCAGCCAGATCATCGAAAAGGCCAAGGGCATGTATGTCACGGATGGGCAAGGCCGCCGCATTCTCGATGGCATTGCCGGCCTCTGGTGCGTCAACATCGGCCATGGGCGCGAGGAGATGGCCGACGCGATCGCACGTCAGGTCATCGACATGGAATACTACAATCCGTTCGGCCACAGTTCGAACGTGCCGGCTGCCAGGCTGGCTCATTGGCTTGCGGAGAATTCACCGGGCACGTTGAACCACGTCTATTTCAGCTGCGGCGGCTCGACGGCGAACGACGCTGCCGTTCGTCTCGTTCACTACTATTTCGGCATGAAGGGACTGCACCGCAAGAAGAAGATCATCTCGCGGCTAAACGGCTATCACGGCGCAACCTATGTCGCCGCGAGCCTCACCGGCATCCACGGAACCAAGGTCGGTTTCGACCGGATCGGCGAGGATTTCATCCACCACGTTTCGGCCGCCGACCTCTATTCCAGGCCGCGCGACATGAGCGAGGAAGATTACTGCGACTTTCTCGTCAATGAGTTCGAGAACCGCATCCAGCAGCTTGGTCCCGACAACGTCGCGGCCTTCATCGCCGAGCCGATCATGGGAGCCGGCGGGGTGCTGGTCGCGCCCGAAGGCTACCATCGTCGCATGTACGAGGTCTGCAAGCGCTATGGCATGCTCTACATCGCCGACGAGGTCGTGACCGCCTTCGGCCGCCTTGGCGAGTGGTTCGCGTCGGAAAAGCTGTTCGGCTACACGCCCGACATCCTCGTTTGTGCCAAGGGCATCACCTCCGGCTATATCCCATTGGGAGCAACGCTTATCTCGTCCGAGATCCACGAGGTGATCAGCCGCCCGCAATGCGAAGGTGGCGTGTTCTCGATGGGGCTGACCTATTTCGGCCATCCTGTCGCCTGCGCCGCAGCCTTGAAGAACATCGAGATCATCGAACGCGAGGATTTGCTCGGCAATGCCCGCAGCGTCGGCGCGCATCTTCAGGCGACCGCCGCTGCCCTCATCAACCTGCCGATCGTCGGCGACGTTCGCGGTAGCCATTTGATGCTGGGGGTCGACCTTGTCGAGGACAAGCGCACCAAGGCACCGCTACCAGCAGCCGAAAAAGCCGCCGACAAGATTGCCCGGCTGTGCATCAAGCGGGGCGTCATGGTGCGACCGGTCGGCAGCCGCATCGTCGTTTCGCCGCCTGTCATCATCGACAAGGACGAGTGCGACACCATCGTTTCGGCCATCAACGACAGCATTCTCGAATTTGTCGCCAGCCGCTGAATCAGGAGCAGGCCATGAGGAAACTGACCGTATCCGCCACGCAAATGGCGTGCAGCTGGGACCTGGATGAAAACATCCAGAAGGCCGAGGAGCTGATCCAGCTCGCGGCCGAGGACGGCGCGCAGATCATTCTCCTACAGGAGCTGTTCCAGACGCCCTATTTCTGCCTGGAGCAGAAGAGCACGCACTACGCCCTGGCGCGCCCGTTGGAGAATGACCGCGCCGTCCAGCATTTTCGGGCGATGGCAGCCAAGCTCGAGGTCGTCCTGCCGATCTCCTATTTCGAGCAGGCGGGCGCTGCCCACTATAATTCATTGGCTATCATCGATGCCGATGGCAGCATCCTGACCAACTATCGCAAGACTCACATTCCGCAGGCGCCTGGATACGAGGAGAAGTTCTACTTCTCCCCCGGCGATACCGGCTTCAAGGTTGTACAGACGCGCTATGGCCGGCTCGGCTGCGGCATCTGCTGGGACCAATGGTTCCCGGAAACCGCGCGGGCGCTGTCACTGCTGGGTGCCGAGCTCCTGATGTTTCCGACGGCGATCGGTGCCGAGCAGGCAAACCCGGGTCTCGATTCCAGCGGCCACTGGCGACGCACAATGCAAGGTCATGCGGCGGCCAACATCGTCCCTGTCGTCGCCTCCAACAGGGTCGGCAACGAGACTGAAGGTACGACCAGTTCTACCTTCTATGGGACGTCGTTCATCGCGGATCACACCGGGGCAATCGTCGCCGAGGCCAACCGCATCGACGAGACCTATCTCCTGGCGTCCTTCGATCTCGACGAGATCGGGAGCTACCGGCACGCGTGGGGCGTCTATCGCGATCGTCGACCCGAAATGTATGGCGCTTTGCGGACACTGGACGGCCGCACCGTCATCGCAGGCTGAGCCTAAGAGCCCTCACCCTCCCAAGGGCGGCGTGACCACGCTGCGGTCACGCCCGATCTTTCTTTGAGGCCTGTCCCCCAGACCCATCCTGGTGAATCGTGCCCGGATCGGAGCCCTTCTCGCCCCACAAACCCCGCGCTAGATTCCAGCCTCGCTTGCGCCCAACGAAGGGTCGAGATAGTCGCGCAAACTGTCGCCGAGGAGGTTGAAGCCGATCGCCACCGTCGCGATTGCCGCTCCCGGGAAAACCCCCAGCCACCACGCGCGCGGCTGCTGCGCCAGCGAGTCGAAGATCATGGCGCCCCATTCCGGCGCCGGCGGTTGCGCGCCGAGGCCAAGGAAGGAAAGGCCCGACGACGCCAGCATGACAAAGCCCACATCGCTGGTCAGCTGCACCAGCACCAGCGGCCAAACCATCGGCAGCAGCGTGACGACCAGAAGATAGGAGCGGGAGGCGCCTAGCGCCCGCGCGGCGGAAACGAACTCCTGCTCCTTCAGCGACAGAACCCGGCTGCGGATCACCCGCGCATACCACGGCCAAAAAACCGCTGCCAAGGCAACTGTCGTCGGCCCCATGCCGCCGCCGAAGGTCGCGGCGATGGCGGCGGCGAGGATCAGGGCCGGAAATGCCAGGAAGAGATCCGTGACGCGCATCAATATCTCGTCGACCAGACCGCCAAAGAACCCCGCTACAATGCCGACCCCGGTGCCTATCACGGCGGCGACCGCTAGAACCGCGAACGAGACGGACATTGTGATCCAGGCGCCGCCAACCACGCGGGCCAGCGTGTCCCGGCCGATCTTGTCGGTGCCCATCCAATGATCGAAGGTCGGCGGCTTCAATGAGGCGGTGATGTTCATCTTGATCGGATCATATGTGGTGAGGCTGAAGCCAGACACATGCGCAACGAAGGACAGGATCGACACCAGCACCACGGCGCCGACGATGACGACCGCGACCATGCTTTGTGGCGAGGACCTTGTGAACGCGATGACGGAATTGAAGACTGCCCCGATGGAGCGGGACGTTCGAAACCCGTGCAGTGATCGGTGCTTGTCATGACGGTCATTTCAGTTCGACCCGGGGATCGAGGAGCACGTAGCTGAGGTCGACGACCAGGTTGATGACGATGTAAGCCGCGGACACGACCAGGGTGATCGCCATGATCGCATTGTAGTCGGATCCGGAGATGGCATCGGCGGTGTAGCGGCCGAGGCCAGGCAGGTTGAAGATCAGCTCGACGAGCACAGCCCCCGATATCAGCAGCCCCATATTGAGGCCGAAGACCGTGACGATCGGCAGGAGACTGTTGGCGAGCGCATGGCGAAGATAGACCTTGAACGGCGTGATGCCTTTTGCCCTGGCGGTGCGGATGTAGTCGGCGGACAGTACGTCCAGCATCGTCGTTCGCACGACGCGGATGATGACGGCCATCGATGGAATGGCGAGCACCGTGACCGGCAAGATCATGTGCCGCAGCGCGTCGGCAAACAGATCCAGACGGCCCGCCAGCAAGCTATCGACACTCAGGAAGCCGGTGACGTATGGCGGCATGGCAACTCCGGTCGCCAGGCGCCCGCCGAAGGGCAGAATGCCAAGAACGGAAAAGAAGATAAGCTGGGCGATCAACGCCATCCAGAAATCGGGCACCGACAGGCCAAACACGGAGATGACACGCACTGCCGCATCGGTCTTGCCCGAAGAATTGACGGCGGAGGCGGCGCCCAGCGCCACGCCGCCGACGAGACTGATGAGCGAGGCCAGGATCACCAACTCGCAGGTCGCCGGAAAGAACGTCAGGATATCCTGGGAGATCGGCCGTCGCGTGATGATCGAGCGGCCGAAATCGCCGTGAAATATCCCCGAGACGTAGTGAACAAACTGCTGGGCAAGCGGCAGGTCCAACCCGAGCTGCGCCCGAACGGCCGCCACGGCTCCAGGCCCGGCCCTTGCGCCGGCGATGAGCCGCGCCGGGTCCCCGGGCAGGATCCGGGCCAACGCAAAGGTCATCACCATGACGCCGGCGAGCAGGAACAGTGTGGAAACGAGACGCCGAAGAATGAAGCGCAGCACCGGTCCGGTTCCAGATCAGGCGGAGCGTGACAGATTGTAGATGTCGAGCGTGGCAACGTAGATCGGATTGTTGACCATACCCTTGATATCGCGGCGCGCCACGAACTGCATCCGTTCTTGTTGGATCGGCAGCCAGGCGGGATTCTCAACGGTCAGGATCTGGGCCAGCCTCTTGACCTTCTGTGCCTGCTCGGTGTCGATCAGCTTCTGCCGCAATTCGTCGATCAGCTTCGTCACCTCGTCGTTGGCGTATCGGCCTGCATTGCCGCTCGCCGCTGTCGCCGCGCCGCTGAACAGGCTCCAGGCATAGTTGTAGGGGTGGTCGACGTTCGGCCACCAGGAGAAGTAGAAAAGGTCGGCGCGCTGGTCCGCCGGAGCGTCGCCGAAAAACTCGTCGAGGAAAGCGCTGAAGGATTTCTCCTGAAGGTGCAAGGTGATGCCGAGCTCGCTCAGCCAGCCCTGCAGCAGTTGACATTCGGTGTCGCCAAAGCCGGAGTAATAGGTAACCGTCAACTCGCTGCCGGCCGGAAAATTGGCCTCTGCCAGCAGGGCCTTGGCCTTTTCGAGATCGAACGGCAAAACGTAGGACTCATCACCAACGCCTTGCATCTGGGAGGGGAATACGGAGCGGGGCTTGTCCGCGGTGCCCAGGACGACGTCACGCAAATAGGAATCATGGTCGAATGCGTGGCAAATCGCTTGCCGAACGCGCGGATCGGCCAGCTTGCCGTCGGTCGCGAACACCACATACTGAACGGTCGCCGTCGATGTATCCTGGATGACAAAACGTGGATCGTTCCTCAATTCCACCGTATCCTGTGGTTCCATCCTCAACGCTATGTCGACCTCGCCCGCTTCGAGCAGCTGACGCCGGGTCGCCGAAACGGGAATTGTCTTGGTGATCACCCGTTCGAAATGCGGGTGGTCCCAGCCACCGTGGAATTCGTCGAAGCGGACATAGGTGATGTCCTGGCCAGGATTGAAGGATTCCATCTTGTAGGGTCCACAGCCGACCGGATGCGACTGGAGGAATTCCGAGCCCATATCGTTCGCACCCTTGGAGTTCTTCTGCGCGGCGGTCGGGCTCGCGATCCAGAAGCCGTATTGCGACGAGACTTCGAGATCGAAGAACGGCCGCGCTTCGGTCAAATGGAATTCCAGCGTGGTGGCGTTCTTCACGACGATCTGCTTTTCCGGATCGTCGATTTGCCACGATGTGGCAAACGTACCGCCTGGGCGCGTTATCGTGCGCGTTATGGCAGCTTTCACCGCATTGGCATCGCAATCCGTGCCGTCATGGAACTTGACCCCTGCCGGCAACTCGAACGTCCAAATCATCTTGTCATCAGACGATGTGAAGGCCTTCGCCAATGAGGGCTTGACCTTGAGGGCTTCGGCGCCATCCAGCACGGTCAAGGTCTCGTAAATGGGGCTGAGGCCATAGGCCCATTCGACATTGGTTGCCGGATCGAGATTTTCCACCGTGGCATCGACGACGACGACGAGGGTCTTGGGATCGCGGTTGCCGATTGGGAGGTCCGGCGTCGCCGCATGGGACATCGGAACGCGTCCGATCGCGGCCGCACCGAATGCCGCCGTACCGGCCAGGAAGTGCCGCCTTGTCAGGTGCCAGGCTTGATTGAAGGCATGGCTCCGCTTGCTGTCGTCCCCGGTCATGGTCACGAGCTCCCATTGTTGTCTTTTGATGGGGCGCCGCATGTGGGGCGCCGTTTGTTCCCACCGCATCCTTTTTGGAATGCGGCTCGCTGTCGATACCCCGAAAGGGGCACTTACAGGGTCTACTCAACTGTACGAACATCGGGCCAACCTTGCCCAAGCGGTTCCGGATCGGCCCTGGAGCGGCGCGGGCCAGGGATCGGGAACCAGGACCGGGAGGAAGCCGTTCGTTGAATCTGCTCGATGTGCAAAACCTGTCGGTTGGCTTGCGCAATGCCACCGCGACAGCGCCGATTGTCGAAGGCTTGACGCTTTCGCTCAACCGTGGCCATTCGCTCGGCATCGTCGGCGAAAGCGGCTCGGGCAAGAGCACCGCCGCCCTGTCGATCATGGGTCTCCTGCGCCAAAATCGGCAGATCGAGACCACGGGCGACATAAGCTTCCAAGGCCGCAATCTTCTGGAGATGAGCAACCGCGACCTGCGTTCGGTGCAAGGCTCCAAGATCGCCATGATCTTCCAGGATCCGGCGAGCAGCCTCAATCCGGTCATGCGCGTCGGCGACCAGATCGCCGAATGCATCCGCACGCACAGCCGGCTTTCGGCCAAGGAGATCGACCAGCAGGTGATCGATGCGCTGCGCCGGGTCGGCATGCCCGATCCGCCGGTCACGATGCGGCGCTACCCGCATCAGCTGAGCGGCGGCCAGCGCCAGCGCATCCTCATTGCGATGGCGATCGCGCTGCGCCCGCAACTCATCATCGCCGACGAGCCGACCACCGCGCTTGACCTGACGATCCAGGCACAGATCCTGCGGCTGCTGAAGGAGCTGACGGCGGAGATGGGGATGTCCCTGCTGCTGATCACCCACGATTTCGGTGTTGTTTCGGAAATGACTGAAAGCCTGATCGTTCTCTACGCCGGCCGGATCGTTGAAAGCGGCGAGACGAGAACTGTCCTCGGGCGGCCGGCCCACCCCTACACGCGCGCTCTGCTGAAAGCGCATCCCTCGCTCGACGAAAAGGTGGCCGATCTCGAACCCATCCCCGGGTCGCCACCCAGCATCAGACAGCGGCCATCCGGTTGCGCGTTCAGGCTTCGCTGTACGCAGGCAAAAGAAATTTGCTCAACCGTCCAACCGGAACTGGCGATGGTGGACAGCGACACGCACCGCGCGGCCTGTCATGTCGTGAACTCAGACGGCCGGAGGGATCGGCTTTGAACAGCGCGGCTTTCACGCGTGGGGCGCATACGACCGCTGTCGCCGAGACCCCTCTTCTCAACATTGATGGACTGTGCGTCGATTTCAAAAGTTCCGCGCCGCGAAAGCTGTTCGCCAGGCCGCCGACGTTTCGCGCGCTCGACAACATTGACCTGACGTTGCGCCGGGGCGAAACGCTGGGGCTGATCGGCGAGTCCGGCAGCGGCAAGACGACGCTTGGCCGCGCCATCATGGGATTGACGCGCAGCGCCTCAGGCAAGATCAGCTTTCGCGGTGATGACATTGCATCACTGTCACCGGCGGCACGAAAGCCCTATCTGCGGCACCTGCAGATGGTGTTCCAGGACCCCTATTCATCTCTTCATCCGCGCCAGACAATCGGACGTTCGCTTGAAGAGCCGCTTCGCATCCAGGGAACCGTCGAAAGGTCCGAACGGCGGCAACGGGTGTTCGACCTGTTGCAAAGGGTCGGCCTCGATCGCTCCCACGCCGGTCTCTATCCATTGCATCTCAGCGGCGGGCAGCGCCAGCGCGTTGCGATTGCCCGCGCCATCGCCAATGAGCCCGACCTGATCATCGCCGATGAGCCGGTCAGCGCCCTCGATGTCTCGATCCAGGCGCAGATCCTCAACCTGCTGCGTGACCTGCAACGCGAAACCGGGATGGCGATGCTGTTCATCTCACACGATTTGTCGGTCGTGCGGCATCTCTGCGACCGGATCGCGGTGATGTATCTTGGCCGGGTCGTCGAGATCGGACCGACCGAAGACATCATCGCCCGGCCACGCCATCCCTATACGGCCGCCTTGCTGTCCGCCGCACCGCGCATTCATCGCCTTGAGGACAGTTCGCCGGCAACAACGCCGATCCAGCTCGAAGGCGACATTCCAAGCCACGCCCATGTCCCGTCGGGCTGCGCCTTCCACACGCGCTGCTGGCTCTACAACCAGCTTGGCCGCCCCGAAGCCTGCCGTGAAACGATGCCGGCGCTGCATGGCGCAGCACACGAACACCAAGTGCGCTGCCTCTACCCGGACATGGTCGCGGAGAGACTGGCCGGAGCCTGATCGCCTGGCTTCGGGGTATCGCGATCGGCCTCGGCCACCAGCCAGTCCCAGAGCGCGATCACCACGGCCTGCCGCAGATTACGTGGATGGGCGACCAGCATGAAGGGTTTCGCAGACGCCATGCCCCGGTCACCGACCAGCACCAATTCGCCGCGCGCCAGCCGCTCCGAAGCGAGGTTGATGCTGCCGAGGCAAACGCCGAACCCCCTCGCGGCGGCGTCGAGCATGACGCCTGAATCCGAAAAATTCAGGCCCCTGACGAGTTCGCCGCCATCAAGCCCTCCGGCCAGGAACCATTTCTGCCAGTCATCCTCTGTCTCGTCATGCAGCATGGGAAAGTCGAGGAACGTCCGCCCACCTGGAGCAGCGGGCATCATGGACCGGATGGCAGGCGAGCACATTGGCCACACCGTGTCGGTGAACAGGGTGACCGACACCATGCCGTCCCAGTTGCCGCGTCCGTGCGTCACCATGATGTCGACTTCGGATTCGGCCAGGTTCACTTCTTCCCCGGTCGTCACCAGCCATGGCTCCATGTCCGGATGGTCGGCCTTGAGCCTTGCCAGCCGCGGCATGTACCAGCCCGAGGCGAAGGATGGCGGCATCGCCAGCACGACCGAGCCGGGCTTGGTGTAGAAACCCAGCCTGCGAACGCCCAGCCGGAGCGTTTCCAATGTGGCGGCCACGGTGTTGTGGAAATCCCGCCCGGCATCGGTCAGCTCGACGCGCCGGTTGAGGCGCATGAAGAGCGGTTGCCCGAGATGTTCCTCCAGCGCCCGGACCTGATGGCTGACCGCCGATTGCGTCATGTTCAACTCTTGCGCCGCCAGCGAGAAGCTGGATAGCCGCGCGGCTGCCTCAAACCCCACCATTGCCGCCATCGGCGGTAGATTTCGATAGGGATTCACATGAGGCTTTTTCATCAAATGCCTGAAAGATTCGCGTTTGCGGCCGGATATTGCAGTCTCTAACATCATATTTGGCTCAAGATGGTCGCTGCGGTGACATCTATTGATGAGCAATTTTAATCCTGGGGTCAATAATGCGAAATGCCAACATGGTTACACCGAAACAGTCCGGATTCCGGATGCCTGCGGAATGGGAGCATCACGAGCGCAGCTGGATGATGTGGCCGGCAAGAGTTGGATATTGGGACGACATCGCCGCCACCAAGCGCGATTATGTCGGGGTCGCCCATGCCATCCGTGAGTTCGAGCCGGTGACCATGGCTGTGCGCCCGGAAGACGCCGACGAGGCCCGTTCGATGCTCGGCGACGATGTCCAGCTGGCGATCACGCCAATTGATGATTCCTGGGCCCGCGACGCCGGTCCCTGCTTTGTTGTGAACGATCTCGGCATGCGTGCCGGCGTGAATTTCAGGTTCAATGCCTGGGGTGGCAAGTATCACCCGCACGACAAGGACAACGCGTTCGCCAGCTATGTGCTGGGCCAAGCAAACGCCAGGACGTTCGACTCGCGCCTGATCGCGGAAGGCGGCGGCGTCTCCGTGGACGGCGAAGGCACGATCCTCACCACTGAAAGCTGCTTTCCGAACATCAATCGCAATCCGGACTGGTCACGAGACGAGATCGAACGTGAACTCAAGGAAATGCTCGGCGGCGACAAGGTGATCTGGCTGCCGGGCAATCCCGAAGAGACGGAGACGGACGGCCATGTCGACGGCATTGCCACCTTCGTCGCTCCCGGTGTTGTGCTGATCGAGGGTGCCAACGACATGGAATCCCCGTGGCGTGACATCAATCTGGCCAACATCCGCGCGCTCGAAGGCCAGACGGATGCCAAGGGCCGACGCATCAAGCTCGTCACCATTCCGGAGGCGCTCGAAGCTGAGGCGGTCGGCGACCGGTTCTGCCGATCCTATGTCAATTCGTATCTGGTGAATGGCGGCGTGATCATGCCGCACTACGGCATCCGCAGCGACGATCTGGTGCGCGAAACGTTCGAGGCGCTTTTTCCTGACCGCACGGTGCGCCAGGTTCCCATCGCAAATATCGCCGTCGGCGGCGGCGGCATCCATTGCATCACGCAGCAGGAACCGGCCGTATGACCGCAAGAGCAAACGTCGGGACCCTGTCGGACCTCGACGCCCTGTTCGCCAAGGGCAAGACGCCGGGTGAACTCGGCTTCGTCATGCCGATCGAGACGGCCTCGCACGCCTGCTGCTGGATGGCCTGGCCGCACAGCGATCACCCCGAGGCGTGGGGAAGCTCCCTGCGAGCGGCGCAGCAGGCCTTCGTCCGCGTCGCCACTGCAATCAGCCAATTCGAGCCGGTCAGGGTCGTTGCCCACCCGGAAGTGGTATCGGATGCCCGCAAGGCTCTGCCCCGGACAATCGACGTCGTCGCGCTTGCGCAAGGCGATATCTGGTTTCGCGACACCGGCCCGCTTTTCCTAGAGAACCCGGACAACCAGATCGTCGCGTCCAGGCTCATTTTCAACAATTGGGGCGGCAAGTTCGCCGACTATGACGACGATGCAGGCGTCGGCGAAGCTCTGGTTCGCCGGCTGTCAATGCCAGTCTATGTCTCACCGCTCTGCGGTGAGGGCGGCGGCATTCTTGTCGACGGCATGGGCACGGCGATCACAACCGAGACCTGCCTTCTCAATGCCAATCGCAACGCGGGCATGTCGCGACAGGATGTCGAAAGAGAACTCTTTCATTGCCTGGGTGCTCGCAAAATCATCTGGTTGCCCGGCGACGACGACGAGTGGATCACGGACGGCCATGTCGACGGCATGCTGACCTATTGCGCGCCGGGCAAAGTCATCTTCGAGAACAATCCCGATCCGGCAAATCCACGCCACAAGGTCTGCCAGGAAAATCTGCGGGCGCTACGCGCCCAGACCGATGTCAACGGCAACGAAATCGAGGTCGGGCTGATCGACGAGGCCCATATGGTCGAAGCCGCCAACGATCACACAGCACTTTCCTACGTCAACGCCTACATTGCCAATGGCGGCGTCGTCATGCCAAGCTTCAACACACCGACGGATGAAGCCGCGCGGCGCGTGTTCGAAAAGGGCTTTCCGGGCCGCCGAATAACCCAGGTCGATATCCTCGATATTTGTCCTGCCGGCGGCGGCATTCACTGCATCACGCAGCAACAGCCCGCGTGACGGACCGATGACCGTCTACCGGCCGCTGGAAGGAGAAAGATCCAAGGTCGAACGACCCTCGGACGTCTCCATCGACGGTCTCTTCGGCACTGCGTGTGTCGATAAAGACGTTTTGGGCCTGATCGCCGGCGCGATTGCGGTGGTCGGGTCCAACGCATTCCCGTCGGCACTCGCCAGACTGTGTCTGCATGTGACGCATTTCGACAGCGCTTTCATGTGCGCGTTTTTCACCGGCCACAAGCCGCTGCCGATCTACAGCGACCTGTGCGAGGAACAAAACCGACGAACCGTCGTGCCCTATCTCGGCTTCGCCTATCTGCTCGATCCCTTCTACGATTTGAGCAGTCGGTTGGCGGGCGACCGTGTGCTCGGTCTCAACGATTGCGCGCCCGACGATTTCCGCTCGTCCGACTATTACCGGATGTTCTATGCCGATACCGGCTTGAGTGACGAGCTGGTCGTGCTTGTCAGTTTCGGGCCTGATGCCAGCGTCATGATTTCGCTTGGCTGCCGCGACGAGCGTATCCATTTGTCGTCGCGTGGGAGGGCAACATTGGAAGCGCTGACCAGCGTCATTGCCAATCTGTGCCGACAGCACTGGCCACGCCTGGCGCCAGGATCGCAGAATGGCGTGGCGCGTCGCGACAATCATCTGGAAAAGGCTTTTGAAATGTTCGGGACGTCGGTGCTCAGCAATCGCGAGAGCGAGATCGTGCGCCTGATCCTGAAAGGCCATTCCAGCAAATCGACAGCCCGGATCCTCGGCAACAGCCCGGAGACCGTCAAGGTTCATAGAAAGCGCATCTACGCCAAGATGCGGATCGCCTCGCAAGGTGAGCTGTTTTCGATCTTCCTTCGGGCGCTGTCATGCATGCCGCCCGACGGCCAGGACGATCCCCTGGTCTACCTCGACGATTTTTCCGCCCCACCTAAATGACTTTCGTGCTGCTCGCGAAGAAACTGCTATCCTGAAGGCGAGAGACGGTGCCTTGCCAGCGCGCGCGTGATGATCACCACGGTTGTGAGGACCACCATCACGACCGAGATAGCGGCGATGACCGGATCGACATTCAGGCGAAGATTGTCCCAGATCCGCTTCGGCAGCGTTATGACTTCGACGCCGCTGGTAAACAGGGTCACCGTGGTTTCTTCCCATGACAGCATGAACGTCAGGAACCAGGCTGACAGGGTGCCGGTTTTCAAATTGGGCAACACGACAAGAAATATGCTCTGTCCCGTCGAGGCGCCAAGGTTTCGCGCCGCCATGTCCAGACCTCGATCGAGCTTGGCGAAAGCGCTGAGCATGGCCACGACCGCAAATGGCATTGTCATGATGGCATGGCCGATGACAAGCCCTGGAATCGTATCCAGCAAGCCGAGCCTGGCCAGCAGGAAATAGAGGATGATGGCCGACGTTACCGGCGGCACTACCATCGGCAGCAATGCAAACCCGACCAGAAACGCGCCCACGCGCGGCCGACCCAGCCAGAGGCCGAGGCCGAACATGATTGCAAGTGCCGTTGCCAGCACGCTCGACATCAGCGCGATGGAAACGCTGGTGCCGATGCTCGACAGCCATGCGCCGTCTTCAAAAAGCGAGCGGTAGTGACGTAACGACCATTCGCCATTAGGCATCGACAGGAAGCGCTTGGCGGTGAAGGAAACCGGGATCACCGCGGCGAGCGGTAAAAGCAGGAAGGCGGCGGCGAGATAGGCTAAAACGCCGCCAAGCCTGGAACGTCCGAACATCATGCTTTCTCCTTCAGCCGACAAAGCTTCTCAATCCGAGGAGCCTGTAGGCCAGGCCGACAATGGCTCCGATCAGAACCAGCAGGACAACGCTCATCGCCGCGCCCAAACCCCAATTGGTTGTCTGGAACATCTGCACGAAGACGGCCTCGGCGACCATGACGACGCGCCCGCCGCCGAGGATGGCGGGGGTGACGAAGAAACCGACAGAGAACACCAGCACCATGACAAAGGCGGCAAAAACGCCGGGCATCGACAGAGGCAGGAATATCTTTCGGAACACCGTCGCCGGATCGGCGCCCAACCCATGCGCCGCAAGCAGGATCCGTCGGTCGATCTTGCGCATCACCGTCGCCATCGGGAACACCGAGAACGGCACCATGAAATGCACCATCCCGACGATCACGGCGAACTCGTTGCGTCCGGTGCCAAGCGGCTCCGAGATCAGGCGCGTGGCCATCAGAAAGCCATTGGCCAGGCCGTTGTCGCGCAGGATGATCAGCCAGCCAAAGGCGCGCACCAGCACCGAAATCCAGAACGGAATGAAGATGCAGACTTCCAGGATGGTCTGCCGCAGCCGCGAGCCCATCACCCAGTAGTAGCTCAGGCAGAAGCCGACCAGGATCGTGATCGCCGTCGAGACGACGGCGATACGTAAGGTGCGCAGGAACACGTTCGTCATGTCGCCGCCGGACAGGATCCTCCAGTATTGGCCGAACCCAACCTCTGGCTGCGTCACGCTCCAACTGATGACGCCGGCAAACGGCACGACATAGAGCGTGAGCAACAGCACCGGGAGCGTCCACAACAAGGCCCGCGTGCCAAGGCCGCCATTTCCGTTACGCGACGCCCCCGCCATTTTCAGCCCGCCACCATGGCGAGGTATCGCTCAAGCGCCTTGTTCGAATTGGCGGCATACCAATCCATGTCCATGGCGACCTGAAGGGCGCGGTTTTCCGGCGAGCTACAATCGAGCCGCTTAGACTTGGCGGGAACCAATGCGTGCGCGGCGGGGTTGGCCGGCCCGCTGCCGAGCGTTTCGAGCAAGACGACCTGCCGCGCCGGATCCTGGCAGTAAGCAATGAACTTCATCGCTGCATCCTTGCCCGCCGGATTGCCCTTGATCACCGTCCAGCCGGATGGCGCCATGATGCCTTGTGCATAGGTCCATGAAACAGCGCCATTGGTGTCGGTTTCGACCAGATTGGCACGCGTGTGCCAAACAAGGCCCATCGAGACTTCACCGTCGCGCAGCAATTGCTGGCTCTCGGCACCCGAGTCCCAGTAGCTGACGATGTGAGGCTTGAGTTCCTCCAGCTTGGCGAAAGCGCGATCCATGTCGAGCGGATAGAGCTTGTCCATCGGCACGCCATCCGCCATCAGCGCGGCTTCCAGACTACCGGCCATCCATTTGTACATCGTTCGCTTGCCGGGATACTTTTTCACATCCCAGAAGTCGGCCCAGGATTTCGGCGGATCGCCGGCGAACTTGCTGGCGTCATAGGCGATCACATAGCTGAAGAAGTAATTGGCGATGCTGTATTCGTAAGCAAAGCCTTCTTCGACCTTGCCCTTGTCGACGATGGCATAATCGACCTTCTCGATCATGCCGGCGTCCCCAAGCGACTTGGTCGAACCCGGGTCGGCATCGCAGACATCCCAGCGCACCGTGCCGCTGTCGAACTGCGCCTTCATGGCGCCCTTGGTCGATCCCGAGCCATCGATCTTGACGTTCAATCCCGAGCTTGCCCCGAAGCCGTCCGTGAATGCTGACTTGAATGCGGGGACCGCGTCGCCTCCCCAATTGGTCACGACGAGGTCGCCGCCTGCAGCCTTTGCCGGCCCGCCATTGATGGCCGAAAGAGCCCCCAGGGCCACCAGTCCGGTCAGGAATGTTCGACGATCGATCGAACCCTGCGTCAGTCTGTCTTTGAGAAGAATCAGGCAGTCCTGTTTGAAGTGATTTTCCATGTTCCACCCATTGTTGTTGTTAGAGGTTCAGTGACTTCTCGGCTCAGTGAATTCTCAGGGATGAGGCGCCCGCGCAGGCGCGGCCAGGTTACCCAGACAGGCTTGTCGATCTCGACGCACGGCGCCTGTCCGGCAGCGCGCATGGCGATCAACTCGGATCCATCAGCCGTGGCCAGTTTCAGGATCGTGCTGCCGCCCTGGTAGACTTGCGCGCGCAGCACGGCCCGAACGCCGTCCTCGTCCGAAGCGGGGCCGGCCTCGCGCACGTCGAGAAACTCCGGCCGTACTGACAGCAGCGAGCTGATTGCACCTTCAAGGGCCGGCGCGCTGAGCACCTGGCCGCCGAACTCGCCGATGATGCTGCCATTCTGACGGCGCGGATTTTTCAATTTGAAGATGTTGATCGAGCCCAGGAACTCGGCGGTGAACCGGTCGCAGGGCGCCGAATAGAGCCGCTCTGGCGTATCGATCTGAACGATGTCGCCATGGTTGAAGATGGCGATGCGATCGGACAGCGCCAGCGCCTCATTCTGGTCATGGGTGACAAAGACGAAGGTTGTGCCGGTCTTGCGATGGATTTCCTTCAGTTCGAACTGCAGCTGTTCGCGCAGGTTCTTGTCCAGCGCCGACAGCGGCTCGTCCAGCAACAGCAATTCGGGCCCGAAGACCAGGGCACGCGCAAGCGCGACGCGCTGCTGCTGGCCACCAGACAAGTCCTGCGGCCGCTTCGATTGATGACCGGCGAGCCCGACCAGGTCGACCATGTCGGCAACGCGTGCTTGCCTCTCGCGCTTGTCAACGCCACGGACGCGCAAGGGAAAACCGATGTTGTCGGCCACCGACATGTGTGGAAACAGCGCATAACCCTGGAACACCATGCCGAAGTTGCGGCGATCCGCCGAAACGCCGGTGATGTCGGCTCCGTCCTTTGTGACCATGCCGCCGCTCGGCTTCTCGAACCCCGCCAGGATCATCAGCAGCGTCGTCTTGCCCGAGCCGGACGGACCGAGGAAGGTCAGGAACTCGCCGCGCCGAATGTCCAGATCGATGCGGTTCAAGGCGTTGAACGCGCCGAACGCCTTGCTGACACCGACCATCTTGATGTGACTGGTCACGGCGTCGCTCAATCGACTCGGTCGCGGATCAGCGGACATGTCGAGCAGTGGATGCCGCCGCCGTTGAGCTGCACCTTGTCGTAGTCGATTTCGATGATCTCGACGCCGTGGCTTTCCAGAGCGCGACGTGTTCCAGCCGACAATCCTCTCGGCATGATCACCCGACCAGGTCGCACCGCCAGCCCGTTGACCACCCAGCTGTTGTCGCTCTCGGTTATCTCGACGGTTTTGATGCCGAGCGCCTTCAGGCGCTCCAGAAAGACGAATGGAAGGCCGCGCGGCGAAACCAGCGCCAGATGCGTGTCGACCATCAGGAAGTGGCCATCGATATGAATGTCATAGCCTGAGAGGTCGACGACGATCATCTCCACGCCTTGATGGCGAAGCACGTCCGCGATCTGCGCGATGCCCTGATCGTTGACGCGGATGCCGCGGCCGATGACGGCGGTTGCACTGTTCAGCCAGGCGAAGCTGCCGCCTTCGGCCATGGCCGTGCCATGCAATGTGCGCAGGATCGGCATGCCGGCCTGAGCAAGCGTTCGCGTGACCGGCAGTTCCTCGCCATGGCGCATGCGCGGCGCAAGACGCGTGACGATGGCGCCGCCCTTGATGGCAAAGGCGGAATCGCGGGTATAGACCGACTTGAAACGCCCCTGCCCAACGCCCTCGAGATAGATCACCTCGGCGCCTTCGGCGCGCAGCAAATCCGCCAGAACGTCATGCTGGGCCTGCAATTCCGACAGCTCCGGTATGCGGTCGCTCTGCCAGTACCAGCCCTTTTCCAGATCGCCGAAAGTACCCGTCGCATCGATGCGCTTGCTGCGGTCGATCACGCCAAACTCGTCGCCGGGCCGGTGCATCAGCACGGCCCTGATCTGGCCGACGTCGTTGTCGCAACCCCAGTTTCGCGACCACAAGGCCGTCAGCCGGTCGACGGATTCGAACGCCGGCTCGGGCTCGGATCCGAACAGCTTGATCGTGTCCGAATAGTGCGATTTGTTTTTCTGTTCCAACGCTTCTCATCCTCTCCGTTGGCTCCAGACACGCGTCGGCCGAGCGCGGGCCCATGCCCGGCAAGGCGTTCACGTGCATCGATCTGAAGCTGTAGTCGGATCGTAGATGTTGACTTTTTTTCCTGCAAACGAAAAGAATTACGACCTAAATGGAATAAATCTCACATTCTCGTCGCCGTGCCCGGAGCTCCCAATGAGTGATCTGCCCCCGTTGAACGCTTTGCGCGCCTTTGAGGCCGCAGGCAGGAATCGAAGCGTCAGCCGGGCGGCCGATGAGCTCTTCGTCACCCACGGAGCGATCAGCAAGCAGCTGAAGCTGCTGGAGCAGCATCTCGGCATTGAGCTCATCGATGGTGTACGCGGCGGTCTCTCGCTGACGTCGGAAGGTCAGGCGCTGCTCGACCAGTTGTCGAAAGCGTTCGATAATCTCTCGCTTGCGGTCCGCAACGTGCGTCGCGGCGAGATCGTCGGACGCGTCAAGGTGATTTGCATGCCCGCCTTCGCCACTTACTGGCTGATTCCGAAGCTGTCGCGGTTCGTGGCCCGCTACGCCGACGTCACCCTCTCGGTCATTCCGCCCACGGACGACGATCCGTTCCGCGACCCGAGCGTCGATGTCGCCATCATGTTCGGTCGGCCGCGGTGGCCGCATCTCAATGTGCGGCTGCTCAAGCAGATGGAACTCTTCCCCGTCTGCAGCCCGGTTCTGCTCAGCGGTGAAAACAAGATCCGTCGTTCATCGGATCTGCTTCGCCATGTTCTGCTGGACGATCCGGAGAACACGCATTGGATCGAGTGGTTCTCGCTGATCGGCAACACCAGCGCGAAGAATGCACGCCGGCTCTGTTTCACCGACTTCAATCACAATCTGGCAGCCGCGCGCGCCGGCCTGGGGATCACGCTCGGCGACAACGTCACCACCGCCGAGGACCTGGCGAACGGCGCGCTGGTCAGACCCCTCAAGGAGGCACTGCGCCCGCAAAACAATGCCTACTACATTCTCAGCCCAGCCGGCGGTGTGATGTCCAAGCCGGCGCAGGCCTTCCTGGAATGGCTGACCACCGAAACGACGAAAACCGAGATGCCGCCTTCCTCAGTATGATCCAGACGCTGGTCCTATCTGCCAGCGCGAGCTCTCACTGGTCGTGAATCAGCGGCAGGTATACGGTTTGCTGCATACCGGCGCTCAAGTCACTCCGAGGGGTTATTGCGACGTTTGGAGGAATCCGGTTCTTACGAGGGCGGAAGAGCCAACTCAGCTCTTTTCGGCCTGCAGCCTTCGTTCAGGCCATCAGCTGTGGCCAGACCCGTGCGACATGCGTTCCGCAAGCGCGAATGCCAGGAAGACGAGGAGCAAAACCAACTGGACGCCGCACAGCAACACGATCTCGCTTACATGCAGATTGGGGTCATGCCGTTAGGCGCCGCCAATTCGCACAAAGGAGTTCTTCATGACCACACGGCGAAACCTTTTGAAGCAGGGGCTGCTTGTTTCCGGGGCAGCCTTTGCAACAGGTGCGCTTGCGAACGGCTTCACTGCGGCCGCGCAGGCGCAAGCCGTCACCTGGCGCATGCCCGATGAAGGAGCCGCGCACGCGGCCACATGGATGGCGTTTGGCCCGAGCGAAGAAATATGGGGCAAAAAACTGCTTCCCGTGGCCAGGCAGAACCTGGCCAGCATAGCCAAGGCGATTGCGGCGCACGAGCCCGTGAAGATGCTGGTGCGCGAAGAGGATTACGACATCGCCGTAAGCCTGTGCGGTCCTGCCGTCACCCTGGTCACCCAGCCGATCGACGATCTGTGGATGCGCGACACCGGGCCGGTGTTCGTCAAAGATCAAGCTGGGCAGGCTGGCGCGGTTGGCTTCAATTTCAATGGCTGGGGCAACAAGCAGGAGCATGGGGACGACGCAAGAGTCGCTGGCTTTGTTGCCGGCGAAGTCGCGGCAAAATTTATCGAGACGAATTTGGTGCTCGAAGGCGGCGGGATCGAGGTCGATGGCGAAGGCACGGCCATCATCACCGAAAGCTGCGTGCTCAACGCCAACCGCAATCCCGGCCTCAGCAAAGCCCAATGCGAAGCGGAACTATCTCGCCTGCTCGGCGTGCAGAAGATCATCTGGCTGCCGGGCATTGCCGGCAAGGATATCACCGACGGTCATACCGACTTCTATGCACGATTTGCCAGCCCAGGCGTGGTCGTTGCCGGACTGGATCCGGATCCATCATCCTACGACCACGCCGTGACCAAACGGCACCTGGAAATCCTGCGGCAATCAACCGACGCCAGCGGACGCAAATTGAAGGTGGTTGTGCTGCAGGGCCCGTCCAGCGTGCGCAGCAAGTACGAGAACAAGGAGTTCGCGGCCGGGTACATCAATTTCTACGTCTGCAACGGCGCCGTCATTACCCCGGAATTTGGTGACCGCGCGGCGGATAGCAACACCCATGACACGCTGCGGGATTTGTTTCCAGAACGGGAGGTGATCCAGCTGAACATTGACGGCATAGCGGCTGGCGGCGGCGGAATCCATTGTACGACACAACAGCAACCTGGCTGAAAGCAACCTGAACCTAGCTGACGAAGGCCATCAAGACCTTGGTGGGACATGGCTCGTGGTGGACCTAAGATCTTAACTTTTTAATCAGCAAACGAACGGCGGCGCCTTCGTGCCGTGTACCGCACCCAAATTTCCGCCAGCCGACCCCTGCCGAATTGCACGCCATTCTACGCCGCAGCCCTATGCAACGTGTATAGCGCTTTACATCCCCACCAACCGCTGTTCAGATCAACCTGCCTAGGAAGGAGTACGAAAGCCGAGAGCCGACCGCGGTGTGTATCTGGGATGGAGAGGACAGCGCGCCGAGCGTTAGCTGTTGACAGCACTCCCCTCTACTCCCACTCCATTGTTAAAACAGCATATAACCCATTGAAATCACTGTCCAATATTTTTCAGAGTCGCGCAAACTCCGACATCAAGACCGTCAAAAAGTTACGCTTTTGATTTTAAAGGGAAAATCGCCGCAAAAAATATTTTGAGGTTCCACCAGCTATCGGGACCAATCGGGCGATTTTTGCACTTTGCGGCGTTCGACGGCGTGCCCAAGCGGTCTCAAAAAGTACCGTCACCGCTCCAACTAGCGCATTTTTTCGTTGCAAAATCAATGGTCATGGGTGGGCCCGGAGGATGTACAACAGGCATTGATTTCATTGGCTTTTTCGTGGGCCTGAATCAGAAATCTTCCCGTATTGTTCCGTACGGCCTCGCCGCAATGGACTTGTGCGAATGCAAGCAAAGGCTGGCGCGACGTTCACGCCGATCGGATTGAACGATGAAGGTGCGCCGCTGCCGCGCGATGAGCGCCCACCCTGCCTGGCAAAACCGTTTGATGTCAGCGCCTCTTCCAAGCCTAGTGTTTGTCGGGCAACAGCACCCTGAGCGACACCCAACTCTTCCGAGGCAACCCGGAAATTGAGCTGGCGCGCTTCTCTCTCGAATATGAGTAGTGAGTTTAGCGCAGCACCAACCCACGATAAGCTTGTGAAAAATCCGATACTCGGGCACAATTTGTGAACGGAAGTGGACAGCTATCTCAAGTCCGGCCCTGTCGCGTCGCGTGACAGTTCGCGTCGGAGGAGCGGCGTCGATGGATCAGGGGTTCTTTCTTCTGTTCGCTGCGGCGTCCGTAGTCGCAGCTCTGACCTTGGTCCTGGCGCGCAATCCGGTTCACAGCGCATTGGCGCTGATGGCGTGTTTTCTGCAGATATCGGCGATCTTCGTCTTGCTCGAGGCGCCGTTGCTCGCAGTCATCCAAATTTTCGTCTATGTCGGCGCGATCATGGTCCTGTTCCTATTCGTGATCATGATGATCGATGTGCGCGAGGCGGTGTTGCAGCGGTTCTTGCCGGGCAGCAACCTGCCTGTTCTGGTGCTGCTCGTCCTGCTTGGGGTCGAGATGCTTGTACTGGTGCTCAGGAGCGACCGTTTTTCGGTCGCCGAGCCCGTCGCAATGCGCACCGGCGGTGAGGTCAGGCAACTCAGCACGACGCTTTTCGCTGACTATCTCCTGCCGTTTGAAGTCGCCTCCATCATCCTGCTGGCGGCCCTGGTAGGTGCCATCGTGCTGGCGCGTAAGGAGCCGCGGTGATGGTGCCGCTCTGGTGGTATATCGTGCTCGGAGTGGCCCTGTTCGTGATCGGAGCGGCGGGCGTACTGCTCAGACGCAATATCTTGGTCGTGCTGATGTCGCTGGAACTGCTGCTCAACTCGGTCAACGTCAATTTCATCGCTTTCGGACATTACTACGACGACTACCGCGGGCAGATTTTCGCAATTTTCGTCATCGCGATCACTGCGGCGGAGGTTGCCGTTGCCCTCGGCATCTTGGTCGCCCTCGCGAGGAACAAGTCCACTCTCAAGGTCGACGAAGTGAGCATGATGAAAGGATAGCCGGTGATATCGATCCGGCCGCTGCTTGCCGTTGCCGTCGCACTTCTGGCGGCCCTTGCAGTTCTCCTTCTAAACAAGCGCGTGAAGCTCCGCGACGCCGTCTCGCCGTTGGCCGCGATGGCCATGTTCGCAATTGTCGCCTCGATGGCGCCCACGGTGCTGGCGGGCGGGACAGTCGATTTGCGCCTGTTCGAGATTCTGCCGGGGATCGACTTCGCTTTCCGTGTCGATGCGCTCGGCATGGTGTTTGCCACCGTCTCGTCGCTGCTGTGGATCGTGGCGTCGATCTATTCCATCGGCTACATGCGGCACTTGAATGAGCATGCGCAGACCCGATTCTTCGCCTGCTTCGCCGCCAGCCTCGCGGCCGCCGCCGGGGGCGCCTTTGCCGCCAATCTGTTCACGTTGATGATCTTCTACGAGGTGCTGAGCCTCGTTACCTATCCGCTTGTCTACCACCACGAGGACGAGGAGGGATGGACGGGCAGCCGCAAATACCTCGTCTATTTGATGGGCGCGTCGAAAAGCGTGCTTCTGGCCGCGCTGGCGTTAACTTACAGCATTGCGGGGTCACTCGACTTTGTACCGGGGGGGCTGTTGGCGGGGGTCGACGCCTCGGCGCCGCTGCTGACCGTCGTCTATTTCTGCTATCTCTTCGGCTTCGCCAAGGCCGCGGTGATGCCGATGCACGCCTGGCTGCCTGCCGCGATGGTGGCGCCGACACCGGTTAGCGCCCTCTTGCATGCGGTGGCCGTAGTCAAGATGGGTGTGTTCTGCGTGCTGCGCGTCGTGTTCCACGTCTTCGGCGCAGGGCTGGTGGGCGGGCTGGGGCTCGGCATCGCCACGGCCTATGTGGTCTCGTTCACGATCCTGATGGCGTCTATCTACGCCCTGACGCGGGACGACCTGAAGGCACGGCTCGCCTATTCGACGGTCAGCCAACTCTCCTACATCGTGCTGGGCGCGGTTCTGCTGTCGCCCGCCGCGATGGTCGGCGGGATCATCCACATCGCGGCGCATGCATTCTCGAAGATCACGCTCTTTTTCTGTGCCGGGTCGATCTACTGCGCATCTGGCAAGCGGAACATTAGCGATATGGCCGGCATCGGCCGCAGGCTGCCCTGGACGATGGGGGCGTTCTTCGTCGGCTCGCTCAGCATGATCGGGGTGCCGCCGACTGCGGGCTTCATCAGCAAGTGGTATCTGGCGCTCGGCTCGGTGGAGGCCGGCGAGACCCCGTTCCTTATCGTGCTCCTGGTAAGTTCGGTCTTGAACGCCGCCTATTTCCTCCCGATCAGCTATGTCGCCTTCTTCGGGACGGAGGCGCAGGAGAGCCCGGCGACCGTTCGTGAAATTCCGATGTTGACGATCCCGCTGGTCGCGACCGCCATCCTGTCGGTGGCGATGGGCATCTTCCCGGACTATTTCCTCGCCCTAGCGGAAAGAGTCGTTAGATGATCAAGCGCGTCGTCGATTTCTTTGGCGATGAGAGACATGCGAAAAAGCGTCGCCGGCTATTTTATCTGGTGCTCGTCCTGATCGTCATCGCCGACTTTCTGGTCTTCCGCGAACACGCCGAATACCTGTGGGAGCGGCTGCCTGGCTGGTCTGCCCTCTACGGCTTCGGCTCCTGCGTGCTTCTGATCTTCGTGTCCAAGTTTCTTGGCCATCAGTGCGGGCTGATGCGGCGCGAGGACTACTATGACTGACTTCGTCCACCCCGGCCTGCTGTTCATTCTCGGCGCGTTGCCGATCCCCATCCTGAAAGGGTCTGTCCGCAAGGCCTATGTGCTGCTGATCCCAGCGCTGGCGATCCTGGCCGTGCTGACGATGCATCCTGGCGGCTACGGCGCCGCGCAGTTCATCGGGCAGCAAATCATGATCGCGAAGGTCGACAAGCTGAGTGTCCTCTTCGCCACCGTTTTCAGCATCATGGCATTGATCGGCACGGTCTATGCGTTGCATCTGACGCACGCAGCCCAGCATGTGGCGGCGTTCGTCTACGTCGGCAGCGCGCTCGGGGTAGTGTTCGCTGGCGACTACCTGACCCTGTTCCTGTTCTGGGAGGGTATGACGTTTGCCTCTGCCTACCTGGTCTTTGCCCAGCGCAGCGAGCAGGCGCTCCGCGCAGGGTTCCGCTACCTCATGGTCCATATCACGGGCAGCGTTGCCCTGCTCGGCGGCATCATTCTCCATGGGTTCGCCACCGGTTCGGTGCTCTTTGGCCCGATCGAGGACGGGCTTGGCTTCGCCACCTGCCTGATCCTTGCCGGGTTCCTACTCAACGCCGCGGTGCCGCCACTCAACGCCTGGCTGACCGACGCCTACCCGGAAGCGACAGTCACCGGGGCCGTATTCATGAGCGCCTTCACCACGAAGACCGCCGTCTATGTGCTGGCGCGGGCGTTTCCGGGGACCGATCTTCTTGTCTGGCTCGGCACGGTGATGGCGCTTTACGGCGTTGTCTACGCGGTGCTGGAGAACGATTGCCGGCGGCTCTTGGCCTATCACATCGTCAGCCAGGTGGGCTACATGGTGGTGGGCATCGGCATCGGGACCGAGATGGCGGTGAACGGCGCCGTCAGCCATGCCTTCGCGCATATCCTTTACAAGGCGCTCCTCTTCATGGGCGCGGGGGCGGTGATCCACGTCACCGGGCGGCGCAAGCTCACCGAACTCGGAGGGCTCTACAAAACCATGCCTGTAACCCTTGCGCTCTACATGGTTGGCGCCTTGGCGATCTCGGCATTCCCGTTCTTCTCAGGCTTCGTCACCAAGTCGATGGTGGTGGCCGCCGCCGGACAGGATCATCGCGCGCTGGTGGTGCTGGCACTGACAATGGCGTCGTCAGGGACGTTCCTGCACACCGGGCTCAAGCTCCCGTACTACATGTTTTTCGGCACGGACCAAGGGCTGCAAGCGCGAGAACCGCCGCGCAACATGCTGGTTGCGATGGGTATGGCAGCGGTGCTCTGCATTGCGATCGGGGTGTTCCCCCAGACGCTCTACGCGCTTCTGCCCCATCCGGTCGACTTCGATCCCTACACCGGCGTCCATATCACCGAGAGCCTCGGCGTGCTGATGTTCACCGCCTTGGGCTTCGTCATCTTCCTCAGAGCGCTCGACCCCGAGAATACGATCAGCATCGATACCGACTGGTTCTACCGCATGGGCGCGCGGCGCTTCATGTGGCTCGCCGAAAAACCGCTGGCGCGCTACGAGAAGGCGGTGAGTGACGTGTCCGAGACCGCGGCGCTGCCCTTTCTGCACGGGATGGCACGGGCAGGACTGCGGATCGATCTGCGCGGCGTGGACGCCTTCGTGAACGCCGTCGCTCGCGCGATCCTGCGCGGCGGTGGGGCGCTGCGGCGGCTCCAGAGCGGCGTCGTGACCCATTACGCGCTGGCGATGATCGCTGGTGTGATCGCGGCTATCGCCGTATTCGCTGTGGCGTGGCGGTAGGGGGCGCGATGACGATCCCTTTGCTTAGCCTCATCGTGTTCACGCCAGCCGTCGGGGCAGCGGCGCTGATGTTTGTCCGCAACGACGATGTGGTGCGGTGGATGGCACTGGGTGTCACTGTCCTCGACTTCATGCTTTGCATCGCCATGCTCGGCGGCTTTGACACCTCTACCCACGAAATGCAGTTCACCGAGACGCGCCCGTGGGTACCGGCGCTAGGGATCACCTACACACTTGGCATCGACGGGATCAGCGCACCCTTCGTGTTCCTGACCGCGCTGTTGGGCTGGATCAGCGTGCTTGCCTCGTGGGTTGCGATCGACCGCAAGGTGAAAGAGTTCATGGTCAGCCTGCTGGCCATGCAGGCGCTGATGCTGGGCGTGTTCTGCGCACTGGACCTGTTCCTGTTCTACGTCTTCTGGGAGGCGATGCTGATCCCGATGTATCTGATCATCGGCGTCTGGGGTGGCGACGGCCGGGTCTATGCAGCTTTCAAGTTCTTCCTCTACACGCTGGCAGGCAGCCTCATGTTCCTGATCGGTGTCATCGTGCTCTATTTCCACGGTGGCGAGACCTTCGACATCCGCACCCTGATGGCGCAGGATTTGCCGCTCCGGGTCCAGTCATGGCTGTTCTTCGCCTTCCTGATCGCCTTCGCGGTCAAGGTTCCGATGGTCCCGGTCCATACTTGGCTGCCGGACGCCCATGTGCAGGCACCGACGGCCGGCAGCATCATCCTCGCCGCCGTGCTCCTGAAGATGGGCGCCTACGGGTTCCTGCGGTTCTCGCTGCCAATGCTGCCCGAGGCGACGGTGCATTATTCGACGCTGATGCTGGTCCTTTCGGCGGTCGCTATCGTCTATGGCGGGTTGCTCGCCTTGGCGCAGGACGATCTGAAGAAGCTGGTGGCCTATTCCAGCATCAGCCACATGGGCTTGGTGACGCTGGGGATTTTCACGCTGAACCTTCGTGGGCTCGAGGGCGGCATCCTGCAGATGTTCAATCATGGCGTAACGACGGGCGCGTTGTTCCTGTCTGTGGGCCTTATCTACGAGCGGACCCATACCCGCAGTATCGCGGATTATGGCGGGCTGATGAAGGCGGCGCCGGTCTATACAGCGTTTCTTGCACTATTCACCCTGTCGTCGATGGCTCTGCCGGGAACGAATTCGTTCGTTGGCGAGTTGCTGGTGCTGTCAGGCGCGTTCGCAGCCAACCTCGCTGTCGGCGCTGCCGCCGTTCTAGGGGCCTTGCTGGGAGCAGCCTATCTGCTTGGCATGTATAGGAAAGTCGCGCTTGGTCCGGCGAGCATCGGCGTGCGGTTCAAGATCCGCGACGTGAACGCCCGCGAGATGGCGGCGATCCTGCCGCTAGCCGTCTTCGTTCTTTGGATCGGACTCTATCCGAAGCCCTTTCTCGAAATCATCGACGCCTCGGTGAAGCATCTACTAGCGCAGGTGCACGGTAAGGGGGGCGCCCAATGACCGCCGCCGCGCTTTTCCAGTCGATTCTGGCGAGCCTGCCCGAGATCGTCGTGGTTACCGGGGCCTGCATCCTGCTGATCCTGGGGCAGTTGGTGCGGAAGGGGCAGCAACAATTCCTTGTCTGGGCTTCAATCGCGGTCGTGCTGATTGCCGCCCTGGGGACACTCATGCTGGCGGGCGAGGTGCGGCCGGCCTACTCGGGCATGTTCGTCGCCGACCGCTTCGCGGTCTTCTTCAAGGTCGTGTTCTACCTGGTCACAGTTCTGACATTCCTTCTTTCGCGAAAATATGCCGAGATCGAAGGGATCGGGAGCAGTGAATACTATGTACTGCTGCTCTTGGCGCTTTCGGGTATGATGATCATGGCCTCGGCGACCGACCTCCTGTCGATCTATGTAGGCCTCGAATTGATGGTGCTCTGCACTTATGTGCTGACCGGCTTCCTGCGGCAGCAGCGGCGGTCGAACGAAGCGGCGTTGAAATACGTGATCCTTGGCGGGGTCTCGACCGGGATTTTCCTTTACGGCGTTTCGCTGATCTACGGGCTCACCGGCACGACGCAGTTGGACGGGATGGCTGCGGCGGTGACCGGTGATCCGCTCGATCCCGGATTGCTCCTTGCTGTGGTTTTTATCGTCGCGGGGCTGGTATTCAAGGTCGGCGCGGTGCCGTTCCATATGTGGGTGCCGGACGTCTATGAAGGCGCGCCGACGACGATCACCGCCTTCATGTCGGTGGGACCCAAGGCAGCGGGGTTCGCTGTGATCCTGCGGGTGTTCCTCAACCCACTGGTCGCCGCCTCGAACGTCTGGATCATCGTCGCCGTCATTGCAGCAGTGACGATGGCGCTCGGCAGTTTCGTGGCGCTGGTGCAGGACAATTTCAAGCGCCTCTTGGCCTATTCCAGCATCGCCCATGCCGGGTTCGCCATGTTCGGCGTGGCGGCCGGCGGTGCGGACGGGGCCGCCAGCGTGATGCTCTATTTGCTGATCTATGCGTTCATGAACCTCGGCATCTTCGGCATCGTCATCATGATGCGGAACGGCGATTTCTCGGGCGAGGTCATCGAGGACTACGCTGGTCTCGCCAAGTCGCATCGCGGGCTGGCGCTTCTGATGCTGCTTTATCTGTTCTCGTTGGCCGGCATTCCGCCGACAGCCGGGTTCTTCGCCAAGTTCTACGTGCTGGTCGCGCTCGTCGAGCGGGGTTTCGTCATGCTGGCGGTGATCGCAGTGCTGCTGAGCGCCGTTGCCGCCTACTTCTATATCCGCATCGTGATGGTGATCTACATGCGCGAGCCGGAGGGCGTGTTCGACCCGGCGCTGACGCCCGCGGTCGCCGCCACACTCGCCTTCACCGCTGCCGGCACCATCGGCATCGGCCTATTTCCGGCGTGGTTTCTGGGGCTTGCGCAACATGCCGCAATTGGCGGCTGATCGATTGGATTTGCAATGATCCGGCCGACGGAATACTCTGGCCGCGCAAGAAAGGAATGCCCAAGTCGCTTTCCAGGGCGCCCGCATCACCGGTCCCAAAGGGGTCGGTAGCGGCCAGAGCAGAGCCCTCGGTGGGTGACCGGGGCTACGCGACGTGACCGGAATGGAGTTCCTGCCGGTTCTTTTCATGGTTGCCGGAATTGTTCTGGTGGCGATGGTTACGCTTTTTGTCTCCTCGCTACTGCGCCGATCCAATCCCTATCCCGCGAAGAACATGCCCTATGAATGCGGCATGGACCCGGCGGGCGAAGCCGCCGGAGGCCGCTTCAGGGTGCAGTTCTTCATCATCGCGATCCTGTTTGTCGTCTTCGATGTCGAGACGATGTTCCTCTTTCCCTGGGCCGTTGTCCTGAAAGAGATCGGGCTGGTCGGCTATGTCGAGATGTTCGTCTTCATATTGCTGCTTCTCGTGGGCTTCGCCTACGCCTGGCTGAAGGGGGCGCTGGAATGGGAGGCGTAAACAACGCGATCCGCGACAGCGTGCTGTTCACCACGACCGACAGCCTGATCAGTTGGAGCCGAAGGTCGGCGCTGTGGCCCGAAACCTTCGGCATTGCCTGCTGTGCTATCGAGATGATCTCGGCGGGCTGTGCCCGCTACGATCTCGACCGCTTCGGCGTGGTGTTCCGGCCTTCGCCGCGCCAGTCCGACGTAATGATCATCGCCGGCACCATAACGCGGAAATTCGCGCCCGTAGTGCGCCGCCTCTATGACCAGATGCCGGAACCGCGCTGGGTCATCGCCATGGGCACCTGCGCCATCTCGGGCGGGGTCTACAACACCTATGCGGTGGTGCAGGGGGCGGAGACCTTCGTGCCGGTGGACGTGCATGTGCCCGGCTGCCCGCCGCGGCCCGAGGCGCTGATGCACGGCTTCCTTCTGCTTCAGGAGAAGATCAAGAAATCCAGGGCGCTGGCCGGGACGCCTCTGGACCGGGTCACGGTGCCATGAGCGTGGAGACGTCCCTCATCCGCACCCTGATCGCGGAGCGTTTCGGGGAGGCAATCAAGGAGCTTGGCTTCTCGCATGGGGTTCACGCTTTCGCCGCTCCGCCTGACATGATCGTCGAGCTTTGCCGGTTCCTCAAGGAACACCCGGCGCTGCGGTTCGATTTCCTGTCCGACATCTGCGGGGTCGATCACTACCCCGAGGCACCGCGCTACGAGGCGGTGTACCATCTCTTTTCGCTGCCGAACAAATGGCGCGTGCGGATCAAGTGCCGCCTCGGCGATCCTCCGCGGATCCCGTCGGTGACGGGGGTCTGGCGCACCGCCAACTGGCACGAGCGCGAGGCCTGGGACATGTATGGGATCAGGTTCGAGGGCCACCCCGACCTGCGCCGGATCTATATGTGGGAAGGGTTCGAGGGCTTCCCGCAGCGCAAGGACTTTCCGCTGCGGGGCTACAAGGACAAGCTGAACCCGTTTGGCGCCGAAGGCACGCCGCCGACGCAGCCCGACCTTGCCACCAAGGACATTCCATAGGGAGGTCGTTCCACACCGAGGACTTGAGATGACCGAAGTCACGGAACTGAGCTGGCCGGAAGCCGATGCGCCCCACACCAAGGAGGTGCTTCTCAACCTCGGCCCGCAGCATCCCAGCACTCATGGGGTGCTGCGGCTCGTCCTCGAGTTGGACGGCGAATATGTCGCACGCGTGGACCCGCATATCGGCTACCTCCACCGCGGCACCGAGAAACTGGCCGAGAGCTTCACGTACACCCAGATCTTCCCGCTGACCGACCGGCTCGACTATCTCTGCCCGCCCTCGAACAACCTGGCGTTCGCGATTGCAGTGGAGAAGCTCCTGGGCATCCAAGCGCCGATCCGCGCGCAATATATCCGCGTGCTGATGGCCGAACTGGCGCGGATCTCCGGTCATCTCATGATCACCGGCGCGCTACCGATGGACCTGGGCGCCATGACCGCGTTGCTCTACGCCATGCGCGAACGCGAAATGGTCATGGACCTGATGGAGATGATCAGCGGCGCGCGGATGCACACCTCCTTCTGCCGGGTCGGCGGTGTGCGCGAGGATCTGCCCGACGGGTTCTTCCCCAAGATCCGGGAGTTCTGCGACATCTTCCCGAATCGAATTCGCGACTATGAACGGCTGGTCGAGAACAACCGCGTGTTCCTGAAACGCACGCAGGGGATCGGCGTGATCTCAGCCGAGGACGGCATCGATCTCGGCCTGAGCGGCCCGAACCTGCGCGCCTCGGGCGTCGACTGGGACATCCGCCGCGACGAGCCCTATGAGATCTACGACCGGCTCGCGTTCAACGTTATTACCCGCGATGAAGGCGATTGCTACGCGCGCTGGCGATGCCGCGTCGAGGAAATGCGCGAGAGCGTCCGGATCATCGAGCAATGCCTCGACCAGATGCCCGACGGGTCGTTCCAGATCGACATGCCGACAATCGCCTTCCCGGTGGACAAGGATCGGGTGCACTGCTCGATGGAGGCGCTGATCCAGCATTTCGACCTGTCAGCCTATGGCTTCAAGGTGCCGAAGGGCGAGGTCTATTCGGCGATCGAGGCGCCAAAGGGCGAGCTCGGCTTCTACATCATCAGCGACGGGTCGCCAAAACCGTTCCGTATGAAGGTCCGGGCACCCTCGTTCGTCAACCTTCAGGCACTTTTCGGGGTCACCAACGCGCGCTACCTGGCGGACATGATCGCCGTGCTCGGCAGCCTCGACCCCGTGATGGCGGAGGTGGACAAGTAGCAGGGGATTTGGACGCGATGACCATGCACGAAAAGATCGAAGAGGCGGCGGCGCGATATCCCGACCAGCGCTCGGCGATCATGCCCGCGCTTCTGATCGCGCAGAGGGAACATGGCCATCTGCCCGGCCCGGTGCTGGAAGAGGTCGCCGACATCCTCGGCGTCGAGCGTATCTGGGTCTACGAACTGGCGACCTTCTACACACTTTTCCATACCGAGCCGGTCGGCATTTTCCACCTGCAGCTCTGCGACAACGTCTCCTGCATGCTGTGCCGATCCGAGGATCTGCTGAGACACCTGGAGGAGGTGCTCCGCATCAAGAAGGGCGGCACGACGCCGGACGGGCTGTTCACGCTTTCGACCGTCGAATGCCTCGGCGCTTGTGAGATGGCCCCGGTGATGCAGGTCGGCGACGACTATCACGGCGACCTCGACATCGCTCGGATCGACGCGCTCCTGGACAGGCTGCGCGCGACGGTGCGGCAGGCGACTGGCGCCGATCTCGTCGCCCCAGGACCGCCGGGAGAATAGCGCCATGTTCGAACCCGTCCTTCTCAAGAACTTGGACGTGCCGGATGGCCATCTGCTCGCGACCTATGAGGCCGGCGGCGGCTACCGGGCGCTGGCCAAGGCGCTGCGGGAGCACACACCCGACGAGATCATCGACCTCGTCAAGAAATCCAACCTGCGCGGGCGCGGCGGAGCCGGATTCCCCACGGGCATGAAATGGAGCTTCGTGCCCAAGCGTGCCGGAAAGCCGAAATACCTGTGCTGCAACGCCGATGAAGGCGAGCCGGGCACCTTCAAGGACCGGATCATCATGGAGCGTGACCCACACCAACTGATCGAGGGCATGGCGATCAGCGCCTACGCGATAGGGGCGGAAACCGCCTATGTCTACATCCGCGGGGAATACACGCTGGCGATCGCGCGGCTGGAGCAAGCGATCGCCGAGGCTCATGCGAAGGGTTATCTGGGAACACGGATTCTGGGCTCGGATTTCAGCTTCGTCGTGCACATCCATTGCGGCGCCGGCGCCTATATTTGCGGCGAGGAGACCGCGATGCTCGACTCGCTCGAAGGCAAGCGGGCGCAGCCGCGTCTGAAACCGCCGTTCCCGGCGGTCGAAGGGCTTTACGCCAGCCCGACCGTGATCAACAACGTCGAGACGCTGGCCTGCGTCCCGCACATCGTGGCGCGGGGGCCGGACTGGTTCCGCGGCATCGGCCCGGACAAGAGCCCCGGCCCGAAGCTCTATTGCCTCAGCGGACAGGTGCGGAAACCGGGCCTTTACGAGCTGCCGATGGGGATACCGCTGCGCGAACTGGTCGAGGACTGCGCCGGCGGGCCGCTACCTGGGCGCAAGCTCAAGGCGGTGATCCCAGGCGGGGTCTCGGCGCCGCTGATCCCGGAGCGCGGGCTGGACGTCGGGATGGACTTCGACTCGCTGGCCGCCGCTGGCTCGATGCTCGGCTCGGCCGGGGTGATCGTGATCGACGACTCGACCTGCATGGTCAAGGTCGCCACCCGGATCATTGAGTTCTTCCACCACGAGTCCTGCGGCAAGTGCACCCCCTGCCGCGAAGGGCTGAACTGGGTCGTGAAAGTGATGCGCCGGGTCGAGGCGGGCCAGGGCGCGCCGGGCGATCTGGAACAGCTGGAGGCGCTCTGCAAAGGCATTTTCGGCAACACGTTCTGCGCTCTGGGCGACGGCGCAGCAATGGGCCTGCGGGCAGCATTGGCGCATTTCGAGCATGAATTCGTCGCGCATATCGAAGAGCGGAGGTGCCCGTTTCACTGAGGGGACGCAGCGAGAGGACGGCGAGGAAAGCCATGGTTAGCGTCACAATCGATGAACGAACGCTGGAAGTGGAGGCGGGCTCTACGGTGCTCCAAGCCGCCGAGCGTTTGGGCATCGACATCCCGACCTTCTGCTATCTGAAGCGGCTGCCGGCGCTGGCCTCCTGCCGCATGTGCTTGGTGGAGATTGAGGGACAGCGGCGGCTACAGCCTTCTTGCGCCACCGCGGTCACCGACGGCATGGTGGTGCGGACGAACACGCAGTTGATCGACGAAACGCGCTCTTCCATGCTCGACATGCTGCTCGCCAACCACCCTCTCGACTGCCCGATCTGCGACAAGGGTGGCGAGTGCGAGCTGCAAGACATGGTGATGGCATACGGGCCCCGCACAAGCCGGTTCCGCGATGCCAAGCGCGTGTTCCACTCCGAGGACATCCGTCTCAGCCCAGTCATCATCATGAACGTCAACCGCTGCATCCAGTGCCAGCGCTGCGTCCGGATGTGCGAAGAAGTCGTCGGCGCGGTCGCCTTGGGCACCGTTGAAAAAGGCATGGATACCGCCGTCACCGGCTTCGAGGGCAGTCTCGCGAGTTGCGATCAGTGCGGCAATTGCGTCGAGGTCTGCCCGGTCGGCGCGCTGATGAGCTTCCCCTATCGCTACAAGGCGCGGCCCTGGGATCTGGTCGAGACCGACACGGTCTGCCCGCATTGCGGCACCGGCTGCCAACTGACCGTCGGCGCGCGCAATGGCGAATTCATGCGGGTCCGCTCGAAGGCGGAGCACGGCATAAACCGCGAAACGCTCTGCGTGCGCGGGCGCTTCGGCCTCGACTTCGTCGGCAGTCAGGACCGGATCAAGCGGCCGATGATCCGTCGTGACGGGGTCCTGTTTCCGGTTTCCTGGGACGAAGCGGGGGACTACCTCCGCCGGCGGCTGTCGGCCGTCGCCAGCAAGGCTGCGGGCGGGCTGGCTTCACCGCGCCTGCCCAACGAGGTGCTTTATCAGTTCCAGAAGCTGATGCGGACGGCATTCCGGACCAACAATATCGACTGCTCCTCGCGCTGGTCCACGCCCTTTGATGCGCTCGGCCCGTTGGTGGCCGCCTTCTACACCCGCGCGCCGCTGGAGGAGGTGATCGGCAACGACTGTGTGCTTGTCGTCGGTGGCAACGTGACGGACGAAAACCCAGTCACCGAATATCTGCTGCGAGACTGTGCACGGCGGCGACAGACCGGCTTACTCATGCTCTCGGCGCGGCCATCCCGCCTGGACGCCGATGCGCGGGCGGTCGTTCGCGTGCCGCCGGGCGGTGAGGCTCAGGGCCTTGCCGCGGTGGTGAGCGGACTGGGGGCGGCAGGTCAAGCATTGCCGGGCGATGTTTTTGCGGACATGGGCGCGAAAACCGGCCGGCCGGCAGCGGCCACCGACAGTGACGGTCCGGACCGTCTGGCCGCGGCGTTGCTGGAAGGCCGCAGCGTCACCGTGCTTGTCAGCGCCGACCTCTTGAGATCGCCCCTAGCGCGCGCGACGTTGTACCAACTCAACAACCTTTTGCAGGTTCTGCGCGCACTCGGCAAAGGCCTGGCGATGCAGTTCCTGTTCGACCGTGCCAACCAACTGGGTGCCTGGGACATGGGCGTTCTGCCGATGGCGCTGCCGGGGCTGTGGGCACTCGCCAATGATGCGGCGCGCGCAACTCTCGAACGAGCCTGGGGCGCCGAAATCCCGCCTGAACCGGGTGTGGATTTCGACGCCATGCTGGAGCTCTGTGACAGGAAGCGAATGGGTGCGCTCTATATCGTCGGAAGCGACCCCCTGATGTCCTATCCCGACCGGGGATTCGTGCAGCGGGCGCTTCGTGCCGCCGATCTCTTGATCGTGCAGGACGCGTTCCTCACGGATACGGCGGGCCTGGCGGATGTCGTGCTGCCCGCGGCGAGTTATGGCGAGGAATCCGGCACGTTCACCAACAACGAAGGCCGCACCCAGAAGGTCTGCAAGTTCCGCGAACCCGCCCTCGAGGCGCGGGACAATCTGGCGATATTCGACTTCGTAGCGGCGCTTCGCGGCCAGGCGTTGCGGCCGTCGATCCAAGGCGAAATCTTCGGCGAGATCGCCCAGCTGGTTCCGGCCTACGAAGGATTGACGCAGGGCGGGCTTGGCGCCGACGGAGCTTTCACGAAGGCGGCCCTTGCGCCACCGGTTGGCGAGTTCTTCGCCCTCCCGCCTGCCCCCATTGTAGCCGACCGGCTCATACTGGTTACCGGCAACTGCCTGTTCCACAACGGATATCTTTCCGAGCGCTCGGAGATCCTGAATACGGTCGCGGATGATCCGTATGTCGAGATGAGCGCGCCGGATGCAACGCAGCTTGGCCTTGCGGATGGCGATCAGGTGGTCGTGCGGTCCGCCCAGGGCGAACTGACGGCGAAGCTCAAGGTCAACAAGCGTTTTCCCAGGGGCCTCGTGTTCGTTCCCGAGAACTACAGATCCCTGCGTCTCAACAGCCTGATGCGGCGGGGCGAATACCCATGTCCGGTGGAAGTTGAAATGGCGCACGCCGCTTTCGAGATCGCCACTGTCGCCGTGGCCGAGGCGCGGCCTGACAATCCGATCTGAGGCATCACGGGTTCCCTGTGCAGCCTGCCCTGATCCTGCGCCTTGAGCCGGTGTCGTCAGTGATAGCCGGTCCCGGCAATGTAATCGTGCAGCACTTGCTCGTTGCTCATCAGTTCGTCGAGCCGGTGCTTGACCACGTCGCCGATGCTCACCACGCCTACAGTAGCGTTGCCATCCATGACCAGCACATGGCGCGTACGCCGTTTGGTCATGGTCGCCATCACCGACGGCAGAAAATCCTGTGTCGAACAGGTCGCCACACTGCGGTTCATGATGTCGGCGACCCGCATCAAGGGCGCCTCGGTTCCGTATTCAGCCACCGCATTGCAGCAGTCCCGCTCCGAAAGCGTGCCCAGGCATTGCCCGGGGAAACGGCTGACGACCACGAAGCCGATGTTGTTCTCCCGAAACAGCCGTAGCACTTCCACCATCGTCTGACTTGGAGTGACCGAGATGACCTCGGGAGCCTTGGTCTTCAAGATATGGCAGACCAGCATTTGAGCCTCCTGTCTGCGCGCTCCGGCTTGCCAGCTGGCGCGCCTTCACGTTCGTCGGATATTCCGCCACCAGTTGTACCCCTGCGGCTCGCTCGTCTCGACCAGCACGTCCTGCTCGGTGTTCAGACGTGCAGCGACCACGCCGCCGCCGGTCATCGCCTTGCCCGGTTTGCCGAGCAGATCGTCGCGCCCGATCACTAGGTCACGCGATGAAAAACTCGAGAACTCGTACTGTTGGCCAAGCGCGATCGCGTCCGCCGGACAGGCGTCTTCACACAGCCCGCAGAATAGGCACCGGGCCATGTCGATCTCGAATTTTGCCGGGCGTCGGTTGCCCTTCTCGTCCTCGTAGGGGATGACTTCGATGCAGTAGCAGGGACAAATCCGCGCGCAGAGTTCGCAGGCCACGCATTTGATCTCGCCCTCTTCGTCACGCTTCAGGAAGTGATGCCCGCGATAACGCGAATAGGGCAACCATTTTTCCTTGTCAGGATACTGCATGGTCACGGATTTGGAGAACATGTACCCGAAGGTCAGCGCCAAGCCGTTCGCCAGATCGGCGAAGAACGCCCAGCCGATCCATGTTCCAATTCTGTCCAGTGCGCGCGACATCGTCGCCCCGCTGCGGAGCCGCTACGGCCCCTAAAGGAAAGCAACACCGGTTATGATTATGTTCGCCATTGACAGAGGAAGCAAGACTTTCCAACCGATCGCCATCAGTTGGTCGTAGCGATAGCGCGGGAAAGTGAAGCGGAACCAGATAAACACATAGACGAAGAACGCGACCTTGAGCACGAACCAGACGAGCGGTGGCAACGGGACCAGCACGCCGTTCCAGCCGCCGAAGAACAGGATCACCGCCAGGACCGACGTCAAAAGCATGATGGCGTATTCACTGACCATGAAGAACGCAAAGCGGATACCGCTGTATTCGGTATGGAACCCGGCCCCCAGGTCGCCTTCCGCTTCCGCCAGGTCGAAGGGAATGCGCTGGGATTCGGCCAGCCCAGCGACGAAGAACACGAAGAACCCGACCGGTTGGTAGACGATGTTCCAGACATTGGCTTGCGCCCGCACGATGTCGAGCAGGCTCATGGATTGCGCCAGCATGACCACGCCGATGACCGCGAACCCCATCGGGATCTCGTAGCTGATCATCTGCGCGCAGGTCCTGAGACTGCCCAGAACAGCGTATTTGCTGTTCGCTGCCCAGCCTCCGAAGATGACGCCATAGACCTCGATCCCGATCACCGCGAAGACGAAAAGCAGCGCGACGTTCATGTTGGAGACGTAGAGAGTGATCTCGGTGCCGAGGACCGATACGGATTCGCCAAAGGGGACCGCGACGAACACCACGAAGGGCGGGGCGAGCGCCAGGATTGGCGCCAGTTTGAACAGGAAGCGGTCGGCCTCGGCAGGGATGTGGTCCTCTTTGGTCAAGAGCTTGACCCCGTCCGCCACCGGCTGCAGCAGCCCATGCCATCCCACACGCATCGGCCCCATCCTCTGCTGCATGTGCCCCGCGATCTTGCGTTCCAGCCAGGTCAGCGGCAAGGGCAGCAGCAGCAGGATCGCAATCAGCAACGCGACCTTGAAGACGATCAGCCCAACAGCAACGACGAGTTCCATGATCCGAGGCCACTCGTTCAACGGGACGAGACCCGCAACCCGATTAGCACTGCGCAATGGTCAGGCTGCGCGGGCGTGGCAATTGCCAACGGTGGCGCAACCTGTGCAATGATATCACAGCCTTGCCATCGCTGGCTACGATCCGTGCGGCGCGGCGCTTAGCCGGGACGGCAAGGCGAAGCGAACTGCCATTCAATATTGTCTCGTACATTTTCGATAGAGCGCTTATCCTCGCGCCCGATCAACCGTGAAGCTCGTGTCGGAACGCAGCCTCACGGCGACGCCCGCGCTTCCTACCAGTTTTGCCTGGCACCTGGCGTTTTGGGACTGAGTGTTGCGCGGCGCGGCAACAGGGTAAGGGGCGACCCATGCAGCTCAGTTCAAGCAGCTTTGCGAACGGTACGACGATCCCGCGGCGCTTCACTTGCGACGGTGAGGATCGTTCCCCTCCCCTCGGCTGGACTGGCGCTCCAGCCGGAACCGGCAGCTTTGTCCTTCTCTGCGATGATCCAGACGCTCCGGCAAAGATCTGGCATCACTGGGCGGCCTATGACATTGCGGCCGATTGTGTAGGGTTGGCCGAAGGCGCCGCCCAACACGCCGGCAAGCAAGGTTTCAAGCAGGCAACCAACGATTTCCGGCGACCAGGTTACGGTGGTCCCTGCCCACCGCATCGCCACGGCCGACACCGCTATCACTTCCGGTTGCTTGCGCTGTCGATCGAGCACCTGCCGCCCGGCAACGACCCATCGTGTCAGGCGGTCGAACGAGAAGCGCGCAAGCATCTCCTCGCCGAGGCGGTTCTCGTCGGAGTATATGAGCGATGATGGTCTTCACTCGTGTGAACTCTGGCAATTGAGGAAGGCCTGTGGGTCATGAGCGGCATGACTGATCGTGATGGGCCCGGCTGGTACGCGTCATGCGGATCTTTCTCTGTGGCGATGTGATGACGGGGCGAGGCATAGACCAAGCGCTTCCACATCCGTGTGACCCTCGTCTTCACGAGCGCTATGTGCAATCGGCCATAGACTACGTCCGGATGGCGGAGGCTGCGAAGCAACCGATACCGACGCCGGTCGACTTCCCCTACATCTGGGGCGCTGCGCTGCAAGAATTGGAGCGGGCTCGGCCGAACGCGAGCATCATAAATCTCGAGACCAGCATTACGCGCTGCGACGCCTATGTCGCCAAAGGCATCAACTACAGGATGAGCCCCGAGAACGCCGACTGCCTCGTCGCCGCGGGGGTCGACTGCTGCGTGCTCGGCAACAATCACGTTCTTGATTGGGGGCGCGCTGGGCTGCTGGAGACCCTGGCGACGCTCGAGCGTTTGCAAATCAAGACCGCAGGCGCGGGGCGCAATGCCGCCCAGGCAAGCGCCCCGGCGATTTTGGCAGACACCGACGCAGGGCGCGTACTTGTTTTTTCGTTCGCCTCGAAGACGAGCGGCGTCCCTCGACATTGGGCGGCGACGCATGACCGGGCCGGAGTGAACTTTCTACCTGCGCTTTCCAATGCGACTGTCGCAGCGATCGCCGATCTGGTGGCCGCTGTCCGACGAGAAAATGATGTGGTTGTGGTCTCCCTTCATTGGGGACCAAACTGGGGCTATGACATCCCGGAGGAGCAAAGGTGGTTCGCCCACGAACTGATCGACAGGGCGGACATATCCATCGTTCACGGCCATTCATCGCATCATGCCAAATCCATCGAAGTGTACAAGAACCGCCTTATTCTCTATGGCTGCGGCGACTTCCTGAATGACTATGAAGGCATCAAAGGCCACGGGGAATTTCGGCCCGACCTTGCCCTGATGTACATCGCTGACCTTGGTCCTGGAAGCGATCTGGTCGCGCTCGAACTGGTGCCCCTCCAGATCCGCCGTTTCCAGCTTATCCAGGCGGCGAGCAGCGACATTGGCTGGTTGCAGCAGACCCTGGACCGCGAAAGCCGGCAGTTTGCTACGTGCGTAGGCACTGCGCCAGGGGGGAGGCTTGCGCTGTCCTGGCCGACAATGTGAACTGGCGGTGGGCGCTGTCTGCCAATTGAGCTATAGTAAGTGATCGAGCACCGTAGAAAGTGGCCGTAGTTTCGCCAAGTGCGTCCAGCGGCCCAACTTCGCTGTTCGGAAGCACGCGTTTCTTGTGAATGGCGCTCGTTGCCATGACCACGCCGATCGTCCTGCCTTGGCCGTTGCAAAGCCTCCTGGAGGCGGTAGCGCGGGCGGTGCTGCAACCTGGCGACCGGCCTCACATTGATTTCTCGCGACCGATCGGCGAGGCCGCACTGGTATCGCCGGACTCCGTGTCGTGGCGCGTGTTCAAGAACCCGCTTTCACTGTTCATCGGCGGCGTCACCGCCGTGATCATGGAGCTTGCAGAACCGCGGGTGCGCACCGGCGTATGGGAGCATACGTCTTTCCGCCTGAATCCAATTCGGCGACTGCACAGCACGGGGCTCGCTGCCATGGTGACGATCTACGGTTCCCGCACCACGGCCGAGGCCATGATCGCCCGCGTTCGGCGGATACACGACCGGGTCGCAGGCGTAACATCGTCAGGCGAGGCGTATTGCGCCAATGACCCCGACCTTCTGAACTGGGTTCACGGCACGGCGGCGTACGGCTTTGTCCGAGCTTATCACACCTATGTGCGGCAGCTCTCCGCATCGGAGCGCGACCGCTGTTATGCCGAGGGCGTTCCCGCCGCGCGCCTTTTCGGCGCCACAGGCGCACCGGAATCGGAAGCCGAGCTTGAAACGCTGTTCCATGCGACAGCCGGACGGCTGGATCGCTCGGCCATCGTGCTCGAATTTCTCGAGATCATGCGTTCGGCGCCGATCCTGCCGTTGCCGCTGAGGCCGGCACAGCACCTGCTGGTAGCGGCTGCCGTTGATCTGGTGCCTGGTTGGATGCAGGCGCTGTTGGGGCTCACCGGGCATGGCTTGCACCCGTGGGAAGCCGAGGCAGTCCGGCAGGCAGCGGCTTTGGCGGATCGCCTCGTCATGGAAACCAACCCGGCCGTTCAGGCCTGCCGGCGGATGCGCCTTCCGGCCGACTATCTGTATGTCCATTGCAGCGCAGTCGGCGCCCGTCCATGATTGTCTTGTTCACGGATTTCGGCTTGCACGGCCCCTACACGGGCCAGATGAAGGCTATGTTGCACCAGATGGCGCCAGGCATCCCCGCGATCGACCTCTTCTCCGATGCGCCGGTCGGCAATCCCAAGGCGTCGGCTTACCTGCTGGTGGCCTACGCGGAATGGTTCCCTGCGGGAACCGTCTTTCACTGTGTCGTCGATCCAGGCGTCGGAGGGATGCGGCCGTCCGTCATCGTCGAGGCCGACGGTCGCTGGTATGTCGGCCCCGGCAACGGCCTGTTCGAGCTGATCCAGCGCCGCGCGGCCAAGACGTTGAGCTGGGATATCGACTGGAGGCCAGAGCGCCTGTCCGCCAGCTTCCACGGGCGTGACCTGTTTGCCCCGGTCGCGGCGATGCTGGCACGCGGTGAGCCGCCGCCCGGCAGGCCGCGCCTGGATGAAGCAGATCGTCGTAGAGACTGGCCGGAGGACCTCGCCGAGATCGTCTATATCGACCATTTCGGCAATGCCATGACCGGCCTGAGGGCGGCCAAGCTGCCGGCAGGCGCAAGGCTCGCCGCAGCAGATCGCCTGCTGGAGGCCGCGACGACCTTCAGCGATCGGCCGCCAGGCACGGCCTTTTGGTACGAGAACTCGAACGGGCTTGCCGAGATCGCTGTCAATCAAGGGCGGGCGGACGGTGAGCTCGGTCTCGTGATCAGCAGTCCTGTGGAAATCGTCCTTTGAACGAAACCGGTTGTCCGTCACGGCGTTGATCTATTGCGATGCGCAAATCAACGAAACAAGGCCTGGGCGCCGATCTGCCGAAGCTGCAAAAAGGCGATGACAAGGCGCGGGCGAAGACCGGCAACAAGCGCCTTGCCGAGCAGATTCGCAAGGTTCTTGCCAAGCACTATGCGAGCAAATACCGGGCGAGGTGAAAAACGCGATCGCTACACCCGGAATGAGCACGAAGGGAGGTTGTCATGACCGATGGTATTGCTCAGAAAACCTGTACGCCCTGCCGCGGTGGCGTCGCGCCGCTAACGCAGGAGGCAGCCGAGGGCTATCTGTCCCAGACCCCTGGCTGGGAACTGGAGGAGGGGCGCCTGCTGCGCCGCAAATTCAAATTCGCGGACTTCCGTCAATCGCTCAGCTTCGTCGACAAAGTTGCCCGATTGGCGGAAGAAGAACGGCATCATCCCGACATCTGTTTCGGCTGGGGTTATGCGGCAGTCTCGCTGCAGACACACAAGATCAAGGGATTGCACGAGAACGACTTCATCATGGCCGCGAAGATCAACCTCATCGCCGGTTCGTAGAGAGGGCACCCGGCACCCAACGGCCGGAACGGGGTCCAAAAGCTCGCATTCACGATTGGCCGGTTAGCGCGATTTCGGACACTCAATCGTGGCGCCTGAGTACGGAAGAAGGTCGTTGATCAGGGATTACGCAACATCTCCTGGAGTATTTCCTCGACCGGGTGCGGCGAAATGCCAAGTTCTTCAAATCCGGGCATCTGCGGCGATGACACATTGTCGACCTGCATCAGTTCCACCTGATTACGAGTGACGGGCGGACTCGCAAGCATTTCCGCGGCCCATGCCAGTGCGTGCCAAGCGGCAAATGGCACTGGGACCAGTATGGGTCTAAGATCGGCTTGGTGTGCAACGGCTCTGAGAAATTCCTTGTAGGAGTAAATGCGGGGACCGCCGAACTCATACGTGATCGCATGCGGTTCCGTCCCCTGCAGCGCTCT
>NZ_SMYZ01000246.1 GCF_004919685.1 Mesorhizobium norvegicum | reverse complement strand
AGCAGGAGAGGGCACCAATGGTGTGGTTTCCATTGCTCACATGGCCAGTGCGTTTACTGATCTCGCTGCGGAAGCTGAAGCTCATGGCGTCAAGCTCGCGTTGGAAGCAACTCCGTTTTCTCACCTGAAGACCATCTACGACGCGCTGGAAGTTGTCAGCCATTCCGATAGCCCATCGGCTGGACTCATGGTTGATATCTGGCACACCGCGAAAATCGGACTCCCCAACGATGAACTGTGTCGCAACAT
>NZ_SMYZ01000245.1 GCF_004919685.1 Mesorhizobium norvegicum | reverse complement strand
ACCATAGACCTCGGCGGTGTCGAGGTCTATGGTCCTTACACCAACGAGGCCCTGCTCGGCCGGGCGTTGAAGGGCAAGCGCGACCATGTGACCATCGCCACAAAATTCGGCTTCCGCATCGAAAACGGCAAGCAGGTCGGCACCGATAGCCGGCCCGAGCATATAAGCGAGGCCGTGGAAGCCTCGCTCGGCCGGCTCGCCACCGACCATATCGACC
>NZ_SMYZ01000244.1 GCF_004919685.1 Mesorhizobium norvegicum | reverse complement strand
CGACAGGATCACGCAGAAGGCCAGTGCGAACAGCGCGATATTGCCCGTGTGCGACGTCCACGGAATCGACGCATACAGCACGAAGCCGAGCACGAAGAAGACCGCGTAGGTCATCTTGCGGCCCAGGCGATCCGAGAGCGACGCCCAGAAGAAACGGCCGCCGATGTTGAACAGGCTCAGCAGACCCGTGAAGCCCGCAGCGATGGCTGCGATCTGGCCCTTTTGCGCGGCGGTCAGGTCCATGAAC
>NZ_SMYZ01000243.1 GCF_004919685.1 Mesorhizobium norvegicum | reverse complement strand
GTGGACAAGGGGCCTGGATCGCAAATCCTCGCACCACCTGTCCTCTGGCATTGGAAGTGGTGCGGTCTGTGCCAGCAAACCATCCGGCAAGCTTCGCCATTGACGCGCAGGATCCAAGAACAGGAAAATCACGACACTTTTCCTGCAATACCGTCGGGCAATACGTCGACTGTGGCAGCCAGGATCTCGAGGTCTATCTCGTCATACCCGGATGATAGGTCACTGGCATAGTGATGAT
>NZ_SMYZ01000242.1 GCF_004919685.1 Mesorhizobium norvegicum | reverse complement strand
GCGCCAAGGCCGCGCAGATGGGCGGTCGGGGCGCCCTCTACGCCTGGGAATCGGCCGATAGCGGGTCGGAGGTCACGCCCGCCCAGACGGTCGGCCCGGACCGCAAGATCCTGGACGTCCTCTGCGGCAGCCAGGAGCAGCATATCAGCGCCGACGTGGCCTATGCGGTGTGGCAATACTGGCAGGCGACCGAGGACGAAGCCTTCCTGCAGGAGGCTG
>NZ_SMYZ01000241.1 GCF_004919685.1 Mesorhizobium norvegicum | reverse complement strand
CGCCGTGTTGGCGCTGGGCGCGCCGTCGACCGGCACCGGGATTGGGGGATACGCCATACGAGGCCTCCTCGAAACAGAAACAGAAGCGGGGATTCGGCGGCGTATGGTAGAGGGCATGTGGATCAAACAACAAGCCCGCACGTTGAAAGAAAATGCCGGCACATAGCCGAACGAAGGCGAAAGAAGCGCACTTCTTCGTGCGATTTTCCACCTCCTGCTGGGAACGTGTCGCTAAAAAATCTTTTCCAGCGCAGAAAAATATGCTCCCAAAGGCACACAAAGAGACATTCAATTTCGCC
>NZ_SMYZ01000240.1 GCF_004919685.1 Mesorhizobium norvegicum | reverse complement strand
CCTGGAGCCGGGCCACGTAGGCGCCCCAGATCCGGGTCAGCTCATCCCGGGCAGCCGGCGTGTGGTAGTCGAGTTCGGCCAGATCGCCCCAGACGGTGCGGATCGACGGATCGTCCGGATCCACCGCCGCCGGGTGCATGATCGAGCCGTCGGACTCCTTCATGAACAGGTCGGGCCGCTCCGTGGCGAGGCGGGCGTTGTCGGCGGTGTGGTTGATCACGAG
>NZ_SMYZ01000239.1 GCF_004919685.1 Mesorhizobium norvegicum | reverse complement strand
CGCTTGGCCTGTTGGGCGAGCGCGATGGCCACCGGTGTCTTGCCGGTGCCGCCGACTGTAAAATTGCCGATGCACAGAACCGGTGCCTCGACCTTCTCGCGCTTGGCCCGCCGCCGGCCGCGGCATGCGGCGGCCGCATAGATGGCCGATAGCGGCGATAGTGCCAGGACCCGCCAGTCCGGCTCTTCCCACCAGAATGGTGGTGCTTCGGAAGCCACGCT
>NZ_SMYZ01000024.1 GCF_004919685.1 Mesorhizobium norvegicum | reverse complement strand
ACGCCATTTGATGCCGAGAAGGCGGCACGGGACTACGCGCTGTCGACCTTTCCAGATCGAAAGTCCGGTATCGTGGCGGTGGAAGTTCGCAAAGACGACGGCACGGTTGTATTCAGCAAAGCAGGGGGCAGCTAAATCTCAGCGCTTCCCCATCCTGGGCCATTGCCTGTTCCATCGCGTTCTGCCTCTGCCTTGTCTTTCGCGAGGAAGAGATGGCCGACACGCCGCCCTGGCGCACCAGTTACTGCGATGCTACTTCGGCTCGCAGAGGTGCTCCGTTGAGCGACGAACGACCGCCTGCAGCCACTCCGCTGTTGTGAAAGGCGGAACATATCTCCCAGCCCGGAGCGATGGTGGCAGCGTGGAAGGCGATTATCAGCTTTCCCGTTTTCCGATCCCAATCGGGAAGGCCGGTGATACGGGATGACGGCAGCTATCGCCACCCGCGTTCTCGAAACCTGCCGGACCGCTTTCCATCAAACCCGGCCATTCAGAAAATGGCTAAAACCGCTGACGAACCGCACCAATTAGCCCTGGAAGTCGCACCGTGCGGCGTTAGAGGGCTATAGCGTAGACATAGTGCTCATCATCGGCGGGCACGGCCCCGCCATAAATAATTGATTTAATTTGATTATTTTGTCTTCGTGCGAGCGAAGACGAGCGCCGCATTATGTAAGGCCGGTGATCGGCCTCGTCTTGCCGCTGATATGCGCGCCCAGTGTCAGTGTTTGCGGGAAAATCCGAACAGCCGCCCCCATCAGTGCCGCGCCGCCGGGGCCGATGGCCATCCGGGCGATGGCTGCAGCTGCGTAGACCCGCGTCGAAAACAGTTTTCGCCAGGCGGCTTGATAGCGTCTACCGGCAGCTTCACGCCCCGCTCGGCCGCTCGGCGCGCCCGCAAGTTCCGTGGCTAGCAGCCAACCGGACTGAAGCGCCATCGAGATGCCTTCGGCGATGATCGGATGAGACTCTCCGGCGGCATTGCCGACGCGGAAGATATCCCCTTCATAGCAGGCGCGAATACCAGGCCGGATCGGGCCGGCTGCAAGCCACGGACCGTCGCGCCGGGCTCCATCCAGAGCATCGCTCATGCCCCGGCAAGAAGCCATGAGATGGCGAAACACCGCGTCGGCAGCCGACACCTGGCCATCCTGTTTGGGGCCATCCCGTCTGGAGCTATGGTTCCTGCGCAGCCGCGCGAGCATGTCGCGACGTATGCAGCATGAGATCGACAGCCGGCCACGATCGGCCAGGACCATGCCGCCATAGCCGCCGGGAAACGCCAGCAGCGGCATCAGATCGGGCGCGAGCGACGACCCGGTGAAATGCGCCTTGAAACCGAGCAGGTCCCACGGGCGGCTGGTCTTTTCGAGCTGGCTTGGCAGCGGTCCCGGTTCCCAGGAACCGTGCGCGGCGACGATCACCGGCGCACGCAAGGTCGTCTCATCGGCGGAATTGTCGTCCCTTGCCTGAATGTGCACCCTTTGCATGTCTCCATCCCGGTCGATGGCGACCGCCTGGCAAGGCTGGAAGATCTCGGCACCCGCCGACCGCGCCGCCTGCAAGAGCAGAGTGTCGAGAACGTCACGGCCCAGCGCCCGGCCGAAGCCGTCTTTTGCGGGAGGCCCATATTTTGCACCCGGCATCGGCGCCTCGACGCAGGTCTCGCCGGAAAAGAAGCCGACGCGGCGGATTTCGGGACCGGCATTTGCGCGCCAGGCATCGCCGATCTCCAGATGGTCGAGCAGCGCGATGTTGCTGGCCGAGACGTATTCCCCGCAGACTTTGCGGCGCGGGAATGCGCTCTTTTCTACAATCGCCACGGCCCATCCGCGCCGGGCCAGCGTCAGCGCGGCGGAGGAACCGGCCGGGCCGGCGCCTATGATGACCGCATCGTAGGTCGACAATCGCCTCATGAGTCACGACCGCCGTCGGCGCTGGCGCCGACGAAGATGTGGGAAAAGAGACCGGCGCGCCGCTCCTCGAGCGGCCTTCCATTCGCCGCAAGCCAGAGAGCGGAAAGCTCGCTGTCGCGAAAGCCGGCGCGCACGCTCTGGGCCGCATCATGTCGGGTAACGTCGTTGGCGCCGATCACCGGCAGAAGTCGGGTCGCGGCCAGTGCCGGCATCGCCCTCAGCGGTTCGGTCGCCAGGAGCAACGGGGCTTTCGGCGCCAGCAACGAAAACAGAAGCACCAGTTGGGCGTCGTGGAAATGATGCAGGAACAGATTGACGGTGATTGCATCGAAGTGCTTGCCCTCGGCCCTTTCCGCCCAATCGAAGACGTCGCAGGTGATGGTCTCGATCTGCCATCCCAGCCTACCGAAATCGGCGGACAGCGCAGCGGTGACAAGGCCGGTACGATCGAGCAGCGTCAGCTCGACCTGAGGCCAATGCTTGGCGATGCGCCGCGCCACGGCAAGCATGAAGGTGCCGTCGCCGGCTCCGATCTCCAGAATGCGGCGTGGCGGCCTCGGCACGAATTTTCGCAGCAATGATGCCATGATCCGCGCCTGGAACATCAGCGCGTTGATGTGGCGGAGATCTCGGCGCGAAGTGAGCGCGCGCGGATCGTCGGCCGCAAGCCCGTCAAGGATTTCCGGGACGAGGCTGCGGTGGCTGAGCGCCGTCATGACACGGTTCGGAAAAGCATGGTTTCGGCCGTCAATCCGGGTCCGAACGACATACCGCAGCCGAGCAGACCCGCTGGTGTCTTCAGCATCTTTTCCAGCACGAACATGACGGTGGCCGACGACATGTTGCCGTATCGGCGCAGCACCTCGCGCGACGGCGCCAGTGCTGCGGGCGCAAGGTTCAGCGCCCTTTCGACGGCGTCGAGAATCGAACGTCCGCCGGGGTGTACGGCCCAGAGATCGATCGCTTCGGTTGGCCGGTCGTGGAGGATAGCGCCCAGGTTGCTCCGCAAGGTTTCATGAACCGCCGCCGGTACCTGGCCGGAGAGAACCATGTTAAAGCCGTGGTCGCCAATGTCCCAGCTCATCAGGTCGCGCCGCTCGTCCGCGACAGCGCAATGGAAGCTCTCAAGCTCGATGCCGGGCGGCTCGGCGGTGACAAGTGCGGCAGCGCACCCATCGCCCCAGAGGCAGAAAGACAGCAGCTTTTCCAACTCACTGGTTTCCCTGAGATGCAAGGTGCAGAGTTCGATGTTGACAACCAGGACCCTCGCCTTCGGGTCGGATCGAACGATGTGGCGGGCAAGCTTGAGCGCGTTGATCGCCGCGTAGCAGCCCATGAACCCGATCATCGTGCGTTCGACCCTGTCCGACAGGCCGCAGCGCCGAACCAGGTCCAGATCGATACCTGGCGCGGAAAACCCTGTGCAGGTGGCAACGATAAGATGGGTAATGCGTGTCGCTTCGTCGCCAAGCCGCAATCCGTCGACGCCTTTTTGTGCCAACACAGGGGCGGCTTCGCAAAACATCGCCATTCTCGCGGCCGTTCCGGGAAACGCGCCGCGGATGAAGCTTCCCTGAAGATCGACGAACGGCCCTTCAGGGTCTAGGGCGGGTGCAAAACAGGAATAGCGGCTCTCGATGTCGGCAAGGCCGGCCATGCGTTCGAAAATCCTCCGGTGGCTGGCAGCAAGCATGGAAGCCGCGAACCGCAGATAGAATTGATGAACCTCATGTTCCGGAACCGCTGTCGCGATCCGGTTGATATAGGCGTTCGCGGACATTTCCGGTCTCCCTGGGCGTCATGCGCGGCTTCGCGCCGCTGCCGGAGCAGGAGGAGTTTTTGCTCACTGACGCCGGTGTTGGACGCCAGTCTTGCGCTGCCTGTTCCATGAACGTTTCCGCAAACAGGTTTCGTCCCGGGCTATCTGTGGCGGCGCTTCATGCCAGTCCGGCTGGCCGAACGCGCTATCCGGGAGCTGGTGGCTGGGCATCCCATGCACACGCACGATCTCGTTGTCTCGCTGCGCAACTTCATCCGCGAGGCCCTCGACCTTGCGCCGATCCCGTCCGATCTCATGATCCCGCAACAAGGTCCGACCAGGCCATCGGCTTCGAGCGCACGCGGCAAGAGCGACCGTGGCAACGAGCCTTCCGGCGGCGGTGGGAAAGGCCGCATGGGTGGTGGAGGGCACAGTTGGAGAATAGCTTCCCCTCACCTCTAGACAGGGGTATAATCGAGCGTTGTTTAGCCTAAGCTCGGCAACAGGTAGGAGGAGCAGGCCCATCCCCCCCTGGGTCTGTCCGTCGCCCCTCCCCCTCGCGACGCTCCTCCTACTGGCCCTCGCCCGTCGCGCGTGGCCTAACCCCTCTTGGCTGCACTGCGGTGGAAACCGAACGAGCCTGCGGGCTGTTGAGGATTGCCGCGTGTCGGATGGGGTGCGCTTCGCTCGACCAAATTATTCCGCGCGAACGCCAATTGTGGTATGATTGGACCCGGGCCTTGAGGACAGGGCTGACCGTCCTCGGCCAAGGTTGCGGAGGACTGGGCGATGTCCGTTACCGACCAAGCACTAAAACACGGTATCCTGAGCGCCAAGGAGTTGGCTCTATTGAGTCGCGCGTTCGACGAGGCATGTCGTCAACGTCTGGTAGACGACCATTCGTTGGAGGCGGAAATCATAGCTGAGGAAATCGTTGCCGCTTATCGACATGGAGTGAGGGACGAGGACGAATTGATCAAGACCGCTGGAACCTCGTCACACATCGGGTAGATCACACTGCCCCCGGCCATGCACGTATTCGCTACCAGCTGATCCCGACCTTAGCCTTGCCGGCATAGCTCTGGACATTGCCGGAGAACTCACCCTGGAAGCCGAGCGACGCAAACAGGCCGGAGCCGGATGTGTATGTCGCGCTCGCATTGAGGAGGGCGGCGTTGGTGTCCGGTTCGGCCCCGTCGATGGTGAACGTCGCGCCGGGCAGGTCCTGGAACGTCGCCGTCACCTTGCGGCCGGTGCTGCCGTTGATGGCCCAGGCGGCGCGGCCCGACAGCGTCAGCTTCGCGCCGTCCTGCAGCAGGATGTCCTTGTCGAGGTTGAGGCCCAGTTCGAAGCGCGTTGCGGTGGTCGTCTGGGATCCGTAACCGAGCGCGAACTCGCCGGAACCGGCGCTGGTCTCGGAATAACCCGGCAGGTGATAGGCTGTGGCCTGGAAGGCGGCGTAGGGCGTCAGCACCGCAACCGGCGTGGCGAAGCGGTAGCCGCCCTCGACGCGTCCAGACCAGGTCTGCGCGTTGAAGGAAGCCTCCAGCGTGTCGCCCGGCACCGCCCGGCTGGTGTCGGTGTCGTTGAAGCCATAGGCCAGCACGCCGGCGATATAGGCATCGCCAAAACCCTGCCGGCCGAACACGCCGACATTGAAACTGTTGGCATGGCCGGAGCCGAGATCATCCGACAGGGAGAAGTTGGACGAGCCGCCGCCGATGGCGACGCCGAGACGGCTGTCGCCCCAGTTCCTGACGATGCCGCCGGCGACGCCAAAAATGTCCGAATTCGTGTCGTGCGAACCGACGCTGGCATCTCCGCCGATCTTCTGCGAACCGCCATAGACGGCGCCCCATGCCTGCCAGCGGCTGGCGAAGACAGACCCCACCAGGTCGGCATTGTGGCTGGCCTTCACGCCGAGCGAGGCGAACTGGTCCTTGCCGCCGGCCGCTTCTTCTTCGCCATAGGCCGTCCCTGTGCCGCCGCCGGTCGTGGCCGCCTCGCCCTGACCTGCCTGGGCATCGAGCGCATTGATGAACTGGTCGGCGCTGTCGATGCCGGCATTGATCGCACCGGCCGCCACCTCGCCCGACAGCTGGGAAAGCCCCGCCGCCGTCAGGCCGCCGAACACCAGCGGAATGCTGCCATTGGTGTCGAAGGCGTTGATGATGGCGTTACCGACGGCTTGCTGGTTGCCGGAAAGCCCTGTGCCTGGCGGCGGAATGAACGCGAGCGACAGATCGAGATAGGCGTGGGTGCCGTCGTAGCTCAAATCCGCCTTGAAACCAGACGGCAGGTTGGTGTTGACGAGCGAGTCAAAGGCCCCGCCGACACTGGTTGCGGTCAGGATGGTGTATTGCTTGGCGACATAACTGCCATTGGCGTAGGAGGCATTCACCGTCGCGCCGACGAGCGTCGCCGTGCCGGTGACGTTGGCGAACGACGAGGTCGCGGGATTGAGCTGCACCAGATATTGCGCGCCGGACTGGAATGCGAGATCGCCCGATATCGTCATCGACGTGCCCGGCGTGCCGTTGCCTGGCGCCAGCATGCCGCCGGACGCGATGGTCACGGTGTTGGGGGGACCGACAAGGCCGGTGCCGGTCAAGGTACCGCCGGCGTTCACGGTCACGCTCGATGAGCTGGTGATCGCGCCATCGACTTCCAGCACGCCGCCGTCGATCGTGGTCGCGCCGGTATAGGTGTTGGTGCCGGAGAGAATGAGCGTACCGGTGCCGGTCTTGGTCAGCGAGCCGCCGGCGCCGAGATAGAAGCCACCATCCTGGATCACGCCGGAAAAAATGGTCGAGAGATTGTTGCCGCCGACCGCGAGATCCGCCGCGCCGAGAAAGACACTGCCGTTACCCTCGATCGAACCGGCGGTGGTGCTGCCGGTCGTGAGCCCCGAAATATCCAGCAACCCGCTGCCGTTCAGGATGAAGCGCGCGGCTCCGCCGCTGGCACCGCCAGCTATATAGGTCTGGCCGCCGCTGTTGGTGGTGATGATGGCGCTGCCGGCCGTGCTGGTATGATTGAAGCGCAGGGTCGCGCCGGCGTTGTTGGTGATGTTGGCGCTGCCGGCCGTGCTGGTGTTGAAGAATCCCATGCCGGCGTTGTTGGTGATGCTGGCGCTGCCGGCCGTGCTGGTGCTGGTGAATTGGACGCTGCCGTTGTTGGTGAGATTGGCGGTGCCAGCGGTGCTGGCGTCGCTGAAGAGCATGGTGCCGCCGCTGTTGGTGGTGATGTGAGCGCTGCCGGCCGAACTGGTGTTGAAGAAATCCAGGCCGTGGTTGTTGGTGATGGTGGCGGTGCCGGCCGTGCTGGTGTCGGAGAAGACAAGGCCGCCATAGTTGGTGATGTGGGCGCTGCCCGCGCTTGTTGCGTTGAAGAAGCCCGTGGTACTGTTGTTGGTGATCGAGGTGATGCCTGTCGTGTCCGCATTGACGATGTCGAACGTGGCATTGTTGACCACCGCGCCGACGATTTTCCCCGTATTGCTGGCGTCGCCGAGCTGCAGGGTGCCGGCCGAGATCGTCGTGCCGCCGGTGTAGGTGCTGGACCCGGTAAGGATGGTGGTGCCGGCGCCGTTTTGCGCCACCGCACCGGCTCCCGAGATCGCGCCGGCGAAGGTGTAGGCGTCAGACCGGTTGAACGCCAGCAGGCCGTTGTCGAGCACGGCGCCGACGATCGACCCGCCGGCCCCGCCATTGCCGAGCTGCAGCGTTCCGCCATTGATCGCCGTGCCGCCGGTGTAAATGCTGGCACCGGTGAGGATCGTGGTGCCGGTGCCGTTTTGCGCGAGCTTCCCGGCGCCGGTGATGGCGCCGGCGAAGGTGTAGGCGTCAGACCGATTGAACGCCAGCAGGCCGTTGTCGAGCACGTCGCCGACGATCGACCCGCCGGCCCCGCCATTGCCGAGTTGCAGTGCGGCCCCGGCATCGATCGTGGTGCCGCCGGTATAGGTGTTGGTGCCCGAGAGAATCGTGGTGCCGCTCACCACATCGAGCGCACCGGTTCCCGTGATCGCGCCGGCGAAATTGCTCGCCCCTCTCAAGCCCAGTGTAGCCCCCCGGTTGCGACCGTGCCGCTGCCGAGGAGAGTGTTCACGCGTGTGTTGAAGCCGTTGATGTCGAGCGTGGCGCCGCCGTCGACCGTCGTCGAAGCTCCGGCGTCAAGGAGTGCGCCCAGGGCGGAGTTACCGGCGCGCAAGGTGCCGCCGACCACCTCGTAGGTCTGGGTAAAAAGAGCGCCGGTGAACGTTCCTTGTGCCGGCGCGAACACGACGGTGCCCGTGTCCGTCGCGGAGCCGAACCTGATGCCCGAGCCGTTGCCGATGACAAAATCTGGCGTATTCAACGTCAGCGTCTGTCCCGCCGCCGCGCCAAACGTCGCGGTCACGCCATCGTTTATCACAATGGTGTGCGTCAGCGTCGTCGTGGCATCCGCGCCGAGTGTGCCGGCGCCGGCGAAGATCACATTGCCGGTTCCGAGCGCCCCGCCGGCGCCGATGCGCAGCGCGCCGGCGGCGATCGTCGTCCCGCCCGAATAGGTGTTGGCACCGGTGAGGATCGTCGTGCCGGTGCCGTTTTGCGCAAGCGTCCCGGTGCCGGTGATGGCCCCGGCGAACGTATAGCTGTCCGACCGGTTGAAGATCAGCGCCCCATTGTCGAGAACGTCGCCGACGATCGACCCGCCGGCGCCGCCATTGCCGAGTTGCAGCGCGCCGGCAGCGATCGTCGTCCCGCCCGCATAGGTATTGGCGCCGGTGAGGATCGTCGTGCCGGTGCCGTTCTGCGCAAGCGTCCCGGCGCCGGTAATAGTGCCGGCGAACGTATAGCTATCCGACCGGTTGAAGATCAGTGCCCCATTGTCGGTGGCGTCACCGAGGATCGAACCGCCGGCGCCGCCATTGCCGAGTTGCAGTGTGCCCGGGGCATCGATCGTGGTGCCACCAGTGTAGGTGTTGGCGCCCGAGAGTATTTGCGTGCCCCAATACACGTGGAGCGCACCGGTTCCGGTGATGGCGCCGGCGAAGTTGGACCCTCCGCTCAGGTACAGTGTGGCGCCCCCGGTTGTGATCGTGCCGCTGCCGAAGAGAGTGTTCACGCTTGTGTCGAAGCCGTTCAGGTCGAGCGTGGCGCCACCGTCGACCGTTGTCGAAACTCCGTTGGCAAGAAGGCTGCTCAAGACGGAATTGCCGGCGCGCAAGGTGCCGCCGGCCACCTCATAGGTGTTGCTTCCAAGTAGGCCGATCCCCGCCGATGCCGGCGCGAACACCACGGTGCCGGTGTCCGTCGCGGAGCCGATCTTCATGCCCGCGAGGACGCCGATGCCAAAGAATGAGGAATTCAACGTCAGCGTCTTTCCCGCCGCCGCACCGAACGTCGCGGTCACCCCATCGTTTATCAAGATGTTGTTCGTCAGCGTCGCCGTGGCATCCGCACCGAGCGTGCCGCTGCCGGTGAACGTCACATCGCCGGTTCCGAGCGCCCCGCTGGCGCCGATGCGCAGCGCGCCGGCAGCGATATTGGTGCCGCCGGTGTAGGTGTTGGCATCATTCAGAACGACAGTACCGGGACCCGCGATGGTCATTGCGCCGACGCCGGTGACCAGGCCATCGACTGTCAGATGGGCCGCGGAACTGGCAGTGGTGATCACCGTATTGGAATTCAGTTGCAGCGTTGCCGTGGTCGCAAAGTCGGCCGCGAAATTGCTGCTCTGCACATTGATCGCCGCCGACCCTGAACTGACCGCCATGATCAGCGTGCCCATTTGAAGATTATAGCTGCCGTTGGTGGAACTATTGAGGTTCAGCGTACCAACCGTGAACGGACCGCCGGTCAGAGCAACGCCGTAGGTCCAGTTGGGAACGACGGCGTTGAAGGTCGCGGTCGCGTCGATCGCATTGGGAACGATGGCGGGGCTCCAGTTGGCCGAGTCGCCCCAGTTTCCATTGGTGGTAGTCCAGATACTGTCGGCTGCCGCTGGCAGTGAGGCCACCAGCACAGCCGCCAAGGAGGTTGTGGTCAGAAGAACTCGCGCGCGGCCCGCTCGACGAGCGGCGCCCGGAAATGTCACGCCAGACATGCCTTGCCCTCAAAAAAGACCGTCGCGCGCCCTATCGACACACCAACATCGGCCGGATGCGCCGACTGCAACGACCCAAGGCATGTCTCATCATGGTTTATGAAGGCTTTGAACGAGAATCCGTGCGCCACTTGCAGTAGAGAGCCCAGATATCTCGGAGAGCAAGAGCAGCATTCACGCCGCGGGCTTTTCATCTTGGCTTGTTGCTTGCCGGCAACAGGAACATGGAAGTAACCGGGCAGAAGGCCCAAGTCGTGCATAAAAAAGCGGCATCGTCAGCAAAAAATAGCGTCGCCAGGCTTCCGATTCGCGCACCGCAATCGCGCCCGGAAAAACCACGCCGAACTCCTTGAGCTTGGCGAGACGAATGCCATTGACTTCGGGCTGCTCGGCCATGTCGATCAGCGTGCGATCGCAGACGAGCACATAGACCGGTACTTCCAGGCAAAACGCATTCGCCCGCGCATTAAGTTCATTTGACCGGCTTCGGTTGAACGGTAGGCTGGAAACAAGCCGCCGATTGCCGCATGGGATCGGTTCCCGTCCCATGCGTGCAGAGGCCGCTTGCTGTGAGCATTTTCGACCGATTTTCCCTGGAGGGGCGTGTGGCGCTGATCACCGGGGGCGGGCGTGGGCTCGGCTTCGAGATTGCGTGCGCCTTTGCCGAAGCCGGAGCCCATGTCGTGGTGACCGGACGCACCGCCGCAACACTCGATGGCGCCGTCGCCGCCATCACCGGAAATGGCGGCAGTGCGCAGGCGGCGGTCTTCGACATCGCCGACATTGGGGCGGGTCGCGCGACGATCGCCGATATTCGCAAAACCCGAGGCCGGCTCGACATCCTGGTCAACAATGTCGGCGCCCGCGACAGGAGGCCGCTCGCCGCTTTCGACGACGACGATATCCTCGATCTGATCAGGACGGATCTCTTGTCGGCGATCTCACTGTCACGCGATGCGGCGGAAATCATGAAAGCGCAGGGCTATGGCCGGCTGATCGCGGTGACCTCGATCGTCGGTGAGATGGCGCGGCCCGGCGATGCCATCTATCCCGCCGCCAAGCAGGGGCTGACCGGGCTGATGCGCAGCATGGCCGTCGAATACGGCGCGCACGGGGTAACGAGCAACGCCATCGCGCCAGGAATGTTCGCCACCGAGACCAATGCCGCGATGGCGGAAAATCCCGATATGGTTGCCTTCGCCCGCCAGCGGGTTCCGCTGCAGCGCTGGGGGCGGCCGCATGAAATCGCCGGTGCCGCACTTTACCTCGCCAGCGATGCGGCCTCCTTCGTCAACGGACATGTCTTGACTGTCGACGGCGGGATGTCCGTACAGATGTGACGACGCACGACAGGTCTTCAGACCGTTCCATCCGACTGGTGCGCGGCGATGGCGCTCAGAAAAGTCTGGCCGAACTCCTTGAGCTTGGCAGCACCGACGCCATTCACTTCGGCGAAGGCGTCGAGGTCGCGCGGGCGGCGTTCGGCCATGTCGATCAGCGTGCGGTCGGAAAACACCACATAGGCCGGCACCTGACGCTCCTTGGCGAGCCGCAGCCGCAGGGATTTGAGCGTGGCCAGCAGCGAAGCATCGACGCCTTCGGCGTTAGCACCCGACCCCTCGGCCGCTCGCATCTTGCGCAAGGCGCGGCCGCGCACCTCGACACGGTAGTGGAATGGCATCTCGCCACGGCCGAGCGCATGGCCTTTTTCGGCGATGGCGAGGCCGCCATGGCCAGCCGGATCCGGCGCCAGGAACCCGCCCGCGGCGAGCTGCCGGATCAGCGACAGCCAGAAATCCTTCTTTTGCGTCAGTCCGCTGCCGAAGCTGGCGAGCGGAATCGCATTTTGACAGCGGGAATGCGGTCAATCGGAATAATTCGAACGGGGGGCTCGTTAATTCCTCAGACGACGCCGGGTTTAGGCAAAGTGGATATGTCCGACGTTGAAGCCGCCAGGCAGGCCGCGGCTTGCTCTGGCTTAACTCGAAGGAAATCAGAGATGAAAACGGCTGTTTCAACCTCTTTAACAAGACGAAGCGTCGTTGCAGGGCTGGCGATGACCGCCGCATCGACGGCTGTATTGGCGACGGACAACGCGCATGCGCAGGCCAAACAAACTACACCTGAGAAAAGTCTATACGAGCGGCTGGGGGGCGTATTCGCCATCGCGGCGGTGGTGGATCATTTCAGCGACGCGGTGGTGAAGAACCCCATCGTCGGCCAGAAGTCCAAGAACCCGCAGTTGCGGAAATGGCACACCAAGAACCTTGGAAGGCTGCCTGGCCTCAAGTTCATGCGGACGCTGTGGGTCTGCGACGTTTCGGGTGGGCCCTTCAAGTTCGTGGCTACCAAGCCCGGCACGACGCCGCTCGGCCTTGAGGAGGCCCACCGGGACCTGCGGATCTCTCCCGCAGAATTCGATGAGGTCGCAGCGGAACTCGGCCGGACCTTGGACCACCTCAAGGTTCCAAAGCCCGAGAAGGCCGAAGTTCTGGCAGCTTTCGCCGCCCATAAGGACGAGGTCACCGCCGGCTACAAGCGAGCCTGAAGCCCGATGTTTCTTGACGGCGATGCTGCCCCCGCCCAGTGAAGGAGACGTAGAGAAAACATAGACAATGGATAAGATCAGGAGTCCGAATGATCCTTCCGGAAATTCTGTAGGGAGGCATGACGAAGACCCCTCCTCGCCACGCCTGGTATTGTCCGACGGAGGTAGGGGGATAAGCATGCTTGGATGAGTGGCTGGATAGGCGTTCGGACCAAGATCGTGTTGGGCCGGTCGTTCAACGCCGACGCTGCGATCATAGCTGCTTTGCTTTCTCAGCCCGCTCCACCCGCTTGGTGCGCGGCAATCGCGCTCAGAAAGACCTGGCCGAACTCCTTGAGCTTGGCCGCACCGACGCCATTCACTTCGGCGAAGGCGTCGAGGTCGTGCGGGCGACGCTCGGCCATGTCGATCAGCGTGCGATCGGAAAACACCACATAGGCCGGCACCTGGCGCTCCTTGGCGAGCCGCAGCCGCAAGGATTTGAGCGCGGCCAGCAGCGCGGTGTCCACATCCGCCTGCCCGAGATCCTGCGCGGAACGCGTCTTGCCGCGCAAGGCGCGGCTGCGCACCTCGACGCGGTAGTGGAACGGTATCTCGCCACGGCCAAGCGCATGGCCTTTTTCGGCGATGGCGAGGCCGCCATGGCCGGCCGGATCCGGCATCAGAAACCCGCCCGCGACGAGCTGCCGGATCAGCGACAGCCAGAAATCCTTCTTGTGCGCGAGCCCGCTGCCGAAGCTGGCAAGCCTCTGGTGGTTCCTGGCCAGCACCTTCTCGGTTTCATGGCCGAGCAGAATGTCGATGACATGGCCGGCCCCGAAACGCTCGCCACTGTGCGCGATGGCCGCCAGGATGATCCGCGCCTCCGCTCCGCCATCGGCGCGCGGCGCCTGGTCGAGGCAGGTGTCGCAATTGCCGCAAGGCTGCGCTTCCTCGCCGAAATAGCCGAGCAGCACCTGGCGGCGGCACTGCGCCGTCTCGCAATAGCCGATCAGCGTGTCGAGCCGGCCATGCGAGCGCCTCTTGTGCTCGGCCGGTGCGTCCTCGTCGTCGATGAACATCCGCCGCATGCGGATATCGCCAAGGCCGAACAGCATATGCGCCTCAGCGTCCCGCCCGTCGCGGCCCGCACGCCCGATCTCCTGGTAGTAGGCCTCCAGGCTGCCCGGCATGTCGGTGTGGAAGACATAGGCGACATCAGGCTTGTCGATGCCCATGCCGAAGGCGATGGTCGCCACCATGACGACACCCGACAGGGTCATGAAGCTGTTCTGGTTGGCGTCACGCGCCTCCTTGCTCATGCCGGCATGATAGGCGAGCGCGGTGACGCCATTCTTCTCGAGGAAGGCCGCCATCTCCTCCGTCTTCTTGCGCGACAGGCAGTAGACGATGCCGCTGCGGCCGGGATGACGCTCGACGAAGCGCAGCAATTGCCGCTTGCTGTCCTGCTTGGCCTCGATGGCAAGCTTGATGTTCGGCCGGTCGAAGCCCAGCACCAGGGTCTCGACGCGTTCGGCGAACAGCCGGGCTTCGATGTCGGTGCGCGTGCCCTCGTCCGCCGTCGCCGTCAGCGCGATGATCGGCACGTTCGCAAAGATATTGCGCAGCCGCGACAGGTCCTCGTACTCGCGCCGGAACGCCGGGCCCCATTGGGAAATGCAATGCGCCTCGTCGACAGCGATCAGGCTGATATCGAGCCTGGCCAGCGCGTCGAGCATCCGCTCGGTCATCAGCCGCTCCGGCGCGAGATAAAGCAGGCGCGTCTGGCCCGAAGCAACCCGCCGCCAGGCGGCGATATTGGCCTCGCGGTCGATCGAGGAATTGATCGTGTCGGCCGCCACGCCGGCAAGGCGCAAGGCAGCGACCTGATCCTGCATCAGCGCCACCAGCGGCGAAACGACAATGGTGAGCCCGCCCAGAACCAGCGCCGGAACCTGGTAGCAGAGCGATTTGCCCGCACCCGTCGGCATGACGGCCAGCACATGACGCCCGGCCAGCAGCGCATCCATGACATCGGCCTGGCCGGGACGAAAATCATCGAAGCCGAACACGTCCTTCAGGACGCGCCGCTTGGGATCCTCCGCCCGAACGCTCGCTGCCTGTGCCTGCATCAATCGGACACCGGGCTGGAATTTCTTGGACTGGAGAGGGTGTGGAAACCGGTCAAAACGACTCTCTGCATGGGCACCTTGGCTTAGCGCAGCTGTCATCGCACCACAACAGGAACAAGCCGGTATAGGAGATGGTCGAACTTCGGGAGCGCCGAAGCAGGCCGACTGATCGGCAGCATTCAGCAGGGGCGGGCCTTCCCCTGGGACACCCGCACGCCCGCTGGATTCCTCCACGCCTTGCGATGTAAGCTCGGCCCGACAGGCCAGGGAGGGCGCGATGCTGCAGACCAGACAGGATGTTCTCGGCGAGCGGCTCCAATCGCAGCGCGCCGCCTTCGAGGCGCAACCTTTCCCGGACTTTGACGTCCGCAAAGACCGCCTGAAGCGCCTGCTGGCGCTCACCGAGCGGCACGAAGCCGAGATTTGTGCGGCGATCGACGCCGACTTTGGTGGCCGTTCGGCACACGAGACGCGGCTTGCGGAACTGTTCGTGGTGCGCGCCGGCATCCGCCATGCGCTGTCGCATGTCAGGGGTTGGATGCGCGAACGTCGCGTAGCCACCACCATGCCGTTCCTGCCCGGCAGAAATCGCCTCATTCCACAGCCGCTCGGTGTCGTCGGCATCGTGTCGCCCTGGAATTATCCTTTCCAGCTCGCCGTCGCGCCGGTGACTGCAGCCCTTGCCGCCGGCAACCGCGTGCTCATAAAACCTTCCGAACTGACGCCGGCATTTTCGGCGCTGCTGGCCAAACTCGCTGCCGAGCATTTCGCAGCCAACGAGCTCAGCGTCATCACCGGCGATGCGGAGATGGGAAAGGCCTTCGTGTCGATGCCTTTCGATCACTTGCTGTTCACAGGCTCGACCGCGGTTGGCCGCCAGGTCGCGATCGCGGCGGCCGCCAACCTGACCCCGGTCACGCTCGAGCTCGGCGGCAAGTCGCCGGCAATCTTCGATCCGTCATGCGACCTCGATGCAGCGGTATCCAGCATTGCCTATGGCAAGCTGTTGAATGCCGGGCAGACCTGCATCGCGCCCGACTATCTGCTGGTACCGAAGGGACAGGCAGGCACGGTCGCTGCCAAGCTCGCAATGGCGATCGCGAAGCTCTACCCGACCTTACGCGACAACCCCGACTATACCGCCATCATCAGCGACCGACACCACCAGCGCCTGCGCGATATGGTCACCGAAGCGCGTGATGCCGGCGCCGATGTCACCGAAATCAACCCGGCCGGCGAGCAACTCAGCGCCACGAGCCGGAAATTGCTGCCGACCCTGGTCCGCAATGCCGGCGCAAACCTGCGGCTGATGCGCGAAGAGATCTTTGGGCCGGTGCTGCCGATCGTCGAATATGCCGGGATTGATGAGGCAATAGCCCATGTAAACGGGGCGGACCGGCCGCTGGCGCTCTACTGGTTCGGCCGCGACGGCGGCAATCGTCAACGTATCCTGCGTGAGACCGTCGCCGGCGGCGTCACCATCAACGACTGCATGCTGCATCTGGTGCAGGAGAACCAGCCCTTCGGCGGCGTCGGCGCCAGCGGCATGGGCGCCTATCACGGCGAATGGGGCTTTCGCACCTTCAGCAAGGAGAAGCCGGTTTTCCTGCAGTCGCGGCTGAGCGCTGGAGCCATGTTGCGTCCGCCCTACGGCAAGACGTTCGAGCGGCTTTTCAGCCTGCTCCGGCATATCACCTGACAGAGGACAGCTCTCGGTTGTACGGCGCATTAAGTCGATGTTCACCATGGTCCGGCAGGCTTCACATCCTGCGGTCATGTCTTGAGTACCGCGGCGCCACAAGCGCCCAGGCAACAACCCGCGCCTCTTGGGGCGCGGGTTTTCTCTGCGCGCTCGATCTTCTACCCGCCAGCCAGCCGCCATCCGCCGGAAACCACCGCGCCATGCACGCCGGCGCCAGCAAACAGACGGCGGCGTCGCCAATGTCGCCCGCCTCGCCCAGCGACCGGCCGGGATCGCGCCTGGATAACGGCGCTGCGAGAGATGACCAAATTCGTTGACGAGTGCGCCTCCTTGATATCAAGGAATCCGGTGGGAGCGTCGATCGCAGCGCTGCGTTGCTAAGGAGTCCAGAATGCGGGTGGGTATTTTAGGCGGGGGCCTTCAAGGCTGCTGCTCAGCTCTAGCTTTGGCCGAGCGAGGCATGGATGTGGTCCTTTTCGACAGAAATGATGCAATTCTCAGTCGAACAGCCGTCGCGAACGAAGGGAAGATTCACCTTGGATATATGTATGCTGGTGATCCGTCTCTTTCGACAGCCCGGATCATGATGAAGGGCGCTCTCGCCTTCGCACCTTTCATGGATCGGCACCTAGGCACTGACACGAACGCCTTGGCAACCTCGGTTCCCGCGGCCTACGTTGTCCATCGAGACAGCCAACATTCTGCCCAGGCGGTTGGGGGCTATCTCCGGGACGTTCATCAGTTGGTTGTTGAAGCATCAACTGGACGCGAGTTCGACTACTTCGGATTGGATCTTTCGGCGCCGCCGCGAGCATGGTCCAGCAGTGAGCGGGATACAACATTCAACTCGGACGCGGCGCTTGCGGCTTTCGACACTCCGGAAGTCGCCATCAATCCGGTAGCGCTGGCATCGGCCCTTAGGAGAGCAATTGCCGACCATCGCCGCATCGAAATGCGTCTTGGGCATCAGGTTTCGAAGGTTGACAGGGTCGATGAAAGGCTGCGCGTTGCGAGTGAGAAAAATGGCTTCCTTCAAGTAGATGCTTTCGATCACGTCGTGAACGCGCTTTGGGACGGGCGTTTGGCGATTGACGCGACAATGGGGCTGAAACCCAATCGACCTTGGCTTCATCGGTTAAAATACGGAATCAGCTTCACCTTGCCGGACGGACTTGACCGTCCTCCCAGTGCGACCTTTGTCTCTGGGCCATTCGGCGAAGTGGTCAGTTATCCTGATCGGCTGACATATCTTACGTGGTACCCGGAATGCATCCATGGGTATTCAACCGAGGTGATGCCGCCGGTTTGGGATACCTATCCGCCAGAGCCGCTCCGCACAAAAATCCTGACACGAACAATTGCCGCCATGGCAGAGATCGTCCCCTCACTGGCCGCGGTTGATGCCGCGAACTTGCCGGATGCCCTGGTCAAAGGTGGACTTATCGTTGCTTGGGGCGAGACGGACATCTACGACACCGATAGCGAACTGCATCAACGATATCAGATTGGAATTACCTCGAAGGGCGGTTACCACTCAATAGATCCAGGCAAACTCACCATGGCACCATATTTTGCCGATCAGTGTGCAGCGAGGATAATGGGTGACGTCTGATACCTCAAAGGATCGCGATGACGCCGACAATTACGGTAGGGATGCCTGTATATAAGGGCACGAAATATGTTGAGGGAGCACTCAAATGTCTTCAGGAGCAGACTTTCCGTGACTTCGAGGTCATAATTTCAGTCGACGGGAACGACCTTGCAACGGCCGAAAAGTGCCGGCCATTCCTCGACGACAACCGGTTTAGAATGGTTGTCCATCAAGAACGGCTCGACTGGTTTGGAAATCTCAACTGGTTGCTGAAACAGCCGCTCGGCGAGTTCTTCTGCTATCGTCAACACGACGACACAACCACGCCGGACTTCTTCGAAAGATTGGTTCGCACCGCCCGGGAGAAGCCCGATGCGGCGGCCGTTTACGCCGACTGCAAATGGATGGGCGGACGGACCGGTATGGATACATCTCCGTCAATCGAAGGGGAAACACTTCATCGCCTTCGGCAGCATATTGAGCAAAAGGAGCCCGTGGCCGTGCGGGGTCTACTCCGTCGCGACGCCGTTCGGCAAGCCGGACTCATTAGAGCCGATGAGTATCGGGGGCTTTCCGAAATATTTGTATGGTTGGCAAAGGTGTTGCGCTGGGGCAGCTTCATTCGAATTCCGGAGGCGCTATACTACCGGCTGGACCACGAGGAAAACTATCACAAACAGTGGTTTGACTGGTCCGAGGAGCAAAAACGCGGGTCTTGGACCACGCTATACACCGGACTTCTCGAGGCTGTAATACCGGTCTGCCATACAGCTGAGGAGCGTTTCTTCTTCCACCAGTTTATCCTGGATCGGATCGCTGTCATCCGGCCAAATCAGAGCTATCATTATTTGGCCGACTCACCTGACGCAGGTGGTGCCCTTATGATCGAATGCCTTGAACGGCTTGCGAGCGAAGGGAACATGCACCTCTTAGAGCTCCCTGCCATCCTGCAATCCAATGATTACGGTCAGGCGCTCCGTGCTGAGATCGACACGCTAACAGAGAAAAATTCCAAACTGGAAGCCGATCTTTCAGCCTTCCGGCGGGAACAGATGAGCCCTAGGCAAAAAATTCGCCGGTTCTTTGGTATCCGCTAAACCGAAGTAGACGAAACCGCGCAACTGCAATCCAGGGCCGCAGGCACTTCTGGTCGCTTGTTCCGCGCCTTGCCAGTTGCTGCCTCCTTCGCGCCTTGCGCGTCCAAAGCGTCGAGGCAACTGCCTACTTTCCAGGTTTGTCGTTCGAGGAGCGGATAGATGCGGCGCTGGCGCGCTCAGCCGAGAAAATCGGCCCGGTGCGGCGTAAAGCTGTCGACCAGCCGCCCCGCTTCGAGCGCCTTGACGCCGTGCACCAGACCGGACGGGACGATGAAGCTGCCGCCCGTCTCGAGCGTTTCGGTCCGGCCGTCGATGGTCACCTCGAAACGGCCCTCGGCGACATAGCTTGCCTGGACATGCGGGTGCGAATGCAGGGCGCCGACACCACCCTTGTCGAAGCCGAATTCGACCAGCATCAACTCATCGGTGTGAAGGAGAACACGTCGCCTGTTGCCGTCCGGGGTCGTCGTCCAGGCGCCCTCGCCGGCATGCGCGAAAATCTTTGCGGTCATCGTCATCTCCTCATCGCGGATAGCTGACCAGCGTCGATTGCGCGAGCACGCGTCAGAGCCGATAGGCTTTCTTGGCGAGCGTGTAGGCCAGTTCCCCCGCCAGCTCATGCGCCTCGTCCTCGCGCAGCCGATGTTCGGCGACCAGACGCGCCAGGAAAGCGCAGTCGACGCGACGCGCCACATCGTGGCGCGCCGGTATCGAGGGGAAGGCTCTCGTGTCGTCATTGAAGCCGACCGTGTTGTAGAAGCCGGCCGTTTCCGTCGTCATTTCGCGGAACCGGCGCATGCCTTCCGGGCTGTCGTGGAACCACCAGGCCGGCCCGAGTTTGAGCGCCGGATAGACGCCAGCGAGCGGCGCCAGTTCGCGCGCATAACTGGTCTCGTCGAGCGTGAAGAGGATGACGGTGAGGTCGCGCTCCAGCCCGACGCAGTCCAGCAGCGGCTTCAGCGCCGTCACATAATCCGTTCTGGTCGGAATATCGAAACCCTTGTCGCGGCCGAATTTCTCGAAGACGGCGCGTGAGTGATTGCGCTGGGAACCGGGATGGATTTGCAGGACCAGACCGTCGTCGAGGCTCATCTTGGCCATCTCGGTCAGCATCTGCGCGCGAAACAGCCGCTTTTCGCGCTCGTCGTCCGAGCCATGGCGGACCCGATTGAACAGCTCCTCGGCCGCGGCATCCGAAAGATTGGCGGTCTCGGCCGTCGGATGGCCGTGGTCGGACGAGGTTGCGCCAAAACTCTTGAAGAAGGCGCGCCGCTGGCGATGCGCGTCGAGATAGCCCACCCAACTGCCGGTATCGCAGCCGGTGATCTCGCCAAGCCGGTCGAGATTGGTCGAGAACCCTTCGAAGTCGGGATCGACGACCGCGTCCGGGCGATAGGCGGTGACGACGCGGCCCTGCCAGCCGCTGTCGCGGATCATCTTGTGCCATCTGAGATCGTCGAGCGCGCCTTCCGTCGTCGCGATGACCTCGATGTTGAAGCGCTCGAACAAAGCGCGCGGCCGAAAATTCTCCCACTGCAACAGCGTCGCGATCGTGTCGTAGTGGCCATCGGCCGTCTTGGCACTCAATGGCTCTTCGATACCGAACAGATGGGCGAGAACATGATCGAACCACAGCCGGGTCGGCGTGCCGCGGAACAGAAAATAATTTTCGGCAAAGCACCGCCAGATCGTCCTGCCGTCGGTTTCCACCGGTGCGCCGTCGAGCGTCGGCACGCCGAGATCCTCAAGCCGGACACCTTGGCTGAACAGCATGCGGAAAATGTAGTGATCCGGCACGATCAGCAGTTGCGCCGGATCCGGGAAAGGTTCGTCCAGCGCATACCAGCGCGGATCGGTATGACCGTGCGGGCTGACGATCGGCAGGTCCTTGATGCCGGCGTAGAGGTCGCGGGCAAGTGAGCGCGACTGCGCTTCGGGCGGAAACAGCAGGTCCGGATCGGTCAGCGCGACCATGGGAAAAGCGGCTCCTTCCAGGTTGAACATCGGTACGTTCGGGCAAAAGCGATGTCAACGTAGGCTCACAAACAGGCATCCTTGCGGCAAGCGGAAACAGGTGTTACGCCGCTTGTCACCCACCGCGCGGGACACCGTCATGCCGCCCCATCCAAAACCATCCGCCCTGTGATATGATGACCAGCAGCCATTTGTCCGACGCCTCGCTACAGTCACTGCCCGAGCGGGTGACAATTCCCGGATATGACCGTCGCGAGGTCGTCCCGGGCATCGTGCATCTCGGTGTCGGCGCCTTCCATCGCGCGCATCAGGCCGCCTATGTCGACGACTGCCTGGCGGCTGGCGAGACCGACTGGGGCATTGTCGGCGTCTCTCTGCGCAGTGCCGACACACGCGATGCGCTCACGCCGCAGGATGGGCTCTACACGCTGGCGATCAGAAGCAGTGGAACCGAAAAGCTGCAGGTCATCGGCTCGATCGGCGCGATGTTGGTGGCGCCGGAGGATCCGGGCGCGGTGCTGGCCGCGCTGACCGATCCGCGCACCCGCATCGTCATGCTGACGATCACCGAAAAAGCCTATCTGCGGGCAGCGGGCGGCGGACTGGATACCGCTCATGCCGATATCGTCCACGACCTGGCAAACCCGAAAATGCCGAAGACGGCGCATGGCTTTCTGACCGAGGCGCTTACCCGGCGACGCGCGGCCGGCACGCCACCTTTCACCGTGCTGTGCTGCGACAACCTGCCCGCCAACGGCGCCACGCTGCACCGGCTGCTGATCGAATTCGCCGAATTGCGGGATGCCAGCCTCGGCGCGAAGGGCGATGCCGGGCTCGCCAACCACATCGCCCATCACGTCTCGTTTCCCTCAAGCATGGTCGACCGCATCGTGCCGGCGACCACCGATGCCGACCGGGCGCGGATCGCAGAAGAACTCGGCGTCGAGGACGCCTGGCCGGTCATGACCGAGCCGTTCTGCCAATGGGTGGTCGAAGACAATTTCCCGGGGGGCCGGCCGGCCTGGGAACAGTTCGGCGTCACCATGGTCGACGACGTCAGGCCGTACGAAGACATGAAGCTCAGGCTGCTCAACGGCTCGCATTCGGCCATCGCCTATCTCGGCCTGCTCAGCGGCCATGCCACCGTCGACCGCGCTTTCGCCGATCCGGCGATACGAGCCTTTGTCGATGCGCTCTGGGCCGAGGCCATCCCGACACTGCCCAGGAATGCCGGGCTCGACACGGTGCGCTATACGGCCGAGCTGGCAAAACGCTTTTCAAACACAGCACTTGCCCACCGCACGGCGCAGATCGCCAATGACGGCAGCCAGAAATTGCCACAGCGCATCGTCGCCTCCGCGATCGAGAGGATCGAAGCCGGGGCTGTGCCCGAACACCTCACACTGGTGATCGCCGCCTGGATCGCGGCCTGCGAGGCCCGGGGCAAGACCTTGCCGGAGAGCCATTTCACCGATCCGCTCGACGCGGCACTGGCCGCATTCGGCGCCCGGCACCTGTCGGCCGCCGAAACCGTCGCGTCGGTTTTTGAGCTGGCTGGCTTTGCGAAAGGGGATCCGGGGCACGAGAGATTAATGGATCTCACGACCGCGCATCTCGAACAGCTGCGCCGCAGCGGACCAGCCGCTGTCTTCACTGCATTGGGCATCTAACAAAAAAAGCGAGGCAAGGCCCCGCTTTTCATCAAGTCTTCTGAAGCAGACTTCAGGCCGGCAGGATCGCGCCTTCCAGCGTGGTGAGCTGGCTAAGGAACTGTTCCGCCTTGCTGCGGGCCTGGTCGTCTTTGGCGTCGGCGGCGTCTTCTTTGGCTTCCTGGATGCGGCGCGCGAGATCGGCGCGGTCGACATCCTTCACGGCCACAGCCGATTCCGCCAGCAGCGTGCAGCCGGCCGGAACGATGTCGGCGAAGCCGCCGAACACCACATAGCGCTCTTCGCCACCCGACGCGGCCTTCACCGTGACGACGCCCGGCTTGATCGTGGTCATGACCGGCGCGTGATGCGCCATCACCGTCATCTCGCCTTCGGCGCCCGGAATGACGACGGATTCGACCTGCTCGGAAACGAGCAGACGCTCCGGCGACACCAGTTCGAACTTGAAAGCTTCAGCCATGATCAAATTAGCGAATAGCGAATAGCGAGTAGCGAATAGTCAGAAGAAGAATTCGCCGGCCCATATTCCCTATTCGCTACTCCCTATTCGCTATTCGCTTAATTACGCTGCTTCAGCCGCCAGGCGCTGTGCCTTCTCGACCGCTTCCTCGATGCCGCCGACCATGTAGAAGGCAGCTTCCGGAAGGTGATCATAGTCGCCATTGCAGAGGCCCTTGAAGCCCTTGATGGTGTCGGCGAGGTCGACCAGCTTGCCCGGCGCGCCGGTGAACACTTCGGCGACGAAGAACGGCTGCGACAGGAAGCGCTCGATCTTGCGGGCGCGGGCAACTGTCTGCTTGTCCTCTTCCGACAGCTCGTCCATGCCCAGGATGGCGATGATGTCCTGCAGCGACTTGTAGCGCTGGAGGATCGACTGCACCTGGCGCGCGACGCCATAGTGCTCGTCGCCGACGACCAGCGGGTCGAGCATGCGCGAGGTCGAATCCAGCGGATCGACAGCCGGATAGATGCCCTTTTCAGCGATGGCGCGGTTCAGCGTCGTCGTCGCGTCAAGGTGGGCGAACGAGGTCGCCGGCGCCGGATCGGTCAAGTCGTCGGCGGGCACATAGATGGCCTGCACGGACGTGATCGAGCCCTTGGTGGTGGTGGTGATGCGTTCCTGCAAAGCGCCCATGTCGGTGGCGAGCGTCGGCTGATAGCCCACCGCCGACGGGATACGGCCGAGCAGAGCCGACACTTCGGAACCCGCCTGCGTGAAGCGGAAGATGTTGTCGACGAAGAACAGCACGTCCTGGCCCTGGTCGCGGAAATATTCGGCAACCGTCAGGCCGGTCAGGCCGACGCGAGCACGCGCGCCCGGCGGCTCGTTCATCTGGCCGTAGACGAGTGCGGCCTTGGAGCCTTCGCCGCCGCCCTTCTTGTTGACGCCGGATTCGATGAACTCGTGATAGAGATCGTTGCCTTCGCGGGTACGCTCGCCAACGCCGGCGAACACCGAATAGCCGCCATGCGCCTTGGCGATGTTGTTGATCAGCTCCTGGATCAGCACGGTCTTGCCGACGCCGGCGCCGCCGAACAGGCCGATCTTGCCGCCCTTGGCGTAGGGAGCCAGCAGGTCGAGCACCTTGATGCCGGTGATCAGGATCTGTGCTTCCGTCGACTGCTCGACATAGGTCGGAGCCGGCTGGTGGATGGAGCGCATTTCGGTCGCGTCGACCGGGCCTTCTTCGTCGACCGGCTCGCCGATGACGTTGATGATGCGGCCGAGCATGCCCGGGCCGACCGGCACGGTGATCGGCGCGCCGGTGTCACGCACTTCCTGGCCGCGAACTAGACCTTCGGTCGAGTCCATGGCGATGCAGCGCACGGTGTTTTCACCCAGATGCTGGGCGACTTCGAGCACCAGGCGGTTGCCGACATTGGTCGTCTCGAGCGCGTTCAGGATCGCCGGCAGGTGATCGCCGAACTGCACGTCGACAACGGCGCCGATGACCTGGCGGACCTTGCCGACAACGCCGGTTGCCTTGCTGGCCACTGCCGATGTCTTGGCAGCGGTGGCTTTCGCTGGTGCTGCCGCCTTGGCCGGGGCCGCCTTCGCGGCTGCTACTGGAGCCTTTGCCGCCTTCGCGGGGGCTGCGGTCTTCGCGGCTGCGGCCTTGGGGGCCGCCTTCTGGGGGGTCGCTGCTTTCGCCATCGTCTTTACCCTTTTTCGTCCTTTGTTTCTCACGCGGTCCGGTCGCGGGTCGATGACCCGCGAACCGCGCCTAGAGCGCCTCGGCGCCCGAAATGATTTCGATCAGTTCCTTGGTGATCTGCGCCTGCCGCTGGCGGTTGTAGGTGATCGACAGCTTGTTGATCATCTCGCCGGCGTTGCGCGTCGCATTGTCCATGGCGCTCATCTTGGCGCCCATTTCGCCGGCCGCGTTTTCGAGCAGCGCCCGGAAAACTTGCACGGAGATATTGCGCGGAATGAGATCGGAGAGGATTTCACCCGGCTCCGGCTCATACTCATAGACAGCGTTGCCGCCATCCACCGCCTCGGCCGGAGCCGAAGCAACGCCTGCCGGGATGATCTGCTGCGCGGTCGGGATCTGGCTGATCACCGATTTGAACTGCGAATAGAACAGCGTGCAGATGTCGAAGCCGCCCTCGTTGAAGAGGTGGATGACCTTCTTGGCGATCGCATCGGCATTGACGAAACGCAGCGTCTTGACCTCGCGCAGGTCGACACGGTCGATGATCATCGAGGCATAGTCGCGGCGCAGGATATCGAAACCCTTCTTGCCGACGCAGATGATCTTGACTTGCTTGCCGTCCGCCAAAAGCTTGCGGATATGGTCGCGGGCAAGGCGGGCGATCTGCGAATTGAAGCCGCCGCACAGGCCGCGCTCGGCGGTGCAGACGACGAGCAGATGCACGTCATCCTTGCCGGTGCCGGTCATCAGCGCCGGGGCATCGCCGCCGCCGCCGATCGCCTGGGTGATGTTGGCCAGCACGGAACCCATGCGCTCCGAATAGGGGCGCGCCGCTTCCGCGGCCTCTTGCGCACGGCGCAGCTTCGCCGCGGCGACCATCTGCATCGCCTTGGTGATCTTCTGCGTCGCCTTGACCGAGGCGATACGGTTACGAAGGTCTTTTAATGAAGGCATGCTTCAAACCTGATCCCGTCTTGCAATTCGCTCAGGCGAAGGTCTTGGCGAAAGCGTCGATCTCGGCCTTCAGCTTGGCGCGCAGATCGTCCGACAGCGCCTTTTCCTTGCGGATGGCGTCGAGAACGTCCTTGCCGGCCGAACGCATGTGGCTGAGCAGGCCATGCTCGAACTTGCCGACCTGGTTGACCGGCAGCTTGTCGAGATAGCCGTTGACACCGGCGAAGATCACCGCGACCTGCTCTTCCGTCTTCAGCGGCGAGAACTGCGGCTGCTTCAGGAGTTCGGTCAGGCGCGATCCGCGGTTGAGCAGGCGCTGCGTGGCGGCGTCGAGATCGGAGCCGAACTGCGCGAAGGCCGCCATTTCGCGATACTGCGCGAGCTCGCCCTTGATCGAGCCGGCAACCTGCTTCATCGCCTTGATCTGCGCGGCCGAGCCGACGCGGCTGACCGATAGGCCGACGTTCACCGCAGGACGGATGCCCTGGAAGAACAGGTTGGTTTCGAGGAAGATCTGGCCGTCGGTGATCGAGATCACGTTGGTCGGGATGTAGGCCGACACGTCGTTGGCCTGCGTCTCGATGATCGGCAGGGCGGTCAGCGAACCACCGCCCAGATCGTCGTTGAGCTTGGCGGCGCGCTCGAGCAGGCGCGAGTGCAGGTAGAAGACGTCGCCCGGATAGGCTTCGCGGCCCGGCGGACGGCGCAGCAACAGCGACATCTGGCGATAGGCGACGGCCTGCTTCGACAGATCGTCATAGCTGATCAGCGCATGCATGCCATTGTCACGGAAATATTCGCCCATGGTGGCGCCGGCGAACGGCGCCAGGAACTGCATCGGCGCCGGATCGGAAGCGGTGGCGGCGACGATGATCGAGTATTCGAGCGCGCCGCGCTCTTCCAGCACCTTGACGAACTGCGCCACGGTCGAGCGCTTCTGGCCGACGGCGACGTAGACGCAGTAGAGCTTTTCCTTCTCGGGGCCGTTGTCGTGCACCGACTTCTGGTTGAGCATCGTGTCGAGGATGATGGCGGTCTTGCCGGTCTGGCGATCGCCGATGACCAGCTCGCGCTGGCCGCGGCCGACCGGGATCAGTGCATCGATGGCCTTGAGGCCGGTCGACATCGGCTCGTTCACCGACTTGCGCGGGATGATGCCGGGCGCCTTGACGTCGACGCGCTTGCGCTCGACTGCCTTGATCGGGCCCTTGCCGTCGATCGGATTGCCGAGCGCATCGACGACGCGGCCGAGCAGGCCGGGGCCGACGGGGACGTCGACGATGGCGCCGGTGCGCTTGACGATGTCGCCTTCCTTGATGTCGCGGTCGGCGCCGAAGATGACGACGCCGACATTGTCGGCTTCGAGGTTGAGCGCCATGCCGCGGATGCCGCCGGGGAATTCGACCATCTCGCCGGCCTGGACATTGTCGAGGCCATAGACACGGGCGATACCGTCACCGACGGACAGCACCTGTCCGACTTCGGAGACCTCGGCCTCCTTGCCGAAATTCTTGATCTGGTCTTTCAGAATTGCGGAAATTTCCGCGGCGCGGATGTCCATCAGCCGACCTCTTTCAGTGCAAGCTTGAGCGAATTGAGTTTGGTTTTGAGCGACGTATCGATCTGGCGCGAGCCCATCTTGACCACCAGCCCGCCGAGCAGCGACGGATCGACGGTGACGGAGATGGCCACGTCCTTGCCGGCAACGCTCTTCAGCGCCGCCTTGAGTTCGGTCTGCTGGGTAGCGGTCAGCTCATGCGCCGACGTCACTTCAGCAGCGGTTTCGCCACGATGTTCGGCGGCGATCTGGCGGAACGCCCTGATCATGCCGGGAATGGCGAACAGGCGGCGGTTGCGGGCGACGACGCGCAGGAAATTGCCGGTGAGGCCGGTAATCCCGGCCTTGTCGGCGATCGCCGCGATGGCCTTGGCCTGGTCCTCGCTGGAGAACACCGGGCTGTTGATCAGCCGGGTGAGATCAGCGCTGCCCGCGAGCATCGCTTCGAAGCTGTTGAGGTCGGCTTCGACCTTGGCCACGGAATTTGCCTGCAGGGCGAGTTCGAACAGCGAACCCGCATAGCGTTCTGCGACACCTGAGATTGGCGATGACGATTGAGCCACGGACCGTCTTTTCTCTTGTCTGACAGGCCGCAGATTGTTGGCGCGAGCAAAAACTCTGGCTAAATCTTTGACCTTACTGCATTTTTTCGAGCACGGAGGCGCGGCTTCCGCTATCCCCGGCCGAAAGTCGATTGCCGTCTAGCACAGGCATTTTAAGACCGCAATGCGTCGTTCCGCATGGTTTTCAGGCACTATTGTCGCATCCGGCGAAAGTCACCCGCCTTCCATCGCGGAATACCCAACGATTCAAGGCAGAAAGCCGAAGGCAAAGGCGAGAGGCAATGCCGCCAGCACCAATTCCACCACGATGGAAACCCAATTGAAAGGCGTGTTGGCGCCATCCGACATCATCGACAGCAGCCGGCCGAAGGCGGTGAACAGCCAGGAGAAGCCGAGCGCCATGTAGATCAGCGGCTGCGCCAAGAGGATGCAGCACAGGCCGACGCCGAGATAGAAGCCCGACATCCTGCCGCGCCCCTCGGCGATCGCCGCCGCCTTCTCGGGCTTGACCTGCAAGCGCAAGGCGCGGAAGGCGAGGCTAGGTGCCAGAAAAAACAAAAGCCCGAGCAGCACGGTGAAGACGGCGCTCGACCACGCCAGCCATTCGCCCTGGCTCGTCGGCCACGGAAGCGCAAAATCCATACTGTCCCCTCGAAATGCCTGTTTTGAAATTCCGGGCATTCTAACGGAGGAAAAACGCCGCGCCAGATGGCTCCCGGCACTTTAGGAGAAGCGCATCAGCTAAGCGCGAATTCCACTGCCGCCTCGGCATGAATGCGCGTCGTGTCGAAGACCGGAATGTCGAAATCCTGCTGGCCGATGAGCATGGTGATCTCGGTGCAGCCCATGATGACGCTGTCGGCGGCCTCTTCGCGGCGCAGGCGTTCGGTCTCGGCGATATAGGCCGCCTTCGAGATTTCCGTGACGATGCCCTGGCACAATTCCTCGTAGATGACGCGGTGGACCATGTCGCGCCCGATCGCATTGGGCACCACGGGCCGCAGGCCGTATTTCTCGGCGAGCCGGCCCTTGTAGAAATCCTGCTCCATGGTGAAGCGCGTCGCCAGCAGCGCCGGGCGCTGCATGCCGGCGCGCTTGACTGCCACCGCGGTGGCATCGGCGATGTGGATCAGCGGAATCGACACCGATTCCTGCACCTGGTCGGCCAATTTGTGCATGGTGTTGGTGCACAAAAGCAGACCTTCCGCGCCGCCGGCCTCGAGTTTGCGGGCGGCCTCGACCAGAAGCACGCCGGCGCCGTCCCAGTCGCCATGATGCTGCCGTTCGGCGATCTCTGCGAAGTCGAACGACCACAGCAGAAGCCTGGCCGAATGCAGCCCGCCCAGCCGCTCGCGCACGATCTCATTAAGCAGGCGATAGTAGATGGCGGTCGATTCCCAGCTCATGCCGCCCAGAAGGCCAAGGGTTTTCATGATTGGCTGTTCCTTTGCATCTGCAATGCCTATATTATGACCACATGAGACCACAAGGAGTGTCGCTGTGAAAATCATGCAGGTTCGGGAGGCCAAGGCGGGGTTCTCGGCACTCGTCGAAGCCGCCGAAAACGGCGAGCCAACCATCATTACGAAGCATGGCAAGCCGACTGCCATGGTCGTGCCGATTGATGAGGGGCGGAAGCTGTATCCTCAGAGCAGCCAAAAAAGATTCGTCGACTTCCTGCTTCAGTATCCCGGCGGCATCGAGCTTGAGCGGAATGAATCGCCATCGCGGGACGTCGAATTTTGAGCGGCTACCTGCTTGATACATCTTTTCTCTCGGCCTTCGCACCCGATCGTAGCCCGCTTCCCTCCCACGTTCAGAAGTGGGTTGCCGAACAGCGGGAACGTGGCACTTGGCATATATCGTCGATCGTTGTTTTGGAGGTGGAAAGAGGCATTGCGAAACTGACGCGGTCAGGTGGGCTTGCAAAGGCGGAGCGCCTGAGTCTCTGGTTCGAAAGCCTGGTCATCGAATTCGACCAACGCATCATCCCGGTCGATACAGCCGTCGCGCGGGAAGCCGGACGGCTGGAAGACGCCACTATCGCGCGTGGCTTCAGTCCGGGCTTGGCAGATATCCTGATCGCAGCGACGGCTCGTTTAAACGATCTTTCCGTGCTGACGGCCAACATCCGGCATTTTGCCGTTCTCGATGTGCCTTGCCTGAACCCTTTCACTGAGGGCGGCTCGGCGGCGTAACCCTTCAATTTTACAAAAAGCTCTGCGGATCGATATCGACCTGCACCCGAACCGAGCCGCGCTGTTTCGGCCCGTTGGCCAGCATCGCGCGAATAAACCCTTGCATGTCGGCGCGTCGCTCGCCCTGGATCAGCAGGCGGAAGCGGTGACGACCGCCGAGCAGTGACAACGGCGCCTCGGCTGGCCCCAGCACGAACAGATCGGTGGCCTCGGGCGCGGCGCGGCGCAGGCCGCGTGCATGGCCCTCGGCTTCCGCCCGCGTCACCGCACTGACGATGACACCGGCCAGCCGGCCGAAAGGCGGCAGGGCGGCCCGTTCGCGCTCGGCAATCTCGCGCTCGTAAAAAGCCTCGGCGTCGCCGGAGACGATCGCCCGCATCACCGGATGGTCGGGCTGGAAGGTCTGCAGCAGTCCAAGGCTCTTCTTGCCGGTGCGGCCGGCGCGGCCGGTCACCTGGCTGAGCAACTGGAACGTACGCTCGGCGGCGCGCGGATCGCCATTGGCAAGGCCGAGATCGGCATCCACGACACCGACCAAAGTCATGTTGGGGAAGTTATGCCCCTTGGCGACGAGCTGCGTGCCGATGACGATGTCGGCCTCGCCATTGGCGATCGCCTCCAGCTCCAGCCGCAACCGCCTCACGCCGCCCATCAGGTCGGATGACAGCACGATGGTGCGCGCGTCCGGGAAATGCGCGACCACTTCTTCGGCGATGCGCTCGACACCTGGCCCGCAGGCGACCAGATGATCGAGCGTACCGCATTCCGGGCAGGCTTCGGGGCGGCGCTCATTGTGCCCGCAATGATGGCAGACGAGCTGGCCGCGAAAGCGGTGCTCTACCAGCCAGGCCGAGCAGACCGGGCAGCCGAAGCGATGGCCGCAGACCCGGCACAGCGTCAGCGGCGCATAACCGCGCCGGTTGAGGAACAGCAGCGACTGCTCCTTCCTCTCCAGCGTCTGGCGCATCTGGTCGAGCAGCACCGGCGACAGGAAGCCGCCGCGCGCCGGCGGTGCGCGGCGCATGTCGATCGTCTTCAGATGCGGCAGCGCCGCCTCGGCGAAGCGAGCGGAAAGAACGGCCCTGTTGTATTTGCCTTGGCTGGCATTGACCCGGCTTTCGACCGACGGCGTCGCCGACGCCAGCACCACCGGAAAGCTGCCGATATGGCCGCGCACCACGGCCATGTCGCGCGCATTGTAGAAGACGCGGTCCTCCTGCTTGTAGGCGGGGTCGTGCTCCTCGTCGATGACGATCAGGCCGAGCTCCTTGAACGGCAGGAACAGCGCCGAGCGCGCGCCGGCGACGACGCGCACGCCGCCCTCCGCCACTTGCCGCCAGACTTTTTCGCGCATCCGCGGCGGCAGGTCGGAATGCCATTCGCCCGGCTTGGCGCCGAAGCGCTGCTGGAAGCGCTCGAGAAAGGCATGCGTCAGCGCGATTTCCGGCAGCAGGATCAGCACCTGCTTGCCCTGGTCGAGCGCGGCCGCCACCGCCTCGAAATAAACCTCCGTCTTGCCCGAGCCGGTGACGCCGTCGAGCAGCGCGACGTTGAACACGCCGGCTGCGACATTGGCGCGCAGCATCAGCGCCGCGTCGCTCTGATCTGGCATCAGTTCCGGTATGGCGTAGCTGGAATCGGGCGCGGCCACCACCGGGCGCGGCGGGATCATCACCGTCTCGAACACGCCTTGCGCCCTCAGGCCGTCGATCACCGTCGACGACACACCTGCGGCATGGGCGAGGCCCGAGCGCGTCCAGGCAAGCCCGCCTTCGGCCGTCTCCAGCACGCGCTGCCTGGCGCCCGTCATCCGGTCGGGTGCGAGAAGCGTGCGCTGCAGCCCCTCGATCCACGGTTCGGGGTCGAAAGCCTCCGGCGCCCGAAGCAGCATGCGCGCCACCATGCCTGGCGGCGACAGCGTGTACTGCGCCACCCAGTCGACGAAACGGCGCATGGCGCGGTCGATCGGCGGGCAATCGAAGACCTGTTCGATGGGGCGCAGCTTTTTCGCATCGACCTTCTCGACCGCACCGTCCCAGACGATGCCGGCGACCTGGCGCGGACCGAGCGGCACGCGCACGATCGAGCCCGGCACCACGCGCATGCCGGCCGGCACGGCATAGGTGTAGGGGCGTTCGGCGGGCATCGGCACCAGCACCGGTGCGGCTGCGACAAAGGGCGAATCTTCGATCATGAGGCGTGACCTTGCCCTGACTTTGGTCTAGATCAAAGGCCGAGCCCGAATGTGCATGGCATGCACATAAGAATCTTCAGGAGACCCGCCATGAAATTTTTTGTCGACACCGCCGACATCAAGGATATCCGTGAGCTGAACGATCTGGGACTGCTCGACGGCGTCACCACCAATCCGTCGCTGATCCTCAAATCAGGCGGCAAGATCGCCGACGTCACCAAGCAGATCTGCGATATCGTCGAAGGTCCGGTCTCGGCGGAGGTCGTGGCGACCGAATTCAAGGACATGATGGCGGAGGCCGAGGTGCTGGCCAAGATCGCGCCCAATGTCTGCATCAAGGTGCCGCTGACGCTCGACGGACTGAAGGCCTGCAAGACGATCCGCACGCAGATGAACCGTATGGTCAATGTCACGCTGTGCTTTTCGGCCAATCAGGCGCTGCTGGCGGCCAAGGCCGGCGCCTCCTTCATCTCGCCCTTCGTCGGCCGTGTCGACGACACCGGCTCGGACGGCATGGAGCTGATTCAGGAGATTCGGCAGATCTACGACAATTACGATTTCCAGACCGAGATCCTCGTCGCTTCGGTGCGCACCGTGAACCACGTCAAGCAGGCAGCGCTGATCGGCGCCGATGTCGTGACCGCACCGCCGGCGACGCTGAAGGCGCTGGTCAAGCACCCGCTGACCGACAAGGGCCTGGAACAGTTCCTCGCCGACTGGGCCAAGACCGGCCAGAAGATCGGCTGAGGCCACACCACTTTCAACTAGAAAAGGCCGGGCAACCGGCCTTTTTTTAATGCGCTTCAGTTAAGCCACGTCGCCAAAGGAGCCCGCCACTCAATCCGCACTGTCATCGTCAGGCGCGGTCGCCTGCTGGCGCCGGCCCATGATGATTTCGCGTTTGCCGACATGGTTGGGTGTGCCGACCAATCCTTCTTTTTCCATGCGTTCGACCAGGGATGCGGCGCGGTTGTAGCCGATGCCCAGGCGCCGCTGGATGTAAGACGTCGAACACTTCTTGTCGCGCACCACCACCTTGACCGCCTCGTCATAGATGGCATCGCTGTCTTCGGCGGCAACGGATCCCTTGTCGAAGACCGCGCGCTGGTCGTCTTCGATTTCTTCCTCATCCTCGTCGGCTGTAACGGTTTCCAGATATTCAGGGCGGCCCTGCGCCTTCAGATGCGCGACGACATGCTCGACCTCCGCGTCCGAAACAAAGGGGCCATGCACGCGGGAAATGCGCCCGCCACCCATCATGTGCAACATGTCGCCCTGGCCAAGCAGTTGTTCGGCGCCCTGCTCGCCCAGGATGGTGCGGCTGTCGATCTTGGATGTAACCTGGAAGGAAATCCGGGTCGGGAAATTGGCCTTGATCGTGCCCGTGATAACATCGACCGAGGGGCGCTGCGTTGCCATGATCAGGTGAATGCCGGCAGCGCGCGCCATCTGCGCCAGACGCTGGATGGCGCCTTCGATCTCCTTGCCGGCAACCATCATCAGGTCGGCCATCTCGTCGACGATGACGACGATGTAGGGCATCGGCGCAAGGTCGATTTCCTGCTGCTCGAAAAGCGGCTCGCCGGTACCCTTTTCGAAGCCGGTCTGCACGGTCATGACAACCGTCTCGCCCTTGTCGCGGGCAGCGGCGGCACGCTCGTTGTAGCCGTCGATGTTGCGCACACCGAGCCGCGCCATCTTGCGATACCGGTCCTCCATTTCGCGCACGGCCCATTTGAGCGCGGTAACGGCTTTTTTGGGGTCCGTGACGACGGGCGTCAGAAGATGCGGGATGCCGTCATAGACGGAGAGTTCAAGCATCTTGGGATCGACCATGATCAGCCGGCATTCTTCCGGCTTCAGCCGGTAGAGCAACGACAGGATCATGGTGTTGATGGCAACCGACTTGCCGGAGCCGGTGGTTCCGGCCACGAGCAAATGAGGCATCTTCGCCAGCTCGGCAATGACCGGCTCACCCCCGATCGTCTTGCCGAGACAAAGCGCCAGCTTGCAGCTGGTCTTGCGAAAGCCCTCCGATTCGATCAACTCGCGGAAATAGACGGTTTCGCGGGTCTCGTTTGGAAGCTCGATGCCGATGACATTGCGGCCAGGCACGACGGCGACGCGCGCCGAAATCGCCGACATGGAGCGGGCGATATCATCGGCAAGCCCGATGACGCGAGAGGATTTGACGCCCGGCGCCGGTTCGAATTCATAGAGCGTGACGACCGGGCCGGGGCGAACATGAATGATCTCGCCGCGCACACCGAAATCTTCGAGCACGCTCTCCAACAGATCGGCGTTCTGCTCGAGCCGCTCCTGCGACATGTAGAAGCCTTGTCCCTCCGGTGGCTGCTGCAACAGGCCTTCCGGGGGAAGCTCATAGGGATCGCCCGATGTTGATGGCCCGATTTTGCCGGTCCGAGGCAAGCGTGAAGAGCGGGCGGCAGCGACCCTGACGGGGACGCCCACACCTGGCGCGGCCGGTGCGGGAACAGCAGCGCTTTTGGCAGCGGGGATTGCGACGGCCTCGGCCCGGAACGGCACGCTGCTCGCAGGCACGTCGGACTGGACGGCGGCCTGGTTCGAATTGGCCGGCGAGACGTCCGGCAAAGGCTTCGAGACCTGGCCTGGAAGCCATTCGATGACACGAAACAGCGAGGTCGCATCGGCCGCTATTGGCGGGCGGATGTCGACCCGCGCAGCGGCGACGGGCACTGCGGCGACCGGTACTAGCGAGGTTGGGCTGACCTGCCGGGCCTGGGATGAAACATCGACCAGATAGGGCGCCATAGCCTCGAAGAAAGCATGATCCGAAAGATGGGGCCAGCGCAGCTTTTCGGGGGCGGCCGGCTTGATCGGGGCGCCCGGAGCGGCAATCGTGCGCGCGGCTGCTCGTTCCGTTGCGGCCGTCTTCGGCGGCACCGGCGCAACGACTGGCGCCTTCTCTCCGGCGCGGCCCTGGGGAACGAAAGCCGCAGCCGGCGGTGACGACTTTTGCGTGATGGCTCCGCGGCCGGCCAGCGGCTGGGAGGCGGGGCTTTTCACCGATGCCGGCAATGCCAGGAGCGAGGGCGTGGAGGATGCCTCATCGACCATCGGTTGCCCGGTTGCTTGCTGCGTCGGAACGGCCCCTGGACCGGCTTGCCCGACAAGGCGGTCTTGCTGCTGGCGCTGCTTTTTGGGTTCATAGTCCGGTGTGCGGGTAAACCGCACGTTGGGTGCGAGGAAGAAATATTCCTGCCAGGCAGGGCTTTCGATCTCCCCGGTTTTCGAGGGCGCGTTGCTCGCCTCCGCGCCACCCCTCGGCTCCATATAGGGCCGCTTGTTGCCGCCGAGATCGACAACCGGTGCGGAATAGCCGGCCTGCTGCGTGCCGGGCTGCCGGCCATCCAGTCCCTTGTGAGTCGGACGATCAAGAGCGCCTGTCGCGGCTGAAGACGTTCGCTGACCGCCCTTGTCGTTGATGCCGTCGAAACGCTTCCCCTCGGGATCGTCGGGCGATGCTGCCTTCACCAAATTGACCCGGGGAAAACGCCTGGCTTCCATTCTCAAGACTCACTCTGCAATGTCTGCCGAGACATAGGGAGCGAGTGGTTAACAGTTGCTTCCCGGATGGACCGCCGGGCGATCCTTGGGCAGCAAAATCGGCGTGACAGCCTCCAAGAGCGACGCGACCGAATCGTCATCTCACGGCGCACACGCCGGTGGCGCGATCTGCTCGCCGTGTCATTGAGGATGTGTGGTGGCGCATTGTCGCAGCAATGCCGGACGATCTAGCTTCGGGGGCCGGATCGTCATTTCATGCTTGGGGCGCTAGAGCAATTCTAGGAAAAGTGTAAAGCGGTTTTCCCGGGAAAAGCGCGTAGCGCTTTCCCTAGAGAATTGCGTCAAAACAAAGAATTAGAGTAGCTCGCCGTTTCCGTGAAACGGTGAACTGCTCTAGACCGTTTCCGGGGAGCGATGAGCCGCGCTAGCCAGCCTTGGCGTGCCTGACCAGATCCTGGGCGATGGACAGTTGTAGCGCTTCCGCCAGTTCGCGCGCGGCGCGGTTCTCGGCGTCGATCTGCGCCCGGTATGCGGCGAATTCCTGACGCGGCCTGTCGAAGGACGAGGTGATCGAACGCTTGCCGGACGCTATCACCACACCGGTCTTCGCATCGGCCAGCGTATAGGTGCCGGTCAGCGTCACGGAACCGGCGGTCGGCTCGTCCTGGTCGGTTCCGACCTGCACAAGTGCCGAGGACTCGACGGCTTCGGTCACGCCGAGAGTGAGCGAATAGGCCGGTGAGGCCGGCTCGCCGGCGCCTCGTCCAAACCCGAAAATCAAATTGTTGCGCACCTGCTGGCCGTAACGCGAGCCGACCGGCTTGATGCCGATCGACGCCAGTTCGGCACTGGCGCTGACCTGCGAACCCGACAGCGGCGCACTCGAATAGAGCGGCCGCACCGTACAGGCCGAGACAAGCGCGAGCGAGCCGACCAGGCCGGCAAGCGCGATGCGGCGCAGCAAACGGCTCAACTCTGTCTTTTCCGGATCAGGCAACGACATTGACGATCCTCTGCGGCACGATGATCACCTTGCGCGGAGCCTTACCTTCGAGTGCTTTCTGCACGAAGTCGAGAGCCAATACCGCTTTTTCGACCGCACCTTGGTCCGCGTCGCGGGCAATTGTCAAATCCCCCCGCTTCTTGCCGTTGACCTGTACCGGATAGGTGACTTCGTTGTCGACGACCAGCGCCGGATCGAAGACCGGCCACGGCCGTTCGGCGACCAGATCGGTCCCGCCGAGCGTTTCCCAGCACTCCTCGGCCAGATGCGGCATGACCGGCGCGATCAGATGCACGAGAATCTCCACGGCCTGCCGGCAGGCGCCTTTCAGCGCTGCATCGGCCTTGCCTTCGGCCACCTCGTTGAGCGGCGTGGTCAGCGCGTTGGCCAGTTCGTACATGCGGGCGATGGCGCGGTTGAAAGCCAGCTTCTCGATATCCTCACCGACCGCCTTCAGGATCTTGTGCGCAGCCTTGGAAACCACCGCGGCCTCGCCGCTGCCGGCCGCCGCGGGCTTGATGCCGACCAGCGTCTCGGCCGCCGTCGACACCAGGCGCCAGATGCGCTGGATGAAGCGATGCGCGCCGGCGGCGCCATCGTCGGTCCATTCGACATCGCGCTCGGGCGGCGAATCCGACAGCATGAACCAGCGCGCCGTATCGGCGCCGTAGCCATCGGTGATGTCTTCCGGGCTCACCGTGTTCTTCTTCGACTTCGACATCTTTTCCAGCGGGCCGATGGTGACGGCCTCGCCGGTGGCGATGTCGATGGCGCTGCGCTTGCCGTCGACATCCTCCAGCCGAACCTCGGTGGGCGCCAGCCAGCGGCCATTCGATGCCGAGCCGACGCGATAGGTTTCGTGCACCACCATGCCTTGCGTGAACAGGCCCTTGAACGGCTCGGCCAGATCGACATGGCCGGTCTCGCGCATGGCGCGGGTGAAGAAGCGCGAATAGAGCAGGTGCAGGATCGCGTGCTCGATGCCGCCAATATACTGGTCGACCGGCAGCCATTCATTCGCCGCCTTGGGATCGGTCGGCTCATGCGCCCACGGCGCGGTGAAGCGGGCAAAATACCAGGACGAATCGACGAACGTGTCCATCGTGTCGGTTTCGCGCCGCGCGTCCTTGCCGCATCGCGGGCATTTCACATGGCGCCATGTCGGATGCCGGTCGAGCGGATTGCCCGGCCGGTCGAAATCGACATCGTCGGGCAGCTTCACCGGCAGGTCGGCCTTCGGCACCGGCACCACGCCGCAATCCTCGCAATGGATCATCGGGATCGGGCAGCCCCAGTAGCGCTGGCGCGAAATGCCCCAGTCGCGCAGGCGGAAATTCACCTTGCGCTCGGCCATCGGCCGGTTGCCGATGGTCTTCTGCTCCAGCAGTTTCGCCACCTCGGCGAAAGCCTGATCCGGCTTCATGCCGTCGAGGAAGCGCGAATTGATCATCACGCCGTCGCCGTCATAGGCTTCATCGATGATCTGGAACGTCGCCGGATTCTCGCCTTCCGGCATCACCACCGGAATCACCGGCAGGCCGTATTTGTTGGCGAAGTCGAGGTCGCGCTGGTCGCCCGACGGGCAGCCGAAGATGGCGCCGGTGCCGTATTCCATCAGCACGAAATTGGCGACATAGACAGGCAGCGTCCATGAGTCGTCAAACGGATGGACGACGCGGATACCGGTGTCAAAGCCCTTCTTCTCAGCCGTCTCCAGCGCCGCCACCGAGGTGCCCATATGGCGGACTTCCTCAATGAACTTCGCCAGGGCCGGATTGCTCTCGGCGGCTTTCTTGGCCAGCGGATGATCGGCGGCGACCGCCATGAAGGAAGCGCCGAAAATGGTGTCGGGCCTTGTCGTATAGACTTCCAGCTCATGCTCGCCGTTGCCAATCTTGCCAGCATCTGGAACAGCCAGAGGCCAGCGGATCAGCAGGCCTTCCGAGCGGCCGATCCAGTTCTGCTGCATCAGCTTCACTTTTTCCGGCCATTCGTCGAGGCCGTCGAGCGAATCCAGCAGGTCCTGCGCGAAGTCGGTGATCTTGAAGAACCATTGCGTCAGTTCACGCTGTTCGACCAGCGCGCCCGAACGCCAGCCGCGCCCGTCGATCACCTGCTCGTTGGCCAGCACGGTCATGTCCTCAGGGTCCCAGTTGACCTTGGAAGATTTGCGCGTCACCAGCCCCTTCTCGACGAAATCGAGGAACAGCATCTGCTGGCGGTGATAGTAGTCGACGTCGCAGGTGGCGAATTCGCGCGCCCAGTCCAGCGACAGGCCCATGACCTTGAGCTGCTCCCGCATGGTGGCGATGTTCTGGTAGGTCCATTCCTTGGGGTGGACCTTGTTCTGCATCGCCGCGTTTTCGGCCGGCATGCCGAAGGCGTCCCAGCCCATCGGGTGCAGCACGTTGAAGCCCTTGGCCCGCTTGTAGCGCGCCACCACGTCGCCCATCGTGTAGTTGCGGGTGTGGCCGATATGGATGCGCCCCGACGGATAGGGGAACATCTCCAGCACGTAGTATTTCGGGCGCGGATCGTCGTTGTGCGCTTCGAACAGCTTCTTGGCGTCCCAGGCCTTCTGCCATTTGGGCTCTGACGCGCGCGGATTGTATCGTTCGGTTGCCATGGGACGTTTTTCACTTAAAAGCATGCGCGAACTGCGGGCGACGGCTCGGCAGTTCAGGGAATGTGGTCCGGGTGTTCACCATGGTTTGGCAAACCCGTCAACCATATGGGTATCGCGTCTGACAAAAACGCCGGTCAAAACAGCAGGATTTGCATATGGGCGATGTCGTTCAGCAGTTTTTCGCGGTCAAGGCGAAGATCGCCGCCGCCGAGCACGAGGCCGGTCGCCAAGCCGGCGCGGTGACGCTGGTCGCGGTTTCCAAGACCTTTGACGCCGCCGACATTAGCCCGGTCATCGAGGCCGGCCAGCGCGTCTTCGGTGAGAATCGCGTGCAGGAAGCGCAAGGCAAATGGCCTGACCTGAAGGACGCATTTCCCGACATCGAATTGCATCTGATCGGCCCGCTGCAGTCCAACAAGGCCAAGGAGGCGGTCGCGCTGTTCGACGTCATCGAGACGATCGATCGCGAAAAGATCGCCGCCGAACTCGCCAAGGAGATCGCCAGGCAAGGCCGGGCACCAAGGCTCTACGTCCAGGTCAACACCGGCTCCGAACCGCAGAAGGCCGGCATCGAGCCGCGCGAGGCGGTGGCCTTTGTCGCCCGCTGCCGCGATGTGCATGGCCTCGCCATCGAAGGCCTGATGTGCATCCCGCCGGCCGACGAGAACCCCGGCCCGCATTTCGCCCTGCTGGAAAAGCTTGCGCATGAGGCCGGCGTCGCCAGATTGTCGATGGGCATGTCCGGCGACTACGAGACGGCGATCGCCTTCGGCGCCACCAGCGTCCGGGTCGGTTCGGCGATCTTCGGCAGCCGATAGTCACCCCGTAGATCTGCTCGCCAGCAGTTCGAGGTGCAACGTTCCTTGTCGTTTTGCCGCACCAATGTTATATCTAGCCAAGCTAGCTAGGAAGCATTCTTATGAACTGGCACCTTCAGGACGCAAAGAACAATTTTTCCAAAGTGGTTCAACGCGCGCGCAGCGAGGGACCTCAGACGGTGACCCTGCGCGGCGAGCGCGCCGCAGTGGTGCTCTCTGCCGAAGATTACGACCGCCTGTCTGGAAAGAAGAAAAGTCTGGCCGAATATCTTTTGACTGGCCCTGTCTGGGACGATGATTTCGCTGAAGAGGTCAACCGTCGCTCGGATACCATGATCCGGGATGTCGATCTCTGATGTATCTGCTCGACACGAACATCGTTTCGGATGTGCAAAGGCGGCTACCCAAGCCGACTGCATGGCTGGCTTCGATCGATCCGGAATCCCTCAATCTCAGCGTCATCACCATCGGCGAGATCGAACGCGGAATCGTCAAGCAGCGCAAGGTCGATGCCGAAAGAGCCACGCGTCTCGATCTTTGGCTGCGGGAACTTCGCCGCGACAATGCCGACCGCATCCTTGCGGTGACGGAAGAGGTGGCATTGGCATGGGGACGTATCTCGGCTGGGCGAACGCGAGGCAGCGCCGACACACTCATCGCGGCAACCGCGCTGGTCCATGATCTCATTCTTGTGACGCGCAACGTCACCGATTTCGATGATACAGGCGTGACGGTGCTCAACCCCTGGGACGACTAACCTATCCGCCTCCGTCTCATCTAACACTCACGCCGGCATCTTTGGACCAATCCCGAGGCGTCATTGAGCCAGCAATTGGAAACGAAACGTACCGTTCCTATTTGCTTTGTGCCATCACAAACTCTCTGGAGCCTCCACCATGCGTTACAACCAGCTTGGAAATACGGGGATGTTCGTCTCCGAACTGTGCCTCGGCACCATGACCTTCGGTGCTGCCGGCGAAAATGCCCAATGGGGCCTGATCGCCAGCCTCGACCAGAAGGGCGTCAACGAGATTGTTGCCCATTCGCTCGCCGCTGGCGTCAATTTCTTCGATACCGCCGACGTCTACTCCTTCGGCCAGTCCGAGCGCCTGCTTGGTCAGTCGCTCAGGGATCTCGGCGTCAACAGGCAGAATGTGGTCATCGCCACCAAGGCGCATGGCGCCATGGGCGAAGGCCCCAACCAGCGCGGCTCGTCACGCGGCCACATCATGGACTCGGTCGATGCCAGCCTCGAGCGGCTGCAGCTCGACCATATCGATCTCTATCAGCTGCACGGCACCGACACCGTGACGCCGATCGACGAGACGCTGCGGGCACTGGACGATCTGGTTGCCAGCGGCAAGGTCCGCTATGTCGGCGTCTCGAACTGGGCGGCATGGCGCATCGCCAAGGCGCTCGGCATCGCCGAGCGCAAGGGCTTTGCCCGTTTCGAGACCGTCCAGTCCTATTATTCGATCGCCGGCCGCGACCTCGAGCGCGAAATCGTGCCGCTGCTCAACGAGGAGAAGCTCGGCCTGATGGTGTGGTCGCCGATGGCCGGCGGCTTGCTCTCCGGCAAATATGGCCCCGGCGCACCGGGCAATGGCGAAGGCCGGCGCGCCAGCTTCAACTTCCCGCCGGTCAATGAGGACCGTGCCTGGGCGGCTGTTGCCGTCATGCGCGAGATCGCTGGGAAGCATGACGTGAGCGTCGCCACGGTGGCGCTCGGCTATGTCCTGGCCAAGCCCTTCGTGATGAGCGTCATCATCGGCGCCAGCCGCATGGAGCAGCTGGAGCAGAACCTTGCCGCGACCCAGCTGAAGCTCGACACCGACGATCTGGTTCGTCTCGACGAGGTCAGCGCCCTGCCGTCCGAATACCCCGGCTGGATGCTCGAGCGTCAGGCAGCGGGCCGACGCCCGGCGCCGTTCACGCCGAAAGCATAAATGCAGCCCACACTGACATCTCGGGAGCCCGTGGCTCCCGGGATGTCAGGTCAGCCGCACGCTCTCCCCCAGAAAATCGAGAAAGGCGCGCACCCGCGCCGGCAGATGCCGGCCCTGGCCGACATAGACGGCGTGGGTGGGCTCCTCGTCGCCGGGATTGAATGCCTCCAACAGCGACACCAGCCGGCCGGCGGCGATATCGGCTGCCACATGCCAGTACGCCAGCCGGGCGATGCCCGCGCCCGCCAACGCCATCAACCGCATCGCCTCGCCATCGCTGACCAGCGTGTTACCGATGATCGGAACCATGATGGCGCGGCCTTCCGCGTCGAGGAACGGCCAGCCATCGACATGCCGCACGAATCCAAAGCCCATGCGGTTGTGCCTGTCGAGATCGGCTGGCGTCAGCGGCATGCCGTGCGTCTCGAGATAAGAAGGTGCTGCAACGACGACGACCGGGCTTTGCCCGAGCTTGCGCGCCACCAGCCGTGACTCACTCAGCGGCCCGGCACGGATGGCGACGTCGGCGCGTTCCGCCATCAGGTCGATGACACTGTCGGTCAGCACCAGATCGACCGAAATCTCGGGGTAGCGTTCGAGGAAGCGCGGCAGAAGCGGGATCAGCCGATGCACCCCGAAGGGCACGTAGGTGTTGACGCGCAACCGTCCGCGCGGTGCTGCACCCGCCGCCGCCTCCTGCTCGGCCGCCGCCATGTCGGCGAGGATGCGCAGGCCGCTCTCGTAGAACGCCGTGCCTTCCGGCGTCAGTTGCAGCTTTCGCGTCGAACGGCTGACCAGCCGCGCGCCAAGCCGGGTCTCCAGCCGCGCGATCAGCTTGCTCACCGCCGACGGCGTCATGCGCAACGCGCGTGCCGCGGAGGAGAAACTGCCGTCCTCGACGACACGTACGAACACTTCGATCTCGCCGGAGCGATTGACGTCAGGCCTGGCCATTTGTGAATCTATTTCACAGAAAATGTGCCCAAGGCAAGTCTGGTTCACAATGCATGGCAACACGATCTTTCGGGTCGGGGCGCGGGACGGCGCTCTTCGTCATCGAAGTGGAAACCGCCATGCCTCTTGCTCTCTACGCCCTCGCCGCCGGTGCCTTCGGCATTGGCGTCACCGAATTCGTCATCATGGGTCTGCTGCTCGATGTCAGCAAGGATCTTGGCGTTTCGATCTCGGCCGCCGGCCAGCTCATTTCGGGCTATGCGCTTGGCGTCGTCATCGGCGCGCCCCTGCTGACCATCGCCACCGGCAACTGGCCACGCAAGACCGTGCTTCTGGCGCTGATGGCGATCTTCACGCTTGGCAATCTCGCCTGTGCGCTGGCCCCCGATTACTGGACGCTGATGGGCGCCCGCATCATCACCGCCTTTGCCCACGGCACCTTCTTCGGCGTCGGCTCGGTCGTCGCCACCGGCCTGGTCGCGCCCAACAAGAAGGCCTCGGCGATCGCGCTGATGTTCACCGGCCTGACCATCGCCAACATCCTCGGCGTGCCCTTCGGCACCTGGCTCGGCCAGGCTTTCGGCTGGCGGGCGACATTCTGGGCGGTGACATTGGTCGGTCTGGCGGCCTTCGCCGTCATCCTGGCTCTGGTGCCTCGCAGCCGGACGGCGCCTGAAAAGAGCGACCTGCGCGCCGATCTCGCCGTGCTGCGCCGCACGCCCGTCCTGCTCGGTCTTGCCACCACCGTGCTCGGCTATGCCGGTGTCTTCGCCGTCTTCACCTACATCGCTCCGTTGCTGACCGAGATAAGCGGCTTCAAGGAAGCGGCCGTATCGCCGATCCTGCTCGTCTTCGGTGGCGGTCTCATCGCCGGCAATCTCGCCGGCGGCAAGGTCGCCGACCGCTGGCTGGTGCCGGCCGTTCTCGGCAGTCTCGTAGTGCTTGCCCTGGTGCTCGCCACCATGACCTTCGCCATCCACAGCCAGGTGATGGCCGTCATCTATGTCGGCCTGCTCGGCGCTGCCGCCTTCGCCACCGTGGCGCCGCTGCAGATGTGGGTATTGGACAAGGCGCAAGGTGCCGGCCAGAGCCTCGCCTCGTCCTTCAACATCGCCGCCTTCAACCTCGGCAATGCGGCAGGCGCCTGGCTTGGTGGCGCGGTTATTGCCCATGGCCTTGGCCTGGGTTCCCTCACCTGGGTCGCCGCCCTGCTGCCGCTCGCGGCACTCGGTGTGGCGGGACTGGCCCTGCGTCTCGACAGAAATGAAGAGCGGCTGGTCCCGGCTGCTGCTCGCTCCGGCTCCATGGATTGAAGGCAGTCCCGAGATCCACCGTCAGCATGACGTGAAAACAGAACGCGAGAGGAGAGACCCGATGACACATTCCGTTCGCCAGACCATCGTCGCCCTTGTGGCAAAGCGCCTGACGCTCGGCGCATTCGCCTTGGCGGCTTCGTTGATGGTCGGCCCCGCCATGTCAGGCGAAAGACAGGACTGGGTTGGCACTTGGATGGCCAGCCCGCAACCGACATGGGGGTCCGATTTCGCCTTGCCCGTGAAGATAGCGCCGAAGCTTGAGAACCAGACCATACGCCAGACGGTCAGGACCAGCGTTGGCGGCAAGCGGTTCCGCATCGTCTTGTCGAACGAGTACTCAAACGTGCCGGTCCAGATCGGCGAAGCGCATGTGGCGATCGCCGGCGAGGGGTCAGGAATCATCCCTGGGACCGATCGCGTCGTTACCTTCGGTGGCCAGGCAAAGGCAACAATTCCGGCGGGCGCGCCTTTGGTCAGCGATCCGGTGGAACTGCCCCTCGACGCTTTGAGCCGACTTTCGATATCGATCTACCTGCCGCAGGCCACACCGATCTCCACCTTCCATTGGGATGGCAAGCAGACCGCCTATATCGGCGACGGCAACCAGACGGCTGCCGAAACAGTCGCCGCCGCACAGACCACCGATGCGCGTATCCTGGTCAGCGAAGTCCTCATCGATGCGCCGGCAAATGATGGCGCCGTTATCGCCATCGGCGATTCGATCACCGATGGTAATGGCGCCACACTGGACGCCGACGACCGCTGGCCGGACTTCCTGGCAGGGCGTCTCGTCTCCAACAAGATAGCGGTGCTCAACGCGGGCATATCCGGCGCCAGGCTGCTGGACGATGCGATGGGCGTGAAGGCATCGGCGCGCTTCGGCCGTGACGTGCTGGCCCAGCCGGGCGCCAGGGCGGTGGTTGTGCTCATCGGCATCAACGACGTCAGTTGGCCCGGCACGCCCTTCGTGTCCGAAAAATCGCTGCCATCGCTGGCGGCCCTGACCAAAGGCTATCTGCAGCTCGCCGCCCAGGCCCACGCCCACAATCTCATTATCGTTGGCGGCACCTTGACACCCTTCGAGGGCGCGCTGAGCGGCACGCCGCTCGATGGCTACTACACGCCTCAAAAGGAAGCGCTACGCCAAGAGGTAAACGAGTGTATCAGAACCAGCGGCGCCTTTGATGCGGTCGTCGACTTCGATCTCCTGCTTCGCGATCCCGCGCATCCGACACGCCTGCTGCCGGAGTTCGATTCCGGCGACCATCTGCATCCCGGCGACAAGGGAAACAGGGCTATGGCGCAGGTCATCGATCTCGGCCAGCTGGTCAAAGACTAAGCAGGCCAGCACCTGACATCACCCGGCAATTGAAAGGACAAGAAAATGGATTATCGACGTCTCGGTGCATCGGGCCTGAAAGTGCCCGCACTCTCCTTCGGCGCGGGAACCTTTGGCGGTTCCGGCCCGCTGTTCGGCGCCTGGGGCAACAGCGACGCCAGGGAAGCGCGGCGGCTGATCGACATCTGCCTCGAGGCCGGCGTCAATTTGTTCGACACCGCCGACGTCTATTCGAACGGCGCTTCGGAAGAGGTGCTTGGCGAAGCGATAAAAGGCCGCCGCGACGCCGTGCTGATCTCGACCAAGACCTCGCTGCCGATGGGCGACGGCCCGGCCGATTACGGCTCGTCACGTTCGCGGCTGATCAAATCCGTGGACGCCGCGTTGAAACGTCTCGGCACCGATTACATCGACCTTTTGCAGCTGCACGCCTTCGATGCCGGCACGCCGATCGAGGAGGTGCTGTCGACGCTGGACGAGCTCGTGCGTGCCGGCAAGTTGCGCTATGTCGGCGTCTCCAATTTCTCCGGCTGGCAAGTGATGAAATCGTTGGCGCAAGCCGACAGCCAAGGCTATCCGCGCTATGTCGCCCATCAGGTCTATTATTCGCTGGTCGGCCGCGACTATGAATGGGAGCTGATGCCGCTCGGCCTCGACCAGGGCGTCGGCGCACTGGTCTGGAGCCCGCTCGGCTGGGGTCGCCTGACCGGCAAGATCCGCCGTGGCCAGCCCTTGCCGGAAAAGAGCCGGCTGCACGACACAGCGAGCTTCGGGCCGCCGGTCGAGGACGAGCATCTCTACCGAGTCATGGATGCCCTCGACGCCGTGGCCGAGGAAACCGGCAAGACCGTGCCGCAGATCGCCATCAACTGGCTGCTGCGGCGCCCGACGGTGTCGTCCGTCATCATCGGCGCCCGCAACGAGGAACAGCTGCGCCAGAATCTGGGCGCTGTCGGCTGGACGTTGACGCCGGAGCAGATCAGGACACTCGACGCGGCAAGCGAAGTCACCGCGCCCTACCCGTATTTCCCGTACCGGCGGCAGGAAGGTTTCGCCCGGCTCAACCCGCCGGCGGTGTGAGCGCATCGGACTGCTAAGGCCAAGGTTCGCAGGACAGAGGGGGGCGCCGTGGGGCGCCAACCTCAACGGCTCCCGAGCACTAGCTCCTAATGCAGCACGAACTCGCCATCCACCTTGCGCCATTCATTCGGCGCGATCAGCTTCTGGTGCGTGTAGCTGATCGAATGCAGCGGCCCGTCCAGCTTGGCCTTCCAGAATTCGATGAACTTGATCAGCACCGGAAATTGCGGAGCCAGATCGTAGTCCTGCCAGATGAAGCTCTGCAGCAGATGCGGATGGTCCGGAAAATGATAGAGAATCTTGGCCGTGGTCAGGCCATAGCCTTTGAGCATCAGGTCCATTTCGGAATGGTCGCGCATGGCAGTCCCCTTGGGCGGTCCTGGTTGAGTCTCCTTTCCTCCCAACGTCAGAGTGTGCGCGCCGTTGCTTAACTGTCTATTGATTTTTCCTGATCGACAACGGGTTTTCCGCGCGAAAACATGCAGTTAGCAGCGAGCCCGTCGGAGTGCTGACAGCTGCAGGCAAAATGCCTGCGGCATCCCGCCGCGCGAATCCAACGTCTAATATTGCGATCACAGACGAACTGGTAATAATGCCGCCGAATTCGCGGGCAGCTCTGCCGCGATCCCGCCGGCGTTTCAAGCCGGCGGATTGGTTTGGGAGGAAAGTCAGGAATGTCCGAGGTTCATGTCCATCGCGTCCAGCCGGCGTGGAAGAAAAACGCGCTGATCGACAATGACACCTACCTGAAATGGTATGCCGAGAGCGTCAAGAATCCGGACAAGTTCTGGGGCAAGCACGGCAAGCGCATCGACTGGTTCAAGCCCTTCAGCAAGGTCAAGAACACCTCCTTCGACGGCAAGGTCTCGATCAAGTGGTTCGAGGACGGGCTGACCAACGTCTCGGTCAACTGCATCGACCGGCACCTGAAGAAGCGCGGCAACCAGACCGCCATCATTTGGGAAGGCGACAATCCCTACGACGACAAGAAGATCACCTACAACGAGCTCTACGAGCATGTTTGCCGGCTCGCCAATGTGATGAAGAAGCACGGCGTCAAGAAGGGCGACCGCGTCACCATCTACATGCCGATGATCCCGGAAGCCGCCTATGCGATGCTGGCCTGCACGCGCATCGGCGCCATCCACTCGATCGTCTTCGGCGGCTTTTCGCCGGACGCGCTGGCTGGCCGCATCGACGACTGCAAGTCGACCTTCGTCATCACATCAGACGAGGGCCTGCGCGGTGGCAAGCCGATCCCGTTGAAGGAGAACACCGACAAGGCGATCGAAATCGCCGCGAAAGCCGGAACGAAAGTCGAAAAGGTGGTGGTCGTGCGCCGCACCGGCGGCAAGACCGGCTGGGTGGCCGGACGCGACGTCTGGTACCATGACGAGATCGCGACGGTGAAGGCCGAATGCAAGCCCGAGAAGATGAAGGCCGAGGATCCGCTGTTCATCCTCTACACCTCCGGCTCGACCGGCAAGCCGAAGGGCGTGCTGCACACCACCGCCGGCTACCTCGTCTACGTCTCGATGACGCACCAATATGTCTTCGACTACCATGACGGCGACATCTACTGGTGCACCGCCGATGTCGGCTGGGTCACCGGCCACAGCTACATCGTCTACGGCCCCCTCGCCAACGGCGCCACCACGCTGATGTTCGAAGGCGTGCCGAACTATCCGTCGCAGTCGCGCTTCTGGGAAGTCATCGACAAGCACAAGGTCAATATCTTCTACACCGCGCCGACGGCTCTGCGCGCGCTGATGGGCGCCGGCGACTCCCATGTGAAGAAGACGTCGCGCAAGTCGCTGCGCGTGCTGGGCTCGGTCGGCGAGCCGATCAATCCGGAAGCCTGGGAGTGGTATTTCAACGTCGTCGGCGACGGCAAGGTGCCGATCGTCGACACCTGGTGGCAGACCGAGACCGGCGGCATCCTGATCACGCCGCTGCCGGGCGCCACCGACCTCAAGGCAGGCTCGGCGACGCGGCCGTTCTTCGGCGTCCAGCCGCAGCTGGTCGACGGCGAGGGCAAGGTGCTGGAGGATGCCGCCGACGGCAACCTGTGCATCACCGATTCCTGGCCCGGCCAGATGCGCACCGTCTATGGCGATCATGAACGCTTCATCCAGACCTATTTCTCCACCTACAAGGGCAAGTACTTCACCGGCGACGGCTGCCGCCGCGACGCCGACGGCTATTACTGGATCACCGGCCGCGTCGACGACGTCATCAATGTTTCCGGCCATCGCATGGGTACGGCCGAAGTCGAATCCGCACTGGTCAGCCACGACAAGGTCTCGGAAGCCGCCGTCGTCGGCTATCCGCACGACATCAAGGGCCAGGGCATCTACTGCTACGTCACGCTGATGGGCGGCGAGCAGCCGAGCGAGGAGTTGCGCAAGGAACTGATCGCACATGTCCGCAAGGAGATCGGCGCCATCGCTTCGCCCGACAAGATCCAGTTCGCGCCCGGCCTGCCGAAGACACGTTCCGGCAAGATCATGCGCCGCATCCTCCGCAAGATAGCCGAGGACGATTTTTCAGCCCTCGGCGACACCTCGACGCTGGCCGACCCGGCCGTCGTCGAAGACCTGATCGCCAACCGGCAGAACAAGAAGAGCTGATGCAGGACGAGGCCGCGCTGGGCACTGTCACCGAGCTTTGGCGCTATCCGGCGAGTTCGCTCGCCGGCGAACGGCTCGATGCGATCCTTGTCGGTTCGGAAAGCATCGACGGCGACCGCCTGTTCGGCCTTGTCGACGTGTCCGACAATGAGATCGCACGACCGGATCGCGAGGCCAAATGGCACAAGGTGCCGCGCATCCGGACCCGGCTGTCGCCTGCCCGCGAACTCGAGATCGCCGTGCCTAACGGCGACTGGCTGGCTGCGCCGGATATCGAGAGCGACCGCGCGGTGTCGGCCTATCTTGGCTTCGAGGCCTCGATCCGGCCGTTTCGCCGGGAGAATGCCGCGCCTGGCTATTCCGGCCCGCTGACGGCGGAGCGCTATCGCAAGGCGCCGATCCATCTGTTGACCACGGCTTCGCTGGCGCGCCTGAAGGCATTGCATCCGGAAGGCACCCCCGATCCGCGCCGTTTTCGTCCCAACATCGTCGTCGACATGGTGGCAATCGAAGGGTCGTTTCCCGAGACGGAATGGATCGGCCGAAAGCTGGTGATCGGCGACCTGTTGCTGACCATCTCCGAACCCTGCCGCCGCTGCGGTTTCACCATCATCGCCCAGGATGGCTTCGACCATGATCCGGCGATCCTGCGCAATCTGGTTCGCCACAACGCGCACAATCTCGGCGTCTATTGCACGGTCGATCGGCCGGCCAGCATCGAGCTCGGCGATACGATGCGCTTCATCTGATCATTGATACAGATCCGCCCGCGTCGGCGGCAGCCCGCTCGGGCCACGCGCGCGCTTGGTGACGACGGTCTGGAAAATCTGTGCCGAGGCGCGTTCGAAGGTGATCGAACAGCCGGTCAGGTAAAGCAGCCACAGCCGCGCCTTGGCTTCGCCCACCTCGGCGATTGCCTCGTCGAACCTTGCGTGCAGACGCTCGGCCCACAGCCTGCAGGTGCGGGCATAGTGCTCGCGCAGGTTCTCGACATCGTAGACGAGGAAGCCGTGGGCTTCGAGATTGCCGAGCGTCATGCCGATCGTGTCGAGTTCGCCGCCGGGGAAGATGTATTTGATCAGCGCCTTGAACTCCGGACCCTTGCGCAGGGTCTTCTTGATGTCGCCCTTGCTGCGCCTGGTGATGGCGTGATGCAGATAGATGCCGCCCGGCTTCAGCAGCCGGTGGATGGTGGAAAAGTAGGTGGCATGGTTGGCGAGCCCCAGATGCTCGAACATGCCGATCGACGATATCTTGTCGAAGCTACCGGTAAGCTCGGCGTAGGATTTTATTTCAATCGTGATCTTGTCCTCCAGCCCCTCGGCGCGAATGCGCTCACGGGCAAGTTGCGTCTGGGCTTCCGACAGCGAGACACCATGGCCGATGACGCCGTAGTTCTTCGCGGCATGGATCAGCATCGCGCCCCAGCCGCAGCCGATGTCGAGCAGCCTCTCGCCGGGCTTCAGCCGCAGCTTGCGGCAGATATGGTCGAGCTTGTCGATTTGCGCTTGATCGATGCTGTTGGCGAAATCCTTGAAGTAACCGCAGCTATAGACCATGCGCTCGTCGAGAAAGAGCCGATAGAAAGCATTCGAGATGTCATAGTGATGCTGGATCGCTTCCTGGCTCGAACCGCTGACGAAGGGATTGCGCCCCGAAAGGTCGGTCCGCGCCGTCATCTGTTTCCTTGAAAACAGCACGGCCGGCAGATCACGCAGGATCGCCAGCTTCGGCAATGTCTTGAGTTTCGACCTGAGCTTGCCTTGCGAAGGCAGGGCGTAGAAATCAAACAGCGAACCGCCTTCGACATCGACCGCCTTGGAAATCCACATCTCGATCAGTGTCGAGAAGTTGGGTCGGCGAACCATCTGCCAGACAATGTCCGGGTCGTTGACGGTGAGCACAGGGCCGGTGGCGGGGCCAATGCGCTCGCCGGTCCACAGCTTGACAGCAAAGCCCGGCTTCAGCGTTTCAACAACCGTTCGAACGATCCGCGCGGCCTTGTCGGTGGCGTCCATGCTTCCTCCCCGAAGCCAGAGCGCCAATGTTGTCTGTTTGCCCCTGGACTGCAAGCCACCCGTCCGGCCAGCCTGTCTGGAAAGACACACACCCGGCTTTTTGAGGGTGGCACCTTGCCATTTCCCAAATGAGACCCCATCATCTGAGTGTGTTCAACAAATCGAAAGGAGGTGATCCGATGTCGAGTGATTTCGTTTTCCAGAACGTGGCCTCAGCGGATTGCACTTTCGGGAAGCAGTCTTCCCGTTAAGGCGCGAGATGCGCGGCGGGTGACCTCTTGGGGTCATCGCCATAGGGCCGCGCCACGGACGGAAACACGGAAGGCCGCCAGCTTCGAAAGAAGCGGCGGCCTTTTCCTTTTTTGCGGATTACTGGGTCAGTGCGACCTTTTCGGTGTTGCGGATGATTTCCTGAAAGGCGGCGTCCAATTCCACTCCGGTGGACACCTCGAAGTAATGTCTCTCGGCGGCTGAGCTATCTTTCGACGAACAGTCCTTCAGCACCGCCTTTGCCTGGTCCCGCTCGGTCGCCGACATGTCCTTGTCGTTCAGATCGAAGCCGATGGTGAAAATCTCGATGCCGTCATCTTTCATGTTGCCGCACAGCGTTTCGGCGTTGCCGCGCGCAAGGTTGCCCTGGCTGTTGTAGCTGCCCCCCGCACCGGCAAAGGCGGTATTGAACTGGCCATCGGTCATCAGGATCGCGACCTTGGCGATCTTCTTCGCATTGGCATCCGAGGCGCCTTTGCCGAGACCGGCATTCTCGATCGCGGCGCGCCATTGCGGCGACAGCATATAATAGGTCCACTGAATGGCGATCGCGCCGGCCGTATAACCACCGGCCTGGAAGTCGTCGATCGAATCAAGCAATGCATCGGAATCCGCGGTCAGCGGGATCACTTCCGCATCAGGGCACCTGTTCATTCCCCCACCACTGAGATGATCGTCTCGGTTGACCAGGGCATAATATTTCTTGCCGGTGCTGTCCGTGCGAACCGTCTCTGGCCCGTCGGCGCTCAAATCCGCATCGCCGTTTTTGTCCTTGCGCTCCGTCGTGCAATTATCGGGGTGTGGCATCGCCGCGCCAACAATGGAGATGTAATCGTTGTAGGATGGCAGTAAATCCTTGCCCGTCTTGGCGACGAGAAGCGAACTGCCGGCGACCGGTGGCAGCTCCGAGCTCCCTTGGTTCTCGGCATAGACGTTTTCCGCCAGCTTGCCGGCGTTCACGCCAGATGCGTAGGGCACAATTGCGACGCGGATGCGGGGGTTCTTCGGATCCTGGTTCTGGAGCATCGTCTGAACGGCGTTTCTTGCAGCTGCTTTCAGATCGCCGATCTTGTCGATCTTGCCCCGCTTCGCCATCGATCCTGTTATGTCGAGCATCATCGCCACTTCGACGGTCTTGTCCGAATAGAGCGCCGTTGTCGAAGCGGTGACGCGTTTCATGTCACCCGTCCCAAAAATCGGGAAATACAGCGCGACATCGACATGGGCGTCGGCTTGGACCGTCTTGGCGGTACTGTTGACCGTCAGTCTGTCGAGCACGATCTGGTCGACCTGCAGGATGCCCGCCGTGCTGTTGGCATCGAGAAAGGTCTGAACCGATTTGTTGGCATCGGCCTCCTTGATGGCCCCTGTCGTCAGGTCGCGTGCGGTCGATGTCACGGCGGCATCGACCACGCCCTGCAGACTCGATTTGGCATTATAGAGCTGCGAGACGTTGACGGAAAAGCCGACGGCTAGCGCCAAGACCGAGGCAGCAAGGCCGAACAGGACTGCGAAATTTCCACCGCGATCTCTGGCGAACCCGCCGACCGCGTGAACAAGACCCCCGTAATTCCGCATCCTACAGCCTCCGCTTGCCTCGGCCTCGTCGCCGCAGCAAGGACAATGCAGGATTCCAGCCGGATGACGCCGCTCAGCCTCGGAAAGCAGGCCGCTCGCAAGCAACGCATTGTTTTCCTTTGGTTTCGAGCTTCGCAAAGGTGAATGACTGGTAAACAGAAATGCGCGGGCCCGGCTGTGTTTACGAGCCGGTTACCATGCTCAAAACGAAGCAATCGCGGAATGCCCGATGACGTCCTGTTGCGGGACAGGGCCTGTGTGCCGAAGCGAGCCAGCTGTCCCGAGATTGCAGGGGCAAGTTGAGGCGCGAACGGACCATAGTGTGTGGAGATTCAGTTCAGCCGAATGCCTCTAGGCCAGCATCCGCGCGCTGACGGTCCTGTCGATGCCGTGATAGGGCGGGTTGAACAAATTGCCTTCCTGCTCGTAGGTCCACACCTTGAACAGGCTGAGCCGGTGCGGGCCGAAGCTGTGCAGCAGCGGCACGTCGGTGGCGTCACGGCCGCGTGCGATGACGACGCGCCCGATCCTCGGCGTGTTATGGCGGGCATCGAACGTGTACCATTTGCCGTCGAGGAACACTTCCAGCCAGGCCGAGAAATCCATCGGCGCCGGATCGATCGGCACGCCGATATCGCCGAGATAGCCGTTCACATAGCGCGCCGGAATGTTCATGCAGCGGCACAGCGTGATCGCCAGGTGGGCGAAGTCGCGGCAGACGCCGACCCGCTCCTCATGCGCCTGCGCCGCGGTGCGGGTCGAGCGGGCATAGCCATAGCCGAAGGACAGCCGGTTGTGGACATAGTCGACGATCGCCTGCACGCGCGCCCAGCCGGGCGGGACATGGCCGAAGAGCTGCCAGGCCAGGCCACTCAGATGATCTGTCTCGCAATAGCGGCTGCCCAGCAGATAGCCGAGCACCTCGTCGGGCAATTCCGCCACCGGCACTTCCCTGGCCAGCGTATTGACCTCGTCCGTCTCGCCGCTGTCCTCGACGACCGCGTCATACAGGATGCGAAAACCACCGGCTGGCGCCGTGAAGCGGCGGCAGGCATTGCCATGCAGATCGTGGTAGAGCTTGGTCGGCACAGAAGGCGAGGTCAGCACGCGCGTCTGCCGCTTGATGTCGGCCTGGCGGTCCTTGTGGATCTCGAGCAGCGAAATCACGGGGGTGGCCTCGGTGCATTCAATGGCGATTTCATAGCCGAGCCGGATCAGCATTGCAGTCCCCTTCGATCGTCGTGGAAAACAGTTTTGCTCAAACGCAAAAAGACTGGCTGTGGTTCCCTGGGCCGATCGAAAAGCTCGGCCCGTGTCTTCCCCTGCCGTGGCCGAGACGTTAGGTTCGGGAACGCCGCAAGCGCTCCCCCGGACTCTAAGGAAAATCATGTATTCAGGCAGAAAATTCGCGGCCTTCCTCTTCGATATGGACGGCACGCTCATCAATTCCATCGCCTCGGCGGAACGGGTGTGGAGCGATTGGGCACGCCGCCAGGGCCTCGACGTCGCCGCCTTCCTGCCGACGATCCATGGCGTGCGGGCGATCGAGACCATCACCGGCCTGGCACTCCCAGGCGTCGACCCGGCGCACGAGGCTGATCTGCTGCTGAAGGCCGAGGCGGCCGATCTGGATGGCATTCTCCAGATCGCCGGCGCGGCGGCGTTTCTCAATTCGCTGCCCACCGAGCGCTGGGCGATCGTGACCTCCGCGCCGCGCGAACTGGCGCTGTTGCGCATGCAGGCCGCCGGCATCCCTGTCCCGGCCGTCCTCGTCGCGGCGGAAGATGTCTCCCGCGGCAAGCCGGCGCCCGATTGCTTCCGGCTTGGCGCAGAACGGCTCGGCTTCGATGCGCGCGACTGCCTGGTGTTCGAGGACGCTCCGGCCGGCATCACGGCAGCCGAGGCGGCGGGCGCGGCGGTGATGGTCATCAACGCCACGCACAAGCATCCATTGCCGACACAACATGCCACGATCGCAGGCTACGACACGGTCGGCATCACCATCGACGAGCGTGGCTGGATCGCGCTCGAGCCGCAACGCAGCGCTGCGTAGGGAAGCATCTAGAAATCGCTGGTCAGGCCCTTGACCTCCCAGTCGCCATAGCGCCCGGGCTCCTTGCCGCCGCGGCCGCCGACTTCCTTCGGCGCCGAGGCTTCCTTTTCCAGGTATTTTACACGCCTTGCTTCGGCTTCCGCGAGCGCACGTCTGGCTTCCGGCGTGAGCGCCTTTGGCTCGACGTCATGGCCAAGGTCGGCATCGATTTTACTGGTTTCGTCGTTCATGCGATATTTCCAGCGGATTGAAACAGGACCAGGCGTTTCCCATCATATAGCGACGAAGTCACGACGATCGACCCCCTTTCGCTATCACCTGGACAGGAGCAGACGATGAACACCATCCGCACCGCCATGCTTCTTGCCGCGATGACCGCGCTGTTCATGGGTGTCGGCTTTTTGATCGGCGGATCGGGCGGCATGATGATCGCGCTGCTGATCGCTGCCGGCACCAATCTGTTCAGCTACTGGAACGCCGACAAGATGGTGCTGTCGATGAACCGCGCCGTCGAGGTCGACGAAAGGAACGCGCCTGAATATTACGCCATCGTCCAGGCAATGGCCAAACAGGCCGGCCTGCCGATGCCGAAGACCTATCTGATCGACAACCCACAGCCGAACGCCTTTGCCACCGGCCGCAACCCGCAGAACGCGGCGGTCGCTGCCTCCACCGGCCTGTTGCAGGCTTTGACGCCTGAAGAGGTCGCCGCCGTGATGGCGCACGAGCTCGCCCATGTGCAGCACCGCGACACGCTGACGATGACGATCGTCGCCACCTTTGCCGGCGCCATCTCGATGCTCGGCAATTTCGCCTTCTTCCTCGGCGGCAATCGCGACAACAATCCGTTCGGCTTCGTCGGCGTGCTGGCGGCGATGATCGTGGCGCCCTTTGCCGCGATGGTCGTGCAGATGGCGGTCAGCCGCACCCGCGAATACGAGGCCGACCGGCGCGGTGCCGAAATCTGTGGACACCCGCTCTGGCTGGCATCCGCCCTTGACAAGATAGCCCGCGGCGCCGAACGCATCCGCAACCCCGATGCCGAGCGCAATCCGGCAACCGCGCATCTCTTCATCATCAATCCCCTTCACGGCGAGCGCATGGACAGTCTGTTTTCCACCCACCCGAGCACCGACAACCGCATCGCCGCTTTGCAGGCGATGGCGCTGCAGATGGGAGGGAGCCAGACCCAAGCTCCGCGCCAGGCGCCGACGCCACGGCAGGCGGACGAACAGCGGCCATCCGGCCCGTGGGGCGAGGCAGCACGGCCCGAGCAGCCGGCGGAGCCCGCCAAGCCGAAATCCAACCCGTGGGGGCGCAACCCGACCGGGCCCAAAGGCCGGTGGTCGTGAGCGTGGCGGACAGAGGATCTCGACGCACGGTTTCAGGTGATCAGGAACACAGGGACGGCGGCGACTTCGTTGCCGGCCTCGCCGCCCGCAAGGCGGCGGCGCGCCTGCTTGCCGCCGTCATCGACGCCAGGACGCCGCTCGACGGCCTGACCGATCACGAAAACGGCCACCCGCAATACAAGGCGCTCGACCTGCGCGATCGCGGCCTGGTGCGCGCCATCCTGATTACCGCGCTGCGCTATCGCATGACCATATCAGGGCTGCTGGCGCGGCGTCTGGAGAAGCCGTTGCCGCCCAACGCCACCGCGCTGTCGCACATATTGCATGTGGCGGCGGCCCAGATCCTGTTCCTCGACATTCCCGACAGCGCCGCCGTCGACATTGCGGTGACCCACGCCAAGTCCGATCCACGCACGCAGCGTTTTTCCGGTCTCGTCAATGGCGTGCTGCGCACCTTGGCGCGCGCCAAGG
>NZ_SMYZ01000238.1 GCF_004919685.1 Mesorhizobium norvegicum | reverse complement strand
GGCCGTCACGTTACGGGTCGATCACGTCAACAACATCACCCTGCTTACTGGGCCAGATACGTCGGGTAAAGTGCACGATTTTCTTGCCGATAATCTGTCGGCATCAGGTTTTACAGTGACGGGAAATGCCGACGGATCCTTGACTTTCATCTCAAATCGCGGCGACACCAAGGGGTGGAGTGGAGGCTTCACTAGTTCCGACGAGGC
>NZ_SMYZ01000237.1 GCF_004919685.1 Mesorhizobium norvegicum | reverse complement strand
TGCTAGCAGAGATTGATCGTGATCCAAGTGATCTTGATGCCATCTTAGTAACACATGAACACAAGGACCATATCCATGGTGTAGGTGTTTTAGCTCGTAAATATGGCATGGATATCTACGCCAATGAGAAAACCTGGCAAATTATGGATAGTAAGAACATGCTTGGCAAGATTGAAAATAGCCAGAAACATGTTTTTTCTCGTGATAAGCTTCTAACCTTTGGAG
>NZ_SMYZ01000236.1 GCF_004919685.1 Mesorhizobium norvegicum | reverse complement strand
CATAAATAGCGACTCGCTCAGAGGACGGAATATCGTCAGAAACGTGGGCAGTATCAAACTCGTTAATATGAGATCGAATCTGCTCCAGGTAATGGCCACGCACCACATGGGTAAGACGATGACGGGTCGCCTTATTCGCCATGTAGTTCATGACGGCCCGGTTGAGCATCTCAGGCGGACCGAGCAACATTACCCGCTTAGCCCCTCGCAGACGGCGATAGGCCACAACCTCGACACTGCGCCACACAAGGAGCAAGACGATGCCGACCACCAGGTTAATGAGGAG
>NZ_SMYZ01000235.1 GCF_004919685.1 Mesorhizobium norvegicum | reverse complement strand
ACAAACAGCACCACGAAAATCATGAACAGAATCTTGGCGATGCTCGCTGCGCCGGCAGCGATGCCGCCAAACCCGAGCACGGCCGCAATCAGGGCGATGATGAAAAAGATGACTGCATAACGCAGCATGGTGACCTCCTGTGCAGTTGAGTGAGCTTGCCGCCATGGGGCGGATACCCCACGGGATCAGCAAGCCGCGTACCGCGCCAGGAACTCCGGTTATGCCTCGGTGGCATGCGCGCGGC
>NZ_SMYZ01000234.1 GCF_004919685.1 Mesorhizobium norvegicum | reverse complement strand
AGCCTGTAACGGGCGCCGTCGGTCGCGGTACTCAAAAGCTTCGCCTCGTCCGGGATGACCATTTCGACGCCGAATTTCTGCGCCTGGTTGTAGGCGCGCGCCATCAGCGCCATGCCCGAAATGCCGGTGGGGAAACCGAGATAGTTCTCGATGCGCGAGGAGGCGCCGGACCGGCGGGGCTGGCGGCCGCGGTCTATGCGG
>NZ_SMYZ01000233.1 GCF_004919685.1 Mesorhizobium norvegicum | reverse complement strand
AGTTCTTCGGCAACGAGGTCGGCGCGCTTTTGCTTGCGGATGCCGATCGACGCCGTCTTGCCTGATCCGAGTGTGGCCATGGATGTCCGTTCCTTGTTGCGCGCATTCTAACTGCGGGGCCGCGTCGTGCCGACTGGCAAGCGTGGTGCATGTGTGCCCCGCAATCGTGCGTGCGCACCGGTTTTCCACATCGTCGTGCGCGGCGGCCGTGTCGCACACCTTGGAGTAAAC
>NZ_SMYZ01000023.1 GCF_004919685.1 Mesorhizobium norvegicum | reverse complement strand
GGGTCTGCGCCGCGTCGCTACGCTCCTTGCTCCGCCCGTGGATGACGAAGCGTTGGGCGGATCTAACGCGCCAAACCAAAGATCGCGTCGCAGTCGAGATGGGTCTCCAGCTCGGCTGCGACCTCGTCCAGCGCCCGCTCGACCTCGGCCCGGTAGTCGATGCCACCGCCCTTGATGCCGAGGCTTTCGAGGAACTTCCCGCGAAAGCCGTCGGCGCCAAACAGACCGTGCATATAGGTGCCGATCACCTTGCCATCGGCCGACACCGCCCCGTCCTCGACGCCATTGATGACTGCCGACGGCCGCAGCGTATCCGGTCCGGTGGTGCGGCCGAGATGGATCTCGTAGCCTTCGAGCGGCAGGTCGAACGGCACCGAGCGGGCGCTGACATTGCGCACCGTCTTCTCCGGTTCCATCACCGTTTCGACGTCGAGCAGGCCGAGCCCTTCGGCCTCGGTGACGCTGCCTTCGATGCCGTCGGGATCCCGCACCATGCGGCCAAGCATCTGGAAGCCGCCGCAAATGCCAACGACATGGCCGCCGCGCTTGCGGTGTGCGAGAAGGTCCCGATCCCAACCGTTCTCGCGGAACTTCAGGAGATCGCCGATCGTCGACTTGGAGCCTGGAATGACCACCAGCCCGGCATCGGCGGGCAGCTGTCTTCCCGGCGGCACGAACACCACCTCGACCTGTGGTTCGGCCTTGAGCGGGTCGAGATCGTCGAAATTGGCGATGCGGCCAAGCACCGGCACGGCCACCTTCAGCGCACGCGTCTCGCCGGACGCCAGCCGTTCCAGCACCACAGAATCTTCCGAAGGCAAGCGTGCCGCCGCCTTCAGCCACGGTACGACACCGAAACAGCGCCAGCCCGTGAATTTCTCGATCGACCTTATGCCGTCGTCGAACAGCGACACGTCGCCGCGAAACTTGTTGATGAGGTAGCCGACGATCATGCGCCGGTCCTCTTCCGGCAGGATCAGATGCGTACCGGCGACCGAAGCGATGACGCCGCCGCGATCGATGTCGCCGACCAGCACCACCGGCACGTCTGCGCGCGTGGCAAAGCCCATATTGGCGATGTCGCGGCTACGCAGGTTGATCTCGGCCGGCGAGCCAGCACCCTCGACGATGACCATATCGGCGCCCTCGCCGACCTTGCCCCAGGAATCCAGCACGGCGTCCATCAGCCGGCCCTTGATCGCCTGGTAGTCGCGCGCCCGCGCATCACCGAACACCTTGCCCTGCACGATGACCTGCGCGCCGACATCGGTCTGCGGCTTGAGCAGAACCGGGTTCATGTGGACCGAGGGGGCCACGCCGCAAGCGATCGCCTGCAGCCATTGCGCACGGCCGATTTCGCCGCCGCCGGCTTTGTTGTCGCCGGGGATATCGGCAACGGCGGCGTTGTTCGACATGTTCTGCGGCTTGAATGGCCGTACCTTCAGCCCACGCTTTTTTGCCGCGCGGCATAGGCCGGCGACGAGCACCGTCTTGCCGACATCGGAACCCGTGCCTTGCAGCATGATCGCTTTGGCCATCAGCCCCTGCCCTGCGCCACGGTTCCGGTGATGTCGGATTTCTGCGCCAGCGGCCCGCCGCGCCAGATGTAGAGCGCCAGCAATGGGTCTTTGCCGGTGCGCATGGCGTGATTGACGTTGGAAGCGTGGTGGACGACCTCGCCGGCTGTACGCATGCAAAAGCCGCTCTCGCCCATGCGCCATTCGGTGCCGCCAGTCAGCGGAATGTAGATTTCCTCGGCAAGGTGATGGTGGTCGGGATAGACGATATCAGGCCCAAGGATCAGCAGGCCGGCGGCGACCTCGCCATTGGCGAAGTGGCCTCGCGTGCCGAACACTTCCAGCCAGCCGTAATTGTCGATGAACTCTTTTCCGAAATCGGCCTCGCCATAGGTCTGCCCCCAGCGAAAATCATTCCGACGCTCGGCAAGGAGCCGCACCAGCGGCTTGGCATCCGGCGCCGCCAACTCCACGGCGCGATCGAGATGACGCAGGCAGGCAAGCGGACGCGGCTCCAGTGTGCGGGCCGACATCTCCCAGGTGATCCGCGCCACCGCGTCACGCACCAAGGCGTCATCCACGGAAGCGAGATAGCTGTGGAACCGGCTCAGCAGTTCATCGAATTTTGTCGTCACATCTTGCTCCGGACATGCATTGATGCACAGCCGCTCCGCAGCGGGTCGGGTTGCGCGGCGGCATCATTGGTCTAGATTGGTGCGCGCGCAAAGCCAAAAACGACAGGCCAGCGAGCTAGCTGGCCAGCACATAGGGAGCACGCCATGGACGCCGCTGTCGATGCGAGCACCAGCCAGTTCGAACTCAACGAGGAACAGCGCGCCATCCAGGAGATGGCGCAGGCATTCGCTGCCGACCGCGTCGCGCCGAACGCACTCGACTGGGACCGCAGGAAACATTTCCCGGCCGATGTGATCCGCGAGACCGGCCCGCTCGGCCTCGGCGGCATCTATATCAGGGACGATGTCGGCGGTTCAGCACTGGGCCGGCTCGATGCCGTGCTGATTTTCGAGGCGCTGTCGCACGCCGATCCGGCTTTTTCCTCCTTCATCTCGATCCACAACATGGTGGCATCGATGATCGACCGTTTCGGCAATGAAGAGCAACGCCAACGCTTCCTGCCGAAGCTCACCTCGATGGAATGGCTGGCGAGCTACTGCCTGACCGAGCCCGGTTCGGGCTCCGATGCCGCGGCGCTGAAGACACGCGCGGTGAAGAGCGGCGGCGACTATGTCCTCAACGGCACCAAGCAGTTCATCTCCGGCGCCGGCGACAGCGATGTCTATGCCGTCATGGTGCGCACCGGCGCGGATGGGCCGAAAGGCATTTCCACTATCGTCGTGCCGAAAGATGCGCCCGGCCTCTCCTTCGGCGCCAACGAGCACAAGATGGGCTGGCATATGCAGTCGACCCGCCAGGTCATTTTCGAAGATTGCAAGGTGCCGGCGGAGAACCTTTTGTCCGGCGAAGGCGCCGGCTTCGGCATTGCCATGGCCGGCCTCGACGGCGGCCGGCTGAACATCGCAGCCTGTTCACTGGGCGGCGCGCAGTCGGCGCTCGACAAGGCGCTCGCCTACACCGCCGAGCGCAAGGCTTTCGGCTCCAAGATCAACCAGTTCCAGGCTTTGCAGTTCAGGCTGGCCGACATGGAGACCGAGCTGCAGGCGGCGCGCATCTTCCTCTATGCGGCAGCTTCGAAACTCGATCGCAAGGCACCGGATGCCGGCAAATGGTCGGCGATGGCCAAGCGCTTCGTCACCGACACCGGCTTCAATGTCGCCAACGATGCGCTGCAACTGCTCGGCGGTTACGGCTACCTGCACGACTACGGCATCGAGAAGCTGGTGCGGGACCTGCGGGTGCACCAGATCCTCGAAGGCACCAACGAGATCATGCGCGTCATCATCGCGCGCGCCCTGATCGGCCGCTGAAGCCAGCAACTCTGGGAGACAGACAATGACGACGATCGCCTTCATCGGCCTCGGGAACATGGGCAATCCGATGGCCGCCAATCTGGTCAAGGCCGGGCACCAAGTGCATGGCTTCGACTTGATGCCGGAGAATTTGACCGTCGCGCGCGAGCATGGCGTCGTCATCATGGCCAACGGGCCGGCCGCGGTGAAGGATGCCGACGTGGTGATCACCATGCTGCCTGCGGGCAAGCATGTGCTGTCGGTCTATGAGGACATCGCGCCCAAGGCGAAAAAGGGCGCGCTGTTCATCGATTCCTCGACCATCGACGTCGAATCGGCGCGCAAGGCGCATGCCATTGCCGGCAAACACGGCCTGCTGTCGATCGATGCGCCCGTCTCGGGCGGCACCGGTGGTGCCGCGGCCGGCACGCTGACCTTCATGGCCGGAGGCGCCGACGATGCCTTCACTGCTGCCGAGCCGATCCTGAAGCCGATGGCCGGCCGCATCGTCCATTGCGGCGGCGACGGCGCCGGACAGGCGGCAAAGATCTGCAACAACATGATCCTCGGCATTTCCATGATCGGCGTCGCCGAAGCCTTCGTCCTGGCGGAAAAGCTCGGCCTGTCGCATCAGGCGCTGTTCGACGTCGCCTCGACCTCATCGGGGCAATGCTGGTCCTTGACCACCTATTGCCCGGTGCCCGGCCCGGTGCCGACTTCGCCCGCAAACAGGGATTACAACCCAGGATTTGCAGCCGCACTGATGCTGAAAGACCTGAAGTTGTCCCAGGAAGCCGCGCAAAGTGCCGGCGCCGTGACGCCGCTTGGTGCCGAAGCAGCCCAGCTCTATGCCTTGTTCAACGCCCAGGGACATGGCGGCACGGATTTCTCCGGCATAATTAATTTTCTGCGCGGTAACCCAGCGTAACCAACGGATTTGGTGGGTTTTTCCCGATTTTCTTCGGCAGAAAAAATGCAAATTTAGATTTGCTTAAGCTCTCGATAACCCCCCGGTAACGATGTCCCTATAAAACGGATTGCGAGGCGGACATATCGCATCCGCCCGGCGCTCCGGATCAGGTCTCGCGTACCGGAGCCCGTAAGTTTCGCAAAGTGTTCGAGTAGCGAAGCGCCATGCGTATCTGGCAAAGCCGCGTTCCCGATGGAGCGCGGTTTTTGCGTTTTGCCCTGCAGCGCGTTTTGAGGCATCGATAACCCCGGATTGCGCTTCGGGATGCCTCACATACGCCCGCGGGCGCCTTCCGGATCATAGGGCGAGTCGGCGATCACCTTTGCCGCGCGGCGCTCGCCGAGGATCGAAACCTCGAGCTTGGTGCCGGGCGACACAAGGTCCAGGGGCAGCAGCGCGAGTGCGATGTCGTGACCAAAAGTATAGGAGTAGCCCGCCGACGTGACGTGGCCGACGAGCTCGCCTTCGCGGTAGACGCCCTCGAAGGCGAACGCGCTCGCACCGTCGGTATCGATCGATAGCGTGGCGATCCGGCGGGTCGTCCCCTGCTTCTGTTTTGCGACCAGTGCGGCGCGGCCGACAAAGTCCCCCTTGTCGAGGCTGACGAAGCGGTCGAGACCGCTTTCCCAGGCTGACAGTTCGAGATTCATATCGCGATACATGGCGCGGTAGGATTTATCGAGACGGAGCGATTCCAGCGCTTGAAGTCCGACCAGCCTCAGCCCGTGCGCCTCTCCCGATGCCAAGAGTGCATCCAGCAAATGCCGCTGATAGCAGAGTGGATGGTAGAGTTCCCATCCCAGTTCGCCCGAATAGTTGACGCGCAGCAGTCGCACGTCGCTGGCCAAGCCGACAGTCCCGGATTGCACGCTGAACCATGGGAAGGCTTCGTTGGAAAGATCCATCTCCGTCAGCGGCTGCAATATGTCGCGCGCCTTCGGCCCAACCACTGTGAAGCTGCCGCGATCCTCCGTGACGTTGCGCAGATGCACGCTACCGTCCTTCGGCAACAGCCGGCTGAGATCGTCAAGGTTCCAGCGCTCGGCGCGCGGCGTCGATATGAGATAGAACAGGTCGCTCTGCAGCCGCGCCACCACATACTCGGCCTGCACGCCGCCGACCGGCGTCAGGTGATGGGCAAGGGCGACACGGCCGGGACGAGGCAGTTTGTTGGCCAGGATCCCGTCGAGCCAGCCCTTGGCGCCCGGCCCGCTGACCTCGAACTTGGTCATTGGTGTCATCTCGACCAGGCCAGCGGCCTGGCGGACAGCCTGGACCTCAGCGGCGACGTGGTTCCCTTTGGGGGTCCAGCGCCAGCTGTAGAAATTGCGCGCTTCGACACCCGCGGGTGCAAACCAGCTCGGCATCTCCCAGCCGTTCAACACATCCCATACCGCGCCGAGCTGGCTTAGACGGTCATAGGACGGGGCCGTTTTCTGCGGTCGCGCCGCCGGCATGTCCTGGCCTGGATAGTGCTGTGCGGCGTGGGTGCCCCAAGCTTCCCGGACCTTTGCCCGGGTCCAGTTCTTGTTGGCATATTGGCCGAACCGGCGGGGATCCAGCTCCGCCGTGTCGATGCTGTTGCCACCCTCCACGATCCGTTCGGAGAGGTAATAGCCAATCGCACCGCCCCAAAGAATGCCTCCAGGCACCCCTTCGGCGAGCCAGACATTCTCCAGGCCCCACCCCTGCCCCATCAGCGGCAGTTCATCGGCTGTCATCTGGAAAGGGCCTCGCACGTTCCGCTTGATGCCGGCGCGTCCGAGCGCGGGAACCAACTCGGTCGCGCGCTCCCAATTCCAGGACACGGCATCGAAGTCTTCATCGAGCAGATCGGCACCGAACCATTCCGGGACGCCGTTTTCGGCGAACAGCTTGAGCTGTTCGGTACGCTCATAGGGACCGAACATCAGCCCGTCCCCCTCTTCGCGCAGATAGCCCTCGTAACCCTCGTCCCTGAGGATCGGCATCTCCGGAAGACCAAGCCGTTTGCGTTCCACAATTTCGGGAACCGCCTCGGTGATCCAGTACTGATGCAGGATCGGGATCGCGGGAATGTCCAGGCCCAGCATGGCGCCTGTCTGGCGTGCGTAATTGCCGGTTGCAAGGATGACATGTTCACAGACGATGTCACCGCGTGAGGTCTTGACCCTCCACTCGCCGCTCGGCATGCGTTCGAAGCCCACAACCTCGGTATCAAGATGGATCTTCGCGCCAAGGTCACGTGCACCCTTGGCCATGGCCTGGGTGACATCAGCCGGTGCAATATGGCCGTCATCGGGATGGTAAAGGGCGCCCAGCATGCTGTTGTTGTCGAGCAGCGGCCAGATCTCTCGCGCTTCCGCGGGCGACACGATCCGGGCCCGCACACCCTGGACCTCTGCGACGTCCATGTAGCTTCTATACTCGTCGAGCCTGTCGCGCGTGTTGGCAATGCGTAGTTGGCCGCATTTGTGCCAGCCGACGTTCTGGCCCGTCTCCGCCTCCAGGCCCTCATAGATTTCAATCGACCTGGCGATCATGCGGCCGACATTGCGGCTGCGCGCGTAAGAGGGGATGAGCCCCGCGGCATGCCATGTCGACCCAGCCGTAAGCTGTGTTCGCTCCAGCAATGCCACATCGGTCCAGCCGCGCTTGGCCAGGCCGTAGAGAATGCCGGCACCCACACAGCCGCCACCGACCACGACCGCACGAACGGAACTCACCATATGCGCTTGCCCTTGTATGAAATTGCCACCGGTCCACATGAACGCGCGCGCATAGTGTCAGACGGCATATGGTTTTTCAGCACATTTCCTTGTCTGGAACGCAGCAGCGGTCACCCGCCTGTTGGGCCACAAAGCCAGCCGAACCGTCAGCTGTCGCGCCGCCTATAGGCCGCGGTTTTGCGTTTTGCCCGCTATATTCCGATTGCCGCATTCGGGATCGGGACATGATCTTCGTTGATCAGCACGATCGGCGCGTCGGCTCCCTCGACCCTGACGACCAGCAGGCGCAGGCTCCATGTGCCGGCTGTGCGGACAGCGGTTGAGTAGGCCGTGCCCTTGCCCTTGGCGCCGTGGACCGGAATGCTGAACTGGGCGTCGCCAGCCCCATTCGCATTGACATTGAGATGGCCACCGACCCAGAAACTGTCGGCCAAATCATCACCCAGCGCCGCCTTGACGCGGTCGTCGGCGCGAAGTCTGTCCATCGTCATGTGATAGGCATCGCTGCCTTTCAGGACATAGGGAATGCTGCCGACCATCGTCGCGCAGCCGCCAATTCCGACCACCCAGACGACAAGGCCGGCAATTGCCCAATTGCGTTGCGTCTTGCGAAACTGTTCGGCGTCGCGCCAGGCACGGTTCTGCCAGGCCCAGCGGCTGCCGCGCGCGCCCAGCACAATGATCATGACGATGTTGACGACAGGGATCAGCGCCAGCAGCGCGATGAAGGTGCTGTTGCCGATGCCCCAGATCCAGTTGAGGAAGAAGGCGCCCCAATTCCAGCGGTCGAGCTCGGCTGGAATTTCAGCCGGCTGGTTGAGCGGTTGTCCGGCCATCGTGTCCCCCATCGGTACCTTCACCGACTGGTTCTAGCGCATGCGCTCCTCGATGCGCAAAATCAAAGTTCTGCAACCTCGGTCAGGTCTTGTTGGACAGCCGGCGAAAATTCGCTTTCACGGCACGGCTTGCCGGCCTCAGCGCGGCGCTGATCGAGCGTTCCGCTGCGACACCGTTGAACAGCGACGGCGTGCGGCCGGAAAAGACTTCCGGCCAGAATCGCGATGCCGACTGCAGGAAAGACATTTGCGCCGCAAACGCGCCTTCGGCCATGGCGGCGGTCTTTTCGTTCACCGCACGCGCGGTCTCCGTGCTCCATGGCTGGCTGCTCCCGCCGTCCATGGCCATCAACGGCAGCCGCATCATCGCCACCAGCGGCGCCAGCATCAGGTCACCGCCGATGCTGGCCGCTTCTTGCGTCCGTCGGCTCTTGCCGGTCTTTCTCATGGAAACAAACCCCTTGTCGCGGCCGAATCAGCCGCTGCCCCACACACTACGCGCGGGGATGGAATTCGTTCCCTCTTCGCTTCAGCGTGTTCCCGAGGCCGGGCGCTCCTGCCGAGGAACGCCCGGTTAGGGGTCGAGCTCGAGCCCTACCGCTTGCGCAGATCGGCTTGCGCCAAATCCAGCGCCTTCGAGATGCGGTCGCAGGCCATGTCGATGGTGTCGCGGGTCCAGATCAGCGGCGGCGACAGGATCATCGTGTCGCCGGTGGCGCGCAGCATCATGCCGTGCGCGATCGCGTGGTCGCGCACGGTCACCGCCGCACTTCCAGCCGGCAGGAAGCGCTCCTTGGTCGCCTTGTCCTTGACGATCTCGATCGCGCCCATCAGGCCGATCGAACGCACCTCGCCGACCAGATCATGCCCGGCAATCCGCTCCTGCAGCGCCTTGGCGAAGTAAGGGCCGGTATCGTTCCGGACGCGATCGACCAGCCCTTCCCGCTCGATGATCTCGAGGTTCTTCAGCGCCACGGCGCAGGCCACCGGGTGCCCGGAATAGGTGTAGCCGTGATTGAACTCGCCGCCCTTCTCGACCAGCGTCGAGGCGATGCGGTCGCCGACCAGCAATGCCGACAGCGGCTGGTAGCCCGATGTCAGCGCCTTGGCCGTGGTGATGGTGTCGGGCTCGATGCCGAGCGTCTGGGCGGCGAACCACTCGCCGGTGCGGCCATAGCCGGTGATGACCTCGTCCAGCATCAAGAGGACATCGTATTTGCGGCAGATGCGCTGCACTTCCGGCCAGTAGCTGACCGGCGGTATCTTCACGCCGCCCGCTCCCATCACCGGCTCGCCGATGAAGGCGGCAACCTTGTCGGCGCCGGCTTCGAGGATCGCATCCTCGACAGCCCCGGCCGCGCGCAGCCCGAAATCATGATCGCTCTCGCCAGGCAGCGCCAGTTCATAGGCATAGGGCATCATCACATGGACGATGTTGGGCACCGCGCCGCCGAGCTGCTTGTGCATGCCATCCATGCCGCCGAGCGACGTGCCGGCAACCGTCGAGCCGTGATAGGCCATCTTGCGCGAGATGATGCGGTTCTTCTCCGGCTTGCCCTCCAGCACCCAGTAGTGGCGCACGAGACGCAGTGCGGTGTCGTTGGCTTCCGAACCGGACGAACCATAAAACACCTGGTTGACGTGTTTCGGTGCGATCTCCGCCAGTTTCTTGGACAATAGCACCGGCGTGGGCGTCGAGCATTTGAAGAAGGAGTTGTAGTAAGGCAATTCCTTCATCTGCGCATAGGCGGCCTCGGCCAGCTCGTCACGGCCATAGCCGATGTTGACGCACCACAGCCCGGCCATGCCGTCGAGGATTTCAGCCCCTTCGGAATCATAGATGAACGGCCCGTTGGCGTGGGTGATGATGCGCGAGCCGGCCTCGCGCAGTTCCTTGTGGTCGGTGAAAGGATGGAGATGATGCGCGGCGTCGATCTGCTGAAGCTGCTTCAGCGAATAATTCTGATAGGTCATGATTGTGATCTTTCCTCTGGATTCTATCCGGCCCAAGCCGGGGCGAATGCGTCAGAGGCAGACAGGTGGCGAATAGCCGATGCGGGCGCACAGCCGCAAAAGCTCGGCGCGCAGCGTGCGCGATGACGGTGTCACCGCGACCCGAAATGCACGAGCTGATAATCTAGCGAGAGCCATGGAAGGCACCTTAGAGCAAAGGGCGGTCGAGGTGAACCACCCTTTGCGTCGGCAATGCTCCCTCTTCCGGTTATGCCTTCCCGGTCAGCGCCCTTTGCAGGAAGACATACTTCATCGCCGTTTGCGCCGCCTGCGGCCGGCGGTCGCCACGCCCGCCATGCCCGCCTTCTGTCTCCTCGAAGAACAGCGTCTTGGCATGGCCGGCTTCCTGCAGGCTTGCGGCCATCTTGCGCGCATGGCCGGGATGGACCCGGTCGTCCGCGGTCGAGGTGGTCAGCAGCACAGGCGGATAGGCGGCGGCGCCGTCGACATGCTGATAGGGCGAGTAGGCTGAAAGCCATTTCGCGTCTTCCGGTTTTGACGGATCGCCATATTCGGCCATCCACGAGGCGCCGGGCGGCAATTCGGTGTAGCGCAACATATCGAGCAGCGGCACCTCGATGATGACGGCGCCGAACAGCTCGGGATGCTGCGTCAGGGAAACGCCGGTCAGCAAGCCGCCATTCGAACCGCCCTGGATGCCGAGCGAGCTTGCTGTCGCGATGCCGCGCTTGACGACATCCTGCGCAACTGCCGCGAAATCGTCGAAGCCGTTCTGGCGATTGCCCTTGAGCGCCGCCTGATGCCAGGCCGGGCCGAACTCGCCGCCGCCGCGGATGCAGGCCTGCACATAGGCATTGCCCTTTTCCAGCCACAGCCTGCCGCGCACGCCGGCGTAGCCTGGCAGCAGCGGCACTTCGAAACCGCCATAGCCGTAAAGCAGCGTCGGCACCGGACCCTTCTGGTCGCGCCGCCTGACGACGAAATAAGGGATCATTGTGCCGTCCTTCGAGCGCGCCTCGAACTGCTCCGAGATCAGCGGCGAGGCGTCGAAACGCGCCGGCTGCGATTTCACGGTGGCGAGCGTCTCGCCATTGTCATCGGACCAGATGATCGAGCTCGGCGTCAGGAAATCGGTGAAGGAGAAGGAGACGGTCGAGCCGAAGTGCTCGGCATGGCTGATGCCGACATTGCCGTTTTCGGGCAGCGCGACCGGTTTCAGCGACCAGCTGCCATCCCTTCGCTCGCAGACGACGACCTTGCCGCGCACATTGTCCATCAGGCTGATGAACAGCCGATCCTGCGTGCGGGCAATACCGGCGATGGAAACGCGATATGCCGGCTCGAACAAGGTTTCCACAGGTCCGAGCGCGCCGGTCTCGACCCAGTGCACCAGATCCAGCGAATAGAGGCCGTCAGGCTTGCAAACCGTGCCGTTGGGCGTCGTCCATGGGCTGCGCACGCCGAACACGAGCTGATCCCTGAAGATTGCCGTATCGGTCATGTCGTCCGGCAGCGGCAGCTGTTTGTTTTCGCCGGAAGGCAGCCGCACGAAGATGTGCGAAGCGAAGAAATTGAGCGTCCGGGCCAGGATCAGGTAACGCCTGTCGCCGTCGAACTCGACAGCAGCGCCCACGGCGAGATCCTCTTTTTGCGCCTCGAAGATCGGTGTCGCGTCTTCAAGCTTGGTGCCGCGCTTCCAGAGCTTGATCACACGCGGATAACCGGAGTCGGTCTTGTCGGACTCTTCGAACGCGGCGGAAACAATCACGGTGTCCTTGTCCAGCCAGCTGAAGCCCGACTTCGACGCCCGCGCGTGAAACCCATCTTCTACGAACGATTTAGTTTCGATGTCGAACTCGCGCATCTCGCTGGCGTCCCCGCCATCGGGCGACATCGAGACCAGGCAAAGATTGAAGTCCGGATAAAGCCGGCTGGCGCCGCTGAACACCCATTTGATCCCCTCCTTCGCCGCAAGCTGGTCGAAGTCGATGATCGTTTCCCATTCCGGCTTCTCGGTCTTGTAGGAAGCGACCGTCGTGCGGCGCCAGAGGCCGAGCACATTGGTCTTGTCCTGCCAGAAATTGTAGACGTGACCGGCGATGGCGGCACCAACAGCGATGTTGTCCTCGGCCGTCATCAGGTCGAACGCGGTCTGGAACGACACCTGATAGGACGGATCACCCTGCAGCTCGCCAACCGTGACCTCGTTCTGGCGATGCACCCAGTCGAGCGACTGCTCGGCTGTCCTGTCTTCCAGCCAGAGAAAGGGATCATTGGTCGAAGAAGCGGAATTTGGCAGGCTCTGTGTGGTCGACTTGGTCATATGGTCTCCGGTAAACTCATCAAGGCTCGGTGTCGCAAACATCGTCATGCCACTACCGAAATTCAATTGGAACGCGCGAAAGAAGCGACCTCGCCAAACCGCATCAACCGCGAAGCCTTATCCAGCCATGTCTCGCTACGAGGAAACCTCATGCAATTTCTCTACGTTGCGAAACAGAAATTTGGTCCGTCCAGTGGCACGGAGTGGACGAAATACGTCGAGTGGTCAGGCCTCACCCAATTGACCGAGGTCGTCACACTCGATGGAATGCTCGGCCCAGTCGTGCTTGACGAGACAAAGGACAGCTACTGGCCCCACATTGTGAACGAGGACTGGATGCTCGATTTCTTTGTGGATCTGGATTTCCTGCTTTCGGAACTGGCGGATACGAACAAATTGAACATGTTAAGCGTGATCCGAAAGCCATCGGCGGACGTGCGGTCGGTTGATTGGGGCGGCTTCACCTTCCTGGGCTACGACTTGTTGGATCAAGAAGTTGCCATAAGTGCGTTGACCAATTGCGGCGGCTTCCCCGACGTATTTGCGAATTCGGAACTGTCCCACGTTGGGCTGATACCCGACTTTGATCGTGCCGCTGAAATTCAGGACATGCTGCGCCGGATGCACCCTGAGGAACGTCACGCCGATTGTGACATATGGGCAATTTCGAGATGGCAAGGCGATGACCGGCTACCGCATCCCCCGATCGCATCAGGCTGACCTTCGACCAACGACGCTCGCGATCGCCAGCGCCAGGCACATCAGGCCAAGCGTGATCGGTAGCCCACCGGCACCCAGCACATCCATGGCGCCACCCGCCAGTGGCGGCACGGCGATGCCGCCAACACCCCACATCAGCGAGAAGGCGGCATTGCCGGCGACCAGTGTCGAACCGGTGAAGCGCTCGCCGAGCTCGATGATCGACATCGTGTAGATGCCGTAGGAAACGGCGCCCCAGACAAAGATCATCGGCCAGATCAGCGGCGACTCGATGAGAAGCGGCAGGAGCAGGCAGCCGAGCACCGTGATCGCAACGCAGGCAAGCCGCACCAGGCGCGCGGAAAGCCTCTCCGCCAGCAGACCGAGCGGCACCTGCATGGCGATGTTGCCGGCAATCATCACCGACAGCAGCGCCGACATGCGGGTTTCAGTGATGCCGTGATGGGTGCCATAGACCGGCAGCAAAGCCAGCGCGCCCTGTTCGAAGCCGGCGGCTACCACGACGGCAAACAACAGCAGCCAGGCCAGCGGCACGAAGCCCAGGACGGAAACCTGATGCCCGGCCTCGTCCACCTTCGGCAGCCGCGGCAGCACCGAGGCCAGGCAGATACCGCACAGCACGAAGGCGAAAATGCCGACGAGGAAGGGCGGCCAGCCTTCCGTGTCGACGGCAAGCAGGCACAACGGCCCGGCCGCGAAACCGGCCGAGATGATCGTCGAATAGACACCCATGACACGGCCGCGCCGGGCCGGCGGCGCCAGCGCGATCACCCAGATCTCGCTCAGTACATAGAGCGGATTGGTCACCACGCCGATCAGGAAGCGCAGCGGAAACCACAGATAGACATTCTGCGTCCAGCCGATCAGCGCCAGCACGATTGCCGACAGGGCAGCACAAATGAGCGCCGTGCGCCCTGCCCCAAACCGCCGCGCCAGCGCCGGGATCAGCGGTGACGACAGGATGAAGCCGACCGGCGTCATCGCCGCCGACAGGCCAATCATCGCCGGAGAAACGCCCTGGCGCTGCAGGATGAAGCTCAACAGCGGATAGGACAGCCCCTGCGCGATGGCGAACACCGAGACGGTCGCGATCACACCGGTAATCGCGGCCCATTGCATCGTCTCGTCGTCGTTCGATTCCGCCAGAGTCATTGTGCGCACCGCCATCGGGCTGCAGGATTAGCGATTGAGTTGGGTGGAGGTAAGCCCCCGGCGGGCGAAAACCGCATGCTCCAGACAATGCTTGTCAGGAGGCTGGGCCTGTCAGGAAGCTCGGCGCACCGACGAGCGATACAGCGCGAACAACACCAGCACTGCATCGAGGCCGGCGATCACGACCGGCAGGCCGAGCGGTCCGATGCCTTGCATGAGCAGACCGGCACCGGGCGGGCCGACGATGCCGCCGGCACCCCACATCAGCGCAAAGGCGGCGTTGCCGGCGACCAGCACAGAGCCCTTGAACCGGCTGCCGAGCTCGACCAGCGCCATTGTGTAGACGCCGTAGCCGACAGCCCCCATCACCAGCAGCACCACCAGATCAGCGGTGTCATGATCAGCAGCGGCAGCAGGGCCGCGCAGGCGCTCGTTGCCAGCGCACAGACAATGATCATGGCGCGGCCGCCAAAACGCTCCGCCAGAAGGCCGAGCGGTATCTGCAGCAGGATGTTGCCCAGCGACAGCGCCATCACCAGCGAGGCGAGCACGGCTTCCGCCAGACCGTAACTGGCGCCGAAGACCGGGACCAGCGCATAGGTGCTCTGCTGGACCGCGGCCGAGACAAGCACGGCAAGCAGCAGCGCCGGCGCCATTTTGGCAAAGCCGACAAGGCCGCTGGCAGGCTGGCCGTCATCCTCGAAACCGGTCAGCTTTGACGAGACGGCGTGCAGGATCACCGCGCAGAGCGTGAAGCCGGCGACACCGACAAGGAAGGGCGCCCAGCCCGAGCAGGGTCAGCGCAAATGGCCCGGCCGCGTAACCGGCGCCCATCAGCGTGTTGAACACGCCCATCACCCGGCCGCGCCGCGACGGCGGCGCCAGCGACAGCGCCCACACTTCGCCGAGGATGTAGAGCGGGTTGATGACCACGCCGATGATGAAGCGGATGACGAACCAGGCCACCCAGTCCTGCAGATAACCGATGCCCAGGAAGCAGAGCGCGCCGATCAGCGAGCAGCCGACCGCCAGGTTGCGCGCACCGACCAGCCGCACCGCCGCGGGCACGAACGAAGCCGACAGGATCAGCCCGAGCGGCATCATCGCCGCCGACAGGCCGATTAGCGCCGGCGACATGCCTTGCTTCTGCATCAGGAGCGTGAACAGCGGCGAGCTCAGCCCTTGCGCCGCGCCGAACATGGCAAGTGCCGCGGTGACGCCGGCAAGCGCTGCCCACTGCGTTCCCGCTTCGCCTTCGCTCGAGCCGGTCGCGACCATACTGATGCTGTCATCCATATGAAGTGCTGGCCATCCGGCCAGCGAGCCCGACTAGCTACGGGTTCGACCTGGGGAAAGGAAGGGCCGGCAGGCGAAATCCGCTTGCGCCAACGGGGTGGTGGGATCTAGCCGATGCCACGGCCGCGCAGCTGCCGTTCCGGCATGTCGCTTCCCTCGCCCTAGTGGTCGCCGCCTCCGCAATGGCTGGACAGTCGCCGGTCCATTATGCCGCCCGCTATCGCATCGTACGAGGACCATCATGACCGCCGCCCTACAACCCTTGGAACCGGCATTGGCCACCGACCGCGCCCGTCGCGGCGGCCGCGCCGGAAAGCGCGCCGGCGGCTCGGCCGCGTTCGAGCAGCCGGCTTTTCGCCAGCTGAGAAACCCGCTGACGCCGACCAGGCTCGTCTCCGACGACGAACTGGAATCGATCCACCTCGCTTCCTTGCGTGTGCTGCGCGAAATCGGCGTCGACGTGCTGCATGACGAAGCCCGCAGCATCATGAAGGCGCATGGCGCCGACGTGCGCGAGGGCAGCGAGCGGGTGCGCTTCGACAGCGACATGATCCTCGAACTTGTGTCGCACTGCCCTTCGGAGTTCACCATCCATGCCCGCAACCCCGCGCACAATGTGCGCTTTGGCGGCAACAATGTGATCATCTCGATGATGGCGTCGGCGCCCAATTGCTCCGACATCGATCGCGGCCGCCGGCCCGGCAACCAGCAGGACTACCGCAACTTCCTCAAGCTCGCGCAGATGCACAACATCCTGAACTGCACGGGCGGCTATCCGGTCGAGCCGACCGATATCCATCCGTCCGTCCGCCACCTCGAATGCATCCGCGATCTCAGCGTGCTCACCGACAAGGTGTTTCACATCTATTCGCTCGGCAAGGAGCGCAATGTCGACGGCATCGAGATCGCCAGGATCGCGCGCGGCATCAGCCACGAGCAGATGCTGGAAGAGCCGTCCGTCTTCACCATCATCAACACCAATTCGCCGCTCAAGCTCGATGTGCCGATGATGGAAGGCATCATCCAGATGTCGAGCAAAGGCCAGGTCGTCGTCGTGACGCCGTTCACCCTGTCGGGCGCCATGGCGCCGGTGACCATCGCCGGCGCGCTGGTGCAACAGAACGCCGAAGCACTGTCCGGCATCGCCTTCGCCCAGATGGTGCGCAAGGGCGCGCCCGTCGGCTATGGCGGCTTCACCTCCAATGTCGACATGAAGTCCGGTTCGCCGGCCTTCGGCACGCCGGAATACATGAAGGCGCAGCTCGTCGGCGGTCAGCTTGCCCGCCGCTACAACATCCCCTACCGCACCTCCAACACCTGCGCCGCCAACACGGTCGACGCGCAGGCGGCTTATGAAAGCGTGTTCTCGCTGTGGGGCGCCATCCAGGGCGGCGGCAATCTGATGATGCATGCCGCCGGCTGGCTCGAAGGCGGCCTGCGCTGCTCCTACGAAAAGACCATTCTCGACATCGACCTGCTGCAGATGGTGGCCGAATTCCTGACCCCGCTCGACCTTTCCGAGGAGGCACTCGGCTTCGACGCCATCCAGTCGGTTGGACCGGGCGGCCATTTCTTCGGCACCCAGCACACGCAGGACCGCTACAAGACCGCCTTCTACTCGCCGATCCTCTCCGACTGGCGCAATTACGAGACCTGGGCGGAAGCCGGCTCGCCGACGGCGCTCGAAAAGGCCAACAAAGTCTGGAAGGAACGGCTTGCGTCCTACGAAGAGCCCTATATGGACCCGGCCATCCGCGAGGAACTCAACGCCTTCGTCGAAAAGCGCCGGTCCGAGGGCGGCGCGCCGACCGATTTTTGATCGGCAGTGTTGGTTTGATGAACTGATCATTCGTATGGATTTGATGAACGGTCGACCCCCACTCCGTCGAGCTTCGCTCGACACCTCTCCCCCGATCGACGGGGGAGAGGAAGGGCGCGAGCATGCACCGGCTGGCACCTTTCCTCTCCCTCCGGAGGGGGGAGAGGTGGCGCCGCGAAGCGGCGACGGAGTGGGGGAAGCCGTTCATGAAACGCGCAGTCGTCGCAAAATAGGGACAACGAAGAGAGCGCGTAATCTCCGGCAAGCAGGCAATCAGGCGGAAGCACTGCTTTGGCTTGAACTGAAGGCGCGAAAACTTGGCGGCTATCGCTTTACGCGTCAGTTCTCCATCGGCCCTTTTGCAGACTTCGCTTGCCGCGAAAAATGGCTTGTCGTGGAAATCGACGGACACCAGCACGCCGGCAGTTCATATGACCGCCGCCGCGACGACTTCATGCGCGCTGAAGGCTATTCGATCCTGCGTGTTTGGAACCACGACGTCCTGAAACATCGTACTCCGGTCTGTGAAACCATCCTCGCCGCGCTTGATGGCAGGCTGGCCGAGAACATCGCTGCATCCGATCTTCGCTTTGTTTTCACACCCCGCCCACCCGGTTCAATCTCTTCAAAAACGGATCTATCTTGATGAAATCTCACGTAAAAGCGGTTGTCATCGGCGGCGGCGTCGTCGGCTGCTCGGTTCTCTACCATCTGGCCAAGGCCGGCTGGACCGACATCATGCTGATCGAGCGCTCGGAGCTCACCTCCGGCTCGTCCTGGCATGCGGCGGGCGGCTTCCACACGCTGAACGGCGATCCCAACGTCGCCAAGCTGCAAGCCTATACGGTGCAACTCTACAAGGAGATCGAAGAGCTTTCCGGCCAGTCCTGCTCGCTGCACCTGACCGGCGGCGTGATGATGGCCGATACGCCCGAGCGCATGGACTTCCTGCGACTGGCTCACGCCAAGGGCCGTTATCTCGGCATGGACACCGAACTGATCACGCCGTCCGAAGCCAAGGCGATGTTCCCGCTAATGGACGAGACCAATTTCGTCGGCGCCATGTGGGATCCGGTCGAAGGCCATCTCGATCCGTCCGGCACGACGATCGCCTACTCCAAGGCGGCCAAGAAACTCGGCGCCGAGATCGTGCTGCGCAACCGCGTCGTCGAATTGACGCAGGAGGTTGACGGCACATGGAACGTCGTCACCGAGCAAGGCACGGTGAAGGCCGAGCATGTCGTCAATTGCGGCGGCCTGTGGGCGCGTGAGATCGGCCGCATGGTCGGCGTCGAACTGCCGGTGCTGGCCATGGAGCACATGTATTTGCTCACCGAACCGATGCCGGAGGTCGAGGAATTCAACAAGTCGACCGGGCGCGAGATGATCGGCGTGCTCGACTTCAAGGGCGAGATCTACACCCGCCAGGAGCGTAACGGCATCCTGCTCGGCACCTATGAGAAGGCCTGCAAGCCGTGGTCGCCGGTCAACACGCCGTGGGATTTCGGTCATGAATTGCTGCCGCCCGATCTCGACCGCATCGCGCCATCGCTCGAAATCGGCTTCAAGCATTTCCCCGGTATCGAGAAGGCCGGCATCAAGCAGATCATCAACGGCCCCTTCACCTTCGCCCTCGACGGCAACCCGCTGGTTGGCCCGGTGCAGGGCCTGACCAATTTCTGGTGCGCCTGCGCCGTCATGGCCGGCTTCAGCCAGGGCGGCGGCGTTGGTCTCGCACTGTCGAACTGGATGGTGCATGGCGATCCCGGCTTCGACGTCTGGGGCATGGATGTCACCCGCTTCGGCGAATGGGCCGGCCTGCGCTATACCAACGCCAAGGTGCGCGAAAACTATTCGCGCCGCTTCTCCATCCGCTTCCCCAATGAGGAACTGCCGGCAGCACGCCCGGCACAGACGACGCCGCTCTACGACACGATGCTGGCCAACAACGCGGTCATGGGCGACAGCTGGGGTCTCGAAACCCCGCTCTGGTTCGCGCCGAAAGGCAAGGAGCCCAGGGACATCGTCTCCTTCCACCGCTCCAACGATTTTGGGCCGATCGGCGAGGAAGTGCGCGCCACGCGTGAGCGTGTCGGCGTCACCGAGATCGCCAACTTCGCCAAATACGAAGTGTCGGGACCTGCGGCCGAGGATTTCCTCAACCGGCTGATGACCAACCGCATGCCCAAGACCGGCCGTATCGTGCTGACGCCGATGCTCAACGAATTCGGCAAGCTGATCGGCGACTTCACCATCGCCAAGGCGGCAGAAGACCGCTTCATGATCTGGGGCTCGTCGGCGGCGCAGAAATACCACATGCGCTGGTTCGAGAAGCACCTGCCGAAAGACGGGTCGGTGCGCATCCACCGCTTCGACCAGACGCTGGTCGGCCTGTCGATCGCCGGGCCGAGCGCGCGGGATTTGCTGCAGAAGCTCGTGGATACGGACATCTCGACCAAATCCTTCCGCTTCATGGATTTCCGCGAGATGGCGGTCGGCGGCGCGCCGTGCGTGGTCAACCGCATCACCTACACCGGCGATCTCGGCTACGAGATCTGGATGGCGCCGGCCTATCAGCGCCTCGTCTATCAGGCGATCAAGGACGCCGGCGAGGAGTTCGGCCTGGTCGATTTCGGCATGCGCGCCCTGCTGTCGATGCGCCTCGAGAAGAACTTTCCGACCTGGTTCCGCGAGTTGCGGCCGATCTACGGACCGTTCGAAGGCGCGATGGACCGCTTCATCAAGCTGGAGAAAAACGACTTCATCGGCCGCGAGGCAGCCGCCAAGGAACAGGCCGATGGGCCGAAACTGCGCCGCGTCTCTTTCATCGTCGATGCCGCCGACGCCGACGTCATGGGCGACGAACCGATCTGGGCCAAGGTGAGCAAGGACTATGGCACGGTGGAAAAGCCGCATGGCTATGGCGCGCCGCGTTTCGACAAGGGCGGCAAGGAAATACGCGGCTCCAAGGCTGCTGAAGGCGCGTCCGCCGTGCGCGGCATCGTCGACGGCGACTGGCGCGTTGTCGGCTGGGTCACCTCGGGCGGCTATGCCCACTATGTCAGGAAATCGATGGCGCAGGGCTATGTGCCGGCGGCTCTTGCCGAGGACGAAAGCGCCGGATTGTTCGAGATCGAGATCCTCGGACACCGGCGGCCGGCCCGCATCAATGTCGAAGCGCCGTTCGACCCGAGCGGCGAGAAGATGCGGACCTGAGGCGCGACCATGGACAGCGCGGGGCCAAAGGGCAGCTTTGGTCGCCATCGCAAGATCATGCCGTTCGAGCTCGGCTCGATTGAGGCTTTGCGCGACGCCTCCCGTCAGAAGGCGGCGTCACTCAACCAGCATGTGCTGGGCTATGGCGCACAGGCGGAAGCTGAATGGGCAGCGGCAGGCATTGCCGCGCCCGACTTGGCCGAAATGCGCCAATACCGGCTCGAGCGCATCCGCGCCGAGCTGAAGCGCCGCGGCTATGCGGGCGCCCTGCTCTATGACCCCGTCAACATCCGCTACGCCACCGATTCGACCAACATGCAGCTGTGGGTGGCGCACAACCCGACGCGGCATTGCTTTGTCGCCACCGAAGGGCCGGTGGTGCTGTTCGACTATTTTTCTTGCGAGCACCTGTCCGACCATTCCGGCGTCGTCGACGAGGTGCGGCCGGCGGTGTCGTGGATGTATCTCTATGGCGGCGAGCTGACGGAACAAAAAGTCCGCCGCTGGGCCGCCGGCATCGCCGATCTGGTCAGGCAACATGGCGGCGGCAACAGCCGCATCGCCGTCGATCACATCAATCCGGAAGGCGTCGAGGAACTGGCTCGCCTCGGCATTTCCATCGGCAATGGCGAAGCGGTGATGGAAAATGCGCGGTTGATCAAATCGTCAGACGAGATCCTCGCCATGCGCCGCGCCATTGTCGCTTGCGAGGCGGCGATGGGCGAGATGGAACAGGCTCTTAAGCCCGGCATCTCAGAGAATGAATTGTGGGCGGAACTGCATCGCGGCAACATTGCACGCGGCGGCGAATGGATCGAGACACGGCTGCTGACGTCAGGCCCGCGCACCAATCCATGGTTCCAGGAGTGCTCGTCGCGCAAGATCGAGGCTGGCGACCTTGTCGCCTTCGACACCGACCTGATCGGCCCCTACGGCTTCTGCGCCGACCTGTCGCGCACCTGGCTGTGCGGCGATACAAAGCCGACCAATGAACAGCGCGACCTGTTCCGCATCGCCGCCGATCAGATCGAACACAACACGGCTCTGATGCAGCCCGGCATCTCGTTTCGCGACCTTGTCGAACGCTCGGCGGTGCCGCCCGGCGACTGCTTCCCGACGCGCTATGGCGTGCTCTATCACGGCGTCGGGCTGGCCGATGAATACCCGACGCTGCCGCATGCCAGCGACTGGACATCAGACACGCCGGACGGCGTGCTGGAGCCCGGCATGGTGCTGTGCGTGGAAAGCTATATCGGCCGGCTTGGCGGGCGCGAAGGCGTCAAGATCGAGGAGCAGATCCTGATCACCGAGACCGGCAACGAGCAGCTTTCAACCTATCCGCTGGATGCGAGGCTGCTCGGCTAGTCCGGCAAGTGCTTCTCGCATTGCCCTGACTGTCCTTTCCGGTGTGGTTGCGGCGGTGATGTAAGGCAGGCCTTTGCGCCGTCCCGTCCAGCCGACGACCGCCACCTTTTTCGCCGCCGGCTCGAAACGTTGCGCCAGCGCCCAGCTCTCACAGTCGATCGCCGCAACATCGGCCCTGCCTTCGGCAATGGCGACGATCGAAGCGCGGTGGCCGCCGCTTTCGCTGCGCGAGGCAAACATGTCCAGACTCTCGCCCATCGCATCGAGGTCGCGCGTCAGTCCGAGGAATCCCGACATCGAATCGAGACTGTTGAAGGTGAAGCGCTTGCCACGGATCAGATCGAGCGGGAGCAAGGGGCTGCCATCCGCAGGCGATCGAACCACCGGCCCCTCGCCTGTCCGCATCACCAGCGCACTCGAATAGAACTCGCCCTGCCCGCCTTCATAGGCGTCGTAGCTCGGCTGGCCGACCACCTGCACATGCTTGGACAGGCCGAGCTCCATCGGTCCCCAACAGGTCTGGGCGAACAACAGCGCCGGGTGCACCCAAAGTTTGTGAAAGTCTAGTTCCGGCGGCGGCAATGTCCCCGGGTCCGGCGCGAACACTACTCCGGCAACATCCCTTATGCCGCCCGGCACCGACGGCAGGTCACCATTGCGGCGCACCAGGGTTTGCGGCGCGTCGATGCCCTTTTGCCGGAAGGCATCGCGCAACCGCGCCCATTGGGCGTCGACCTCGCCGCGCACTTCGGGCCAGTCATACATCGGCAACGCCGCAACCAATTCACTCATGCCGACACTCAATCATCACGTCTGGAAAAAGGATCGCAAAAACGCGGCGTCCAATCAGAATTGGCCGACACAGGTCCCATACGGCCGGAATTATTCCTTGGGCGGCTCGGCGGGAACCGGCGCACTGCCAAGCCCGCTGATGCTGCGCGCTCTGATGCGCGGCTTGAAGGCCCTGCCCGGCTCGGCTTGGCGCCGCAGCACCGGGTGCACGATCGGCTCCTTCGCCTTGAACGCATAGGCTTTGATCAGCGCGAAATAGTTCGGATAGGCATAGCCATTGTTCATCCGCAGCCATTCCTCACGGCGGTCACGAAACAGCTTGGGCAGCTTGTACCAAGCCACGGTCGGGGTCTTGTGATGGACGAAGTGCAGATTGTTGTTGAGGAACAGGAACGACAGCGGCGAGCGCTCGACGATCACCGTGCGGCCTTCCGGATGTTCCGACCATTGATGCTCGGCGAACGTACGGATCGAGATCAGCGACTGGCCGAGCCAGACCGGCACCAGAATGTAAAGCCACAGCGGGATGCCGAAGCCGAACTGGACGATCGGCAGCACGATGGCAAGGCCGATCGCATGCAGCAGCCAGGCCTTGCGGATCGCCTTGTCGCCGGCGATCATCTGCTTGGCGTCGTCGATGAAGAAGCCGACGCAGGACAGCCAGGGGCCGAGCACGAAGCGGCCGGCCATGGTGTTGTTGATCTTGAGCAGGAATTTCATCGTCGGCGGCAACTCGTCATGCTGCCAGAGCGCCTGGTAATAGCTCTCCGGATCGTCCAGCGGGTCGGTCAGCCGCTCGTCGGCGTGGTGGCGCAAATGGATGGTCTTGAAACGGCGGAACGGCCAGACCAGACCGATCGGCAGGAACACGAAGGCTTCGTTGACCCGCGCGTTGCGTGTCGGATGACCGTGCAGCACTTCGTGCATGATCGAGGATTGCAGTGCGGCGGTGAAAGCCAGGACGGCAAGCGCCAGGACGGGGTAGGATGGCCAGAGCAGGAAACCAGTGGCGAGCCATGTTGCGTAACAGAAGAAGGCGAGTACCACGGTCGGCCACTCGATGGCCGGTACGCTGTGTCGCCTGATGCTCTTGCTCGTCATGCTATCGACCACTGTCCCTCAGTCGCCGGAACCCCAATTGGTTCCTGACAGCATTGTGTCAGGAGAAATGATTCCACTCAACGAGACAAAGTGCACAAACTGTTGCGATTGCGCATTTTTAACCGCACATATTATACATTGTAAACAAACTTGGGGATTCATTTACGCCTGAGGCACGCTCCCAGAGGCTTCGGCGCAAATTTTTCCTCAATCGGCCTGGAGCACGAACATGGACAAGCGCGACCTGTCGACGATCTTCCGCGAACGCCTGAAAATGCTCTTGACACGCTCCGACCTCAACCAGTCGGCCTTCGCGACCGCGGTCGGCATCGACCGCTCGGCGCTGTCGCAGCTGCTGTCGGGCGCCTCGACCCGCCTGCCCCGCGCCGAAACGCTGCTCAACATCGCCGCCGAGTTCAAGGTGTCGCTCGACTGGCTACTCGGTCTCAGCCAGGACGAGGGCCTCACCGGTGAAATCCGCGAGAGCCTGGAGATCGAGGAAGCGCCCGACGGCTTCGATCGCACGCTGCTGGCCAAATGGCATGCCGAGGCGGCCGGCACCAAGATCCGCTACGTGCCGGCCGGCATTCCCGATCTTCTGCGCACCGAAGCGCTGGTCGACTACGAGGCGGGCATCGCCAACAAGAGCCGCCTGGCGCAGGCCGGCGAAACCCAGTACCGCATCGACTACAACAGGCGGCCGGAAACCGACATGGAAGTCTGCATGCCGCGCCACACGCTGGAGATCTTTGCACGTGGGCTGGGTGTCTGGGACCGTTTCCCGGAAGCCGACCGGCGCGCCCAGCTGCTGCACATGGCGACGCTGCTCGACGACCTCTACCCGACCTTCCGGCTGTTTCTCTATGACGGACGGATGCGCTACTCGATCCCCTACACCATCTTTGGGCCCTATCGTGCCGCCATCTATGTCGGCGACATGTATCTGGTGCTCAACGCCACCCAGCCGATCCAGACGCTGATCCAGCATTTCGACAATCTGATCCGCGCCGCCGACATCAATGCACATGAGGCGTCTGGCTTCGCGCACAGGCTGGCCGGCATGTCGTTTCCAACAGGCACTGTCTGAACTTCGGCAATCATGGTCCTCTGGCAGAGCCTCGTCCCGGCCACGCCATTTCCATTTTTTTGAAGGACAACTCATGCCAGACCCGCGCCGCATCGTCGTTCCTCCCCAGTCGGGCCGCTCCATCCGCGTCTCTCGCGGCGACCTCGTTCGCATCATTGATCCGAAAGGCCAGCAGGTCTCCGATCTCTGGGCTTTCAGCACCGAACCGACGCTCGACTGGCTGAGCACCTCGCAGACCCGCGACATCACCGAGCGGCTTTTTCCCGGCATCGGCGACAGCTTCTTCAGTGCCGCCGCCAGGCCGATGCTGACGCTGGTCGAGAACGCATCGCCCGGCCCGCATGATATGCTCTACCCCGCTTGCGACAGCGCGCTTTACGAGCGCGCCGGGTTTCCCAATCATCCGAATTGCCGGGACAATCTGATGCAGGCGCTTGCCACGGAGGGCATATCGCTGCCTTTCGCCCCCGATCCTGTCGATCTCTTCCAGAACTCCTTGCCGGAGCCCGACGGCCGGCTGGTGGTTTCCGCGTCGATCAACCCGCCAGGCGGCTATGTGACGTTGCGCGCCGAGCAGGATCTCCTGCTGGTAATCACCGCTTGCTCGGTTGACTATTATCCAACCAATGGCGGGATCTGCACCGAAATCCACGTCGAGGTCACCTCGACACGGTGAGGAAACGCCTCCGATCTGATGCCGGCATCGCTGCAAAATCATTGACTACACATAAAGACTTCTTTATATCCTTATTCGACTTCGAAACATGAAAGCCAATCCGATGACGACCACCAACCCGATCGATGCGCTGCTGGCTGAAAAGGGCGTGCTGCTGGCCGATGGCGCCACCGGCACCAATTTGTTCGCCATGGGTCTGGAGGCCGGCGAGGCACCCGAACTGCTGAACGAGACGGCGCCCGACACCATCACCAGCCTGCACCAGAATTTCGTCGATGCCGGCGCCGACATCATCCTCACCAACTCCTTTGGCGGGACCCGTCACCGCTTGAAGCTTCACCATGCGCAGGACCGCGCGCATGCGCTGAACAAGCGCGCCGCCGAACTCGCGCGCGCCGTCGCCGACAAGGCCGGCCGCAAGGTCATCGTCGCCGGCTCGGTCGGTCCGACCGGCGAATTGCTGGTGCCGCTTGGCGCCATGACCTATGACGAGGCGGTCGACGCCTTCGCCGAGCAGATCGAGGGCCTCAAGGAAGGCGGCGCCGAAGTCGCCTGGATTGAGACAATGTCGGCTCCGGATGAAATCCGCGCCGCTGCCGAAGCGGCGATCCGCGTCGGCCTGCCCTACACCTATACCGGTTCCTTCGACACCGCCGGCCGCACCATGATGGGCCTGCTGCCGAAGGACATCCACGGCGTCACCGACGGGCTTTCGCAGGCGCCGCTCGGCGTTGGTGCCAATTGCGGCGTCGGCGCGTCCGACATCCTGGCCTCGCTGCTCGACATGACCGAGGCGAAGCCGGAAGCAACGGTGATCGTCAAGGGCAATTGCGGCATCCCCGAATTCCGCGGCACCGAGATCCATTATTCCGGGACGCCCGAACTGATGGCCGACTATGTGCGCCTCGCTGTCGATGGCGGCGCCAAAATTATCGGCGGCTGCTGCGGCACCTCGTTCCAGCACCTTGCCGCCATGCGCAAGGCGCTCGACGCGCACACCAAGGCGGATCGTCCGACGGTTGCCGCGATCGTCGAGCGCATCGGTCCGATGCGCAACAAGGTGGCGACGGAAAACACTGCCGAGACCAGCGAAGCCCGCCGCGAGCGCCGCCGCAGCCGGGCCTGACCTTGTCGGTTTTCGATTATTCGCTGTTGTCGGCGTAGCTCGACTGCGCCGACTTGAAGTCGACCACATTGTCGCCGCGCATCGTCATCAGCGCGCCGGATGAAACCGGATCGGTTATCTGTTCCAGCATGGCGCGGAAGCGGTCGTTGGTCAGCGCCGACATGGCGGTGTGGCGCGCCTGCGCGACATCGTCGCTGATACGCCTGGATTCTGATGATGGGGCTGATGAAACCGCCGAGGCGTCCCGCGCCGGAGGTATCGAGTTGGCGATAGTCCTGATCTGCAATTCCGGCTCCCTCAAGCCCAGTACACCCGTCCTGTGTAACAAGGAGGGGGTTGCGATCCGGTACCGGAAATGCGGCGCAATTTAACGATCATGCAGGTTAACACTGCGCCTCGGATCTGTTGAGATTCAGGTCAGGCCGAGTCGAGAATGGTGGTTTTCGAGAACCGGAGCGGAGCGTACTTAAAGTACGTGAGCACCGGAAGCGCAGGGAACCCGCATTCGCAGGCCGGCCTCACCTGAATATCAATAGATCCGAAAAAAGGCCGGCAAGGGAATGAATCCCTCGCCGGCCTGCCTCACCCGCCCGTTGGTCGGTTTCCCATGTCAGAACGATCCCATCTGAAAGAAACCGGCCGTCATCACCACTACCGGTTACCGCCCAGCGCCGAGGCAAGGCGCACAAGCGAGAGGAATTCGGACCTGTACCCAAACGGGTCGGCTCCTCGAGCGGCAGTGGCAATCTCCATGATCTTGTCGTAACCGAACTTCGCGGTCGCATCCTCGTCGCGGAGCTTCTGGCCGAAGGCGGCGACAGCGACGGAGAACCGCTGGTCGGTGCTGGCCTGGTCGAAGGACGAAATCTCGTTGGCCGAGGTCACCGGCGTGGTGATCAGCTTCGAGACGTCCTCGTTCGGCAGCTTGTAGCGGATCTTTACGAAGGCATATTCGTCCGCATTGGCGACGCCGCCATTGTCCACCGACGCCTGGCCATAACGCAGCGGATCGATCTGCTCGCCACCGCTGCCCTTGGGCGTGATCTCGTAGATCGCGGTGACCGAGTGGCCGGAGCCGATATCGCCGGCATCGACGCGGTCATTGTTGAAATCCTCGCGGTTCAAGGCGCGGGTCTCATAGCCGATCAGGCGATATTCCGAGACCTTGTTCGGGTTGAACTCGACCTGGATCTTCACGTCCTTGGCGATGGTGAACAGCGTCGAGGAGGCGTCCTCGACCAGCACCTTTTCAGCCTCCGCCAGAGTGTCGATATAGGCGGCGGTGCCGTTGCCGTTCTGCGCGATGGTCTGCATCATCTGGTCGTTCAGATTGCCGCGGCCGAAGCCGAACACCGACAGGAAGACACCGGTCTTGCGCTCCTTTTCTATCAGCCGCTTCAGATCATCGTCGTCGCTCTGGCCGACATTGAAGTCGCCGTCGGTGGCAAGCATCACCCGGTTGACACCATCCTTGACGAAGGATTTTTGCGCCAACCTGTAGGCTTCCTTGATGCCCGCCTCGCCGGCCGTGCTGCCACCGGGCGTCAGATTGTCGATGGCACTGAGGATCTTGTCCTTTTCGGACGCCTTGGTCGGCTCCAGGACTGTGCCGGCGTCACCGGCATAGGTGACGATCGAGATGGTGTCGTCCGCCTTCAGCTTGCTGACCAGCAACCGGAAAGCCGATTTGAGCAGCGGCAACTTGTCGGGCTCATCCATCGAGCCCGAGACATCGATCAGGAAGACCAGATTGGCCTTCGGCTGCTCGGCCGGCTTGACGTCAAACCCCTTGATGGCGACATGCATCAGCCTGGTCTGCGTGTTCCACGGCGTCGGCATCACGCTGACGGTCGAGTTGAACGGCGTCGAAGCCAAATCCGGACCCTTCCAGTCATAGGGGAAGTAGTTGATCATCTCCTCGACGCGCACCGTATCGGCCTGCGGCAGGTAGCCCTGCTTCAGCGAGCTGCGCACGAAGGAATAGGAGGCCGTGTCGACGTCGATCGAGAAGGTCGAGACCGGATCCTCGAGTGCCGCATGCACCGGATTGGTCTTGAAATCCTCGATCCGGTCGCGGTTTTCCGGTTGCGGCAGCATCTGGTCGGCCGGCAAGGTCGACGGCTGCTGCACCATCAGCTTGGACTCGGCCGACATGCGGGCGACCCGAGAGGTGCTGGGCGCGCTTGTGGTGCCGTCCAGCGCAAACTCGCCCGCCGGGGCTGGCGCAGGAGGTGCAATATTCATGATCACTCTTCCGGCGCCAGAGGCATCCTGGCGGGGAGCGCCCGTCGCCGATTCCTGCTGTGCCGCACCGCCGGCAACGGTCGATTCGGATTTCGGCGGCGAGGCCGGCGCCACAAGCGCATCGGTTGCGTCGCGGCTTTCGACATCGGCGTCGGCCTTCTTGTCCTTCTCCAATTCGGTGGGAGCCTGCTTCGGCTCGGCTGTCGTCGGCTTCACGGTCGCCGGCTTGTCGGCCAGCGTCTCGCTGATCTTCTGGTCGCCGCCGAATTTGGGCGGCTGCTCCCTCAGCAGATGGAAGGTGGCGTATCCGGCGATCGGCAGGGCGACGAGCCCGGCAAGGGCCGGCGTGGCAATGAGTTTCTTTTGCATGATCTCGCTCCAGAGCTTTTGTGCTCGCTCTGTGAGACGAAGCCCGCCAACCGATCCTTGGGTGACAGCAGAAATATTTTCCTGATCGTATGCGCGCAGGGCGGCTTCAAAAGCACGGGCCTTCGCGCTCTCGCCGGGCGCTGGCACTGCTGCGTCGCGCAGTCTGTTGAGTTCGTTGTCGTCGACCATGGTCACACTTCCCCGGCCGAGCGCATCAGCGTCTTCAGCCGTTTCTTCGCTTCATGGATGTGCCAGGAAACCGTCGTCTCCGAGATCGCCATCGCCTCGGCGGCGGCCGCATGGCTCAACCCTTCGCCATAGACCAAAAGCACCGCGTCGCGCTGCTTGTCCGGCAATTGCCGCACCGCCGCCCACAGCGCTTCGGCCGGGTCTTCCGGTTCGGCGGAAGTCTCGCCCGAGATCAGCGCATGAACGCCGTAAGCCTCGGTCTTGACCGTCTCGCGCGCGGTCTTGCGCATCATGTCGCGCGCGGCGTTCATCGTCACGGAGTAAAGCCATGTCGTAAAGGCGCCGCCGCCGCGATAGTCGCGGATTGCCTTGCCTAGCTGTGGAGCCTCAACAGGTTG
>NZ_SMYZ01000232.1 GCF_004919685.1 Mesorhizobium norvegicum | reverse complement strand
CTATACGGGGAGAAGTGCCCGGCAGGGCGATGAGGGGCGGCGCCGGCGCTCGGAAGAGTAACGAACGTGAAATTCTCACTCGGCTGCTTGAAGACTCTGTGCGTCGATGATGACCCTGATCTCGGCGCGGCAGGAACCGCAATTCGTGCCGGCATGCAGGGCCGCGCCGAGATCAGGGTCATCATCGACGCACAGAGTCTTCAAGCAGCCGAGTGAGAATTTCACGTTCGTTCCTCTTCCGAGCTCCGGCGCCGCCCCTCATCGCCCGTCCGGGCACTTCTCCCCGTAACTATACGGGGCGAGGATGACGGCAGGCAGGTGAGGGGCGGACACGACTTCGACCATTG
>NZ_SMYZ01000231.1 GCF_004919685.1 Mesorhizobium norvegicum | reverse complement strand
GTGACGATGGTGGAGGGCGAGCTGCGCTACGCGGGCCTGTTCCCCGTCAAGCTGGAGCAGCAGGAACTGACCACCGATGGGGCCGGCAACGCCAAGCTGGAACTGCCCGCCGCCAAGGAACCGAGCCGCTACGTCGTGACCGTGTTTGCCAACGATGGCGCGGCGTACCGCGTGAAGGTCACGCGTGAATTGCTCATCGCACGTGGCGCAACGCCGTACAAGCTGTCGACCACGTCGAACTTCACCACGCCGGGGCAGAGCGTCTCGTTCACG
>NZ_SMYZ01000230.1 GCF_004919685.1 Mesorhizobium norvegicum | reverse complement strand
GCGAGCCACAAGCCAGCTTTCGATGCAGGCTTTCTGTCGAATGGCCAGCGAAGGGGCGCTCACCCAATCGCTGCGCTCGGATTTGGCCGTAGGGAGAGCCAACCAACGTCATCGTCTCATTAGGCGCTTGGTATATACTATGCCCTCGCACTTACCCGAAGCAGGTCTGCTTGGGGAGGGCCGCCAACGAGTAGGCGCATGACCGAGTTGGGTTGCAAGCAGACCCTCACAACCGGTACCAAGCCGAAGGTCTTATCACTAGTTCGGGGAGTGTGGCTGCC
>NZ_SMYZ01000229.1 GCF_004919685.1 Mesorhizobium norvegicum | reverse complement strand
ATCGCGACCCGAAGAACTGGAAGGGCTTCAAACTCGCCATCCCGTTCGACTACTCGAACCACAACTACTTGCTGCGCTATTACTTGGCCGAGCACGGCATCGATCCCGACACCGACGTGCAGCTCCGCTCGGTGCCGCCGCCCGAGATGGTCGCGAACCTGCGCGCCGACAACATCGACGGCTTCCTGGCGCCGGACAACATCGT
>NZ_SMYZ01000228.1 GCF_004919685.1 Mesorhizobium norvegicum | reverse complement strand
GACTCTTCCAGTGAGATGTTCGGCGCGCGGTTGATGCCGGGCACCACCGAGCCTTCCTTCATCTCCGGAATGAACGCCGTGCCCAGAAACGGCATCAGCGCGCCTGTGGCCAGGAACACGGCCACGGCCACGACGACGGTCTTGCGGCCGTTGTTCAGGCTCAACTCCAGCAGGCGCAGATACGGCTTCTTCATTTTGCGGATCAGCCACGTGTCATGCGCGTCGTGCTCGGCGTGGGGGTCGTCGCTGTGCTCACCTTCCACGTGCTTGGGCAC
>NZ_SMYZ01000022.1 GCF_004919685.1 Mesorhizobium norvegicum | reverse complement strand
CGGGAATGAATATCGTTTTGCGCATGGATTTTCCTTCCATCGATTTGGCAAACAGTCGTTTTGGGGTGACCTCCTAACCTCAACCGCCAAATCGGATCAGAAGGTGTCGTCCGGCGGGTCATTGCGTGACCATTGGATGGCGGCAATGTGGAACCCGGTTTCTTCGACCAAGCCTCATTTTGGGAGCAATCGCTGATGGCCAGAATTACCCGCGCCGCCTATGCGCAGATGTACGGCCCGACCGTCGGCGACCGGGTGCGGCTTGCCGACACCGAGCTGTTCATCGAGGTCGAGAAGGATCTCACCATCCACGGCGAGGAGGTGAAGTTCGGCGGCGGCAAGGTGATCCGCGACGGCATGGGCCAGAGCCAGGTTTCCCGAGCCCAGGGCGCCGTCGACACCGTGATCACCAACGCGCTGGTGGTCGACGCCAGCGCCGGCATCTTCAAGGCCGATATCGGGCTCAGGGACGGGCGGATTACGGCAATAGGCAAGGCCGGCAATCCCGACACTCAAGATGGTGTCACCATCATCATCGGTCCCGGCACCGAGATCATCGCCGGCGAAGGCAAGATCCTGACCGCCGGCGGCTTCGACGCGCATATCCACTTCATCTGCCCGCAGCAGATCGAGGAAGCGCTGATGAGCGGCATCACCACCATGCTCGGCGGCGGCACCGGCCCGGCGCATGGCACACTGGCGACCACCTGCACGCCGGGGCCATGGCACATGGCCCGCATGATCCAGTCCTTCGATGCCTTCCCTATGAACATCGGCCTCTCAGGCAAGGGCAATGCTTCGCTGCCCGCAGCACTCGAGGAAATGGTGCTTGGCGGCGCCTGTTCGCTGAAGCTGCACGAGGACTGGGGCACGACGCCGGCGGCCATCGACTGCTGCCTGTCGGTCGCCGACGACTACGACGTGCAGGTGATGATCCACACCGACACGCTGAACGAATCCGGCTTCGTCGAAAACACGGTCGCCGCCATCAAGGGCCGCACCATCCACGCCTTCCACACCGAGGGCGCCGGCGGCGGCCATGCGCCCGACATCATCAAGGTCTGCGGGCTGCCCAACGTCATCCCGTCATCGACCAACCCGACGCGGCCCTACACGGTCAACACGCTGGCCGAGCATCTCGACATGCTGATGGTCTGCCATCACCTGTCGCCGTCGATCCCCGAAGACATCGCCTTTGCCGAAAGCCGTATCCGCAAGGAGACCATCGCGGCGGAAGACATTTTGCACGACATCGGCGCCTTCTCGATCATCTCGTCGGACAGCCAGGCCATGGGCCGTGTCGGCGAAGTCGCGATCCGCACCTGGCAGACCGCCGACAAGATGAAGCGGCAACGCGGCTCGCTGCCGCAGGAGACCGGTAACAACGACAATTTCCGTGTCCGCCGCTACATCGCCAAGTACACGATCAACCCGGCCATCGCGCATGGGCTGTCGAAGGACATCGGCTCGATCGCGGTGGGCAAACGCGCCGACCTGGTGCTGTGGAACCCGGCCTTCTTCGGCGTCAAGCCGGACATGGTGCTGATCGGCGGCATGATCGCCGCCGCCCCGATGGGCGACCCCAACGCCTCGATCCCGACGCCGCAGCCAATGCACTACCGGCCGATGTTCGGCGCCTATGGCAAGGCCAGGACCAACTCGTCGGTGACGTTCGTCTCCAAGGCCGCGCTCGAGTCAGGGCTGCACGGCAGGCTGGATGTCGACAAGCAGTTCGTCGCCGTCGAAAACACCCGCGGCGGCATCGGCAAGCATTCCATGGTGCTCAACGACGCCACGCCGCATGTCGAGGTCGATCCGGAAACCTACGAGGTTCGCGCCGACGGGGAATTGCTCACCTGCGAGCCCGCAACGGTGCTGCCGATGGCGCAGCGGTATTTTCTGTTTTGAGCTGCCTTGGCCAGTGCCCATCTCAGGAAGCCGTTTAAACGCCGCGCGCTTTAGGGCATTATACGCATATGAACAGAGTTGACCGGCTCAGGGCGCCGACGCCCTACGAAACGGACTTCGCGCAGTGGAGCGCCGAACAGGGCGCGCTCTTGCGCGACGGGCGTCTTGCCGAGCTTGATCGGGAGAATCTTGCCGAGGAGATAGAAAGCTTGGGGAGGAGCGACCGAAGAGAAATCCGCAGCCGGATGCGGGTGCTGATTGCACATCTCCTGAAATGGGAGTTCCAGCCGGGCCATAGATGCCACAGCTGGCAGTCGTCGATTTCCGAACAGCGTGTCTGGATCGAAGGCATAATCAAGGATAGTCCCAGTCTTCGTCGATATCCCGCTCAGATCTTTGATGAGGCCTACAAGGACGCCTTGCCTGTTGCGATACAGGAGACGGGCTTGCGGAAATCGCAATTTCCAAGCGAACCGCCGTTTACAGCCAAGCAGGTGCTCGATGGACGATTTTGGCCTGGCGGTCCGCTTTCGATGGACGATTTTCTGCGAGACTAGCAATCTATGAATGCCGAGCGCGCGCTCCACCACCACCTTGCTTGTTGAGGCCCATGGCCACCGAAATCGCCTCTCCCCACGACATCTTTCCGCATATCCGCATCGTTATGGGCATGGTGATCGGGCTTGGCGTCGCTCGCCTGCTGTCGGGGGTGGCGCGCATCGTCCAGCATCCCGGCCAGTACCGGCTCTATCCCGTGCATCTGGCCTGGGTCGCCTCGGTGCTTTTGATGCTGGTGCATTTCTGGTGGTGGGAGTTCGGCCTCTACGCCATCGAGACCTGGACCTTCGGCAAGTACCTGTTCATCATCTTCTACGCGATCACGCTGTTCCTGCTGTGCGCACTGCTGTTTCCGGATTCGATGCTGGAATACACCAGCTACGAGGATTTCTTCTATTCGCGCCGGGCCTGGTTCTTCGGTCTGCTGGCGGCGACCTACCTGCTCGACGTGATCGATACATTGCTGAAAGGGCCGGAGCATTTCGCCCGCTTCGGCAACGAGTATCTGTTCCGCACGCCGGTCTTCGTCGCGCTCTGCATCGCCGCGATCCTGGTGCGCGATCGCCGCTTCCACATCGCCTTTGTGACGGCGGCGCTCATCTATCAGATATCGTTCATCCTGCGGCTCTTCGACACCATCGTCTGAGCGAACGCGATGGTCTAGCTTGTTCGGGAAAGGCAGGGTTTGCATGTACAAGGCCGTTGGATCGCGCGGATCCCGGGTCAGCCGCGTTCTCTGGATGCTCGAGGAACTCGGGCAGCCCTATGAATTCGTTGAGGTCAAGCTGCGCTCACCGGAAGCCTACGCACTCAACCCGTCGGGCAAGGTGCCGATCCTGATCGACGGCGAGCTGACGGTGACGGATTCGGCGGCGATCTGCGTCTATCTCGCAGACAAGCACGCCGACAAGGGCATGGGCGCCAATCCGGGCGTCGCCGGCCGCGCCGAGATGGATTCCTGGATGCATTTTGCCCAGAGCGAGTTTGAAGCGCCGCTGTGGAACAAATTGCGCCACCGCTTCCTGCTGCCGAAGGACGTGCGGGTCGATGTCGGTCCTGCGGCGGCCTACGATTTTGCCTCGGAACAGAAGGCGCTGGACCGGCGGTTGGGCGACAAGCCGTTTGCGCTTGGGGACCGGTTCTCCGCCGTCGACGTGCTATTAGGCGACATGGGCGGCTGGGCCCGCGCAGGAAAATTCCCGATCGAGTCCGAGCGCGTCAACGCCTATTTCGACCGCGTGCTGGCGCGGCCCGCCCGTGCACGGGCGCAGGCTAACGGAGGCTCCATGAAATGAAGCTCAACCTCAACACCGACTTCACCAAATTCCCGCGCGCCATCTCGGTGCTGACCGCTGGCAATGCCGGAACCACCCTACCGTCCGGCCGTGCCGTTCTCGCCCATGACGAGCGGCATCTGCGCCGCCGGGCCATCGAACTTGCCGACGGCAGCAAGGTGCTGGTCGACCTGCCCGAACCCGTCGCCTTGAACGATGGCGACCGGCTGGTGCTTGAGGATGGCGGCCATATCGAGATCATCGCGGCGCCGGAAGATGTCTATGACATCCGGGCCCGCGACGGCGTGCATCTGGCCGAGCTCGCCTGGCACATCGGCAACCGTCATCTCGCCGCAAGCATCGAGGCCGGGCGCATCCTCATCCTGCGCGACCATGTCATCAAGGCGATGCTGGAGGGGCTCGGCGCCACGGTGACCGACGTTTCCGAGCCGTTCAAGCCGGTGCGCGGCGCCTATTCCGGCGGACACGATCACGGCCATGCGCATGCCGAGGCGCACGCACACAGCCATGCGGAAGCGCATTCGCACTCGCACAGCGAATCGCATTCCCATTCCCATGCTGGCCACCACCACGACCATGACTGACCAGCCTTCGAACATCGCCCTGCTGCGGCTGATGGCGTGGCTGTCGCCTTCCTTTCCGGTCGGCGGCTTTTCCTACAGCCATGGCCTCGAGCGCGCGGTGCATGACGGGCTGGTTGCCGATGCCGAAAGCCTTGCCCGCTGGCTGGAAACGCTGGTCGAGATGGGCTCGGGCTGGAACGACGCCGTGCTGTTCGCAGAAAGCTGGCGCCGGGCACGCGGCACCGGCGATCTCGATGACATAGCCGCACTCGCCGAGGCGCTGGCCGGCTCGCGCGAACGCCACACCGAGACCATGCTGCAAGGAGCTGCCTTCCTCAAAGCGGCAGCGGCCTGGCCAAATCCGGTGCTGGAGCACTTGCCGGCTGAATGCGCCTATTGCGTCGCCGTCGGCGCCATTGCCGGCGGCAATTCGATTGCACTTCAGGATGCGCTGTCCGCCTTCCTGCAGACCTTCTTCTCCAACCTCGTCCAGGCGGCGATCCGGCTTGGCGTCGTAGGTCAGAGCAAAGCCACAGTTCTGTTAGCCGGCTTCGAGCCGCTGGGCCTGGCGACCGCCGCCCGCGCCGCGCGCTCGACATTGGATGATCTCGGTGGCTGTGCCTTCGTTTCCGATGTCATGGCGATGAAGCATGAAACCCAGTACTCGCGATTGTTCCGCTCATGATCCTTCTCGCCTTCTCGCTCTCCCTTGTCCTGCTGCTGATCACCGCGCTGCATGTCTATTGGGGCCTTGGCGGCATCTGGCCGGGCAAGGATGCGGCCTCCTGCGCCCGCGCTGTCGTCGGCTTTCGCGGCGTCGATGACATGCCGACGCCGTTCGCCAGTTTCGCCGTTGCCGCGTGCCTGTGCCTGGCGACGCTGTGGCCGCTGGCGCTCATGGGCGTCTTTGCCTCACCCTTCCCAAAGGAGGGGCTCGCAGCCACGTCACTGCTCATCGGGCTGGTGTTCCTGGGACGCGGCATTGCCGGTTTCACGCCATGGTGGCGGCGGCTGGCGCCGGAACAGCCTTTCGCGCGGCTCGACCTGCGCTACTATTCGCCGCTGTGCCTGCTGATCGGGCTCGGCTTTGCCATCCTCGCCATCACGGAGTTTCCCGCATGACACAGACAAATGGCCCGCTGCGCGTTGGCATTGGCGGCCCGGTCGGTTCGGGCAAGACGACGCTGACCGAAAAACTGTGCAAGGCGCTGCGCGACGAATTCTCGATCGCCGTCGTCACCAACGACATCTACACCAAGGAAGACGCCATGATGCTGGCGCGGCTGCAAGCGCTGCCCGAGGATCGCATCATGGGCGTCGAGACCGGCGGCTGCCCGCACACCGCCATCCGCGAGGATGCCTCGATCAATCTGCAGGCGATCGCCGAGATGAACAGGAAATTCCCGGATCTCGACATTGTCTTCATCGAATCCGGCGGCGACAATCTCGCCGCCACCTTCTCGCCCGATCTCGCCGACCTGACGCTCTATGTCATCTCGGTTTGCCAGGGCGAAGAAATCCCGCGCAAGGGCGGGCCGGCGATCACCCGCTCCGATTTCCTGGTGATCAACAAGAGCGATCTCGCTCCTTACGTGAACGTCAATCTCGATGTCATGGAGAGTGACGCAGGCCGCATGCGCGGCAAGCGGCCGTTCGGCTTCACCGACCTGTCGCGCGGCAAGGGGCTGCAGGAGGTGATCGATTTCATCATCGAGCATGGCGGCCTGCGGGCCGGCGCTGCTGCTGCCAGCACGGCAGCGTGAGATAGCCGTCCCTGCACCAACCAAAACCGGTTGCGGGCATGGGCTGGCCACGGCATTCTTGCCAAAACCGGAGGATTTTTCGATGAGCATAGCCCGCCTGCAGAAGGAAACGCTGACCAACCTGCCCTTCTATGAGGAGCGTGTCGATCTCGCTTGTGCCTTTCGCTGGACGGCGCGGCTCAACATGCACGAGGCGGTGGCCAATCATTTCTCGCTGGCGGTCAACGACGACGGCACGCAGTTCCTGATGAACCCCAACCAGGTGCATTTCTCGCGCATCAAGGCGAGCGACCTTTTGATGATCGATGCCAACGATCCGGATACGCTCTCCGGCCCGGACGCGCCCGACCCGACGGCATGGGGGCTGCACGGCGCCATCCATCGCAATGTGCGCCACGCGCGCTGCGTCATGCATGTGCATTCGATCCACGCCACGGTGCTGGCCTCGCTCGCCGACTCCCGCCTGCCGCCGATCGACCAGAATTCGGCGATGTTCTTCAACCGCCATGTCGTCGACGCGCATTATGGCGGACTGGCCTTCGAGGAGGAGGGTGAGCGCTGCTCGCAGCTTCTCGTCGATCCCAAGGTCAAGGTGATGGTGATGGGAAATCACGGCGTGCTGGTGATCGGCGATACGGTCGCCGATGCCTTCAACCGCATGTTCTATTTCGAGCGCGCCGCCGAGACTTATATCAAGGCGCTGTGGACCGGCCGGCCGCTGCGCACGCTCTCCGACGCGATCGCCGAGAAGGCGGCAAGCGAGATGGACGATTATCCCGGCCAGGCCGAACGCCATCTCAGCGAGCTGAAGGCGATCCTCGACGAGCAGGAACCGATTTACCGGAATTGATAGTCTACAGGCCCAGTTCGGCCCGCAATTCCTCGGCGCTGTTGATGACGACGGCGCCGGGCGGTCCTTCCATCGGCCTTTCCGGCCAGAAGATCGTCTTCATTCCCGCCGCCAGGCCCGCCATGGCGCCCGGCCAGCTGTCGTCGATCGCTACCGCATGCGCCGGGTCGACATCGGCCAGATACGCGGCGCGCAGGAACGGCTCGGCATGCGGCTTGCCTTCGCGCACATCGTTGCGGCTGATCGTCTTCATGCCGGGATAGGTCAGCCCGACCATGCCCAGATTGGCGTCGACGATCATCCGGTCCGAATTCGAGACCACGGCCTGCGCAACGCCCCTTGCCCTAAGCTCGTTGAAGATCTCGATCGCGCCGGGACGCGGCTGCAAGCGCTCGACCAGCGGCAGGTAGTGCTCGTATTTGCGCACGATCCAGTCGTCGAAAGGCAGGTCCAGGCCGAACTCGTCGCGCATCATCTCGTAGACCGGCCAGGCCGCGACGCCGAGCACGCGCTCATGCAGATCATCAGGCGGCACGAGGCCGACATTGCGCATTGCGGCCACCAGGGCTGCCTCGTGCAGCGGTTCGCTGTCGACCAGCGTGCCGTCCATATCCCAGAAAACCGCTTTCGGTGTCATGCAGCGCTCCTTTTTGCGATCCCTTAAAGGGTTTGCGCCGGGAGATAAACCTTCGGGACCGAAGAACCTGCCGCCTGTCGGGACCGCAACCGCGCTTCTTTACCTGACACCGACATCGTGGAAGAAGGAAATTTGGCCCCGCCTGCGCCGGTGGGTGCAAGCAATTGCCCTGGAGATTGACAATTGCGCAGCGGGCCGTTCCCTGCGAAAGTAGGCGTGGGCCGCTCTCATGACCGGCGGCTTCGGGAGGCAGGACGTGAATACCCGGCAGGATGGTGGCAGCAACAGGCTGGACGACGCGGCGCGCGCCGGCTGGCTTTATTATGTTGCCGGCAACACACAGGACCAGATTGCCGCCACGCTCGGCATCTCGCGGCAGACGGCGCAGCGGCTGGTGTCGCTGGCCGTGTCGGAGGGCTTGATCAAGGTTCGCGTCGATCATCCGATCGCCAACTGCCTTGATCTGGCTGCGCGGTTGCGATCACGCTTCGCGCTCGACCTGGTCGAGGTGGTGCCGAGCGATCCGAATTCGTCTTCCACGACCATCGGCATCGCCGAGGCGGCTGCCGCCGAGATCGAGCGGCGGCTGCGCTCACCGACGCCGATCGTCATGGCGATCGGCACCGGGCGCACGCTGAAGGCGGCGATCGAGCAGCTGCCGCCGATGGAATGTCCGCAGCACAAGGTGGTGTCGTTGACGGGCAACATCTCGCCGGACGGCTCGGCCGCCTTCTACAACGTCATCTTCACCATGGCCGACAGGGTGAAGGCGCGGTCCTTCCCGATGCCGCTGCCGGTCATCGCCTCTTCGCCGGAGGAGCGCGAGATGCTGCTCAACCAGCCGATGATCCAGCCGACGCTGGCGCTGGCCGCCGAGGCCGACGTCACCTTCATCGGCATTGGCGATCTCGGCCCCAAGGCGCCGCTCTATGAGGACGGCTTCATTTCGGAAAGCGAATTGAAGGCGCTGCAGAAGGCCGGCGGCATCGCCGAGATCGTTGGCTGGGTGTTCGACCGCGAAGGCCGCATGATCGAGGGCATCACCAACGACCGGGTGTCGTCGGCGTCGCTGCCGTCGCGCGAAAAATCGCTGGTCATCGCATTGGCGATGGGCGAGCGAAAGCTGCCGGGCATCCTGGCGGCCGCCAACCGGCGGCTGATCAACGGCCTCATCACCGATGAACGGACCGCCGCCGCCCTGCTGGCCAGCATCTGACCGGGAACCTCACCTGATTTTGCGATAACATCAGTCGGGCTATTCGTGCCGCCCGAATGGGTCGTTGCCATCGAGGAAACCGAGATCGCGCTGCAGATGCGGCGACAGGTCCCTGATGTCGAGATGTGCCCGCTTTTTTATCGCGAACCAGCCAAATCCGTCCGTGAGCCACGAAACCCAACGCTGATCCGGGGTGGGAGTGCATTTTTGCTGCGCCATGGTCATGATCGTCAACCTCCGCTATCCTGAACCCGAATGATGGGTTGACGCTGTATGTCGGTCTTGCCGGCCGCCTTCGCCAATCGAACATCTGTTATGGCCCATAAGGAGGCCTTATGCCTGATCTCAGCTCGCGACAGGTTTCGCAACTCCCTCCGTTGCAGGCGATCAGGGTGTTCGACGCGGTGGCGCGGCATCTTTCCTTCACCAAGGCCGCCGGCGAACTCGGCATGACGCAGGCGGCGGTCAGCTATCAGATCAAGGTGCTGGAGGAACGCGTCGGCGCGCCGCTATTCCTGCGCCGGCCACGCCAGATCGTGTTGACCGAGGCGGGACAACGTCTCGCGCCCGCTGTCGGCGAAGCCTTTGCCATCCTTGGCCAGGCCTATGCCGCGGCGCGTGGCGGTGCTGACGGGCTGCTGTGCGTCACCACCGTGCTGACCTTTGCCTCGAACTGGCTTGCGCACCGGCTGGGATCGTTCCAGATCGCGCATCCCGCACTTGCCGTTCGGCTGGAGACGTCGAGCCGCCTGACAGACTTTGCCCGCGAGGATACCGATATCGCCATCCGCTCGGGCGGCGGCAAATGGCCGGGCCTGGAAGCGCACAAGCTGCTCGATGCCGACTTCACACCGATGCTGAGCCCGAAGCTCGCGGCAAGCATTGGCGGTGTCAACGAACCGGCCGATCTCTTGCGGCTGCCGATCCTCGATCCCGGCGACATCTGGTGGACGGAGTGGTTCTCGGCGGCCGGCGTGCACTCGCACGATCTTGCCAGACGCCCTGGCAGCAGCATGGGCGCGCAGGCCTATGAGGCCAATGCGGCAATCGCCGGCCATGGCGTGGCGATCCTGACCAGGGCGCTGTTCAAGGCGGAGCTCGCCGACGGCCGCCTGGTGCAGCCTTTCGATTTGGTCGGCGACGACGGACACGCCTATTGGCTGGTCTATCCCCAGGCGCGCCGCACCGTGCCGAAGATCCGCGCCTTCCGTGACTGGCTGCTGGCCGAGATCGCCTGCTGACAGGCAAACGCTCCGGCAGCCGCATTCCATAGCGCAGCCTTTCTGTCCGGTCGTCTGATGTCCGGCGCGGGGCGCGGCTTGTCTTAGAAATTTCCACCCACCCAATGTCCGCCGGCCTCGCCGAGTGCTGCGCTGCAGCATCGAATCCGACTTGACATAATTAACTCCAAGTGAGTAATTGCCCAAAGCCAAGGCAAATGCTCATCTTGGTTCAAGGGAGGAATTTGATGAAACTTCGCACGCTCACCCTGGGCTTGTTGTCGGCCAGCGCGCTTGCGTTCGCCGCTCATGCCGAATCCATCACCATCGCCACCGTCAACAATGCCGATATGGTCCGCATGCAGACGCTGACGGAAGACTTCACCAAGGCGAACCCCGACATCACGCTCAACTGGGTCACGCTCGAAGAGAACGTGCTGCGCGAGCGCGTCACCACCGACATCGCCACCAAGGGCGGCCAGTATGACGTGATGACCATCGGCACCTATGAAGTTCCGATCTGGGCCAAGCAGAGCTGGCTGCTGCCGCTCGACAAGCTCGGCGACGATTACGACGCCAAGGACATCCTGCCGGCCATCGCCGGCGGCCTTTCGGTCGACGGCAAGCTGTATGCCGCGCCCTTCTACGGCGAGAGCTCCTTCGTCATGTACCGCAAGGACCTGATGGACAAGGCCGGGCTGAAGATGCCCGATGCGCCGACCTGGGACTTCATCAAGCAGGCCGCCGACAAGATGACCGACCGCGCCAATGGCGTGAACGGTGTCTGCCTGCGCGGCAAGGCCGGCTGGGGTGAAAACATGGCCTTCCTCACCGCCATGTCGAACTCCTTCGGCGCCCGCTGGTTCGATGAGAACTGGAAGCCGCAGTTCGACCAGCCCGAATGGAAGAGCACGCTGCAGTTCTATGTCGACCTGATGAAGGCCGACGGCCCCGAGGGCGCCTCGTCCAACGGCTTCAACGAAAACCTGGCGCTGTTCCAGCAGGGCAAGTGCGGCATGTGGATCGATGCCACGGTCGCCGCATCCATGGTCTCCGACCCGAAGAGCTCGAAGGTTGCCGACAAGGTTGGCTATGCGCTGGCGCCTGACAACGGTCTCGGCAAGCGCGGCAACTGGCTGTGGGCATGGTCGCTGGCCATTCCGGCCGGTACGCAGAAGACCGACGCGGCCGAGAAGTTCGTCGCCTGGGCAACCAGCAAGCATTACTCCGAGCTCGTCGCTTCCAAGCTAGGCTGGGCCAGCGCTCCTCCGGGAACGCGCACCTCGCTCTATGCCAATGCCGAGTACCAGAAGGCGGCTCCGTTCGCCAAGATGACGCTCGACTCCATCAATGCCGCCGATCCGACGCATCCGACCGTCAAGCCGGTGCCCTATGTCGGTGTCCAGTTCGTCGCCATCCCTGAATTTCAGGGCCTTGGCACCACCGTCGGCCAGCTCTTCTCGGCGGCTCTTGCCGGCCAGTCGAGCGTCGATGATGCCCTGAAGCAGGCCCAGGACGCTGCCACCGCGGCAATGACCGAAGGCGGATACATCAAGTAAGGCTCCTCCCGGTGCCGAATGCCGGTCGCCTCCTTGACCGGCAACGGCCGCCCGAGTTCCCAGTTCGGGCGGCCGCCTTTAACGCCTTTTGAAAATTCAGTCTGACCATTGAAGGGTGACCGTCATGGCTACTCAGCAGACCCGTTCGCTTGCTCGCTTCATGATGGCACCATCTGTCGTGCTGCTGTTCGTCTGGATGATTGTGCCGCTAGTCATCACCATCTGGTTCTCCTTCCAGCAGTACAATCCGCTCAATCCGATACGAGACGGCTTCGTCGGCTTCTCGAACTACGCGCTGTTCTATTCCAACCCGGCCTTCCTGCAATCGATCCTCAACACGCTCACTTTGGTGGTCAGCGTGCTTTTGATCACGGTGATCGGCGGCATCCTGCTGGCCCTGCTGATCGATCAGCCGATGTGGGGCCAAGGCATAGTCCGCATCCTCGTCATTTCGCCGTTCTTCGTCATGCCGCCGGTGGCCGCATTGGTCTGGAAGAACATGATCATGCACCCGCAATACGGGGTGTTTGCCGACATAGCGCGCTTCTTCGGCGCCCAGCCGATCGACTGGTTCGGGCAGCATCCGATGCTGGCGATCATCATCATCGTCGCCTGGCAATGGCTGCCTTTCGCCACGCTCATCCTCTTGACCGCGCTGCAGTCGCTCGACGGTGAGCAGAAGGAGGCCGCCGAGATGGACGGCGCCGGCTTCGTCAGCCGCTTTATCTATCTGACGCTGCCGCACATGTCGCGCGCCATCACCGTCGTCATCCTGATCCAGACGATCTTCCTGTTGTCGGTCTATGCCGAGATCCTCGTCACCACCAATGGCGGTCCGGGATACGCCTCCACCAACCTGCCCTTCCTCGTCTACCAGAAGGCCTTGCTGGAGTTCAAAATCGGCCAGGCATCCGCCGGCGGTGTGATCGCCGTCATTCTCGCCAACATCGTTGCCTTCTTCGCCATGCGCGCCGTCGGCAAGAACCTGGACAAGTAAGGGAGGATACGATGGCACGTGCAGTCACCACCCAGCACAAGACAATCGCGACCGTTGCCGCCTGGATCGTCGCCCTGCTGATCTTCTTCCCGATCCTCTATACGATCATCACCTCGTTCAAGTCGGAGCAGGAAGCCATCCAGGGTTTCAGCATCATCCCGTCGGGGACGTTTGAGAGCTATTCCGAGGTTCAGGCGCAGAGCGGCTACTTCAAGTTCTTCTTCAACTCGGTGCTGCTCTCGGTCGGCTCGACCATCCTGGCCCTGCTGGTCGCCATACCGGCCGCATGGTCGATGGCCTTCTCGCCGACCAAGCGAACCAAGGACATATTGATGTGGATGCTGTCCACCAAGATGATGCCCGCGGTTGCCGTGCTGTTCCCCATCTACCTGATCTTCCGCGACACAGGTCTGCTCGACAGCCGCATCGGCCTGATGATCATGCTGATGCTGATCAACCTGCCGATCGTGGTGTGGATGCTTTACACCTACTTCCGCGAAATCCCGGGCGAGATCCTGGAAGCGGCCCGCATGGACGGCGCTTCGCTGTGGAACGAGATCGTCTATGTACTGACGCCGATGGCGGTGCCGGGCATCGCCTCGACGATGCTGCTCAACATCATCCTGGCCTGGAACGAGGCGTTCTGGACAATCCGGCTGACGACGACGGAAGCCGCACCCTTGACCGCCTTCATCAGCTCGTTTTCCAGCCCGCAAGGCCTGTTCTGGGCCAAGCTTTCGGCCGCCTCGACACTGGCCATCGCGCCGATCCTGATCATGGGCTGGTTCAGCCAGAAGCAGCTGGTGCGCGGCCTGACATTTGGTGCGGTGAAGTAACGGAATTTGCCCGAAGCAATCGGCGAAAATAACCCCTCGGGGAGGAAACCATGGGAAACATCACGCTCAAGAACGTCTCCAAATCCTTCGGAGCGACGTCAATCATCCCCGGTCTCGACCTGGTGATCGAGAATGGCGAATTCGTCGTCTTCGTCGGCCCGTCCGGTTGCGGCAAGTCAACGCTGTTGCGCCTTATCGCCGGCCTCGAGGACACCAGCGGCGGCACCATCAACATCGATGGCCGCGACGTTACCGGCGAGGCACCGGCCAAGCGCAAGCTGGCCATGGTGTTCCAGTCCTACGCGCTCTATCCGCACATGACGGTGGCCAAGAACATCGGCTTCCCGCTGAAGATGGCCGGCGAAGACAAGGCGACCATCGACAGGAAGGTGGGAGACGCGGCGCGCGTGCTCAACCTGACCAACTACCTCGAACGCCGGCCCGGCCAGCTCTCCGGCGGCCAGCGCCAGCGCGTTGCCATCGGCCGTGCCATTGTGCGTCAGCCGACCGCCTTCCTGTTCGATGAACCGCTGTCCAACCTCGATGCAGCACTGCGCGGCACCATGCGGCTGGAGATCAGCGAGCTGCATCATCAGCTCAAGACGACCATGATCTATGTCACCCACGACCAGGTCGAAGCCATGACCATGGCCGACAAGATCGTCGTGCTGAACGCCGGCAACATCGAGCAGGTCGGCTCGCCGATGGAGCTCTACAAGACGCCGAAGAACCTGTTCGTCGCCGGCTTCATCGGCTCGCCGAAGATGAACCTGATCGAAGGTGCGCCGGCTGCCAAATACAGCGCCAAGACCATCGGCATCCGCCCCGAGCATCTGGAGATCTCGACCACGACGGGCGAATGGAATGCCACCGTCGGCGTCGCCGAGCATCTCGGCTCCGACACCTTCCTGCATGTCCAGGCCGATGGCGTCGGTCCGCTGACGGTGCGCGCCGACGGCGAACTCGCCGTCCGTCACGGCGACACCATCTATCTGACGCCCGACAAGGCCAAGCTGCATCGCTTCGGTGCCGACGGAAAGGCAATGTGAGCATGCGACTGGCCGGCAAATCCGCGCTGATCACGGGTTCGGCCCGTGGTATCGGCAGAGCCTTCGCGGAAGCCTATGCCGGCGAAGGCGCCACCGTCGCCATCGCCGACATCAATCTCGAGGCGGCGCAGAAGACGGCCGCCGAGATCGGCGGTAAGGCCTATGCGGTCAAACTCGACGTCACCGACCTCGCCTCGATCGAGGCGGCGGTGAAAGCCGCCGAGACGAAGACCGGTGGCCTCGATATCCTGATCAACAACGCCGCTCTGTTCGACCTGGCACCGATCGTCGAGATCACCAAGGCAAGCTACGACAAACTGTTTTCCGTCAATGTCGCCGGCACGCTGTTCATGCTGCAGGCTGCCGCCCGCTCGATGATCGCGCGCGGCAAGGGCGGGCGGATCATCAACATGGCAAGCCAGGCCGGACGGCGCGGCGAGGCGCTGGTCGGCGTCTATTGCGCCACCAAGGCCGCCGTCATCTCGCTGACCCAGTCGGCGGGGCTCGATCTGATCAAGCACCGCATCAACGTCAACGCGATCGCCCCTGGCGTCGTCGACGGCGAGCACTGGGATCACGTCGATTCGCTGTTCGCCAAATATGAGAACCGGCCGAAGGGCGAGAAGAAGAGACTGGTTGGCGAGGCGGTGCCCTATGGCCGCATGGGCACGGCGCAGGACCTCACCGGCATGGCGGTTTTCCTCGCCAGCAGCGACGCCGAATACATCGTCGCCCAGACCTACAATGTCGATGGCGGCCAGTGGATGAGTTGAGGGCGGGGACGGCCTCTGCTCCTCGTACCTCCGCGGGGAGCGGAGGCCGACATCTGAGGCCCCTTATCCTCTCCGCGTGAAGACGGGGAGAGGGCATAACGAAGGCCGAAGCCCGGCCAAAGGGTAAAACAGATGATCGTGAAACTCTCGTCTTCAAACCTCTCCAGGCTGCCCACTGAGGTCGCCGGTCCGAAGTATGACCGCGCGACGCTCAAGGCCGGGATCGTGCATTTCGGCGTCGGTAATTTTCACCGCTCGCATCAGGCCGTCTATCTCGACGATTTGTTCAATGCGGGCATCGGCCATGACTGGGCACTGATCGGCGCAGGCGTGTTCGACGGTGAAAAGATCGGTCGCGGCAAACTGGAAGAGCAGGACTGGCTGACCACGGTGGTCGAGCAGGATAGCGGCCATATGAGCGCCCGCGTCACCGGCGCCATGATCGACTTCCTGATGCCTGGCGATGCGGCCGGCATCATCGAACGGCTTGCCGACCCGGCCATCAAGATCGTGTCGCTGACCATCACCGAAGGCGGTTATTTCATCGACCCGGCCTCCGGCGTGTTCAACCCGACCCATCCCGACATCGTTGCCGACGCCCAACCGGGCGCCACACCGAAGACGGTGTTCGGCATCATCCTTGCCGGGCTGGTGCGCCGCCGTGACGAGGGCACCGTGCCGTTCACGGTGATGTCCTGCGACAACATTCCTCACAATGGCCATGTCACCTCCGACGGCGTCATTGGTCTGGCCCGTCTGATCGACGAGGATCTGGCGAACTGGGTCAGCGAGCATGTCGCCTTTCCGAACGGCATGGTCGATCGCATCACGCCAGCCACCACCGACCGCGAACGCGGCATCCTCGCCAAGGATTTTGGCCTCGAGGACAACTGGCCGGTGTTCTGCGAGCCGTTCCGGCAATGGGTGCTGGAGGACCATTTCACCGACGGCCGTCCGCCGCTGGAAAAGGTCGGGGTGCAGTTCGTCAAAGACGTTGCCCCCTACGAATTGATGAAGATCCGCATCCTCAATGGCGGCCACGCGACGATTGCCTATCCGGCCGGCCTGATGGACATTCATTTCGTGCATGAGGCGATGCAGGAGCCGCTGGTGAGCGGTTTTCTGGCCAAGCTCGAACGGGACGAAATCATTCCGACCGTGCCGCCGGTGCCGGACACGGTTCTGGAAGACTATTACCAGCTCATCGAGAGCCGCTTCTCCAACCCGAAGATCGGCGACACGGTGCGCCGGCTCTGCCTCGACGGCTCCAATCGCCAGCCGAAATTCATCATCCCGACCATCGCCGATCGCCTGAAGGCCGGGAAAAGCGTCGCCGGCCTGGCGCTGGAATCGGCATTGTGGTGCCGCTACTGCTACGGCACGACGGACAGCGGCGCCGTCATCGAGCCCAACGACCCGAGCTGGGACCGGCTGCAGGCAACGGCAAAGGCGGCAAAGGATGCGCCCGCTGCCTGGCTTGCCATGGAGGACATCTATGGCGATGTCGGCCGCACGACGGCGTTCGTCGAGGCCTTCGCCCATGCGCTCAACGTGTTGTGGGCAAACGGCACGCGCGCGACGCTGACGCGCTACCTCGCCGGCAAGCTCTGAGAGCCATTCGCCGCCATGACGCCTGAACTGGTCATCTTCGACTGCGATGGCGTGCTGGTCGACAGCGAGGCGCTCTCCGTCTCGGAGCTTCTCGGCATGATCAAGCTTGCCGGCGGCAGCATTGGCGAGGATGCCGCCTACGAGCACTTCCTCGGCAAGAGCATGAAAAGCGTGCGCGAGATCCTCGGCCGCGAGTTCGGGCTTGAGATCACCGACCAGCACCTGACCACGATGCGCGTCGAATTGATGCGCAAATTCCGCGAGGAACTGAAGCCCATCGCCGGCGTCAAGGAGATGCTGCCGAGGCTGGGGCTGCCGTTCTGCGTCGCGTCCTCGGGCACGCTCGACCGCATCCGTTACGCGCTCGACGTCACCGGATTGCTCGGGCTGATGGAGCCGCATCTGTTCAGCGCCGCCATGGTGCCGCACGGCAAGCCGGCGCCCGACCTGTTCCTCCACGCCGCCGCCAGCATGCGGGCCCATCCGCGCAAATGCCTCGTCGTCGAGGACAGCCCGGCCGGCATCACTGCCGCGCGGGCGGCGGGCATGCGCGTGTTTGCCTTCACCGGCGGCTCGCATGCCGGCAACCCGACATTGAAAGCGCGGCTTGCGTCGAGTGAACCGGACTTTATATTCGCTGACATGCTGCAATTGCCCGATCTGATTGCAGGCCTGGGAGCGAGAGTTAGAGCATCTTGACGAAACAGTTCGTTTGCGCGGTCGATGTCGGCACCGGGAGCGCTCGCGCGGGCATTCTCGACACCACGGGCACCTTGCTCGGCCGCGCCGAGCGACCGATTGCCATGAACCGGCCGAGGCCCGATCACGCCGAGCATGATTCGCGCGATATCTGGTCGGCTGTCTGCACCGCCGTGCGCACTGCCCGCGAAAAGGCCGGCGTTGCCGCCGAGGATGTCGTCGGCATCTCCTTCGACGCCACCTGTTCGCTGGTGGTGCGGGATCGGCAAGGCGGCCAGCTCAGCGTCTCGGTGTCAGGCGAAAGGCGCTGGGACACCGTCGTCTGGCTCGACCACCGCGCCATAGAAGAGGCCGATGAATGCACGGCAAGTGGCCACGCCGTGCTGAATTACATCGGCGGCGTCATGTCGCCGGAAATGGCGACGCCGAAGCTGATGTGGCTGAAGCGCAACCTGCCCCAGACATGGAATGAAGCCGGCTATTTATTTGATCTCACCGATTTCCTGACCTGGCAAGCGACAGGCTCACTGGCTCGTTCGCAATGCACGTTGACCGCCAAATGGACCTATCTGGCGCATGAAGAAACCGGCTGGCGGCGTGACTTCTTCGCGCTCGTCGGCCTCGACGATCTTTTCGAGCATGGCAATCTGCCGGAGCGGGCCAGCGCGGTCGGTGCCGATATCGGCCAATTGACGGCGCAAGCGGCGGCAGAGCTTAGCCTGAGCGAAAAATGCCGGGTCGGCGCCGGTGTCATCGATGCCTATGCCGGCGCGCTTGGCGTGCTTGGCGGTTTCGCCGGAGACGAACAGGACATCGGCCGGCATCTGGCGCTGATCGCCGGCACGTCGAGCTGCGTGATGGCGATGTCGCCCGACCCGCAGCCTTTCGCCGGTGTCTGGGGTCCTTACTACGGCGCGGCACTGCCGAGGCTGTGGCTGTCGGAAGGCGGCCAGTCGGCAACCGGCGCCCTGCTCGACCACATCATCCGCTGGCACGGCGCCGGCGGCGAGCCGGATGCCGCCATGCATGCAAAGATCGCCAGGCGTGTCGCCGAACTGCGCGCCTCCGAAGGTGAGAACCTTGCCGCAAGGCTGCATGTGTTGCCGGATTTCCATGGCAACCGTTCGCCGCTCGCCGATCCGCACGCCGTCGGCGTCGTCAGCGGGCTGACGCTGGACTCCTCCTTCGACAGCCTGTGCAAGCTCTACTGGCGCACCGCCGTCGGCATCGCGCTCGGCGTGCGCCACGTGCTGGAGGCGCTGAACGAGAACGGCTACCTGATCGATACGCTGCATGTCACCGGCGGCCACACCAAGAACCCGCTGTTGATGGAGCTCTATGCCGACGCCACCGGCTGCACGGTGATCGAGCCGCTGGCCGACGAGGCGGTGCTGCTTGGCACCGGTATGGTCGCGGCAACCGCGGCCGGGCTGTTTCCCGACCTCAATGCGGCCTGTCTTGCCATGCAGCAAGGCGGCAGGACACGCGCGTCGAACCCGAAATCATCCGGGCGTTTCGACCGCGATTACAGAGTTTTCCTCGAGATGCATCGCCAGCGGCAGATGCTGGACGCGATCCGCTAGAGCGACGGAGCCGATCCCTGGCTCAATCCGTTCCCGCCCGTCCTCTCTTGCCTTCATGTCGCGTTTCGTACAAAAGCTGACGCAAACGCCGCGAAACCGAAGGTTTTGCCGTTTGAAATGCGGCTTCCGGCTCCTTGCCGACGTGCCGTACCTGGAAAGAGCGGAACAATGTCTGCGATCGAAGCCGGCGCTCGCGCGCCGGAAAATCTTTGGCGTCAGGAAATCAGGGCGACGCTGGCGCTCGCCTGGCCGATGGTGCTGACCAATCTCGGGCAGACCGCGATGACGGCCACCGACGTCATGATGATGGGTCGTCTGGGGCCCGATACGCTGGCCAGCGGCGCGCTTGGCGCCAACCTCTATTTCATGCCGCTGATCTTCGGCCTCGGCCTGATGCTGGCGACCTCGCCGATGATCGCGACCGAGCTCGGCCGCCGCCGCTATTCGGTGCGCGACCTGCGCCGCACCGTGCGCCAGGGCCTGTGGCTGGCGATCCTGATCTCGATCCCGATCTGGCTCGTGCTTTGGCACGGTGAAGCCATTCTATTGGCCATGGGCCAGGACACGGTGCTGGCCCATCAGGCCGGCATCTATCTGCGCTGGCTCGAATGGGCGGTGCTGCCCTTCTACGGCTATATCGTGCTGCGCTCGTTCATCTCGGCGCTGGAGCGACCGGGCTGGGCGCTGGTCATCGTCTTCGTCGCCGTTGCCTGCAACGTCTTCTTCAACTGGGTGTTCATGTTCGGCAATCTCGGCGTCGCCCCGATGGGCATTGCCGGGTCGGGCCTTGCCACCTCGCTGTCCAGCACGCTGATGTTCGTCGGCCTGGCTGTCGTGGTGATGCTGGAGAAGAAGTTCCGCCGTTACCGTCTGTTCGGGCGCTTCTGGCGCGCCGACTGGCCGCGCTTCAAGGGCCTGTTGCGGCTCGGCCTGCCGATTGCCGGCATTCTCGCCTTCGAGGTGACGATCTTCAATGCGGCGGCCCTGCTGATGGGCCTGATCGATGCGGATTCGCTGGCCGCGCACGCGATCGCCATCCAGATCGCCTCGATCAGCTTCATGGTGCCGCTTGGCCTCAACCAGGCGGTGACGGTGCGCGTCGGCCTTGCGCACGGCGCCGGCAATCCGGAAGGCGTTTCGCGCGCCGGCTGGACCGCTTTTGTCATCGGCGTCTCCTTCATGGCACTGATGGGGCTGGTGATGATCCTGTGGCCGCATCCGCTGATCAGCGCCTTCATCGATCTGAGCAACCCGGCCAATGCCAGGGTGATCGCGCTTGCCGTGTCGTTCCTGGCCTTTGCCGCGCTGTTCCAGGTCTTCGACGGCGCGCAGGCGGTGGCCGCCGGCATGCTGCGCGGCCTGCATGACACCAAGGTGCCGATGATCTACGCCGCGATCGGCTATTGGGGCGTCGGCCTGCCGCTCGGTGTGCTGCTCGCCTTCCATTTCGGCCTGCACGGCGTCGGCATCTGGATCGGCCTGTCGTCGGGGCTGGCCGTGGTGGCAGCGCTGCTGCTGGCGCGCTGGCTGCGGCGGGACCGGATCGTGCCGTCAGTCGCCTTCGGTCACTAAGAGTAGAACGGCCGCCGGTAGCCCGGCGGCCGCTATGTCCTTCCTACTCGGCAGCCATGGCTGGTCGCAGTTCCGGTTCCTGCGTCGAAACCTCATGGATCTCATCCGGCTTGATCCGGAACCACGCGGTGTAGAGCGCCGGAAGGAAGAGCAGGATCAACACCGTGCCGGCCGCCGTTCCGCCGATCAACGTATAGGCCATTGACCCCCAGAAGACGGAGTGCGTGAGGGGGATGAAGGCGAGCACGGCGGCAAGCGCGGTCAAAATGACGGGCCGTGTGCGTTGCACCGTGGCCTCGATGACAGCGTGATAGTCATCAATGCCGGCAGCACGGTTCTCCTTGATCTGTTCGGTCAGGATCAGCGTGTTGCGCATCAGGATGCCGGCCAGTCCTATCATGCCCAGAATGGCGTTGAACCCGAAGGGCTGGTTGAAGATGAGCAGCATCGGCACGACGCCGACAAGGCCAAGCGGCGCCGTCAGCATGACCATGAACATCGTTGAGAAGGATCGCACCTGCAGCATGATGACGATCAACATGGCGGCTATCATAGCCGGGAAGACCTTGCCTAGCGCGGTGTTGGCCTTTTCAGCCTCTTCGATCGATCCGCCCATTTCGATGCGATAGCCGACCGGAAGGGACGCGATCAGCGGCTGAAGGGCCTTCATGATCTGCTTGGAGACCTCCGGGGGCTGGGTCGCCTCATTGATGTCCGCGCGGATCGTGACAACGGGCGTGCGGTCACGGCGCTTCAGGATTGGCTCCTCCTGACGGATTTCCGAATGCCCGATCTGGTCGAGCGGAATCGAGCGGCCATCTCGGCTCACGAGTGAGAAATTCGCCAGACGTGCCGGATCCAGCCGCTCGCCGCCGGCGCTGCGCGCCACGATGGGGACATTGCGAATGTCCTCGCGGACCTGGGTAACGGGGATGCCGGTGAGAAGGAATTGCAGTTGCTGAGCCACCTCCGCCGGCGAGAGGCCGATGAGGTTCAGTCGATCCTGATCCGGGACAAAGCGAAGCACGGGCGTGCGATTGCCCCAGTCGCGGTTGGCCTGTCGCACGTCCGGGACGCCCCGCATGATGTCGAGGGCCTTTTCGGAAATGCTGTAGAGTTGTGTGGCATCGGGTCCCATGACCCGGAACTCGACCGGGAACGGCGTGTAGGGGCCGAACACGAGCTGCGTAACGCGGACATACGCCTCGGGTGCAAGCCCCTGCGCCACCGCCTCTCGGAGCCGGTTCTTCAACGCCTCACGCGCCTCGGCGTCCGGGGTCAGCACGACGATCTTGGCGAAAGCGGGATCAGGAAGCTCCGGGGCCATTGCGAAGAAGAAGCGCGGAGCGCCCTGACCGACATAGCTCGTGACGAGCTTGGCCTCGGGCTGTCTGTCCAGCCAATTTTCGAGCTTCTCGACCGCAGCGGTCGTTGTCTCGATGCTACCACCTTCAGGCAAGCGAACCTCCACCAACACTTCGGGGCGGTCGGATGTCGGGAAGAACTGCTGTTTGACGGCGCCCATGCCGACGACGGAAAGCGCGAAGGCGATGCCAACGATACCGCAGGTTACCAACTTATGGCGCACGGCAAACGTGATGGCCCGCCGCAAACGTCGATAGTTTCGCGTGTCGTAAATAGCGTGGTGACCGCCTTCGACCGGTTTGATCGCGGGAAGCATCTTGACACCGAGATAGGGCGTAAAGACCACCGCGACGATCCATGAGACAATGAGGGCGAACCCCACGACCCAGAAGATGTTGCCGGCGTATTCGCCGGCCGTCGATCGCGCAAAACCCACCGGCACGAAGCCGGCGATCGTCACCAGGGTTCCAGATAGCATCGGCGCCGCGGTGTGACTCCACGCGTAGGCCGCCGCCTTGATGCGGTCCATGCCCTCTTCCATCTTCACCACCATCACCTCGATGGCGATGATGGCGTCGTCGACGAGAAGACCAAGCGCCAGGATGAGGGCGCCGAGCGTGATGCGGTCGAAGAACCGGCCGGTTTCCAGCATGATGAGGAACACGACGGCGAGCGTCAGAGGGACGGCAGCCGCCACGACGATGCCGACGCGCCAGCCCATACTGAGCAGGCTGATCAGCAGCACGACGCCGAGCGCCATCGCGAACTTCAACATGAATTCGTCAACCGCCGAGGTGATGTTGACGGCTTGGTCGCTTACCTTGTCGAGCGTCATGCCGAGCGGCAGTGTCTGTGTGATCGCGGCGGTCTTGTCCTCCAGTGCCTTGCCGAGCGCGCGACCATCCCAGCCCTCCTGCATAACCGCCGCAAGCATGATGGTAGGCTCGCCCTGACGCCGGATGAGGTATGTCGGAGGGTCTTCATAGCCGCGGCTGACTTCGGCAATGTCAGAGAGCTTCAGCGTCCGCCCCGCAGCGACAATCGGCGTGTCGGCGATCGCCTGAACGCTGTCATAGGCGCCGTCGACCCGAATGAAGAGCCGCGGCCCCAGGGTGTCGATCGAGCCTGCGGGCGTGACGGTGTTCTGCCGCTGCAAGGCAGCGACGATGTCCTGTGCCGACACGCCGAGGGTTGCCAGCTTGGCGTAGGAAAACTCGACGAATATCTGTTCGGGACGTTCACCAAGGATGTTGATCTTCTTGACGCCGGGCACGTGCAAGAGGTCCTGGCGGATCACCTCCGCCTGCCTCGCCAGTTCCCGCATCGGCATGCCTTTGGCCTTCAGCGCATAAAGGGCGAAGCTCACATCCGAATATTCGTCGTTCACGAAGGGGCCGAAGACGCCGGGCGGCAGGTTGGGGGCTTCATCCCCGAGCTTCTTGCGAGCCTGGTAGAACTCCTCCTGCACGACGGATGACGGTGTGCTGTCCTTCAGCGTGACCGTCATATACGCGTAACCTGGCCGTGTGGTCGTCTCCACCCGGTCGTACCAGGTCAGCTCCTGAAGCCGCTTCTCCAACGGTTCGGCAACGAGGTCCTGCATCTCTCGCGCCGTCGCGCCCGGCCACGCCGTCGTGACCGTCATGGTCTTGATGGTGAAGTTCGGATCCTCGGCCCGGCCGAGCATGAGGAAGGCGTAGGCTCCGGCAGCCACCAGCAGGAGGATGAAGAACAAGGTGACGGCGCGTTCGCGAACGGCGATCGCGGAAAGATTGAAGCTCATCAGTTGCTCCCGCTTTCGGACTCAGTCCGAACGAGAGCGCCTTCCTGCAGGAGGTGGGCGCCGAGCGACACAATGGGAACGTTGGAGTTCAAACCGGAGATCACAGCGGTTTCGCTGGTAACGCGAACAAGCTGGACGGGCTGAAAGTGTACGGTTGAGGTGGCGCTGTCCAACACCCAAACGCCGGTCTTGCGGCCGTCATCAAGCACGGCTCCCAGTGGCACCTGGACCTCCGGCTGTTTCACCTGGCTTGCGAGCCGAATGGTTACCGTCGCGCCAAGCGGTGCCGCGGCAGCCTCGCCGTCGAGCACATAGCGCGCCTCATACGTGCGGGTCTGGGCATCGGCGGAGTCCGACAGCTGCCGCAGATGCGCCGAGTAACGACGCTCATCGCCACCATACACGCTGGCCTCTGCCGCCGAGCCTATCGCCGGCCGGATCGTTTCGGGAAGCGCGACAATCGCTTCGCGCGGGCCGGCCTTGGCGGTCCGGATCACGAGCTGGCCGGCAGCGACGATCTGCCCCGGCTCGCCAAGCGTTTCAACCACCGTTCCATCCGCGTCCGCCAACAGGACTGCATAGGCCGCCTCGTTCTCGGCGACCCGTGCGTCGGCTTCGGCGGCGGCAAGTTGCGCTTGGGCTGTATCCATCGCAGCCTTCGCCTGCTCGTAGCGCTGCGGTGTGACCCACCCACTGCCAAGCAAACTGGCGTATCGCCGTTCATCCGGCTGTGTCTGAGCGACTGTTGCCCGCGCAGCCGCAACGGCGTTGCGTTTCGCCGAAAGCGCAAGGCGCAGATCGGTATCGTCAATCCGCATCAGCGGCTGACCGGCTTTGACCTCCTGACCGACGTCCACCAACCGTTCCACGATCTTGCCGGGAACCCGAAAGCCGAGATTGCTCTGCACCCTCGCCCCAATGATGCCGGTGAAGCCACGTTCTGATTCGGTGACCGGCGCAGCCGAAACAAGTCTGACGAATGGTGCTTCCTGCCTTGGGTCGGTCACCAAAGGGGCTTCCTGCGCGGGAGTAGCAAGCGTCGCGAATGCCGCCGCCCATGACATCGCCGTCAGGGTCGATCCCAATACGATAACGGTTCTCTTTTTCACGCTCGTCGCCTCATCTCAAAATAGATTGCGTTCGACCTCTATATCGATTATAGATTACGAACGCAATCAAAAAAGGAGATCGACGATGCGAGTGAGTCGCGTTCAAGCCGCGGAAAACCGCGAGACCGTCATCAATGTGGCAAGCCGCCTTTTTCGCGAGCGCGGCTTTGACGGCATCGGCCTCAAGGATCTGATGAAGGGTGCGGGGCTGACGCAGGGCGCCTTTTACAAGCAATTCGAGTCAAAGGAGGACTTGGCAGCTCAAGCGTCCAGGCGGGCTATGGAGAGCGCCACCGACCGATGGTCGGCGGCAACTGCTGCAAGCCCTGAGCATCCGCTCGAAGCAGTGATCTCCTTCTATCTCAACATGGGCCATCGCGGAGAAAGGATGGACGGATGCCCGATCGTGGCACTCGGTTCGGATGCCGCCAGACAGGGCCAGGACGTGAAAGCGTCGTTCGAAGCAGGCATCAACGAGCATCTGGAGATCCTCGGCCGTTTCATTGCCGAGACCAATGGTGAGGAGTCCGAAGGCAAGGCCAAGGCCATTCTCTCGACAATGGTCGGCGCGGTCCTCCTCTCGCGCGTCGTCAACGATCCCGATCTTGCGCAAGCTTTTCTGGATGCGGCGACCGATCAGGTTCGCAAAGCAGCCCGCGCTTGAACGGCGTGCGCAGTGCTGGCGCCGCACTCAACTTGATAGGAAAATAAATGCGACGGATTGTTGTCACAGGCATGGGAGCGGTCACGCCCCTTGCCGCCAATGTCGAAGCGTCATGGTCGCGCCTGCTGGCCGGTCGTTCGGGCATCCGCAGGCTTCCTGACGATGTCGCGGGAGACTTGCCGGCGAAGATTGGCGGCGTGGTTCCCTCCTTGGATGAAGATCCGGACGCTGGCTTCGATCCTGATGGCGTCCTGTCCGCAAAAGATCAGCGCAAGGTGGATCGGTTCATTCTCTTTGCGCTGGCTGCTGCAGAGGAGGCGCTTGCACAGGCGAAATGGAAGCCTGCCTTGGAAACGGATCGCCTGCGCACAGCAACGATCATCGCCTCAGGGGTTGGCGGCTTCCCCGCCATCACCGAGGCGGTGCGCACGGTCGACCTGCGTGGTGCCCGCCGCCTGTCGCCCTTTACGGTGCCGTCCTTCCTGGTGAACCTCGCAGCCGGCCACATCTCAATCCGTCATGGCTTCAAAGGTCCATTGGGCGCACCAGTGACGGCGTGTGCGGCCGGCATCCAGGCGATCGGCGACGCGGCTCGTCTCATCCGCGCAAACGAAGCCGACATCGCAGTGTGCGGGGGAACGGAAGCATGCATGAACATAGTCAGTCTCGGTGGGTTTGCTGCGGCACGCTCTCTCTCAACCGGCTTCAATTGGGCGCCGGCTCAAGCCTCGCGCCCCTTCGACACATCGAGGGACGGCTTCGTCATGGGAGAAGGAGCCGGCGTGCTGGTCATCGAGGCGTTGAGCCATGCGCTGGCGCGCGGCGCAAAACCGCTCGCCGAGCTCGTCGGCTACGGCACGACGGCGGATGCCCACCACGTCACCTCTGGTCCCGAGGACGGCGACGGTGCGCGCCGGGCCATGGAGATCGCGATTGCCCAGGCAGGGATTTCGCCGCGCGAGGTTCGTCATCTCAATGCGCATGCGACCTCCACGCCAGTCGGCGACCTGGGTGAGATCGAAGCGATCAAGAGCGTGTTCGGGCGCGATTTCGCGATAGCCGTCAGCGCAACAAAATCGGCGACCGGACACCTGTTGGGCGCGGCCGGGGGGCTTGGTGCCATCTTCGCGATCCTGGCGCTCCGGGACCAGGTGGCGCCGCCGACACTCAACCTGAGCGCTCCCGATCCGGCCGCCGATGGCATCGACTTCGTCGCAAACGAGCCCCGGCCAATGGAGATGGAGTACGCGATCTCCAATGGCTTCGGCTTTGGAGGCGTGAATGCCAGCGCCTTGTTCAGGCGCTGGACTGCCCCGGCGGCCCGACGCGAGGGCCAGGGGCGCTAATGATTGGCACCCTTCACACCGACCTTTCATGCTTCTCCAACTCCGATCCAACACGAAGAAAGAAATGATTTCCATGAACAAGACCAATCCTGGCGTCGCTCTGGTGACAGGGGCATCTTCCGGCATCGGGCGGGCTACCGCCGAAGCCTTGCTAAGCGCTGGCTTTCGCGTATTCGGAACCAGCCGTCGTGGAGCCTCCAACCAATCCGACGGCGTTACCATGCTGACCTGCGACGTGACCGACGACGCGTCCGTTGCGAAAATGGTCGATGACGTTCTGGCCAAGGCCGGACGCATCGACCTGCTTGTCAACAATGCCGGCATGGGTCTGTTTGGCGGCGCGGAGGAGTCCTCGACCGCCCAGGCTCAGGCGCTGTTCGACGTGAACGTCTTCGGCGTCCTTCGCGTGACCAACGCGGTGTTGCCGGCAATGCGACGCCAAGGGAAGGGCAGAATCGTCAATTTGAGTTCGGTACAGGGGTTCATCCCCGCTCCCTATTTCGCGCTTTACGCGTCGACCAAACATGCCATCGAGGGCTATTCCGAATCGCTCGATCACGAATTGCGCCCGTTCGGCATTCGCGTTTCGTTGGTGGAGCCCGCCTATACCCGTACGTCATTCGAGGACAATCTCGCCGCTCCCGATCAGTTGCTTGATATTTATCACTCCGCGCGCGCTGGCATGAGTGTAGCCGTGCGGAAATCGATGGAAAAAGGCGATGCGCCCGAACTGGTAGCCAAGACGGTTTTGGCCGCTGCGATCGATCCCGCTCCCAAGAAACGCTATGCGGCGGGAAAAATGGCGCGCCAGGTCAGTCTCCTGCGCCGCTTCGTCCCCGCGTCCGCATTCGACAAAAGCCTGCGAAAGCAGCTCGGGCTGCCGGTCTGACGTCGGCATCAGCAACATCTAACAGTCGCGAAGGACATACCAATGAAGATTGGAATCATCGGCGCCGGAAACATAGGCGCCACTCTGGCGCCTTCACGCGCCATAGGCCGACGCTTAGTCCCGAAGCGATGAACGTCTCAATATGGGGCCGTAACCTGACCGTCCGTGATTGGGAGCCACATGGCTAAAGCCGCCGATCCGCTACCGCCCGAATACCGGAACCGCTCAGTTGTCTGGTTGCGTTGGTTTAGCTCTGCCATGTAAGAAACTGGAATCCGGAGGCCGCACGCTAATGTTGGACAACTACGAGCTGGACCGGTTTGGCGTGATCCACCAGATCGACTTCACCCCGATCGAGTACGACAAGAAATACATTTCCTACTACGAGGATTTGAGTGACCGGACCATCAAGCTCGGATATCAGCGACTTGGCTGGGTGCTGGGACTCACCGGCGAGATCCCTCGGTCCGTGCTGGAGATTGGATATGGCACGGGCACATTCGTCGAAGCCGCGAAAATAACCGGGGTCGCCGACTGCGCCGGCTGCGACATCGCCAGGTTTCCGCTGCCCAAGAACGTCCGCTTTGTCGATTGGGATGAGGCGCTCGCCAGCTCGTGGGATCTCGTCGCCATGTTCGACGTGCTTGAGCACATCCCGGATCTGGGTTTTCTCACCGGCCTTCAGGCCCGCTACCTGGCCGTCGCCGTCCCCTATTGCCGCTGGCGCGAACTCGGCACGGAAGGTGACGCGTGGTTCCGGACGTGGCGTATGCGTCTTCCCAACGAGCACCTGCACCACTTCGACCGTAACTCGCTGGTGGCACTCCTCGCACATGCCGGCTTCCAATGCGTGACGCTGAACTGCTTCGAGGACGGGATTAGACTGCGGCCCGGAGAAGTAGGTCCGAATATTCTGTCCGGGTTCTTTAGAAAGCTATAGATCTCGATCAAATCAATGCGACTGCTTGAGAGACCTGAGGCAATCGCGACCCTATCGGAACGGGTGAGCACTGCTTTGGGCAAATCGTGATGCGCGCATTCTTTCGATGGGTTGCCGTTGTGATCGTGGTGTCCGGCGTGACCGGCTGCACCAGTATTTCCTACTACGCGCAATCCATGAAGGGTCATCTGCAGATCATGACGGCACGCAAGGATGTCGGAAAACTGATCGAAGATCCTTCGACGCCGAAGGCATTGCGCGCCCGAATGGAATCGGCGAGCGCCATACGACAGTTCGCAACAGATGAGCTGGCGCTGCCCGACAACAATAGCTACCGCAGCTACGTTGATATCGGTCGGGACTCGGTGACATGGGCTGTCTTCGCCGCGCCGGAATTCTCGCTGACGCCGCGAACATGGTGTTTTCCCGTTTTCGGCTGCGTGCCCTACCGGGGATACTTCTCCAAGAAGTCTGCGAACGAAACCGCTGTCGAACTTCAAGGACAGGGCATGGACGTCTATGTGACGGGCATCACTGCATATTCCACGCTTGGCTGGTCAAGTGACCCGCTGCTAAGCACGATGCTCGGCCAGGATGAAACCTATCTTGCAGGGCTGGTTTTCCATGAACTGGCCCACCAGCGCGTCTACGTGCACGACGATTCCGCATTCAATGAGGCGTTCGCTGTCGCCGTCGAAACAACCGGCGTGAGAAAATGGCTGCGCGCGGCTGGCGATACCGCCGCATTGCGCCGCTACGAAGCTGCCCGGAGGCGCAAAGCTGAATTTCTTGCGCTGGTGTCGCAGACCCGCGACGAGTTAAGGCAAGTCTACTCCAGCTCCGGTACCTCGGAGCAAAAGCTGGCCGCAAAGACGGCCGCGATTGAACGGCTGCGGATGCGCTACCGACACATGCGCGACAGACGCTGGGGCCGATACCGGGGATACGATGCCTGGTTCGATGCCCCGATCAACAACGCAAAGCTCGCCGCGACTGCTGTGTACGGTGAACAGGTTCCGGCGTTTCTGCACCTGTTCGACCTGTGTTCGGGCGACTACCCACGGTTCTACGCCTCTGTCCGACGGGTCGGCGTGTTAGACAAAGCTTACCGCGCGGAAGCGCTGAAAACGGCTGATACATGTGATTGAGCGCGCTGTTCAGGGATGGCTCTTGCAAGTCGGTCGTTGATGCAGCCGGCGGACGCGTCGGCATCTGGATCGGCCTGTCGTCGGGGCTGGCCGTGGTTGCGGCGCTGCTGCTGGCGCGCTGGCTGCGGCGTGATCGGCTCGCGCCGCCGCTCGTGTTCGAGCATTGAAGGCAAAGCGGCCACCGCTTCGGCGACGCGCAGCATGTAACTCAACGTGGGAGAAGCAGAGAGATCTTGGCACGAGGTGCGAAAAAACAACGCAAATACAGCTGATTGGTTACGACGTAGGCATTCTCGCAGATATGGTATTGGTCGTCCGGGGATTCCTGTACACGGTCCCGTGGGATGATGAAATTATGCGGCAAGTAAATGTAGCCACCGTCGACCCTTAACCGCACCGAAGAGCGAGGTATGGCGCGGCAATCAGAACCGCCGCAACACTTGAATTTCGTCTGCGGGTCTATCTTGTCTTCGTACCAATCGTGGGCGCTAGCGGCCGTTGCCGCAACGATACACATTGCCGTGAAGATGAACCTCCGCATGGCATTCCTCAAGTATCTGGCAGACGCTGCTCCTTCGGGCGTCTATGTATATTAGCGTCTCATTAAAAATACCATTGGCCTCCGACTGTCCAACGCAACTCCAGCAAGCGACGCTCGCAAATGAAGATCGCAAAGTGTGGGAAACGGACATTCGAAGCCGCTCGTCCGAAAAGCCGCTACGCTCCAGGAGCGGACAGCTTGCGCACAGATTCCAGCGTCTTGTTTGGGCCGCAAGCGGATGGTCAGCTTTCAAGTTGGATCGGCTTGAAAGCAGACCAGCGCGTTCGATGTGGTAAAGTCAGCTTCGCGCCCCGAAGCGGACACGTTATCGAGATTTTGGGGGCTTCGCGCCTCTTCTCCATCCAAAGTCACTTTGTAAAGCGCACGCTTTCAAGAGGGGTCGCAATTCCGCATGTCAGGGTCGGCTCCAATCGGAGACCGCACTCCTCAACCATTCGTCGGAAAGGAATTTTGCTCGCCGATACGAGCTCATAGATATGGCTCGCTCCGAGTTGACGCCGGACAAGCGAACGCTCTCGGCGCTGAAGGTTGCAGGACTGCCCGGATAGGGTCGGGGCGCCTCGGATAGCCTTGCGTCCGAAACCAACCATTCAGCCACGATCAGCCCATGAGGCGCGCACGAAACAAGGTGCAGCCGTCCGTCAGGCGCGACCTGGAGATATCCCGGAATCCAGCCTCGGTCATCCATGCGCGATACTGACCTTCAGTGTACGATTCGCCGTGGCGATAGAGGTTCAAGAAGGTGAGATTGAGAAAGACACCCTCAGGTGGGCCGAGGCGGTCGTCGTCGACGACACCCCACCCCGCAATTGCGATCTCGCCTCCTTGTGTGAGGCAACGCGCCGCGTTCAGGATCGAACTGCGCGCCTGGTCCGGCGGGAGGACCTGGACGACGGCCTTCAGGATTGCCAGATCGTGCCGACCGATCGATGGCGCGACAGTTATGTCCCCCTCTTCGACAACCACGTCGTCGGCACCGTATTCCGACAGGATAGCTGGCGCGACCGCTGCGACCGTTGGGAGTTCCATCAGCGTCGCCGCAATCTGCGGCCACCGCTCGCGAAGTCCGACGAGAATGGTCCCGGCCCCCCCGCCGATGTCGATCACCGAACCGACCGCAGAGAGGTCCATCTCCCGGGCCAGATGTCGGCCGAAAATCACCCCGCCGGGCGCGAGCATGCGGCTGAAGGTCGCCGCGGACTCAGGTCCCGCTTCGGAAAAGTCGTGCAGCGCAGCCGGCCGGTTCTGTCGCAGCGACTCCGCGGTCAGCAGGTCGGCTCCCCAGAGCTCGCGCAGGAGCGCATGATCGCCGCCGCGATAGGTCGGCTTGGACGCGTCGAGGAAGGTGGACGCTTCGGCTCCGTTGCGAAATTGACCATCCTCGACTTCGAGGAGACCGATGCTGGCGAGCGCGTAGAGGAGCCGCGACAGACGGTCGGGCTCGACATTGAGCGCGGCCCCAAGGCTGTCGGCAGTCGCAGCATCGCCACCGAGCCGGGTGAAGATGCCAAGGTCCAACCCGGCGCGAAGCGCCAAGGCGGGGGGCACCGCTGCGATCAGCTTGTCGATCCGATCAGAATCCACCATGTCACATCCCCCTCCGCGATCCAGGACAAGTCATTATTTCGAGCGACCGACACGATGACGTAACGGATATTCCTGGCAAAGTTGAACGAACCTCGGCCGTGAAAGAAGGGCTACGGCTACCCGCCCGGTCCCTGCGTGCCACCTTATCCGAGTTTCGCCAGCTTTGCGGCCTGACGAATGGCCTTGACGGCATCTGGGTTGGTCACGGGGTAGCCGGCGATGAAGCGTTCGACCGAAAACTCCGGGAACTCGGTCTGCAACCGGGCCGCTAACCCGGCCGCCTCCAAGGCCTCACCAACCGCCGCATGCGCCAGCGCCAGGAACATGATCACATTGGGAGAATCCAGCGCTCCCCTGCGTAGCGATGCGATGGCCTCACGATGCCTGCCGGCGGCGAACTGGATGCGGCCCTGCATGCGGAAATACCAAGACGGCGCCAGCGGATTCAGGAGCATGGCGCGCTCGATGAGCGGCATCGCTTCGGCCGGATCGCCAGCAACCAGCGCCTTGCTGCCGGCCAGCAGCGCCAGCGTGTCGGCGTGATTGGAGCCATATTCGAAGGCGCGGCGATACGCGCGCTCCGCTCCTTCGAAGTCGCCGAGACATCCCCTGAGATCGCCAAGGCAATTGCAGGCAGCACTGTCCATCGGATCAAGCAGCATCGCGTTTTCAACCGATGCCCGCCACTTCTCGATCGAGCCCTGCGCATCGTCGCTGAAGCCCTGGCAGGCCTCCATCGAATAGGCATAGGCAAGCTGGGTCCAGGCCCTGACCAAGGTGGGGTCAAGCTCCAGCGCGCGTGAAAACAGGCGAATCGCTTCGGCAATGCCGGCGCGGCTAAATGTGTCCTGCCGTTCAACACCAAGCAGATAAAGATCATAGGCGCGCAGACTAGCGGGCGGCTTGCGGCGGATCGCATTGCGGCCGACCGTGGCGAGCGCTCCGTAGCTGCCGGCGATCACGTTGATGACGCTCTCGGTCAGACTATCCTGCAGCGTGAAAATGTCCTCGACGGGGCGGTCATAGCGCTCGCTCCACAGGCTGACGCCGTTGCCTGCGTCGGCAAGCTCGATCGTCAGCCTGACCCGCCGGTCGTCGGCGCGCAGCTGGCCCGAGACGATATACGTGGCGCCCAGCGCCTTGCCATCGGCAACGAAATCGGCGGGTGCGCTGCCGAGCGACTTCATGGTGTGGAAGGCGATGACCGGCAGATCGGCATAGCGCGCGAGATCGATGCTGATGTCCGACGACAGGCCGTCGGCGAAGCGGTGCCAGCGTTCCTCGCCGCTCAGGCATTCGATCGGAAACATGGCGAGCACCGGCGAGGCATCGGCCAGCGAGGGTGCCAGCACGGCGCGTGCGGCGCCATTGATGTGCGAGGCAAGCGCGATCTTGTTGTTGACGCCGAGCTTCTCGTAAATCGCGGCGAGATGGGTGCGGACGGTCGACGGCGCGATGAACAGCGCCTCGCCGATCTCCCGATAGGTCAGGCCCGAGGCAAATCTTTCCGCCACCGCGCGCTCGCGGCCCGATAGCGCGTCAGCCGGTGAAGACGTCGCGGGGCGGTCCATAAAGCTCTCTGTCATCGGATCGGCATGGTTTCAACTGCTACCGCAGCAAAATACTACAAATGCAGGACGCGAAACACCGCATCTGACCGATGGTGCGTTCCCTCGCCGAGGCTCACGTTCCCAGCATACCCCCGCAGACAGGGCCATTGATATCGAGGATCGCACCCATGAGAACGATTCTGACCAACCTATCCGATGTCTACGGCGCGATGCGCCTCAACCCCAGCGAACGGCAATCGAAGGCGGCCGGACACACGCAGAGCCGGCCCAGTTTGAAGAGCCTGATCAAGGCGTGGCGCGACCGTGCCTACTTCCGGCACGAGCTGGCACGTATGGCGATGGATCTGCCGGAGCTCATCGACGACATCGGGCTGACCATGAAACAGGTAAAGGCCGAGATCGCGAAGCCGTTCTGGCGGGAATGATTTTTGGCGCGCACGCGCCTCACCGTCAGTACCGCTTCAGGCCGAACTGCGCAGCATCAACCGATGAGACCGTCAGTACATAGCGCCGTCGCGAAAGCGAACCGTTCCTTATGGGGCTTCGTAGAGTTCCAGCGGCAATCCATCCGGGTCTCTGAAAAAGGTAAACCGTTGGTCTGTATATGGGTCGATCCGGATTGGCTCAACGGCAACGCCTGCGGCTTCCAGGCGCATAATTACGGGATCAAGATTCGCCACGGAAAATGCCAGATGTCTCAGGCCTGTCGCCTCTGGATGGGACGGCCGCATCGCTGGTGCAGGGAAGGAGAACAATTCCAGTTGAACCGACCCGATCCGCAGATCCGCCTTCCATGACTGCCGCTCCTCCCGATAGACCTCCCGGATCAGATCGAGGCCGAGGAGTTCGACGTAGAACCGTCGCGACCGGTCGTAGTCGGTGCAGATGAGCGCGACGTGGTGAATGGCGTTCAGCATGCCTAGAACTCTAGCCAAGCCGGGCTTTCGGGCCAAGGTTCACGATCGGGTACGGGGGTATTTTGTTTGTATCGCCGTTCGCGGGGAGCGCCTCGTCCTTGCGATCTTCATCTCCGCCAATCGGCAGCATGATGTCGCCGCCAGATAGCAGTGAAATCCGTCATGTCGGCGGGCCTCGCGATAGGCAGCTATTCGTGGTCAACACAACATGCCTTCGGCTCAGTGCGCCGCCGCCCGTTTCTCGAGCGAACGGGCATATTGCGTCAGCGGGAAACACATGACGAAGAAGATCAGCGCCACCAGCCCGTAGACCTTGAAGGGCTCGAAGGTCGCATTGTTGATGGCGTTGGAGGTCCGCACCAGCTCCTCGAAGCCGATGATCGAGGTCAGCGCGGTCGATTTGATCAGTTGCACCAGGAAGCCAACGGTCGGCGCGCGGGTGATCGAAAACGCCTGTGGCAGGATGATCAGCCGCAGTTCCTGCAGATAGTGCAGGCCAAGGCTGGCGCCGGCGTCCCATTGGCCCAATGGCAGCGCAGCGACGCCGGAGCGCCAGATTTCGGCGAGATAGGCGCTGGCGAAGAAGGTGAGGCCCAGCACCGCCGCCGTCCACGGCTCGATGCGCAGGCCGAGCATCGGCAGGCCGAAGAACATCAGGAACAGCTGCATCAAGAGCGGCGTTCCCTGGAACAGGGCGATGTAGCCGGAGGCGATGCGCCGGCTCCATTTGTTCTTGGCGATCCTGAAGAACAACACGATCAGCCCGACGATGCCGCCGCCAATGAAGGCGGCCAGCGACAAAAGCACCGTCCAGCGGGCGGCGAGCAGCAGGTTGCGCACGATATCCCAGAAGGTGAATTCGATCATGACACGCCAGCCCCGAGCACGCGTCGTCCGCCTGACACCAGCAGCCGGCGCAGGGCCATCGACAGGACGAGATAGACCATCGTCACGACAAAATAGGTCTCGAAGGAGCGGAAGGTGCGCGCCTGCAGCATGTCGGCCTCGTAGGTCAGCTCGCGCACCGCGATCTGCGACACGACGGCGGACTCCAGCATCATGATGACGATCTGGCTGGTCAGCGCTGGAAAGATCACCTTGAGCGCCTGCGGCAGCACGATCTTGATGAACACCTGGCGTGGCCTCAAGCCCAGTGCCAGGGCTGCTTCCGTTTGCCCGCCGGGCACGGCGTCAAGCCCGGCGCCGACGATCTCGATGGTGTAGGCCGCCATGTTGAGCGTCATCGCCAGCATGGCGGCCAGCACCGGATCGAGCCTGATGCCGAGGCTGGGCAGCCCGAAGAAGATGAAGAACAGCTGCACCAGGAACGGCGTGTTGCGGATGATTTCGACATACCAGGCGATGGCCCGCTTGAGCAGCACCGGGCCGTTTCGGCGACCCGCTGCACCCAGGATGCTGAGGAACGTTCCCGCAAGCGTGGTCACGGCGATCAACAGGATCGTCGTGAGCGCTCCGCGCGCGATGTCGCCCAAAGCACCTGGAAGCCAGGCAAAGGCCACGGAAACTCAATCCTTGAGGTTGTCGGGGTTGAGCGGCGTCTTCAGCCAGGCTTTCGAGCTTTCGTCCAGCTTGCCGTCCGCCAGCATCTTGGCGACGGCATCGTTGACCGCCTTCTTCAGGCTGTCCTCGTTCTTGTTGAGGCCGATATGCGAAGGCGAAGTCAGAAGCTGGAACTTCTGCTCCGGCTTCAGTACGTCCTGCTTGGCCAGCACCTGCGCGCCGACATCGTTGCCGACGACCATCAACTGGGTCTGGCCGGAGATGAAGGCCTGGATCACCGAATTGTAGTTGTCGAAGCGCTTGATGTCGGCCGAAGCGGGTGCCGCCTCGGTGAGCGAGGTGTCTTCGAGCGTGCCGCGGTTGACGGCGATCGACTTGTCGGCAAGGTCTTCCTTGCCTTTGACCGAAAGCGCTGCCGGACCGATCACGGCGATGTAGTAGGGCGCGTAGGCGGCAGCGAAATCGATGACCTGCTCGCGTTCCTTCGAATAGCCGACGCTCATCAGGATATCGACGCGGTGGTCGTTGAGGTACGGGATGCGGTTCTGGCCGGTGACCGCGACGGGATTGAGCTTCACCTTGAGCGTGTCGGCAATGTATTGCGCGACATCCATGTCATAGCCCTTGAGGCTCATGTCGGCGCTGGCCGAGGAGAAGGGTGGAAAATCGGCGAAGACGCCGACATTGATGGCGCCGGCCTTGGTGATGTCTGCCAGCGCATCGGCGCTGGCGGCCTGAATTGAAAGGCCGAAACCGGCGGTGCCAAGCATCAGCACGGCGGCGATGGATGTGAATGTCTTACGGATTGTCATTGTCATTCCCCTGTCTGGAAGCTTTGTTTGTTTGATACGGCCGCCGGCTCCAGCGCGGCGGCCGCCTTTGCTTTTCTGAACGTCAGGCTCCCTTGCCTGTTATCGCCGGGCTGAACACCATCAGGCTCAGGATCTCGAACAGCACCTGTGCGGCGGCATGCGCCGTGTTGGTGGTGGCGTCGTATTGCGGCGCCACCTCGACGACGTCGCCGCCGACGATGTTGAGGCCCTTGAGGCCGCGCAGCAGCTCGAGCACTTCGCGCGTCGTCAGCCCGCCGACTTCCGGCGTACCGGTGCCGGGCGCGAAGGCCGGATCGACGCTGTCGATATCGAAGGAGACATAGGTCGGGCCGTCGCCGACAATCTTGCGCGCCTTCTCGATGATGGCGGGAATGCCGAGACCGGTCACCTCCTCGGCATGGACCACGGTCATGCCGGACTCGTAGGTGAACTCCCACAGATACTCGGCCGAGCCGCGGATGCCGATCTGGATGGTGCGCGTCGGATCTAGCACGCCGTCAAGCACCGCGTTGCGGAACGGCCCGCCATGGTGGAATTTGGTCATGTCGAACAGGCCACTGGTGTCGCAATGGGCGTCGATATGGATCAGGCCGACCGGCGCCTTCTTGCCGACCGCCTTCAGGATCGGATGGCTGATCGAATGGTCGCCGCCGATCGAAAGCGGGATGACACCGGCATCGACGATCTGGTTGGTGCGGCGCTCGATATCGTCATGGCTGATCTCCAGCCGGTAGCGGCTGCGGAACGGCGTATCGCCGATGTCGGCAACCCTGAGCTCATGCGTCGGCGCGCATTCCAGCACGTGATTGTAGGGACCGATGCGCTCGATGGCGCGCAATGCCCTTGGCCCGAAGCGGGAGCCTGGCCGGTTGGTGACGCCGAGATCCATCGGCACGCCGATCATCGCCACCTGCAGGTCGCCGAAATCCGGATTGTCGGCTGATATTTCGCGGTAGGGCGCGGCGAGGAAGGTCGGGATGCCGGAATAGGGCGCGAGCCGCGTGCCACTCTTGGAAAAGATCTTGTCGGCGACCTTGCGGAACTTCGGGTCGAACATTTCGCCGCCATGGCTCTCGCCATATTTGCGACGCAAGGCGTCGAGCTTGCCGCGATCGTAACCCATCTGCACTCCTCCTGCCGGGCTGATGCAGTGCGACCTTTGGTGATGCCTGGCGAACCGACCGTCATCCGGCCGGGTCGCTGTCCCGCTGGCTGCCTGCAGATTTCACGTCTTGATGCTGTTCCGGGCTCAAGTGTCTGGCAGCGGCATTGAAAAATCAATTGATATTGTTACGGTGTTTTCTGTGAGAAAATCTCACAATAAACGTGGACGTTCATGGCCAAACGCCTGCCTCCCCTCAATCCGTTGCGCGCCTTCGAGGCAACGGCCCGGCATGGCTCGCTGACCAAGGCGGCCAGTGAGCTGAACGTCACGCATGGCGCCATCAGCCACCAGATCAAGGCGCTCGAGCAGTCGCTTGGCGTCAAGCTGTTCGAGCGGGCCGGCCAGCGGGTCAAGCTGACACCGCACGGCGCCGAACTGCTGCCTGCCGTATCGACCGCCTTCGATAGCATCGCCGCCGCCACCCAGCGTATGACAAGGCCGGCGAGCAGCGGCACACTTTCAGTCTCCTGCGTGCCGGCGCTGCTGTTGCTGTGGATGACACCGCGGCTCGGCAGTTTCATGGCGCAATATCCGGATATCAGGCTGACGCTTATCCCCTCCAACGACCCCAAGGATCTGCGGGCGCCCAACATCGACGTCTGCGTGCACTATGGCGACGGCAGCTGGACCGATTGCTGGATGCGCAAATGGTCGGGCCTCGAACTGTTTCCGGTGGTCAGCCCGACCTTGATCAACAACCGCCCGATCCGCAGCGTCAGGGACCTTGCCGACCATGTCTTCCTGCATGGCGACGACGGCCGCGAATGGCACACTTGGCTGGCGGCCGCCGATGCGCTGGACCTGGAGCGGGGCCGCCGCCATCATCTCGGCGATGCGCGCATGGCGACCGAGGCGGCGGTGCATGGCCATGGCGTGGCGTTGGGCGACTCCGTGACGGCAAGCGCGCTGCTGGCCAGGGGCATGTTGGTGGCGCCGTTCAGCCTCTCGGTGCCGGCGGTCGACGATTTCTATGTCGTCTGCCGCAACGAGATGCGGGCGACGCCGATCGTGCAGGTGTTCATCGACTGGCTGTTTGCCGAGAAGGCCGGGGATGACGGCCGCGCCGACGCCCCGGTGGCGGGCCGCATCGTCAGCCGCCGCAAGCGTCCGGCGCTCAGGGTCATCGGCGCCAAAACCGGGAGCTGACACCGGCCTGCGGCTTGCGGCGACTGTCGGTGATCGTCAGTCCGTGCAGGGTTTTCTTTTTGTCGGGCCAGCCTGAAACCGGGCAGCGCTTTGGCCAATTCGATGCTATGAGGCCTGTCGCGGTTGTGGATGGCAGGCAGCGAAGGCGGTGTTGAAACATGGCTAAGACCGATATTGCGCGGCGGGTCTACAACCACACCTGGAAGCTCGATCCGATCGTGCGCAGCCTGCTCGACACGGATTTCTACAAGCTTTTGATGCTGCAGATGATCTGGGGCATGTATCCCAAGGTCGACACCACTTTCTCGCTGATCAATCGCACGACTTCGGTGCGGCTGGCCGACGAGATCGATGAGGGCGAACTGCGCGAACAGCTCGACCATGCCCGCACGCTGCGCTTCTCCAAGAAGGAGATGATCTGGCTCGGCGGTAACAATTTCTACGGCCGCAAGCAGATCTTCGAGCCGGAGTTCCTCGCCTGGCTGGAAGGCTTCCGGCTGCCCAAATACGAGCTGTCGAAGCGCGACGGGCAGTATGAACTGACCTTCAGCGGGCCATGGATGTACACGACGCTGTGGGAGATCCCGGCGCTGGCGATCATCAACGAACTCCGATCTCGCGCCGCCATGCGGGCGTTCGGGCCTTTCGCACTCGACGTGCTCTATGCCCGCGCCAAGGCCAAGATGTGGGCCAAGACCGAGCGGCTGAAGGCTCTGCCCGGCATCCGCATCTCGGACTTCGGCACGCGCCGGCGGCATTCCTTCCTGTGGCAGCGCTGGTGCGTCGAAGCGCTGAAGGAAGGCATCGGCGAGGCGTTCACCGGCACCTCAAATGTGCTTCTGGCGATGGACAACGACCTCGAAGCGCTCGGCACCAACGCGCATGAACTGCCGATGGTGTTCGCCGCCCTCGCCAATTCGGAAAAAGAACTGAAACAGTCGCCCTACAAGGTGCTGCAGGACTGGCAGCGCTACTATGGCGGCAATCTGCTGATCGTGCTGCCCGACGCTTTCGGCACCGCCTCGTTCCTGCGCGACGCGCCGGACTGGGTGGCCGACTGGACGGGCTTTCGCCCCGACAGCGCGCCACCGATCGAAGGCGGCGAAAAAATCCTGTCCTGGTGGCGCGACAAGGGCAAGGATCCCAAGCAGAAACTGCTGATCTTCTCCGACGGGCTCGAGGTCGAAACGATCGAGGAGACCTACCGCCACTTCAAGGGCAAGGTGCGTATGTCCTTCGGCTGGGGCACGAACCTCACCAATGATTTCGAAGGCTGCGCGCCGACCGAAACCAACAGCCTCGACGCCATATCGCTGGTCTGCAAGGTCACCGAGGCCAATGGAAGGCCGGCGGTCAAGCTCTCCGACAATCCGGCCAAGGCGACCGGCGATGAGAACGAGATCGAGCGTTACATCAGGATTTTCGGCGAGAAGGATCGCGTGGAGCAACTGGTCAAGGTGTGAGGGGTGATGGGGGCTCTTGGATAGCGTGAGTTCCTTAGCGCCCCCCTCTGTCCTGCTCTTGCCCACCGGCTACTATCTGGTCGGCGGCGCCTTCGCCGTTGCCATCAGCTTCCTCGTCCTGGCGCTGCTGCCGGCGGAGTCACTCGATCGCTTCTGGCGTCGCCGCCTGCCGCTCTTCGCTTTCAGCGACGCCTCCCGGATAGCCATCAGCCTGATATCCTTTGCCGGCTTTGCAATCCTCATCGTCGCAGGCCTTTTCGGCAGCCGCGACCCGCTTTCCAATCCACTGCCTTTGGTAATCTGGACGCTGCTATGGGCTGGCGTCACCTTGCTGCAGGGCGTCTTCGGCGATCTCTGGTCATGGCTGAACCCCTGGGTTGGCCCGTGGCGTCTCGTCTCGCGACTGTCAGGCGGAAACAACGAAGGGGCATGGTGTCTCCCGCGATGGCTGGGCTGCTGGCCGGCTGTCATCCTGTTCTTCGCCTTTGCCTGGTTCGAACTCATCGATCCAGCGCCCGACGATCCGGCGCGGCTGGCCCTAGCCGCCGGTCTCTACTGGTTGTTCTCTTTCCTCGCCATGCTGGCGTTCGGTTATCGCGCCTGGAGCCCCAGTGGCGAATTCCTGACGGTCTTCTTCTCGATGGTGGCGCGTTTCGCCATCGTCGAGCGCAACGAAGACGGCCGGCTTGGCCTGTGCTGGCCGGGCGCCAAATTGCTGGCCGCCGCGCCATTGCCGACCAGCGGCATCGCCTTCCTGCTGCTGGCCCTGTCGTCGGTGTCCTTCGACGGCCTGTCGAAAACCTTCTTCTGGCTCGGCCTGTTCGGCATCAACCCGCTCGAATTTCCCGGCCGCACCGCGCTGATCGGCAGCGGCACTTTCGGGCTCGTCCTGACATTCGTGCTGCTGGCGGCGGTGTTCCTGCTCGCCGTCTGGCTCGGCCAGCGTCTCGCCGGTAGCGATCACACGCTCGGCCAGGCGGCTGGCCTTCTGGTCTGGTCGATCGTGCCGATCGCGCTTGCCTACCATGTCGCGCATTATCTGACGGCGCTGCTCGTCGACGGCCAGTATGCGCTTGCCGCGCTCTCCGACCCGTTCGCGCTGGGCTGGAACCTGTTCGGCACCGCCGACATCCAGATCGAAGCCGGCATCGTTGCCGGGGCGGACTCGGCGTGGTGGCTGTGGAATGTCCAGGCCGGCGCCATCATCCTTGGCCATGTGCTCGCCGTCCTCGTCGCCCATGGCTTCGCCTGGCGGCTGCATCCGCAGCCTGCCCGTGCCGCGCTCAGCCAGTTTCCGCTCACTCTGCTGATGATCGCCTATACGGTGTTCGGCCTCTGGTTGCTTGCCACGCCGACCGCCGGATGAGAAAAGGGCGGCCCCGATGTCGTTGGGGAAAGCTCGCTTGCCACATCAAGGCTTTGGTGATTTAGTTTGTACACATGCAATTTTTGCGTCCTCTGAGCGAGGATGCCGAAGCCGCCTTATCGTTGGTCAAGACTGAAAAACAGGGGAACGAACATGGCTGACAGGAACGGATTTTTCGACCTCTCCAAGACTGCCCTCACCCGCCGCACGGCGCTGAAGGGTTTGGCCGCGGGCGCGGGCCTCACTGTAGCCCCCGGCTTCGTCCGCTATTCCCAGGCGCAGAGTTCGGCGCCGATCAAGATCGGCTTCCAGTCGCACCGCACCGGCATCGGCGCCGCCTATGGCCGCTGGTACGAGAAGACGACGGCCGCCGCGGTCAAGGCGATCAATGCCGCCGGCGGCATCAATGGCCGTCAGGTCGAGGTGATCATCGAGGATGACGGCACCGATCCCGGCCGTGGCGCCGAGGTGGTCGGCAAGTTCGCCACCCAGCACAAGACCGACATCGTCTTCGGCACGCTGTTCTCGCATGTCGTCATCGGCTCGGCGCCCGCCGCCGGCGAAAACAAGATGCCCTATTTCGTTGTCAGCGAAGGCCACCACGTCGCCTCGACCAAGCTCAACCGCTATGTCTTCCAGCCCGGCATCACCGATGTGAAGAGCCAGATCCAGTCGATGGCGCCGTGGATCGCGGCCAATGCCGGCAAGAAGGTGACGCAGATCTTCCCCGATTTCGCCTTCGGCTACGACCACCGCGACTACCTGCCGCCGGCACTGAAGGCGCAAGGCGCCGAGGTCATCGCGCAGATCGCCATCCCGCCGACGGAATCGTCCTTCACCAAGTATTTCCCGCAGATTCCGGCCGAGACCGAAGTGATCTACCACGTCATGGTCGGCCCGGCCGTGCTCACCTTCGTCAAGGAGCTCGGCGAGTTCTACGGCTCCAACCGGCCGCAGCTGTTCGGCTTCATCGATTCGCTTGAAGCCACCGACATCAACAGCCCCGGGTTGGAGTTCCTCGACGGCAGCCATTTCTGGGAAGGCTCGCCGCGTTATGCACAAGCCGATGATTCCGAGGCGCAAAAGGCCTATCGTGCCGCTGTCGGCATCGACGACAATGGTGCGGCCGTCGGCGACCCCAAGGACGTCTCCACCGCCGCCCACATGTTCGGCTGCTGGGAAACGCTCTATGTCGTCAAGAAGGCGATGGAAGACGCCGGCTACAAGGGACCCGAAGACCGCGCTAAGCTGGTCGAGGCGACCGAAGCGCTGACCGCCTTCGCCGAAGGCCCCGAGCACCCTCAGGGGCCAAAGACCTTCAACGGCAAGATCCACCAGTGTTTTGGCATCCAGAACATCTCCAAGGTCGAAGGCGGCAAGCTCAAGGTCGTGCACAAGACCAAGATCGAGGACGGGCTTTACGAGGCCGAAGGGGATTATACGACGCAGGCGCTGTGAGCTTAGCTCCAGCAGCGTGAGCGCCAAGGCACCCCCCTCTGTCCTGCCGGACATCTCCCCCGCAAGGGGGGAGATCGGCAGTTCGTACGGCGGCGCCCATCTGCGAGCGTTGATGGTTGGCGAAATCAGTGACGAGATCCAATCTCCCCCCTTGCGNNAGAGGGGGGTGCCTCGCGCATCCGTCGGTGCATAGCCGATGCACTTCGGTCCCCACCTCCTCCTCGCCGCCCTCGAAGGCCTCGTCACATCAGCGGTGCTGGCGCTGACGGCGCTTGGGCTGTCGCTGGTGTTCGGCGTCATGCGGGTGGTCAATGTCGCGCATGGCGAGTTCTTCATGCTGGGCGCCGTGCTCGCCTGGGCGATCACCACCGCGATCGGCGGCCACCCGGCGCTCGGCTTCCTGGCGGCGCTGGTGATTGCGCCGCTGATCGTCGGCGCCCTTGCGCTGGTCGCCGAACGGCTGGTGCTGCGCCGGCTCAACTACAATCCGGAAGCCACCATCGTCGCCACCATCGGCATGCTCTACATCATCCAGCAGCTGGCGCTGACCTTCTACGGTCCGGAGGCGCGGCCGGTGGAGCCGCCTTTCAGCTACCGCATCCTTTTGCCGTGGTTCGGCTATTCCGGCTACAAACTGTCCGTTATCGCCGCCTCCGCCCTCCTGCTGCTGGCGACCTGGCTGGTGCTGACGCGCACCAAGATCGGCCTCGTCATGCGTGCCACGCAGTATGACAGCGAGACGGCGCAAGCCTTCGGCATTCCCGTCGGCCGCGTCTATGGCGGCGTCTTCGCGCTCGGCGCCATGCTGGCGGCCATTGCCGCGGTGCTGATCGTGCCGATCAGCCAGGCGCATTATTTGATGGGGCAGGATCCGCTGCTGCTCTCCTTCATCGTCGTCATCATCGGCGGCCTCGGCTCGCTGCGCGGCACGGTCGTCGCCGCCGTGCTGATCGGTATGTCCGACGGCATCATCTCGATGTTCTTCTCGCCGACTTTGGCCAAGATCATCGCCACGCTGCTGGTCGCCATGGTGCTGGTGTTCCGGCCGCAAGGCCTGTTCGGGACGGCATCGCGATGAGCGAAGCTTCGCCGGCAAAGGCCTATACCTTGCATCTCGGCGTCATCGCCCTGCTCTTCGTGCTGAGCTTCCTGCTGCCGGAGTATTATCACGGCCTGCTCGCCCGCATCATGGTGCTGGCGGTCTTTGCCATGGGTTACAACATGCTGTTCGGCTATGTCGGCCTGCTCAGTCTCGGCCATGCGATGTTCTTTGCCGCCGGGCTCTATGGCGCCGGCCTTGCCGTCATCCAGCTCGGCTGGAACGTCCCGCTGGCTTTCCTCGGCGGAATTGCCTGCGGCGCTGTCCTGGCACTCGGGATCGGTCTCCTGGCTCTGCGCACCACGGGCGTCGCCTTCATGATCGTCACCATGATGTTCGCCCAGGTTTTCTATCTCCTCATTCTTTATTTCGCGACGTGGACTGGCGGTGACCAGGGCATGGTCGTGCCGCAGCCGGCGCGGGTGCTCAGCTTCGGCGCGACAGCGCTCGAGCTCACCAATCCGACGGTGCGTTACATGACAGCGCTGGCGCTGTTTTCGATCGTGCTGCTCGTCACATTGGCCATTGTCCGCTCCCGATATGGCCGCGTGCTGGTCGCCATCCGCGAGAACGAGGAGCGGACGAAGATGCTGGGCTACGACACCTTCTCCAACAAGCTCGCTGCCGTCGTCATCTCCGGCACCATCTGCGCGGCGTCGGGTGCCGCCTACGCGCTGCTGTTCGGCTATGTCGGATCGAGCTTCGCTTCGGTGCAGTATTCGATCCTGCCGCTGCTGTGGGTGCTGCTGGGGGGTGCTGCCACAACGCTTGGGCCGCTGATCGGCACGCTGTTCATGTATTATGTCATCGACATCACCAGCGGCTACACCTCCGCCTATCTGCTGATCGTCGGCATCGCGCTGATCCTTTTGGTGCTGTTTTTCCCCAAAGGCATTCTGGGCAGCGTCCGCCAGCGCTGGCTCGGGTGGCTGCCATGATGCCGCTTTTGACCACCAAGGGCCTGTCGCGCAATTTTGGTGGCCTGCGCGCGGTGGACGGCGTCGATTTCGCGCTGATGCCGGGAGAGATCCGCGCCGTCATCGGCCCCAACGGGGCGGGGAAGACCACCTTCGTCAGCCTGGTCAGCGGCCGGATCCAGCCGTCATCGGGGATGATCGTCTTCGACGGCGCCGATATCACCAGCCAGCCGGCCTATATCCGGGTTCGCCAGGGCATCGCCTACACGTTCCAGATCACCAGCGTCTTTGCCAATCTCTCCGCCTACGACAATGTAGCGTTGCCGGTGCAGCGGACATTGAGCGATGGCCGCTCGAAGGGCGCGGTGCGTGCCGGGGTGATGGCAGCGCTCGAACGCACGGGCCTGGCCGACCGTGCCCACATGCCGGCCGGGCAGCTATCCTACGGCCACCAGCGCCTGCTGGAAGTGGCGATGGGCCTGGCGCTGAAGCCGCGCCTGCTGATCCTCGACGAACCGACGCAAGGCCTGGCCGACAGCGAGATCGACAATTTCATCACCCTGGTGCGCGAGATCGCCAAAAACGCCACCGTGCTCCTGATCGAGCACAACATGCCTGTCGTCATGCAGCTGGCCGACCGCATCACTGTCTTCAACGCCGGCAAGATTCTGGCCGAAGGCACGCCCGAAGCGATCCGCGAGAACGCGGCGGTGCAGGAAGCCTATCTGGGGACCGCCCCATGACTGAAGCCAAGTCTCAAGCACTCACCATCTCGGGGCTCGACTGCTTCTATGGCGAGGTCCAGGTGCTCTATGGCCTCGACCTGGTGCTGAACAAGGGCGAGGTGCTGTGCCTGTTCGGCCGCAACGGCGCCGGCAAGACGACGACGCTCAAGGCCATCATGGGGCTGGTTCCCTCAAGCGCCGGCTCGATCAGGCTCGATGGCAAGGAATTGACAGGACTGCCGGCGCACGAGGTGCCCAGGGCCGGCGTCGCCTACGTGCCGCAAGGCAGGCGGCTGTTCGCCGAGATGACGGTGGCCGAAAACATCGAGATCGGCCTGATGGCACGCGGCAAGGGCAAGGCGACGCGCGAAAACGTGCTCGACCTCTTCCCGCTGCTGCGCCAGCGGCTGCGGCAACGCTCCGGTACGCTGTCCGGCGGCGAGCAGCAGATGCTGGCGATGGCGCGCGCGCTCTGCCTCGAGCCGCAGGTGCTGCTGCTCGACGAGCCCACCGAAGGGCTGATGCCGTCGATGATCGCCAAGATCCGCGAGACGGTGTCGAAGCTGCGTGACATGGGCGTTTCGACCATCCTCGTCGAACAGCGTGTCGATGCGGTGCTTTCGGTCGCTGATCGCGTTGCCTTCATCGAAAACGGCCGCAATCGCGAGACGGTCGATGTCGAGGAATTGCGCGCCGACCCGTCGGCGGTTCGCCGTTATGTCGGCGTGGGCTGATCAGCCGAAGAACAGAAACCCGGCGACCAAAAATGTCGGGATCAGCACCAGGCCCGACCATGCCATATAGCCGAAAAAGCCCGGCATCTTCACGCCGCGATGTCGGGCGATGGCGTAGACCATGAAGTTCGGCGCATTGCCGATATAGGTGTTGGCGCCCATGAACACCGCGCCGGCCGAGATCGCCGCCAGCGTCGAGGCGGCCTCCGTCATCAGATGCCGTGGGTCGCCGCCGGCAAGCTCGAAGAACACCAGATAGGTCGGCGCATTGTCGAGGAAGGACGACAGCGCGCCGGTCAGCCAGAAATAGGCGAAATCGTTGGGCGTGCCCGAGGGCGAAGTGACGAGGGCGACCAATGGTGCCAGCGCGCCGTCATGGCCGGCCCTCAGGATGGCGATGACCGGCACGATGCAGATGAAGATGCCGGCAAACAATTTCGCCACCTCCGCTATCGGACCCCAGTTGAAGCCGTTCGCTTCCCGGTGGCTCTTGTATGAGAGCGGAAGCGATAGCAGGGCCAGCGCCAGGATGATGGCGTCGCGTACCAGATTCTGCAGTTCGAGCCTGACGCCGAAGATGGAAAAGCTCACGCCCGGCTTCCAGGTTGCCGACAGCAAGATCGCACCGATCACGCCGGCCAGCAGCGGAAGGTTGGCCAAGCCGCGCAGGCGCACCGTCTTGTCCGGCGTCGGGTCCTTGATCTTCGGCGCACCGTTTTCGCGCCGATGCAGGATGATGTCGATGCCTAAGAAGACGGCCAGCACGACACCGCCGACGAACAGCGTCTCGCGCCAGAGGTTCGTCGTCGTCCAGAAGAAGTCGACACCGCGCAGGAAGCCGACGAACAACGGCGGATCGCCAAGCGGCGTCAGCGAGCCGCCGATGTTGGACACCAGGAAAATGAAGAAGATCACGACATGGGCATTGAACGGCCTGGCGTCGTTGGCGCGGATGATCGGCCGGATCAGGATCATCGAGGCGCCGGTCGTGCCGATGACCGAAGCGAGCAGCGCGCCGACCAGCAGCAGCCCGGCATTGACCAGCGGCGTGCCGTGGATGTTGCCGGCAACGAGAATGCCGCCCGAAATGGTGAACAGCGCAAACAGCAGGATGATGAAGGACATGTATTCGGTGAGCAGCGCATGCAGCACCGCCTCGGTCGCCGATGGGACACCGAAGGCCAATGCCAGCGGCACGATCACCAGCGCCGCCCATAGGGCTGATATCTTGCCGTAGTGATGCTCCCAGAGATGAGGGAACAGCAGCGGGCCGGTGGCGATCGACAACAGCAGCCCGGCAAAGGGCAGCGCCCACCACAGCGACATCGCAGCGCCGGGCAGACCGTGTTCCTCCGCCGCGAAGGCCTGTGCCGGAAACAGCATTGCGGCAATCATTGCAGCGCATGCTGCCCACAGGGGAAAAGGCCCCCTCATCCGGCCGCTACGCGGCCACCTTCTCCCCGTTGGGGAGAAGAGACGAGCTTCGGCGCCGGCGACCTCCTCTCCCCTCGGGGAGAGGTCGGATTGCCCCGAATTGCCCTTCGCAATTCGGTTGGCAATCCGGGTGAGGGGGTTCTTGCCCAAAGGCGATAACTCTGCCTTCGGGCATAATATCTTTGTCTGACGCCCCACGGTCCTTCAGTCCGACAAATGGTCTTCGAGCGTCACGCCGGCGTCGCGCATGCGCTGCAGCATGGCCTCTAGCGAATCGTTGAGGTCGATGCCACGGCAGGCATCGAGCCGCACGGTGGTTTTGAAACCCTGGCTGACGGCGTCCAGCGCCGAGAAGCCGACGCAGAAATCGGTCGCCAGGCCGACCAGGGTCAGCGTGTCGATGCCGCGCTCCCGGAGATAGCCGGCAAGGCCGGTCTGCGTCGTGCGGTCATTCTCGAAGAAGGCCGAGTAGCTGTCGATATCAGGCCGAAATCCCTTGCGGATGACGAGCTCGGCCTTGGTCCAGGCGAGGCCGGAATGGAAATCCGAGCCCAGGCTGCCCTGGATGCAATGGTCCGGCCACAGCGTCTGCTGGCCGTAGGGCATTTCGATCATCGTATAAGGCTGCGCGCCTGGATGGCTGGAGGCAAAGCTGGAATGACCGGCCGGATGCCAGTCCTGCGTCAGCACGACATGGTCGGTTCGCCGGATCAGGTCGTTGACCAGCGGCACGATCTCATCGCCGCCGGCAACCGCCAGCGCGCCGCCCGGACAAAAGTCGTTCTGCAGGTCGATGACGACAAGCGCTTCGTCGGCCATGGGGGCTTCCTTGTGGGTTGTCTTGGGAGCTTGCTCCAGTGAAAAAATGCCGCTGTCGCGACCGGAGGCAGAAACTTGACCAGATGGCCGGCTGCGTCAACCTCTGGCTGCGTAACAAATGCGTGCCGGCCGAGCCGCCGCAAACTCCGGCTTTGACAATTCCTGCTGGCTTGATATCATTTGCATACGAATGAATTTGCCCGGCGACCGATGCCGGCAGAGTCTTTGGAAACACCGGTTTCTGGAAGACCTCTTTTCTGGAAGGCAAAGCGTGATCCGTTACGCGAAACCCACCTCGGTCGACGAAGCGCTCGCTTTGCTTGGCGAGGGCGCCTGGCGCATCCTTGCCGGCGGCACCGATTTTTATCCGGCGCAAGGCAGCAAGCCCTTCCGCGACAATGTTCTCGACATCAACGGCCTGGCTTCGCTGCGCGGCATTGCGGAGACGGACGACCACTTCGTCATCGGCGCGCGCACGACATGGACCGACCTTATCCGCCGTCCCTTGCCGGCGGCTTTCGATGCGCTGAAGCAGGCGGCGCGCGAGGTTGGCTCGGCGCAGATCCAGAACGTCGCCTCGGTCGCCGGCAATCTCTGCAATGCGTCGCCTGCCGCCGACGGCGTGCCGGCCCTGCTTGTCCTCGATGCCGAGGTCGAGCTGCGCTCGGTGGCGGCGATACGCCATCTGCCGATGCACGACTTCATTCTCGGCAATCGCCGCACGGCTCTGCTGCCCGGCGAGATGGTCACGGCCATCCGCGTGCCGAAGCCGGCCGCCATGGGCACGTCGGCTTTCGTCAAGCTCGGCGCCCGGCGCTACCTTGTCATTTCCATCGCCATGGTGGCGGCGCGTCTGGTCGTCGACAACGGCACTGTCCGGCAAGCGGCCGTCGCCGCCGGCTCCTGCTCGGTGGTGGCCAGGCGGCTGGCCGGCGTCGAGGCCGCGCTGCGCGGGCTGCCGGTGGACGGCGGACTTGCCGACGCGGTCCTGGCCGCGCCGATGAGCGAACTGTCACCGATCGCCGATGTGCGCGGCAGCGCCGAATACCGGCTCGATGCAGTGCGCGAGATTGTTGCCCGCGCCGTGCTTGCGGCTGTGGGGCGTACGCCTGGCGAAGAGGTGGCGGCGGCATGAGCCAAATTCAGCCTGAAGTGCGTGAAGCCCTGTCCGACCTGGGCAACGGCCAGCCTGGCTTCGGCGCTGCGCGCACCGATATCGCCTTCGAGGTCAATGGCACCGCCATCTCGGTCAATGTGCCACCGCTGCGCCGGTTATCCCTGGTGTTGCGCGAAGAACTGCTGCTGACCGGCACCAAGGTCGGCTGCGATGCCGGCGATTGCGGCGCCTGCACGGTGCTGGTCGACGGCGATCCCGTCTGCGCCTGCCTGATGTCGGCCGCGTCCGCTGCCGGGGCGTCCGTGACAACGGTCGAAGGCCTCGCCAATGGCCGGCTGTCGGCGCTGCAGGCGTCGTTCCTCGCCCATGGCGCGGCGCAGTGCGGCATCTGCACGCCGGCGCTGCTGGTCGCGGCAACGGCATTGCTGGACAAGCAGCCCAGTCCGACCGAAACCGAAGTGCAGGATGCGCTGGGCGGCATTCTCTGCCGCTGCACCGGCTACCGGAAGATCATTGCGGCGGTGATGGATGCCGGACGGTTCGAACCATCAACGGGCAGCGCTGCCCCTCATCCGCCTGCCGGCACCTTCTCCCCGTATAGTGACGGGGAGAAGGGAGAAGCTCCAGCGCTGGCGGCCCCCTCTCCTCGTTCTTCACGGGGAGAGGGTAAGGGTGAGGGGCAGCACCAACACCAATCGTTTGATCTCGGCCTTGATCGTAGAATGCCAATCTCGGGCAATGCCGTGGGCTCCTCGCCCATCAGGCTCGACGGCGTGCCGAAGGTCACCGGCGGCGAGAAGTTCGGCGGCGATTCCTTCCCGGCCGATGCGCTGGCCGTGCTGGTGGTCCGCTCGCCGCATTACCACGCCAGCTTCGCCTTCGGTGACCTCGACGGCTGGGCGAAGGCGCATCCCGGCGTCGCCGGTGTCTTCACCGCAGCCGATATTCCCGGAAAAAACTGTTTCGGCGCTATCGGTCCGTTCGCCGACCAGCCGGCTCTGGCCGAAGGGTTTTCACGGCTTCGCGGCGAGGCGGTGGCGCTGGTTGCCGGCGAGCGCGAGGCGATCCTCGATCTCGACCTGTCGGATTTTCCTATCCGCTGGAGCGAACTACCGCATTTTCTGCAACCTGCCGAAGCGCAGGCCGAGGGTGCCGCGCTGATCCACGAAAGTCGGCCGGCGAACCTGCTCACCTCCGGCCTGGTCGAACGCGGCGACCCGGAAGCGGCGCTTGCCGGCGCGGCGTTCACCGTGTCCGGCGCCATCGACACCTCCTATGTCGAGCACGCCTATATCGAGCCGGAAGCCGGCTATGCTTATCTGGACGGCGATACGCTGGTGGTCGTCGCCTGCACCCAGGCACCCTATATGGATCGCGACGAGACGGCGAAGGTGCTTGGTCTTGCCGTCGAGAAGGTGCGCATCGTGCCGACCGCGACCGGTGGCGGCTTCGGCTCCAAACTCGACGTTTCGCTGCAGCCTCTAATCGGCCTGGTGGCGCTGAAGACAGGCCGGCCGGCGGCACTTGCCTACACCCGCACCGAATCGATGATTTCGACCACCAAGCGCCATCCGGCCGAGATGAAAGCGACCATCGGCGCGGATGCCGAGGGCCTTGTCACCGGCATGATCTTTGACGGCGACTTCAACACCGGCGCCTATGCCAGCTGGGGCCCGACGGTCGCCAACCGCGTGCCGGTGCACGCCTCCGGGCCCTATGCGACGCCGAACTATCGCGCCGAAGGCCGCGCCATCCACACCCATGGGCCGATCTCCGGCGCCTTCCGTGGCTTTGGCGTGCCGCAGGCGACGATCATGCAGGAGACGCTCTATGACGAGTTGGCCGGCAAGCTCGGCATCGACCGGCTCGACTTTCGCTTGAGGAACTGCCTTCGGAACGGCTCCGAAACGGTTACCGGGCAGCGGTTAGACACCGGCGTCGGCATTGCCGAATGCCTCGAATCGCTACAGCCGCATTGGCTGCGCGCGACGGCTGATGCGGATGCATTCAACAGTGCCAACAGGGATAGAAAGCGCGGCGTTGGCGTCGCGTCGTGCTGGTATGGCTGCGGCAACACCTCGCTGCCCAACCCTTCGACAATCCGGGTCGGCATCGCGGCCGACGGCACCGTCATCCTGCACCAGGGCGCCGTCGATATCGGCCAGGGTTCGAACACGGTCATCACCCAGATCTGCGCCGACGCGCTCGGCCTGCCGCTGGAGAAATTCCAACTGAAGAGCGCCGATACGGCCATCACTCCCGACGCCGGCAAGACATCGGCCTCGCGCCAGACTTTTGTGACCGGCAAAGCCGCCGAAAAAGCCGGCCGCGCCTTGCGCGAGAAAATCCTGCGCTTCGCCAATGTTTCCGAAAACGCAGCCCTGCAGCTCGACGGCCAGGCGATCGTCATCCGCGAAGGCGAAGCCACGCGCCGTATCGAACTCGCCTCGCTCGACGTGGATGCCGAAGGCTTCGTCTTCCGCGCCGAGGAGACCTACGACCCGCCGACGCTGCCGCTCGATGCCAAGGGCCAAGGCAAACCCTATGCCGTCTACGGCTTTGGCGCGCAGATCGCCGAACTGGAGGTCGACCTCAAGCTCGGCACGGTGAAGCTGATCAAGATCACCGCCGCGCACGATGTCGGCAAGGCGATCAACCCGCTGCTGGTCGAAGGCCAGATCGAAGGCGGCATCGCGCAAGGCATCGGCATGGCGCTGATGGAAGAGTACATCCCTGGCCGTACCGAGAATTTGCACGACTACCTCATCCCGACCATTGGCGACGTGCCGCCGATCGAAACAATCCTGATAGAAGTTCCGGATCCGGAAGGACCCTTCGGCGCCAAGGGGCTAGGCGAGCATGTGCTGATCCCGACGGCGCCGGCGATCCTCAACGCCATCCGCCACGCCACCGGCGTGCTGGTCACCAAGGTTCCGGCGACGCCGACGCGTATCCGCGCCGCCATTCGCGAAAAGGAGGCACGCCGATGAGCGAGCTTGCCGAGCGCTTCGAAACCCATGATCCCGGCGAGAAGCTGGTTGCGGAGAAGATCCGCTGCGATGCCTGTCCGGTGATGTGCTACATCGCCGATGGCCGCACCGGCGCCTGCGACCGCTACGGCAATGTCGGCGGCAGGATCGTGCGGATGGACCCGCTGACCATCCTCGACCATGCGGCGGAGAGTGGTGCCGCCATGGTGCCCTTCGTCGCCGAGGGCGAGGCGTGGGACGGCGAACTGGTCAACACCGGCCGCCGTTTTGTTACGGCCATCGGCGCGGGTACCACCTATCCCGACTACAAGCCGGCGCCGTTCATCGTCAGCCAGGAAGTCGAGGGCGTCGATCTCGTCACCGTCGTCACCGAGGGCATTTTCTCCTATTGCGGCGTCAAGGTGAAGATCGACACCGACCGGCATCTCGGCCCCGAGACGGCAATCGTCCGTGCCCAAGGCGAGGCGATCGGCCATGTCACCACAGGCGAATATGGCTCGCAGATGCTGTCGCTGGGCGGCGTGCATCATCTGACCGGCGGCTCCAAGGCCGAAGGTCGGGCGACCTGCGATGCGTTGCTCAATCTGTGCAACCGCAAACCGGTGGAGCTGGCCATCGACGGCGGCGCCACCATCATTGTCGAAGCCGGCAAACCGCCTGTTATCGACGGCAAGCAGGAACACCGCATGCGTGTCGGCTGCGGCTCGGCCACCATCGGCATGTTCGCCACGCAATGGCGCGGCCTGGTCGACGAGGTGGTGGTGGTCGACGACCACATCACCGGGGTCGTTTCCGAGCACCAGGCCGGCAAGGTGCTGGGCTGGCAGGATACGGGCATCAAGATCATCGGCCGCCGCTCAACGCCGGGCCGCTATTTCAAGGTCTCCGAGCCCGGGCTGGGCTGGGGCGGCACCAGCATTTCGGACCCGCTGTCGATCCTCGGCGAGTGGAACGCCAAGAAGGGCGCGCGGCCGGGCCTGTCGCTGCTGATGGTGTCGACCACCGGCGAGCAGTTCGCCTATTACGAACTCGATGACGAGCTGAAACCGGTCCAAAAACCGTTTCCCGAGCGGCTGCAAAAGTCCGTCGGTCTGATCGAAGACAATTGCGAGCCGGCTTTGTGCACCGTGCTGTTCATCGGCGGCGCCGGCGGTTCGCTGCGTGCCGGCGTCACCGAAAACCCGGTCAACCTCACGCGATCGGTGCAGGGTCTGACCACCTATGTGACGGTCGGCGGCGCGCCGGTCTATGTCTGGCCGGGCGGCGGCATCACGCTGATGGTCGATGTCACCAGGGTACCGGAGGGCGCCTTCGGCTATGTGCCGACCCCCGCACTTGTGGCGCCGATCGAATTCACCTTGCGCCGCGACGACTATATCAGGCTCGGAGGCTACGAGGCCGAGATCCGCAGCGTCGAGGACATCGTCGCCAAGGGCGGCGAATATTTTAATCCGCGCCGCGGCACGGGTGCCGCGGCCAGCAATCCATGGCCACCGCTGGCGCAATTGCGCCGCGCTGCGTCGAACGAGACCGGATGATGGACGGCCCGCAAACGCATTGGCTGCAGGACGGCAAGCGGCTGTATCTCAACCACGGGCCGATCGACCTGATCGTCGAGGTTTTTGGCGAGCCGCACGAATGCCGCCGGGCCTATGAGCAGGCCGTAGCGCGGTTCCAGACCATTTTGACCGAGCTGGTTGATGAGCTTCCTGAACTGCGCCGCCCCGCCTCGTTGCGCGCCCGCCTGTTCTCCGGGTCGACGGCGCGGCGTATGGAGGCGGCAGTCGCACCGCTGGCGGAGAAATTCATCACGCCGATGGCCGCCGTCGCCGGCTCTGTAGCCGACGAAATACTCGGCGCGCTGATTGCCGGACGGAAGCTTGATCGCGTCTACGTCAACAATGGCGGCGACAGCGCCATCCATCTCGGCGCCGGGCAGTCGATGACGCTTGCCATTGCCGGCACGGGGCACGGTCTCGCGGATCGCATTATCATCCACGCCGAGGATGGCGTGCGCGGCGTTGCCACCAGCGGCTGGCGCGGACGCTCGTTTTCGCTGGGCATTGCGGATGCGGTGACCGTGCTGGCGCGGAGCGGCGCCGAGGCCGATGCTGCCGCAACATTGATCGCCAATGCTGTCGACCTAGCCCACCATCCGGCCGTCCGACGTGTGCCGGCGCGTGAGCTGGCGCCGGACAGCGACCTTGGTGACCGGCTGGTGACGCAAGAGGTCGGCAGGCTTTCATCGGATGAAGTCGCCACGGCGCTGGACAGCGGGCTTACTGTCGCCGAAGATTTCCGCCGCAGGGGGTTTATCGCCGCATCGGCGCTGTTCCTTGCCGGCCAGACCCGCATCAGTGGTTCCATGGCGCTTGCCGCGCCCAACAAAATCCCAGGGAAGGAAGTTGCGCATGCCTGAGTTTCCGATCCGCAAGATCGCGGTTCTGACCGAAGAGATCTTTCACGAGGGCGGCCCGGTGGCCAAGGTGCCGCGCCGCCGCGCCGCCGCCATGGCGCTGGTGAAAAACCCGTTCGCCGGGCGCTATGTCGAAGACTTGCAGAGCGCCATGGACGATCTGAAGCCGCTCGGCCTGTTGCTCGCCGACCGGCTGATCGCAGCGCTTGGCGGTGACGTGAAGCAGATCGACGGCTATGGCAAGGGCGCCATCGTCGGCACGGCGGGTGAGCTGGAGCACGGTGCGCTCTGGCATGTGCCCGGCGGCTACGCCATGCGCGAGCGGCTCGGCGACGCCAAGGCGATCGTACCGTCGGCGAAGAAGGTCGGCGCTTTCGGTTCAAAGCTCGACGTGCCGCTCGGCCACATCAACGCCGCCTATGTGCGCAGCCATTTCGACGCCATGGAGGTCGGCATCAATGACGGGCCGCGCCCCGACGAGATCCTGTTCTGCCTGGCCATGACCTGCGGCCCACGCGTGCACGACCGCATGGGCGGCCTGGCCGCCAAGGATATCAAGGCCTGGGACGGGCTCCGGTGAGCGTCGAGGACAATCTGCTCAAGCTGGTCGAGGTCGAGACGCCGGACGATCAGGATTACCTCTTGCAGGAGCAGGTCGGCTTCATCCTGCGCAAGGCGCATCAGCGCCATGTCTCGATCTTTGCCGCGCATATCGGCGATCTGACGCCGCCGCAATTCGCGGCGCTGGCCAAGCTGCGCGACGTCGGCGAGACCTCGCAGAACCAGCTCGGCACGCTGATCGCCATGGATGCGGCGACGGTAAAGGGTGTCATCGACCGGCTGAAGGCGCGCGGCCTGGTCGAGCTTTCCAAACATGAGGTCGACAAGAGGCGGCTGCTGGTCAATCTGACCGCGGAAGGCCGCGACGCCATCGAGCGCCTGATCCCGCTGGCCCGCGAGATCACGCAGGAAACGCTGGCGCCGCTCTCCGCCAAGGAGATCGCCACCTTCATGAAATTGCTGGCGAAGCTGGCGTAGGTGCGGCGGCCAGGTCCTTTCCTCTCCCTCCGGAGGGGGGAGAGGTGGCGCAGCGACGGAGTGGGGGAACCACCTGGCAACCGCCGCCAACGAATATTGAAAGGGGACCAGGGCGCAAGAATCTTCCGGCACCGCGCCAAGGGTCGACCCCCCACTCCGTCGAGCTGCGCTCGACACCTCTCCCCCGATCGACGGGGGAGAGGAAGGGTGCCAAGCTGTCCCTGGGACGAAGAACCTGGACCTTAGGCCGGCACTTATCCCCGGCGAAAACTCAGAGGCCGTTGTCCTTCAGCACCTGGGCGGCGTTTTCCTTGGTGATCTTCTCGGTCGGCAGAGTGATGGTCTTTTCGACCTTCTCGCCGTTGAGGAACTTGATCGCCTGGCGCAGGCCTTCGGCGCCGGGGGTGACATAGGTGAAGGTGGCCGTCAGCTCGCCCTTGTTCACCATCTGCACGCCTTCGTTGGGCAGGCCGTCGATGCCGATGAACTTGATGTCCTTCTCGCGGCCGACGTCCTTGGCGGCGAGATAAGCGCCATAGGCCATCGGGTCGTTGTGGCCGTAGACGAGATCGATCTTCTCGTTGCTCTTCAGCGCGTTGGCCATCAAATTATAGGCCTGGTCCTGTTTCCAGTCGCCCGACTGCTGGTCGAGCAGATATTTGATGCCCGGCTCCTTGTCGGTGAATTCATGGAAGCCGTCATGGCGGTCATGCGCCGGCTGGGTGCCCATGCCGCCCCAAATCTCGACGACGTTGCCGGCTGCCTTGCCCTTGCCGCCAAGCAGCTCGACGGCATATTCACCGGCCGCGCGGCCGATCAGCGCGTTGTCGCCGCCGACGAACTGCGTGTAGTCCTTGGTGTCGACATTGCGGTCGAGCACGAAGACCGGGATCTTGGCATCGATCGCCTGCTGCACGACGCCGGTCAGGCCGGCGGATTCCTTCGGCGACACGAGCAGTGCGTCGACCTCCTGACGGATCAGGTTCTCGACATCGGCGACCTGCTTTTCGGTCTTGTCCTCGCCGTCGGTGATGATCAGCTCGACCTCGGGATGCTTGGCGGCTTCGGCCAGGATGTCCTTGTTGAACTGCGCGCGCCAAGGCTCGATGGTCGTCACCTGCGAGAAGCCGATCTTCCACTTCTTGTCCTGGGCGAAGGCATTACCGGTGGTCATGAGCGCGGTGGTGGTCAGCAGTGCCGCGGTCATGGCGGCAAGCTTCAGCATGTCACGTCGTTTCATTTTTGTTTCCTCCGAGATTGAGAGACGGTGTCTCTTGCGACGGCCGCTTTGCCGCGGCCGTTTCCTTGTGCGCCGCTTGCCCGCCGGGCAGGCGCAGATAGGCCAGGAGATCACCGGCATTGCGCTCCTGCACGAGCACGGTGCCGATGATGATCATCCCCTTCAGCACCAGCTGAAGGTTCGAATTGATGTTGTGGAGCTGCAGGATGTTGGAGAGCAGCCCGAAGATCAGCACGCCGCAGAACGTGCCTATGAGGCTGCCGCGCCCACCCATCAGGCTGGTGCCGCCGATGACCACGGCGGCGATGGCGTCGAGCTCCAGCCCGGCGCCGGCATCCGGCTTGCCTTGCCGGTACTGCGCGACATAAAGCACGGCGGCGATGCCGGCGAGCAGCCCGGAGATGGCATAGGTGGCGATCTTGACGCGGCCGGCGGCGATACCCGAGAGCCGTGCCGCCTCCTCATTGCCGCCGATGGCATAGACATAGCGGCCGAACGGCGTGAAGCGCAGCACCGCGCCGTAGATCACGATGGCGCCGAGGAAGAACAGGCCCGGCATCGGGATGACACCGAACACCAGCGAGCGCAGGATCTCGAAATCGGCGGTGGCGTTCGAGCCGGTATAGACCGGCAGCACCGCATTGTTCTGGCCTGCGGTCAGCCGGGCAATGCCGAGCGCCGTCACCATCATCGCCAGGGTGACGATGAAGGGCTGCAGCCGCCCGGCAACGATGATGAAGCCGTTGAGCGCGCCGAACAGCAGCCCCACGCATGGCGCCACCAGCAGCACGCCGAGCACGCCGAATTTCGGCTCGATCTGCGGCAGCAGAAACCACAGGGACAGACTGCACAGGACCACACCGACGACAGCAGGTGTAACCAGGCCGCGAACGCCGTCCAGCCTGATCTCGCGGACGAGATCGGCGCCGGCACGGGATTTTGCGAGGTTCTGGAAGATGAAGCGGGTGACGACGAATCCGATGCAAAGCGCCACCAGTGCGACGGTCGGCACGCCCAGCACGACGCCCGGCGTCACGCCAGGAACCGTCAGCAGCATGGCGCAGACCACCGAACAAATGGCCATCAGCGAGCCGACGGAGAGATCGATGCCACCGGTGATGATCACCGCCGTCATGCCGGTGGCGATCAGCCCGGTGGTCGACACCTGGCGCAGCACGTCGAGCAGATTGCCGTAGGAGAGGAAGATGTTGTTGCCCTTCGAACTCATCGGCGAGCCCAGCACGCCGATCAGGAAGATGGCGATCAGGCCCCAATAGAGCTTGGTCCGGGACAGGAGTTTCAGGGCAGTCATGCGGCTGGTCTCGATATGGTCCGGCGCGGCGCGGCGAGACGCATGATGGCCTCCTCGCTGGCCGCATCGCGGGAAAGAATGCCTGTCTGGCGGCCATCGGCCATCACCAGGATGCGGTCGGAAAGATGCAAAAGCTCCGGCAGTTCCGAGCTGATGACGGCGATGGCGAGGCCGTCGCGCGCCAGCTTGAAGATCAGGTCGTAGATCTCGCGCTTGGCGCCGACATCGATGCCGCGCGTCGGCTCGTCCAGCAACAGCACCCTCGGCCTGGTCGCCAGCCACTTGCCTATGACGACCTTCTGCTGGTTGCCGCCGGAAAGCGTGCCGGCGGGCTGGTCGATGTCCTGGCAGCGGATGCCGAGCGCCTTGACCGCCTGCCGCGCCAGCCCCTGTTCGCCGGCCAGCGAGCGGATGCCGAAGCGCGCCAGCGATCCGACCAGCGGCAGCGCGACATTGTCCGTGATCGATGCCTGCAGATGCAGGCCTTGCGTCTTGCGGTCCTCGGTGACCAGCGCAATACTCAGCCGCCTCGCATCGCGGGGCGAACGGATATCCACAGGCCGGCCGTCGACCTGGATTTCGCCGCCGGTGCGGCCATCGCTCGAGCCGAAGATCGCTTCCAGGATCTCGGTGCGGCCCGAACCCAGCAGCCCGCCAATGCCGAGGATCTCTCCGGCGGCAAGATCAAAGCCGACGCCGTCGATGACCGTGCGCCAGCCATGCGCATCGGGCTTCGACAGCGACAGGTTTTTAACCGAAAGCACGATCTTGCCGCCGGAGTGGCGCTCTTCCTGGGAGGAAGCGAGCAGGTTTCGTCCGACCATCGCCGAAATGATCGCATCTTCGTCGAGCCTGGCCATCGGCTCGGTCAGCACATGGCGCCCGTCGCGAAACACGGTGACGCGGCTGGCAAGGTGCATGACCTCGTCGATGCGATGCGAGATGTAGACGATGGCGACACCGCTCTCGGCAAGCTGGCGGATGATGCGGAACAGCCGCTGGCATTCGGCCGGCGACAGCGCCGAGGTCGGCTCATCCATGATCAGAATGCGTGCCGACATCGACAATGCCTTGGCGATCTCGACCAGCTGCTGCTCGCCGACACGCAGGGCGCCGACGCGGGCTTGCGGATCGAGTTCGATGCCGAGCCGCTGCAACAAAGCACCCGCCGCGCGGCTGCTCGCCTTGCGGTCGACGATCAGCCCGGCGATCAGCTTCTCGCGGCCGAGGAAGATGTTGTCGGCGACGCTGAGTTCGGGCACCAGGTTGAGTTCCTGATGGATGATGGCAATGCCGGCATCCTCGGCGTCGCGCACGCCGGCGAAGCTGACGGAACGGCCATCGACGCTGACCGTGCCTTCATAGCCGGTGTAGACGCCGGAGAGGATCTTCATCAGCGTCGACTTGCCGGCGCCGTTCTCGCCCATCAAGGCATGAACCTCGCCGCGCCGCAGCTCGAAGCCGACATCGACCAGGGCGGCGATGCCGCCGAAGCTCTTGGAGATGCGCTCGGCGCTCAGAACGGTGTCTGACCGATCCGCCGCACTGCGCTCCGGGGAAAGGGAACTCGCGTGTTCCATGACAATGGCGGCCTCCCTTCCGTCGTCGTCAACTTCCCGCAAACGCTAATCTAAACGTTTCGATCGTGTCAAGCCGATATCCGGTGACGGAAGTTTGATGCATTTCGATTCTTGCTAAAAAAGGCGGCATTCCGTAGGTATTGGCAGCAAGGGGTGACGAAACGTTTCGAAAATGACAGCGTCAGGGCGAAAAAAGCAGCGCAGATCCACCGCACCCACAATGCTTCATGTGGCCGAGGCGGCGCGTGTCTCGGTCGCCACCGTGTCGGCGTTGATCAACGGCACGGCGACGGTCAGTCCGGAACTCAGCCAGCGCATCGAACAGGCGATCCGCGATATCGGCTACAAGCGCAATGCGATCGCCCGCAGCCTGAAGATGGGCACGACCCGCACCATCGGGTTGACCGTGCCGCACATCACCAACCCGTTCTTCACCGATGTCGTCTCGGTCATCCAGCAGGCCTTCGACCGGGCCGGTTATGCCGTCATGCTGTGCTGCACGGACGAGGATCTGAACACCCAGGACGACCAGATCAGGCTGCTGCTCGACCGCATGGTCGACGGGCTGATCGTGGCGCGCGTCGGCGACGGCGCGATCCTCAAGGGGATCGTCGACGACGCCAATGTGCCGGTCGTGCTGCTCGACCGCATCTGCGAAGGCGTCGACACCGATACCGTGGTGCTCGACAACCAGCGCGCGGTGTTCGACGCCATCACCTATCTGATCAACCTTGGCCATCGACGCATCGGTTACATCACCGGCACGTCGGACATTTCGCCGATGCATGACCGCATGGCGGGATATCGCGAGGCGCTTCACGCCGCCGGCCTGCCGATCGCGGAGGAGCTGATCCGCTTCGGCAATTTCCACGAGATCGACGGCTACAATGCCACCATGCAGATGCTTTCCTCGCATGATCGGCCAAGCGCGATTTTTTCCGCCAACAACCCGATGGTGATCGGCACCATGAAGGCGATCCGCGACATCGGCCTGTCCTGCCCGGAAGACATTTCGGTTGCCTGTTTCGACGATTTTCCATGGTCCGACGTGTTCCAGCCGCAGCTGACCACGGTGGCTCAGCCGGTGCAGGCGATCGGCGAACAGGCGGCCAACCTCCTGCTCGACCGTCTCGCCGGCAACAGGGACGCGCCGCCGCGCAAGCTGGTGCTCAAGGGCCGGCTGATGATCCGCAATTCATGCCGCCCGCTCGGAGCGATTGCGCAGAGCGTGAGCGCCTGACCCTGTCATATCCTAGAGCTTGAACGCTTCCGAACAAAGCGCGTGCAGTTTCGGGAAGACCCCCTTGCCGCCCGTGATGACCAGCGTTCCCTCTTGCAGCACCGTCTTCGGATCGGGTTTCACCACCGTGCCGCCGGCTTCCTCGACCAGAAGCATGCCGGCCAGGCAATCCCAGGCGTTCATGTGCTCTTCGACATAGCCAAGCAGCCGGCCGGCGGCGACATAGGCGAGCATCAGCGCGCCGGAAGCATTGCGGAAGAAAGCGCCGCCGTCGGCCAGGAGCATTCGGATCAGTACGGCGACATTTTCGGTATCGGCGCGGTTTGAAAATCCGGTCCCGACAGAACCTTCCTCAATGCTGGTCGCCGCACTGGTCCTGATCGGCCGGTCGTTGACGAAGGCGCCGCCGCCGAGCCTGCCGTGAAACGTCTCGCCGGTCGACGGCTCATGGATGACGCCAACCACCACCTCCCCGTCCCTGGCGCAGGCGATCACCACGCACCACGCCGGAATGCCGCGCACGAAGTTGGCGGTTCCGTCGATCGGGTCTATGACCCAGACATAGCCCGTCGAACCGGCAACCGAGGCATGTTCCTCGCCGACGATGCCATCTTCGGGATAATCGGCAGCAATGGCGGCGCGGATGAAGAGCTCGACCTCGCGGTCACCGTCCGAGACCAGGTCCTGATGGCCCTTGCTCTCGATGGTCAGGTTTTCCAGATCGCGAAAATATTTCAGGCCGAGTTCGCCTGCCCGACGCGCCAGATCGATGGCAAATTGCATGCGGGCGTCAAGGTCATTGTTCACGGGGGCGCTCGATCTTGCGGAAGGGTGCCCTGCCTTTAGCAGAGGCGGACCGCACCTTCCAAGCCAGGAGTATCTCGTTCCAGGACTGTCAGGCCGCTTGCGACAGCGATTTATGGGCCTCGGCCAGGATCTCGAACGACCGCACCCGCGCCGCATGGTCTGATATCTGCGCTGTGACCATCAACTCGTCGGCACCGGTGCGGCGCACGAAGGCATCGATGCCTTGCCGGACCGTTTCCGGGGAGCCGACGACGGCGCAGGACAAGGCCTGGCCGAGCATGGTCTTGGCCATCGGATCGAGATCGCGGTCATAGTTCTCGACAGGTGGCGGCAGCCGGCCGGCCCGGCCGGTCCGCAGATTGACGAAAGCCTGCTGCAACGAGGTGAACAGCAAACGTGCCTCGGCGTCGGTGGGTGCTGCAAAGACGTTGAGGCCGAGCATGACATGCGGCTTGTCGAGCTGCTCCGACGGCTGGAAGCGCGAGCGGTAGACGTCCAGCGCGTGATCCAGCTCCGCCGGCGCGAAATGCGAGGCGAAGGCATAGGGCAGGCCGAGCATGGCGGCGAGCTGCGCGCCGTAGAGGCTGGAGCCGAGGATCCAGACCGGCACGTTCTGGCCTTCGCCGGGCACGGCGCGGATGCGCTGGCCTTCCTCGGCCGGCTGGAAATAGCCCATCAACTCGACGACATCCTGCGGGAAATTGTCGACGCCTGCCTCGAGGTTGCGGCGCAAGGCGCGAGCCGTGCCCATGTCGGTGCCGGGCGCCCGACCGATGCCGAGATCGATGCGGCCCGGATGCAAAGCGGCCAGCGTGCCGAACTGCTCGGCAATCACCAGCGGCGCATGGTTGGGCAGCATGATGCCGCCGGCGCCGACACGAATGGTCTTCGTGCCGCCGGCGACATGGGCGATGACGACCGCAGTCGCCGCGCTGGCAATGCCCGGCATGTTGTGATGCTCGGCCAGCCAGAAGCGCTTGTAGCCCAGCCGCTCGGCATGACGGGCAAGATCGAGTGAGTTGGCCAGCGACTGCGAGGCATCGCTGCCTTCGATGATCGGCGACAGGTCGAGAACGGAAAGGTCGGTCATGAACGGTATCCTGTGTCAGGACCGCATGTAGGAAGCGCCCGGCGACGCCGCAAATTCAAAAATATTGATCAGACTTTCGCGGGTTCGGTGTCGGCGTTGTCGTCCTCCTCGACGACGGTCGTCTGCTGCGCGGCGAGAAAATTGCCGACATGGCTCAGCCCATCGAAATGATCGCAGAACACCTTGATGACGACCAGCAGCGGCACCGCCATCAGGGCGCCGACGAAGCCCCACAGCCATGACCAGAAGGCGATGGCGATGAAGACCGCCACGGCGTTGATCTCGAGGCGCCGGCCGACCACCATCGGTGTGACGAACTGGCCTTCGACGATGTCGCACAACAGCACGAAGGCCGGCGCCAGCAGTGCATAGGCGATTGTATCGAAGCTGATCAGCGCCATGACCGCAACAAGCACGATGGTCAACAGCGCCCCGACATAGGGCAGGAAGTTGAGTAGGGCGGCGGCGACGCCCCAGACCAGCGGGTTGGGCATGCCGAGTGCCCACAGGCCAAGGCCGATGACGGCGCCGAGACCGGCATTGATGATGGTGACGGTGAGCAGATAGTGCGAGATTTCGCGTTCCACGTCATAGACGACGCGCAGCGCCCGCTTCTTTTCGCTGAGACGGGCGAAGGACTGGATGATCTTTTCATAGAACATTGTGCCGGACGCGAGCAGGAACAGCGACAGCACGAAGATGATGGTGAGGCTTGTTCCCGCCGACAGGATGTTGCTGGCCGCCGCCGACATGATGCCGGACTGCGCCACCGCCACCTTCTGGATGCCCGGCTCCTGCGACGTCTCGGTCAGCTGCTCGACCTGATGCGAGATCTGCATGATCCTCTCGAACGGTCGCCGCAATTGCGCCAGCCGTTCGGTGAGCTGCTGGCCGATCGACGAGGTGTTGTTGATGAGGTCGATGATCGGGCCGCTGAGCAGGTAGCCGGCGCTGGCAAGGATGCAGATCGACAACAGCACGAGAAGGGTCGCCGAAATCACTTCGGGGATGCCGTGCTTGCGCAGGAACCGGACGATGGGCGTCAGCGTCAGAGCCAGCAGGAAAGCCAGGATGACCGGCATGAAGAAGGCGCGGGCGAAGTAGAGCGCGTAGATGGCCATGAACAGGAAGATGCCGATGAGCAGTGAACGCATCAGATGCGTATCGGCGCGAGCCGCGACGCGCGAATCTTCAGCCTCGGCAACGCCTGCGCCCAAAGCGGCGGGTTCGGCTTTCATCGTATTCCCTCAGCGACGCACTGCAATTGGTGCAATCCGTCGACGGAAAACGCCGCGGCAGCCGCTAGGTTCCGTTAGCCGGCAAGGCCCGCGCCCGCAGGCCTTGCCGTTGGCTCAGGCGACGGGCGCTGCCAGTGCCGGTGCGGCCCTGGCCGTTTCCTTGCGCACGATCGGCGCCACCCTGGTGCCGTAGAGTTCGATCGCCTTCATGATCTTGGCATGCGGCATGGTGCCGATCGCCATCTGCAGCAGGAAACGGTCATTGCCGAAGATCTTGTGCTGGGCGACGATCTTTTCGGCCACCTGCTCGGGACTGCCGACGAACAAGGCACCGTTCGGGCCACGCGACTGGTCGAAATGCGCCCGCGATGTCGGACCCCAGCCGCGCTCGCGGCCGATGCGGTTCATGACTTCCGCCTGCGGGCCGTAAAAATCGTCGGCCGCCTGGTCCGTCGTTTCAGCGATGAAGCCGTGCACGTTGATGCTGGTGGCGAGGCCTGCGGGATCACTGCCGGCCCGCTTGGCGGCCTCGCGGTAGAGGTCGAACAGCGGCGCGAAGCGCGCCGGCTCGCCGCCAATGATGGCGAGCGCCAGCGGCAGGCCGAGCGCACCCGCGCGGGCGGCGGATTGCGGCGTGCCACCTATGGCGATCCAGACCGGCAGCCTGTCCTGGAAGGGCCGGGGATAAACGCCGCGATCGTTGATCGGCGCCCGCAGATTGCCGGACCAGGTAACCTTCACGCTATCGCGGATGGCAAGCAGCAGGTCGAGCTTTTCGGCGAACAGCTCGTCATAGTCCTCGAGATTGTAGCCGAACAGCGGGAAGGATTCGATGAACGAGCCGCGCCCGGCCATGATCTCGGCGCGGCCGCCCGACAGAAGGTCGAGCGTGGCAAATTGCTGGAAGACACGCACCGGATCATCGGAAGACAGGACGGTGACCGCGCTGGTCAGCTTGATGCGTTTCGAGCGCTCGGCCGCCGCGGCCAGGGCGACTACGGGCGCGGAGGCGGCATAATCGGGCCGGTGGTGCTCGCCGAGACCGAAGACGTCGAGGCCGACCTGGTCGGCCAGTTCGACCTCCTCGATCAGGTTGCGCAACCGCTCATGCGGGCCGATGGCGCCGGGACCCGGCTGCGGGCTGACGTCGGCGAAGGTGTAGAGACCGAGTTCCATCTGATGTCATCCTGATGTTGGGTTTTGCGGCTAGAGGTAGCCATCCGCCAGCCGCGCCGCCAGAGGGGCGGACGGTGAACAGTGCATGTCGGTTTCGGCCGAAAGGGCGTCTCCCGGCTGCAACAGCCAACAATTTCATGGCTGCCATGCCGTTTTGGCGCTTGAACTCTCGGTTTTCGCGCGTATGTAAGCGTCGCGAATTGACTTCAGGGAAGTGGACTTGGCTATCTACAGGGAAAAAGACGTTTTCGAGCGGCGCAACGCCGCAAACGAGGCAAAGAAGGCGCTCCTCGAGCGCTTCAAGGCAAAGCCGGCGGCGGATGATCCCGCAGTGCTGGCGCGGCAGGCCGAACGCAAGGCGATCCTCGAGGCTCGCGAAATCCGCGAGGCCGAAAAGGCCCGGCTGAAGCAGGAAAAGCTGGCACGCGAAGCGGTCGAGAAGGCCGAGCGCGAGGCAGCAGCCGAGGCGGCACGTATCGCCGCCGAGGAAGCTGCGCAGGCTGAGGCCAAGATTCGGGAATCCGAAGAGAACGAGCGCATCGCCCGTTTTCTGGCCGACGAAGCCGAACGCAAGGCCAAGCGCGACGCGCGTTATGCAGCGCGCAAGCAGCGCACCGGCAGGACGCCTCCGGGCTTCTCGGCCCGCTAGCCTCCAGGCTACGAAGCAATCTGCTTCGAGAATCAGGGTCGCCTCACAGCGGCCCTGAACGTGTTCGTCTGCCGCTATGCTCAGGCGGCGAACTTCAGCCCCATGATGCCGCAGACGATGAGCGCGATGCAGGCCAGCCTGATCGCGGTGGCCGGCTCGCCGAGCAGCCAGATGCCGAGCAGTGCCGTACCGACGGTGCCGATGCCGGTCCACACCGCATAGGCGGTACCGACGGGCAGCGCCTTCAGCGCCAGGCCCAGCAGAGTGAGGCTGACAACCATCGAGGCAACGGTCAGCACGGTCGGCACCAGCTTCGAGAAGCCGTCCGTGTATTTGAGGCCGATTGCCCAGCCGATCTCGAACAGGCCGGCAAAAAAGAGAAGAATCCACGACATCGACAACGCTCCATCAGAGCGTCGGACCGAAAAGTGATTTTCGGTGTCCGACGCTCAGTCAAACAATGGCAGGTCGTCCCGTCCGGATTTTTGGGGAAGCGCGAGGTCGTCCCCGCCACGCCAATATAGGAATTTCGGGCGCTCGATCAACAGCGACCGGCAACAGTGTTGCCGGTCGTAATCTTATTCCGAAGCGGATAGGGCCGGACTTACTTGTCCTTGAGCTTCATCGCCTTGACCGGCGGCGCTTTCAGGGCCGGAGCCGGGGCGGGCTTCTTGGCGTCCTTCTTCGGCTTGCGGGCTTCCTTGCCTGCCTTCATCGCACCTTTAGCCATGATTCGTTCCTCCTGATGTGGGAAGTGAAGTGAAACAAGAGAACCGCCCGACTGCAAGGGGTTAGCGACGGCTGCCGCCGTCAGCGGATCGCTTTCAACCGGTTTCTAATTTGCTCGTAAACCATGGCGGTCCGTGCCATGGTCATTTTCGCACTGCAGCATCAACCCGTGCCTTCGCCGGATGATCGTCAGGCAGGCCGTCAGGACGACAATGCGAATCCACATCGGCTGCGAGATGAGCTTCGACTTTCCTCAGGAAACCCCGCTCATCGCCATGCTGAATGTCCACTATTCGCGTGCCTCCGATCTCGAACGGCCGGATTTCCTGACCTCCAATCCGCCGGTGCCGATCGAAAGCTATCGCGACAGTTTCGGCAATTGGTGCAACCGGTTCGTCGCACCGCCCGGGCGTTTCACCTTCGGTACCGATGCAGTGATCCGCGATCCCGGCACCTTCGAGATGGGCGACCTGATGGCCTGGCAGCACGAGGTGCGCGACCTGCCGGCGGACACGCTGCTGTTCCTGCTGCCCAGCCGGTTTTGCGAGAGCGACCTGCTGGCGAACGAGGCGTGGCGGCTGTTCGGCAACACGCCGCTCGGCATTCCGCGCGTGCAGGCGGTCTGCGATTTCGTCCACAACCACATCGTCTTCAACTACGGCAATGCGCGGCCGACGCGCACCGCGGCGGAAGCCTACCGCGAACAGAGCGGCGTGTGCCGCGACTACGCGCATCTCGCCGTCACCTTCTGCCGGGCCCTCAACATCCCGACGCGCTACTGCACCGGCTACATCAGCGACATCGGCATGCCGAAGCCGTGGGCGAGCATGGATTTCTGCGCCTGGATGGAAGTCTATCTCGGCGGCCGCTGGCATGTCTTCGACCCGCGCAACAATGCGCCGCGCATCGGCCGCGTCCTGATCGCCTCCGGCCGCGACGCCGCGGATGTGCCGCTGACCCATATTTTCGGGCCGGGCACGCTCGCCGGCTTCAAGGTGTGGACGGAAGAGATCGTCGAATAGTCGACGTCTTTCACCCGCCGGTCTTTACCAAGCAACCTTTTGAGCGACCGCCGCCTTGAACGACCGGGCGATTCGCGCGTTGTGATGCCTGTGGAGCTTCGACGGTCGGCCCGCTAGACTGGGTACCTTGAAGGGGAACACCGCATGGCCGGGCATGGCGGCTCAAAGAAAGTCATCTACGCAGCGCTCGCCGGCAATCTCGCCATCGCGGTGACCAAGTTCGCCGCCGCCCTCTTCACCGGCAGCTCGGCGATGCTGTCGGAAGGCGTGCACTCGCTGGTCGATACCGGCAATGGCGGCCTGCTGCTCTACGGCATGCACCGCGCCGCCCGCCCGGCCGACCGCACGCATCCGCTTGGCCATGGCCGCGAGCTCTACTTCTGGAGCTTCATCGTTGCACTTCTGGTCTTCGCGCTCGGTGCCGGCGTGTCGTTCTATGAAGGCGTGGTCCACATCCTGGCGCCCGAGTCGGTCGCCAATGCCAAGGTGAACTACATCGTTCTTGCGCTATCGGCGCTGTTCGAAGGCGCCTCGTGGCTGGTGGCGCTGCGGGAGTTCCGCAAGCAAAAGGGCAAGCTCGGCTGGTTCGCGGCGATTCATCGCAGCAAGGATCCGAGCGTCTACACCGTGTTGTTCGAGGACAGTGCCGCACTTCTCGGCCTGATCGTCGCCTTCGCCGGCATATTGGCGGCGGAGCTGCTGGAGATGCCGCAGCTCGACGGCGCCGCCTCGATCGGTATCGCGCTGATCCTGGGCGCCACCGCGATCTTCCTGGCGCGTGAAAGCAAGAGCCTGCTTCTTGGCGAACCGGCGTCGCCCGAGGTGCAGAAACAAGTACTGGCCATTGCCCAGCAGGACCCGGCGGTGCAGCGGGCGAACGGCGTGCTGACGCTGCACATGGGCCCACAGGAGATCGTTGCCGGCTTGAGCATCGAGTTCGAGGATCATCTGGCGGCGCCCGAGATCGAGGCCTGCGTCGAGCGCATCGAAGCGCGGCTGAAAAAGGAAATGCCGGAGATCACGCTGCTGTTCGTCAAGCCGCAGACGACCGGAACCTGGGAGCGCCGGCGCAAGGTGGTCGAGGCGGCATCCGGAGAGGCCCTGGACTAGCCGCCAGCCATTGCCTGGCGACGCCGCCACGCTAAAGATTGCAGGACGGATTTCGGGAGGAGCCAGGATGAAAATCGACGGCGGCTGCCATTGCGGCGCCATCACCTACGAGGCGGAGGTCGATGCGGAAAAGACGAACATCTGCCACTGCACGGATTGCCAGCAACTGACCGGCACGGCTTTTCGCGTGACGGTTCCGGCGCCGGAAAGCAACTACCGGATCACCAAGGGTACACCGAAAATCTACATCAAGACCGTGGCGAGCGGCGCCAAGCGCGCTCAGGCCTTTTGCGCCGACTGCGGTTCGCACCTTTACGCCACATCGGTCGGAGATGGTCCCAAGGTCTATGGAATTCGAGTGGGGACCGCGCGGCAACGCGAGGATTTGATCCCGACACAGCAGAAATGGCACCGCTCGGCGCTGCACTGGCTGCCTGAATTTCAGGGCATGACCACCATAGAGGAGCAGTAGCGCGGCTCTATTCGTCGCCTTCGACGACCCTCAGCCTGAGCTGTCCGGTTTTCGAATCGGCAACGCGCGGGCTGGGCTCGACCTTCGCCGCCGGGGCTCGTGACGCGGCGTCCGCGGCGGCATCGCCGTCGGGCTGCGCGCCGAACTCCAACGCCTCGATCTTCTGGCCGCGCTTGGTGACCTTCGACGTCGAGACCAGGATGTCGTCAATGTCCTTGGCGGACTGGCCGAAATGGACCTGCAGCTTACGCACCCGCTCGTCGACACGCGCAACATCCTCCATCAGCCGGATGACCTCGCCCTGGATCAGGTGCGCCTGTTCGCGCATGCGGGCGTCCTTGAGGATCGCCTGGATGACCTGGATCGACAGCATCAGCAGCGACGGCGAGACGATGACGATACGGGCGCGGTGCGCCTTGTGCACGATCGCCTCGAAATTCTCGTGGATCTCGGCGAACACCGATTCCGACGGCACGAACATGAAGGCGGTGTCCTGGGTCTCGCCCTGGATCAGGTACTTTTCCGATATATCGCGGACATGGATCTCGATGTCGCGGCGGAAGGCCTGCGAGGCGACCTTCTGCAGGTCGGCGCCGTCGGCGGCGCGGATGGCATTCCAGGCTTCCAGCGGAAACTTGGCATCGATAGCAAGCGAAGGTGCGCCGTTCGGCATCTTCACCAGGCAGTCGGGCCGGCTGCCGTTCGACAGCGTCGCCTGGAATTCGTAGGCGCCGTGCGGCAGGCCGTCGGCGACGATCGCCTCCATCCGCGACTGGCCGAAGGCGCCGCGCGTCTGCTTGTTGGAGAGGATCGCCTGCAGCTGCACGACCTGGCCGGCGAGCGACTGGATGTTGCCTTGCGCGACATCGATGATCGCCAGCCGTTCCTGCAATTTGGCCAGGCTCTCATGCGTGGATTTGGTCTGCTCGGTCATGGTCTGGCCGAGTCGGCCGGTCATGGCGTCGAGGCGCTGGCCGATCGACTGCGTCAGCTCCGCTTGCCGTGCCCCGAACACTTCGGCGATAGCGCCCATGCGGCCCTGCATCTCGGCTTGCGATTGCAGAATGCCGGCCATCCGCGCCTCGGCGTCGCGGGCATGGTCGGCAGCTTCCGCGGCCGCCACGGCGCGCGCCTTGGCCGATCGCCACAGCGCGATGACGAGCGCCACGAACAGGCCAAGAAACAGCAAGGCGCCGAAGGCCAGCGCATGGCCGAGCGTGACCGTGGTGGCGCCAAGCCGGGCGACAGGCTCCGAAAGGATAGTGCTCAGATCATTCATGTGGACAGCATAGCCGATTCGGCGGTCTGGCACAGATCAAAACGTGAACGATCCCCGGACCCACCGGTTGACGCTTTTCGCTGGAGGTCTTAGGTGGAACGCCATGCCGATCAAGCCGCTCATCATCCTTCCCGACCCCATCCTGCGCCAGGTTTCCAAGCCGGTGGAGCGTGTCGACGCGCCCTTGCGCAAATTGGCCGACGATATGCTGGCGACGATGTATGACGCGCCCGGCATCGGGCTGGCGGCAATCCAGATCGGCGAGCCGCTGCGCATGTTGGTGATCGATCTCGCCAAGGAAGACGAGACGCCGGCGCCGCAGGTCTTCATCAACCCGGAAATCCTGGAGAGCGCCGACGCGCGCTCCGTCTACGAGGAAGGCTGCCTGTCGATCCCGGACTATTACGCCGAGGTCGAACGCCCGGCCTCCGTGCGGGTCAAATATCTCGACCGCGACGGCAAGTTGCAGGAGATTGAGGCCGAGGGCCTGATGGCAACCTGCCTGCAGCACGAGATCGACCACCTCAATGGTGTCTTGTTCATCGACCACATCTCGAAGCTGAAGCGCGACATGGTGGTGAAGAAATTCAAGAAGCTGGCCAGGGACAAGGCGCCGGGCAAGCTGGCGGGATAGGGGACGTGCCCCTTCGCGTCATCTTCATGGGCACGCCGGAGTTTTCGGTGCCGACGTTGCGCGCGATTGCCGAGGCTGGACACGACATCGCGGCCGTCTATACGCAGCCGCCGCGTGCGGCAGGCCGGCGCGGGCTGGAGCTGACACCGTCGCCGGTGCAGCGCGAGGCGGAGCGGTTGGGCATCGAGACCCGTACACCGGTTTCGCTCAAGGGCGAGGCCGAGCAGGCGGCTTTCCGCGCTTTGCAAGCCGATGTCGCCGTGGTCGTCGCCTATGGCCTGCTGCTGCCGAAGGCGGTTCTGGAGGCAACCCGGCTTGGCTGCATCAACGGCCATGCGTCGCTGCTGCCGCGCTGGCGTGGTGCGGCACCCATCCAGCGCGCCATCATGGCCGGCGACCTGGAAAGCGGCATGATGGTGATGCGCATGGAAGAGGGTCTGGACACCGGCCCGGTGGGAATGGTTGAAAAATGCGCCATCGAACCCGATATGACAGCCGGCGATCTGCATGATCGGTTGATGAGTGTCGGTGCAACCCTGATGGTGGAAGCGCTGGCGCGACTGGAAAGGAACACCCTGACATTTGCCGACCAGGCGGTGGAAGGGGTGACCTATGCCAAAAAAATCGATAAATCCGAGACTCGCGTGGACTGGACTCGCTCGGCGAGCGAGGTCCACAATAGCATTCGTGGCCTGTCGCCCTTTCCCGGCGCCTGGTCCGAGATAGGAATTGGCGGCCGCCCGGAGCGGCTGAAACTGCTTCGCTCGACGCTATCGCAAGGCGTGTCGCTTTCGGAAGATTTGGGCGAGTCGGGAGGAATTCTCGATGACCGGCTGACGGTCGCCTGCGGGGCAGGCGCGATCAGACTGGTCGAAGTTCAACGGGCGGGCGGAAGGCCCGCTGCCGCGTCGGAATTCCTGCGCGGGGCCAAGATCGAAAAAGGAATGAAATTCTCATGAGCATGATGTCGATACGCGCGGCGACGCCGCGGGATCGCGAGGCCATTCGCCTCGTCGAGGAACACGCTTTCGGCCAGCAGGCGGAGGCCGGGCTGGTCGACGCGCTGGTGACCGGTGGCGACGCCGTTGCCGAACTGGTGGCGGAAGAAGACGGCCAGGTGGTCGGCCACATCCTGTTTTCCCGGCTGTTCGTCCAGAATGGCGGTAAGACCTTCGCGGCCGTGGCGCTCGCGCCGCTGGCGGTGGAGCCCTCGTTCCATGGCAGCGGCATTGGCGGCGCGCTGATCCGCGAGGCGCATATCCGCCTCAGGGATGGCGGCGAGACGCTGGCCGTGGTGCTCGGCGACCCCACCTATTACGGGCGTTTCGGCTATAGCCACACGCGTGCCGAGAACTTCGAAAGCGAGTACCAGGGCGAAGCGCTGCAGGCGCTGGCCTGGGGTGACGCACCAGAGGCAGGCACGCTGGTCTACGCCTCCGCCTTCACCGCTCTCGCCGCCTAGGCGAGAGCGTATAGCCGCCCCGCATGCCGCGTTTTCGCCTCGACATCGAATATGACGGCAGCCTGTTTGCCGGCTGGCAGCACCAGGCGGATCAGCCTTCGGTGCAGCAGGCGATCGAGCAGGCGATCGAAAAATTCTGCGGCGAAGAGGTCAGGCTGCGCGCCGCCGGCCGCACCGATGCCGGCGTGCATGCGACCGCCCAGGTGGCGCATGTCGACCTCGCCAAGGCGTGGCCAGGCGACAAGGTGCGCGATGCCATCAATGCCCATCTGCAGGCGGCCGGCGCGCGCATCGCCATCCTGAAGGCGACGGTCGTCTCCGACGGTTTCGACGCGCGCTTCTCGGCCACCGGCCGCCACTATCTTTACCGCATCCTCAACCGCCGCGCGCCGGCCGCGCTCGACAAGGGCAAGGTGTGGTGGGTGCCGAAGCGACTCGACGCCGGCGCCATGCATGAGGCGGCGAAGGTCCTGCTCGGACGACATGACTTCACCACCTTCCGCTCGACCCAGTGCCAGGCCAACAGCCCGATCAGGACGCTGGAGCGGCTCGATGTGATGCGGCAAGGTGACCTGATCGAGGTCAGGGCTTCGGCGCGCTCCTTCCTGCACAATCAGGTGCGTTCGATGGTCGGCTCGCTCAAGCGCGTCGGCGACGGCGGCTGGACCGAGGCCGACCTGAAAGCAGCGCTCGAGGCGCACGACCGCGCCGCCTGCGGACAGGTGGCGCCGCCCGACGGGCTGTTTCTTATCGGCGTCGATTATCCTGAGGTCGACTAACCAGGATAGAGGCCGGAAGGCTCTATCCTGGGTAGAGGCTGGAAGGCTCTACCCGGAGACGAACCCGGAAAGGCTCTGAGCCCCGACATCATCCGGCACGGTGATGCCGAGCAGCGTCTGCAGGCCGAACAGCACCAACAGCGACGCGATGAACATACCGACGAAAACGCCGGTGCCGATCGCTGCGCCCTTGCCGATGGTGGCGTTGGTCATGCGCCAGGTCAGCACCATCGACAGGGCAAACAAAAGCAGCGACACGAGGCTCGAAACCTGGCTCGCGGACGACAGGAAAAGCCGGATCAGCGCCGAGGGCAGCATCAGCCAGGCGGTGATGGCCGAAGCCCAGTTGCTGGCAACGACGTAGTGGACGAAGCGGCCGCCTATGCCGGCGCGCGGCGCGATCAAAGCGAGCGCGATCAGTGGCAACACCCAGGAGCCGATGTCGACCGTCGCCAGGCGCACCAGCATGCTGAAGCGACCCGCGAATGCATCGGGATCGCCGATCTCGTTGGCGATGCCGACCCAGCCGACGATCAGCGCCGGTGCGGCAACGACAATGGCGAAAAAGGAATTCCAGAAGCCGTCGGCCGACAGGTCGAGCAGGCGCAATCCATCGGCCTTGCCGAGCATCAATCGCCAGGCGCCCGTTAGCGAAGCTTGGGTTTCGTCTGCCGAAAGCATGCTCAGCCCTGTCCGAACCAGTCTTCGATGAAGCGCTGGTAGATCTGCGTCAGCGTTTCGAGATCGGCAATGGCGACGCGCTCGTCGACCATGTGCATGGTCTTGCCGACCAGCCCGAACTCGACCACCGGGCAATAGTCCTTGATGAAACGCGCGTCGGACGTGCCACCGGAGGTCGACAGCGTCGGCTCCTTGCCGACCGCCGACTTGATCGAGCCGCGAAGCGTTTCGATCAGTCTGTCGTCGCGGGTCAGGAAGACATGGCTTGGCCGGTCGCGCCAGACGAGCTCATAGTCGACCGGCGTCTTCTTGCCCTGCCGGTACTTCTTGCGCCTGGCCGCCTGGTCGAGCCGGTTGTGGATCTCGGCCTGCAGGGTCTCATCAGTCCAGGTGTCGTTGAAGCGGATGTTGAAGGTCGCGATCGCCTTGGCCGGAATGACATTGGTGGCCGGGTTGCCGACATCGATGGAGGTGATCTCCAGATTGGTCGGCTGGAAATCCCTGGTTCCCTTGTCGAAGACGGGATGCAGCAAGGCGTCGACCAGGCTCATCAGCCCGCGCACCGGATTGTCGGCAAGCAAGGGATAGGCGACATGGCCCTGGCGGCCATTGACGGTGACGGCGCCGGACATGGAGCCGCGCCGGCCGATCTTGATCATGTCGCCGAGCGCGTCCGGGTTGGTCGGCTCGCCGACGATAGAGGCATCCCATTTCTCGCCCCTGGAAGCCGCCCATTCGAGTAGCTTGACGGTGCCGTTGATGGCCGGACCTTCCTCGTCGCCGGTGATCAGCAGCGAGACCGAGCCTTTCGGACCACCATTCTGCTCGACATGGCGCGCCACGGCGGCGATGAAACAGGCGATGCCGCCCTTCATGTCGACCGCGCCACGGCCATACATCTCGCCATTGGCGATCTCGGCGGCGAAGGGCGGATGCGTCCAGGCGGCTTCGTCGCCGACCGGCACCACGTCGGTGTGGCCAGCGAACATCAAATGCGGGCCGTTGCCGGAACGCCTCGCATAGAGGTTCTCGATGTCGGGCGTGCCGTCTTCGGAAAAAACCGGCCGATCGACCAGGAAGCCGAGCGGTTTCAGCATCGTCTCCAGCGCGGTCAGCGCACCGCCCTCAGTGGGCGTCACCGAAGCGCAACGGATAAGGGCGGCAAGGTTTTCGGCGGGATCGGTCGGCAGCGTCATGGCAAAAGCGATAGTCGAAAGCGCGGGGCCTGTCACGGCCAGACATAGGGGCCAGCCCCATGGCTGGCGATACCGCCGACATTATGGTTTTCATGTCGTATAGTTGCGGGCCGGATGCGGGGCGACAGGATGGCGAACGAGGACCGAAGGATCGTCATTGCCGGCGCCGGCAGCATCGGCTGCTATGCCGGCGGCTGCCTAGCGCTTGCCGGGCGCGAGGTGATCCTGCTGGCGCGGCCGCGCATCGAGGCGGCGTTGCGGCAGGGTGGGTTGCGGGTCAGCGACCTTGAGGGCCGCGATCGCTCGATCAAGCCGGAGGCGCTTGCCGTCACCACCGATCTGGCCGCCGCCCTGTCACAGGCGGACGTGATCCTGGTCACGGTCAAGAGCGGCGCGACGCAGGACATGGCAGCCCTCATCAAGGCCCATGCCCGTCCGGATGCTGTGGTGGTCAGCCTGCAGAACGGCGTCGACAATGCCGACAGGCTACGTGCCGGACTTGGCCAGCGCATGGTGCTGGCCGGCATGGTGCCGTTCAATGTCGTGCAGTCGCCCGACGGTGAGTTGCCGTTGCGCGTTCACCGCGCCAGCGACGGAAAGGTGATGGTCGAAGGCGGCAACGCCGGCCTGGTCGGCCTGCTCAGTGTCGAAGGGTTTGCGGTCGAAGCCCATGGCGAGATGAAGGCCGTGCTGTGGGGCAAGCTGCTGATGAATTTGAACAACGCGCTGGTGGCGCTTTCCGGCCTGCCGCTGGCATCCGAATTGGCTGATCGGCGCTGGCGGCTGATCCTGGCCAGCCAGATCGACGAGGCGCTCACAGCGATGAAAGCGTCCGGCATCGAGCCGGCGCGGATCGCCGGCCTACGGCCGGCGCTGCTGCCGAAAGTGCTCAGGCTGCCGGACTGGCTGTTCAAGCTCTTGGCGCGCCGCATGCTGGCGATCGACCCGCAGGCGCGCTCATCGATGTGGGACGATTTGCAGCGCGGCCGGCCGACGGAGATCTATGATTTGCAGGGCGCCGTCCTGCGGCTGGCGGAAAAGGCCGGCACGCCGGCGCCGATGGTCCAGCGGATCACCGCTTTGGTGCGTGCGGCGGAGGCGGAGCGGCTTGGCTCGCCGGGCCTGGCGCCGGAGCAGATCTTTGCGTCGCCGGCTGGCCGTCGATCAACGTGATCTTCTGCCAGATTTTCCGGGACAGGTTGGACGCCAGGTTTTCGATGTCGTTGACGCCGTCGATGACCACGTCGTCATTGACCGACTGCGCGAACAGCGCTGCGATCTTGCCGGTGATCGACAGCATTTCCGAGCAATAGTCGAGGTAGCGCGCCAGGTCGGCGGCATTGGTGATGCGGGCCGGCGAGTGCGCCGTCGGCTTGAAATTGGCCGAAAGGGCCGCCGGATCCTTGGTCAGCTGGTGCATGTCGATGACATGGATCAGCGAGCGCAGGCCGTGCAGCTGGCGAAACACCCGCTTGCGTTTGATACGCTCCTCGGTGCGGATCAACGCCAGGAAGCCGAGCACGGCAAGGATCATCATGTTGATCGTGGCTTCGATGCCCTGCACCGACTGCACCGCATCGTCGGCCTGGGAGATGTGGATGAGCGGCAGGATGGTGCCGACGAACAGGAAGATCAGCGCACCGGCGATGACGGCGGCGATGATCAGCCCGCGCAGCCACCAGATCGGCGCTTCCAGCGCCTGAGCCGCCTTGGCCAGATCGCGCGACAGCGAGACCAGTTCGGCGGCGACCCCACGCAATCCCGCTTCGGGGAAACGGTCGGCGATCCGCGCTTCCAGCCGCTCGGCGGTTTCGACGATCAGTTTCGGATCAAGCGTGCGGTAGCGCATGTCCGATCGGCCCTCAGGGTTGTGCCGGCTCGTTGGTGCGCCGGCCATAGCGGTTGGGCCCAGGCTGCCCTGGAAACAGGCACAACACAAGGAAGGCGACGATCGAGACCACCGGCACGAACAGGATCAGCGCGGCAATGCCCGGCTTGTCGAGGTCGTGCAGGCGCTTGACCGCCAGTGCGATGTTGGACCACAGCGAGGCGATGAAGGCGACAAAGAAGATGAACGACCACATGTTGCTCTCGGCCGAACCTTCCGGCACCAGCGTGAAGCGGTAGAGCGGAAAGGCCTGGATGATGGCGACGAGCAACCCGCCAAGAAAATAGGCCGCGCGACTGACGCGGCCCGATGTTTTGAAGAAAAGCCAGGTGAGATCTGATCTGTCAGGCAAGCGGGTCCGGTCCATATTGATTGGCGCCCCTGGCGCCTTCGAGAATGCCGCATTCCACCAGAAACCAGATCGGACCGATTAAAGGCACCAGCATGATCAGGCTCCACCAGCCCGACTTGCCGCGATCATGCCAGCGCTTGGCGTAGACTGCGAGTGCGAAATAGATCGAGGCCAGAGCGACGAGAATGCCGATGATGCCGATCTGGGCGCCGCTGGCAGTGGAGATGCGTGTGCCGAGGATCGCATCGAGAATAAAGGCAACGATACCAATGACGATGAAAACCCCAATCGCGGCCCAGAACTTGCCACGGTTGATGCGACCATCAAAGCTTGTGAGCAGATATTTCCAGTCCATGTCACCCCTCCATATTGAACCAGCGCGACCGATTGTCGCGCCGGCGGAAGGTGCGCTCGCTTTGCGCAAAGATCAATCGCGCAGCAATTCGTTGATCGATGTCTTGGACCGGGTCTTCGCATCGACGCGCTTGACGATGACGGCGCAGTAGAGGCTTGGACCCCAGTTCTCGCCCGGCACGTTCTTGCCCGGCATTGTGCCGGCCACCACAACCGAATTGGGCGGCACTTCGCCGTAGAAGACTTCGCCGGTGGCGCGGTCGACGATCTTGGTCGACTGGCCGATGAAGACGCCCATGCCGAGCACCGAGCCTTCGCGCACGATGCAGCCCTCGACCACTTCCGAGCGCGCGCCGATGAAGCAATTGTCCTCGATGATGGTGGGACCGGCCTGCATCGGCTCCAGCACGCCGCCGATGCCGACGCCGCCGGACAGATGGACGTTCTTGCCGATCTGGGCGCAGGAGCCGACCGAAGCCCAGGTGTCGACCATGGTGCCGGTATCGACATAGGCGCCGACATTGACGAAGGACGGCATCAGCACGGCGCCCGGCGCGACATAGGCCGAACGGCGCACGATCGACGACGGCACGGCGCGGAAGCCTGCCTTCTCGAAGTCGACGGCACTCCAGCCGTCGAACTTCGACGGCACCTTGTCCCACCACACCGCCTCGCCCGGACCACCCTTGATGATCTCCATCGGATTGAGCCGGAACGACAACAGCACGGCCTTCTTCAGCCACTGGTTGACATGCCACTTGCCGTCGGCCTGCCGCTCGGCGACGCGGGCGGCGCCGCGATCGAGCAGGTCGAGTGCCGACTGGATGGCGTCACGCGTTTCGCCGCGCGTCGCCGTCGAAATCGCGTCGCGTTCCTCGAAGGCCTTCTCAATGGTCTTTTCGAGGTTCGCCAGATCGGGCTTCGACATGAATTCGCTCCATTACCAAGCTGTTAAGGGGCTGCGCCTTAACCTGTTTTGAAAGTCGCGCGGACCCCTTGGCAGGCTTTGCCTGCCTGGGTCTTTGCATGTAGCAGGTTCTTGTCGCAAAACCGCCGGACACTTTTGCGGAACCTGCTTATGTGAAGCCTTGGTGAGGGTCAATCGCGGGTGCGTCATGGGACGGCGCAAGGGAAAAGAACTGGACGGGTAAAACATATGACTCCTATGGAAAAGGCGGGATGGACGCCGCTGCCGCATTCGGACGAGGATCTGGAGCGGTCGAAGAGCGTGCCGGACACGCCGCAGACGCGTGCCGAGACCTACCGGCTCGCCTGGAACGATCCCGACTTCATGACGCGGCGTGAATTGCGCGCGGTCAGGTTGCAGCTCGAACTCTTGAAGCCCGAGATGATCCTGGCCGAACGCGGCATCCGTTCGACGGTGATCCTGTTCGGCGGCGCACGCCTGCCCGAACCCGGCGGCGAGGCCTGGGCGGCCAAGAACGAGACGCAGAGGAAGAACCTCGAGAAAAACAGCAAATACTACGAGGAGGCACGCAAGTTCGCCCGCCTCTGCTCGCAGCAGTCGGCTGCTTCATACTACCGCGAATATGTCGTGGTGACCGGCGGCGGGCCCGGCGTGATGGAAGCGGGAAACCGCGGCGCCGACGATGTCGGCGCGCCGTCGATCGGCCTCAACATCGTCCTGCCGCATGAGCAGGCGCCGAACATCTATGTGACGCCGGAGCTCTGCTTCAACTTCCACTATTTCGCCATCCGCAAGATGCATTTCGTCATGCGCGCCAAGGCCGTGGCGGTGTTTCCCGGCGGCTTCGGCACGATGGACGAGTTCTTCGAGACGCTGACCCTGATCCAGACCGGACGCATGGAGCGCGTGCCTGTGATCCTGTTCGGCAAATCCTTCTGGAAACGGGCGATCGATCTCGATTTCCTCGCCGAACAGGGCACGATCAGCCCGGGCGATCAGGACATCATCGACTTCGTCGACACCGCCGACGAGGCCTGGGGGATCATCAGCCGGTTCTACAAGTTAGGGGAATAGGGCTGGGAATCGGAGAACTGGGGAATTGAAGAACTGATGAATTGAAGAATGAAGGGAGTTACTGTCTCCCGCTCCGGATCGATTCCCCAGTTCTTCAGTTCTTCAGTTCTTCAATTCCCTGCCCTTCCTTCCCCTCCACAATCGCCGTCAGGAACCCCGCCAGATCGTCGGTGACGAAATCGACGTCGTCTTCCTGCGTCGGGTCGCGCTCCCAGATCTCGGCAAAGGTCGGCTCGAAATTGCGCGGCACCACCAGCACCGTGGTCATGCCCAGCGACTTCGGCACCGAAAGGTTACGGGCAAGGTCTTCGAACATCACCGCATTGTGGCCGGTGACGGCGTGCAGCTCGGCGAACTTCTCGTAGGTCTGGCGCGCCGGTTTGGGATTGAGTCCGGCGGCGACGATATCGAAGATGTCGTCGAAATGTTCGAGAATGCCGAGCTGGCGCGCGGTGCGCTCGGCATGCCTGCGGTCGCCGTTGGTGAAGATGAACTTGCGGCCCGGAAGCTGGCGGATGGCGGTGCCGAGAACGGGATCGGGCACCAGCCATGAATAATCGATGTCATGCACCTTCTCGAGGAAATCGTCGGGGTCGATGCCATGACGCGTCATCAGCCCGTTCAGCGTCGTGCCATATTCGCGGTAGAGTTCCTTCTGCAGCTTGCGCGCCTCGTCGCGCGGCAGCGCCAGCAGTTCGCCGACATAGGCGGTCATCTTGACGTCGATCTGCGAGAACAGATTCGAATGGTGCGGATAGAGCGTGTTGTCGAGATCGAACACCCAGTCGGTGACATGGGCGAAGCGCGCGGGATCGGGGAGCGTGGTCATGCGCTCCTTATGACATGAAACAAGCATCCTGAAAGAGACTTTATCCACAACTTCTGCTCGTTGAGGTTGCGTAAATCGCCTCACGATTCAAATTTTATGCATCCGGGAAAGGTGGCCTTCAGGGCTTGCTGGCACAGAGACAAGTCCTGTGGGAGCAAGCGATGAACAGCATAATTTTGAAATCCGCCGCCATTGCTTTCGCCTCTGTCGCAGCCTCTCTCCTGCTGACGCTGATCATCGTTCCGGCGATGGGATTTCCAGTCAACCGCACGATCTGGCTGACCTCCACGCTCTGTCCGCTGGTGCTGGCATGGGTCGCCAGCGCAAGCACGTTCTGGCAAAGCGACAGGCTGAAAAATGCGCATCGCGAGCTTGCCCGGGCCCATGCCCAGCTCGCCGCCGCGCATCGCCGCCTGGCGGAAAAGGCGAGCCGCGACGACATGACCGGCATGCTCAACCGGGAAAGCTTCTTTGCCGCGCTCGACGGTTCGCGCCGCAAGTCCGATCGTGGCGCGCTGCTGATCATCGACGCCGACCACTTCAAGAAGATCAACGACAATTTTGGCCACCTGACCGGCGATGACGCGCTGCTTTTGATCGCCAGCGCGATCCAGCGCGGCGTGCGCAGCGGCGATGTGCTCGGCCGTATCGGCGGCGAGGAGTTCGGCGCCTTCCTGATCGGCGCCACCGAGCAGGAGGCCAAGCGCGTCGCCGAGCGCATTCGCCGCGAAGTCGAGCTGATCCGCTTCCGGCCCGTCGACGAGCGGACCATTCCGCTCACGGTCAGCATCGGCGGCACCGTCTGCGGCGACGATGTCAGCGTATCGGACCTGATGCGTGCCGCCGACCGGCGCCTCTACCAGGCCAAGCATCAGGGCCGAAACCTGACGATCCTCGATACGGACATCTCCGCAGCGGCGTGATCCGATCGCCACAACCAGCTCGTTAAGGAAATTCTAACGCTGTTTGCACTCGGTTGCACCGTTTAGCCGGGTTTTCACTGCTTTGCGGCCAGACTTGGCACGATACTGGCTTCTGCGGCGATGCATGTGTCGTTCCGGGAACTGCCGTTCCAGGAATGCCACGCATTGTCGAAGCCCCCACCCGAGAGACCGTCATGAGTTTCTTCATCAAAAAAATGTCACGCCGCGCGATCGTGCAGGCGCTGATCGCGCTGCCTGCTTTGTCGCTGTTCCGCAAGCTGCCTGATGCCGATGCCTCCCATGCCGATCCATCCCGGGCCGATCCATCTCATACCGGTGCGTCCCGGGCCGACCCGAACGAGATCGTCGAGGTCAATGGCTGGATCCTCAGGCGGAGTGACCTGGCATGATCTTCGACAGCTACGAGGCGTATCGCGCCGCGAATTTCACCCCAAAGGTCTGCATCCTCGGCTCCGGCCCGGCCGGCACCACCATTGCCCGCAAGCTTGGCGCCGCCGGCATTCCGGTCGTGGTGCTGGAGGCCGGCTCGCGTGAGTTCAGCGACGAGTCGCAGGATTTCTACCGTGGCACCACGGTCGGCGATTTCTATTTCGATCTCGACATCACCCGGCTGCGGTTCATGGGTGGCAGTTCCAACCACTGGGCCGGCTGGTGCCGCGTGCTCGACAAACAGGATTTCGAGCCGAAGGCCTGGGTGCCCGATACGGGCTGGCCGATCCGCCGCACCGACATCGAGCCCTATCTACCGGAAGTGCGCGATATTCTCGACCTTCCGGCCTTCCGACCGGACATGCCGATCTCGGACGACATTCGCTGGGTGCAGCTGATCAAGAGCCCGGCTGTGCGCTTCGCCGAGAAATTCGGCGACGAACTCGACAAAGCCAAGAACATAGCGGTCGTGCTCAACACATGCGTCACTGAACTCGCTGGCGACGGCAAACGCGTGACGGGCGCCAGACTGTGGTCGAACGGCCAGGATGCCGGTTCCTTCAGTGCCGACTATTTCATTATCTGCACCGGCGGACTGGAGAATTCGCGGCTGCTTCTGTGGTCGAACCAGCGCTCGAATGGCGGCGTCGTGCCGAATGCGACAGCGCTTGGCCGCTACTGGATGGAGCATCCGACCTTCGAAGGCGGCAATGCCATCCTGGCCGACTACAACGCGTTCGAGGTCGATGCCGTCAACGAGGCCTTTTTCTCGCCGACGCTTGCCGCCATGGAGCGGCTGCAGATCATGAATTTCGGCATCAGATTGATCGAGACGCCGTATCCGGGGGTCAAGAGCCTTATCGCCGATCTCGCCTGCACGGCGCCCAGCATGGCGGAATGGATGTCCTACCAGCTCAGCCAGAGACTGCGCTGCGCCGCCCAGCTCTACGTCGCCTGGGAACAGGCGCCGCTGGCTTCCAACCAGATCGAGCTGTCGAAGACCGATGTCGACCATGCCGGCGCACCGCGCATCGAGCTGCACTGGAAGAAAACCGAGCTGGAACATCGCACCCTTCTCGAAGGGCTCAGACTGTTCGGCACGACGCTGATCGAGAAGAATCTCGGCCGGGTGCGCATTGCCGACTGGATCAGCAATGGCCAGGACTATCCGACCAATGACGAGACGGCGGGCCATCATCATATGGGCGGCACGCGCATGGGCACCGACATCAGCAAGAGCGTGGTCGACGCCAACTGCAAGGTGCACGGCATGGACAATCTCTATGTCGGCGGCTCCTCGGTGTTCTGCACATCGGGCCAATGCAACCCGACGACGACGATCACCGCGCTGGCCTGCCGGCTGGGCGACCATCTGAGCAAGGTGGTCACCGTCTGACGGCCCCACGGCAAATTCGCCGGCGCGAGTGATGGCGCCGGCGGATGCGCGGTATAGCTCAAAAGCCGTAGACGGCGATGCGCACCAGCACGGCGGCTGCGGCCAGCGAGACGAGCAGAATGCCGAGGCCGATGGGAGAGCCCCAGCCATACCATTCCATCGCCAGCTTGGCGTATTTGAACTCCTCCTCATGCGAGAGGGGCGCGCGCTGCTGAATCAAACTCATTTTTCACTCCTTGTCGGCGGCCGGCTCTTGCCTTGCAGGCAGTGCGGCCGCATATTGCTGCGATAGTCGAAATGTTAGACAGATTGATAGTTAGATGAGCGAAGTAAATTCGTCAACCCAGAATCGTGCAGAACTGACTGCCTCCATCGGCCTTGCCATCATGCAATGGCAGGATGCGACGCAGGCCTATGACGAAGCGGTGGGGGTGAGGCTCGGGCTGAACATGGCCGAACGCCATTGCATCGGGCTGCTCCATGGCGGCCCGCAATCGGCCGGCGCGATCGCTACAGCGACCGGGCTGACGCCGGCTGCGGTGACCGCGCTGATCGACCGGCTGGAGGCGCGCGGCCTGCTGACGCGCATGCGCAGTCTCGAGGACAGGCGCAAGGTGGTGATAGAGGCGACCGAGGCGACGCGGGAGCTGTCGGCGCGCTACTACGGCGCCATCGCGCGCGAAGGCGAAAAGGTCATCGCCAGCTTCGGCGACGCGGAGCTCGTCACCATATCGCGCTTCGTCAACGCCGCACTCGGCCTGCAGCGCGACCAGCTGGCGCGGCTGAAGGCCGAGGGGTCCGACACTCTAAACGGGCGATAGGAGTGCCGATGGCTCCCGCCCCCATTGAGGGCGGGAGATCGCGACACGCTGTTGCGGAAGCTAGACCGTTGCCGGGTCGAGCGCCGGCTGGCCTTTGCGGCGGGCGACGATTGCCTCGAAGTCGGCGGTCTGGAAGGCATCGCGCAAGGCGTCGAACGACGGCAGCACGAAATAGGCGCGCTGGAACTTGTCGATCTCGTAGCCGGTCCGCATCACCGTTTCCAGGTCGAAGGGCACGTGATGGGCGTCCTTGCTGTCGACGGCGAACTGCAATTCGGTGAACGACGACATCAGGCCGGCGCCGAAGGCTTTCAGCGGCTGACCGGCCTCCTGCATCAGGCCATATTCTGCCGTGTACCAGTAGAGCCGGGTGATCATCTCGTCGCCGCCCAGCGCAATGATGTCGCCGGCCTTGCGGCCATACATGTGCATGAAATCGGCGAACACCGGCTGCGACAGCACCGGCACGTGGCCGAAGAAATCGTGGAACATGTCGGGCTCGACGATGTAGTCGAGCTCCTGCCTGGTCCGCAGCCAATTGGTGACCGGGAAGCGGCGGTTGGCGAGATGATCGAAGAAGGGGGCGGCGGGAATGAGACCCGGCACGGCGACGATCTCCCAGCCGGTCAGCTTGCGCAGCTTGGCGCTGACCGCCTCGAAATCGGGGATGCGGTCGAGCAGGCCGAGCTTCTCGACGCCGTCGAGATAGGAATGGTGGGCGAGCTTGCGCGTCAGTTTGGTCTGGCGGTCGCACAGCGTGCGCCACACCGCCTGCTCTTCGGCGCTGTAAGCATAACCCTGCGCCACGGTGAAATCGGAACGGCAGACCGAGTAGTCGCCGCGCAATCCTTGCGCCGCGCAGTCGCGGGCGTATTCGGCAACGCTCATCGTCGTCATGGTTTTTCTCCCTCGCAAATCATGAATGGCTGACGTGCCGAAAGGCTAGCCGGATTTGCCGAGGCAAATCGATTTTGATGATGGCTCGAAGGCAGAATTCGAGATAATATTCCCTCAGAAATCATCTCCAAGGAGTGAAAATGCCTCAGTTCGATGAGTTCGAGATCAAGATGCTCGATGTCCTGCAGCGTGACGGGCGCAAGCCGGTGTCCGAACTGGCACAAGAGATCGGCCTATCGACGACGCCGTGCGCGCGGCGCTTCGAGGCGCTGCAGGAGGCCGGCATCATCAAGGGATTTGCCGCGGTTATCAGCCGCCGCGCGGTCGGGCTGATGGTCGAGGTGTTCATCCAGGTGCGTCTTGTCAGCCACAGCGACGGCTCGCCCGAAAGCTTCATTGCCGCCGTGCAGCGCATGGACGAGGTGTCGTCGTGCTGGACGATGACCGGCGACCACGATTTCCTGCTGCATGTCATGGTGCCGTCGGTCGACGAGCTCAACGCCTTCGTCATGCACCGGCTGATGCGGCTCGACGGCGTGCGCGACGTCCACACCCAACTCGTGCTACAGAACATCAAGGGACCCGGCCACGTGCCGCTCGCCCACCTCAGGCGGTGATGGTGCCCCGCATTCTTGCGGGAAAGCTGCACGCAAACTGCTGAAATGGGCCAAGCGCGTGTCCACATCGCCGGCCAATTTGCGCGGACCAACTGCCCAGGAGGTCCGCCATGAAAATCGTCCTGATCAATCCGCCGCACACCGCCATCGGCAGCCGCGTGCCCGACGATCATCTGCCGCCGCTCGGCCTGCTGGCGCTGGGCGGCCCGCTGATCGATGCCGGCCATGAGGTGCGGCTCGTCGACGCCGAATTCGGGCCGATGCCGCTCGAGAGTGTGGTGCGCAACGCGCTCGCCGACCGCCCCGACTTCATCCTGATCGGCCATTCCGGCTCGACCTCGGCGCATCCGACCGCCCTGCTGCTCGCACGCATGATCAAGGAGCGCGAGCCGGCGACCATCATCATCTATGGCGGCGTCTTTCCGACCTATCACTGGCGCGACATTCTGACCGCAACGGATGCCTTCGACTTCATCGTGCGCGGCGAGGGCGAGGCGACCGTCGTGGCGCTGGTGGAGGCGCTGGAGATGCGCCAGCCGCCGGCGAGCGTGGCCGGAATCGCCTTTCGCGACGATCTGCGCCGTCCCTTCGCTACGCAGCCGGCCATGACCATCGCCGACCTCGACGCCTATCGCGTCGGCTGGGAGCTGATCGACCATATCAATTACAGCTACTGGGGCGGCAAGCGGGCCGTGGTCATGCAGTTTTCGCGCGGCTGTCCGCATCTGTGCAACTATTGCGGCCAGCGCGGCTTCTGGACCCGCTGGCGGCATCGCGATCCCGTGAAATTCGCGCAAGAAATCGCCTGGCTGCACCGCGAATACGGCGTCGAGCTGATCAATCTTGCCGACGAGAATCCGACGGTCTCGAAGAAAGCCTGGCGCGCCTTCCTCGATGCGATGATCGCCGAGAACGTGCCGGTGCTGATCGTCGGCTCGACCCGCGCCGACGACATCGTGCGCGATGCCGACATGCTGCATCTCTACCGCAAGGCCGGTGTCATCCACTGGCTGCTCGGCATGGAAAACACCGACGAGCAGACGCTTCAATTGATCCGCAAGGGCGGCAGCACCTCATCCGACCGCGAAGCGATAAGGCTGCTGCGCCTGCATGGCATCCTGTCGATGGCGACCTGGGTGGCCGGCTTCGAGGATGAAGGGTTTCGTGACCTTTGGCGCGGCTTCCGGCAGCTCATCGCCTACGACCCCGACCAGATCCAGGCGCTCTATGTGACGCCGCATCGCTGGACGCCGTTCTTCCGCATCGCCCGGGATCGCAAGGTGATTCAGCAGGACGCGCGCCTGTGGGACTACAAGCACCAGGTGCTGCAGATGACGCGACTGAAGCCGTGGATGCTGTTCTTCAGCGTCAAGCTGATCGAGCTGGCGGTGCAGTCGCGGCCGAAGGCGCTGGCGCGCATCCTGTTCCATAGGGATCCCGAGCAGCGCCACTCGATGCGCTGGTACACGCAGATGGGCCGCCGCGTCTGGTTCCGCGAGGTCTGGGGATTTCTGGTCCGTGACATCAGGGTGAAAGACGGCCCGACACTGGCCGAATTCTGGGGTGCGCCGCAGGACGCCGAGGAGGAATCGATGACCGTCGCGCGTCCGCCACGCAAGCCGGCCGGAACCGTCGTCTCGATTTCACCGGGCGCCTGACCTGCTCTGGGCAATCTCAGAAAAATACGCGACGTATGCGCATTGACATACGCAACGTATGTATCCACATCCCACATACGGGGCGTATGTAAAATGCCTCGGACAGTGTGAAGCGCAGGTCGCGATCGCTCTGGAGATCGGCCTGCCTTGTTAATTGGATGGAAAATGACCAAACGCGATGCGATCTTCCCTGCCGGCCGGCAGGCTCTCTATGAAATCAACCGCTATTCGGCGGCGATCCGCTCAGGAGACTTGCTGTTTGTCTCGGGCCAGGTCGGCAGCCGCGAGGACGGGTCGCCCGAGCCGGTCTTCGAAAAGCAGGTGCAGCTTGCCTTCGACAATCTCGCGGCCGTGCTGAAGGCCGCCGGCTGCACGTTCGACGACATCGTCGACGTGACCACGTTCCACACCGATCCGGCCGCGCAGTGGGAGGCGATCGACGCCGTTCGGCTGAAGGCGTTCGGTGAACCGCCTTACACGAACTGGACCGCGGTGGGCGTGAACTGGCTGGCGGGCTTCGATTTCGAGATAAAGGTCATCGCGCGCCTTCCTCAGGCCGCCTGATCGATCGGCGGCGAGCGGCCAAGCGGCCGTTCGCCGCTCAGGGCACGATCAGCGTGCCAGCGCCGTGTTCGGTGAACAGTTCGAGCAGCACCGCATGCGGCGTCTTGCCGTTGAGGATGACAACGCCTTCGACGCCGCGCTCGATCGCTTCGATGCAGGTCTCGACCTTGGGGATCATGCCGCCCGACACCGTGCCGTCCTTGATCAGCGCCTTGGCCTCGGCCACGGTCAGTTCGTCGATCAGCTTCTTGTTCTTGTCGAGCACGCCGGGCACGTCGGTGAGGAACAGCAGCCGTGTCGCCTGGCAGGCGCCGGCAATGGCGCCGGCGAAGGTGTCGGCGTTGATGTTGTAGGTGTGACCGTCCCGGCCCGGCGCCACCGGCGCCAGCACCGGGATCATTTCGGAACGCGCCAGAAGGTCGAGCAGCGTGCGGTCGACCTCGACCGGCTCGCCGACAAAGCCGAGATCGAGCACGCGCTCGATGTTGGAGTCCGGATCGATCATGGTCTTGCGCGCTTTTTCGGCGAAAACCATGTTGCCGTCCTTGCCGCACAGGCCGATCGCCCATTCGCCCTCGGCGTTGATCAGCGCGACGATCTCCTTGTTGATCGAACCGGCCAGCACCATTTCGACGATCTCGACCGTCTTCTGGTCGGTGACGCGAAGACCGCCCTCGAACTTGGATTCAATGCCCATCTTGGCCAGCATGGCGCCGATCTGCGGGCCGCCACCATGGACGACGATAGGGTTGACACCGGATTGCTTCAGGAGCGCGATATCGCGGGCAAACGCCTTGCCGAGTTCGATATCGCCCATGGCGTGGCCGCCATATTTCACCACGACGGTCTTGTGCTCGTAACGCTGCATGTAGGGCAGCGCCCGCGACAGCAGGGCGGCCTGCATTTCGGCGGTGGCGGTTATTTCCGTCATCGGCTTGTTTCCCTGAAGATCGGTAAGGACGGCGGCGTCTTAGCGGGAATTGGCGCTGCCCGCAAATGGCTTTGCTGTCATATTCGAGCGCCTCACGACCTCGTCATCACGACGGCGCCATCAGCGGCGCCCTGCGACCCAGCCAACCCGAGATCTTCTCCATCTGCGCGGCGAGCGACAGCAGCGTCTCTTCGTCGCCCGGACGGCCCGCTGCCTGGATGCCGATCGGCAGGCCGGCGTCGGTGACATGGACCGGCAGCGCGATCGACGGCTGGCCGCTGACATTCTGGATCGCCGGCCAATGGGTGAACCAAAGGCTCTTGTCCATCAGCTGGCCGAAGAACGGCTTCAGCTTCAGCAAGGCCGTCAGGTGAAGCTTGTCTAGCAGGTTCTCGATGAGCTCATCGGCGCCTTTCGGATCCATGGCGCCGCAGGCGAGCGGCGGGTGGGCAATGATCGGCATCAGCACGGCGTCATACTGCGCGGTCTCCGCGATCAGCTGCCGCGCGGCGGCATGCAGCCGCTGCAGGTCTGCATAGGTCTCGCCGGCCGACACCATTTCGCCGAAGCGGGCGAGCATGCGCGTGGCGCGCTCGATGTCGCCCGAAACGGAACGGCCGACACGCAGCGCTTCCGCACGCATCGTGCCGGCGACGGCAGAGGCAACCGTCCTGCAGAAGTCGGCGAAGAAATCGCGCCCGATAGAGGGCAGATCGATCTCCGTGACCGTATGGCCGCCCTCGCGGGCAAGCGCCACCGCCGTGTCGAGCGCTTTGAGCGTCTCGTCCGAGATCGGCAGGCCAAGCGGCGATTTGCGGTAAACGGCCAGCCTGAGCTTGCCGGGATCGCGCGCCGCAGCTGCCGCGAACGTGCCTTTCGGCGGCCGCGCGGCATAGGGCGACAAAAGGTCGGGACCGTGGGTGAGGTCGAGCAGCAATGCGCAATCGCGCACCGAACGGGTATGCGCATGATCGACCACCATGCCGTACCAGCTTTCGCTCACCAGGGGCGTCAGCGGTGTGCGGCCGCGCGACGTCTTCAGGCCGACAAGCCCGGTGCAGGCGGCAGGCACGCGGATCGAGCCGCCGCCATCCGAGGCATGCGCCACCGGCACCACACCGGCGGCGACCAGTGCCGCCGCACCACCCGACGAGCCACCGCTGGTGTGGCCGGTGTTCCAGGGATTGCGGGTGATGCCGAAGGCCTTGGATTCGGTCATCAGCCGCAGCCCGTGTTCCGGCGACGTCGAGGTGACGATCGGAATGAGCCCGGCGGCGAGATAGCGGTCGGTAAGCACCGAATTGACATCGGCCAGCCATGCCGGAATGCGGCTGCCGCCATGCGTCGGCACACCCTTGATGGCGATGCCGAGATCCTTGATGGCGAAGGGAACGCCGGCCAGCGGCAGCGAGCGGTCGACGGTCTTCGCTCGCGCCCGCGCGGCATCGTAGAGCGGCTCGGCCGTGGCGTTGATGTCGGGGCGGGTGGCCTCGGCACGGGCGATCGCGGCTTCGGTCAGCTCGACGGCCGAAATGTCGCCCTTGCGGACCAGGTCGGCGAGGCCGGTTGCGTCTTGCGCCCACAATGTATGTTCAATCGACATGCACGCTCCCCCCGTCACTGCCGACAGGCTAGCCAGTGGCGACTTCATTGGCAATCGACGGACGGATCCGGGCTGGCGACATGCAAGGCTTCGGCGTGCACAAGGTTATTTCCGCCGTTGCAAATACATTGCAATCGCCTAATTTGCCTGAGATGACGCCGCAGGACATCACCAAGCTGATCGTCCGGACTTCGATGAAGGATCGGGCTGCGTTCGATCTGCTCTACCGGCAGACCAGCGCGAAACTTTTCGGTGTCTGTCTTCGTGTATTGAACGACCGGGGAGATGCGGAAGAAGCGCTCCAGGAAGTCTTCGTCAAGATATGGACAAAGGCGGATCGTTTTGCCGTCTCCGATCTAAGCCCGATCTCCTGGCTGGTGGCGATAGCGCGCAACCACGCGATCGATCGCGTCAGGGCGCGACGCAAGCCTGCCGCCGATATCGATGCCGCGCTCGACGTGGCCGATCCGGCGCCGGGGCCTGAAGCGATGGTGGTGGCGGGCGACGAATCCGAACGCATCCACCATTGTCTCGATGAGCTGGAGAAGGACCGGGCGGCGGCCGTTCGGGGCGCCTATCTCAAGGGCGAAAGCTATGCCGAACTGGCGGAGCGCCACGGCGTGCCGCTGAACACGATGCGTACCTGGCTGCGCCGCAGCCTGTTGAAACTCAGAGAATGTCTGGAAAGATGACGCTGGCAGAAGACACAGGACCGGAACGTGGAGGCGACGACCTGCTCGCCGCCGAATACGTTCTCGGCGTGCTGGCTGCCGACGAACGCCAGATCGCCTCCCGCCGCATCGATGCCGAGACGGATTTCGCCCGCCTTGTCGACGGCTGGGAGGTCAATTTTTCGCCGCTCGCTGCCGCCTATCCGGAAATCGAGCCGCCGGCTTCGATCAAGCCTGCGATCGATCGCCGCCTGTTCGCGTCCACCGCTTCCGTGACCACGCCCGCTGAATCTCGCGGCGGGCTATGGTCCAGCCTGGCCTTCTGGCGTGGCCTTGCCGCGGCGGCGGTTGCAGCACTGGCGATCTACGTCGCCGTGCCCATCCTCAACCCGCCGGTCGAGCAGCAGCAGGCGCGCCTCGTCGCCTCGCTCGCCGCCGAGGGCAGCGATGTCAAATATCTCGCCGTCTACGATGCCGCGCATCACGAAGTGGGCCTGTCGCACGTCTCCGGTGAGCGTGCCGCAGGCAAGGACTTCGAACTGTGGATGATCGAGGGCAAGAACCCGCCGGTCTCGATGGGCGTCATTCCGGCCGGCGCGACAGCGCATATCGTCGTCTCGCCGGCGGCCCAGCAGAAGCTTGCCCAGGGCGCGGTGCTTGCCGTCAGCCTCGAGCCGGCAGGCGGTTCGCCGACCGGCCAGCCGACTGGACCGGTGGTCGCCGCGGGCGATCTGAAGGGCATCTGAAAGGTTCAGCACACCTGCAAATTCAAAATGGACTATCTTAAGTCTATCCTTGGCCGAACACGCCAATGGAAAGCATGTTAGCCGGCAACCGGTTGCGCTGACAAATCTCTCGGACTACGCATAAAAATTAAAAATCCCAATATTTTTGAAACTTGCGCATTTTTGCTCCGTATCTCCTCGCGTTCCCAAAGATGGGAAGAGAAAAACCCGAGGAGTTTGACATCATGCGTAGATACGCCACCCTTTTGCTCGCCGGCACGATCGCCATTTCCGCTCTTGCCACTGCCGCCTATGCCGAAAACCCGATGGTTGGCGGCGCCGCCATGTTTGCCAACAAGAACATCGTCGAAAACGCCGTGAACTCGAAGGACCACACGACGCTGGTCGCCGCCGTGAAGGCTGCCGGCCTGGTCGAAACGCTGCAGGGCGCCGGTCCGTTCACCGTGTTCGCACCGACCAACGACGCCTTCGCGGCACTTCCGGCCGGCACGGTCGAGACCCTGCTCAAGCCCGAGAACAAGGACAAGCTCACCAAGATCCTGACCTGCCATGTCATCGGCGCCAAGGCGATGGGGGCGGACGTGGCCGCGATGGCCAAGGCTGACGGCGGCACTCACAAGGTCAAGACCGTTGGCGGCTGCGAGCTATCGCTCAAGGCCGACGGCGGCAAGGTCACCGTCACCGACGAGAACGGCAATGTCGCCAATGTGACGATCGCCGATGTCGAGCAGTCCAACGGCGTCATCCACGTCATCGACAAGGTTCTTTTGCCTAAGATGTAACAAGGGGCTTGCTGCCGGCGAACTTGCAGCAAGGACCCTCCGTCGATTGCATGGTCTCGCTCCCGTGATCCGCAATTGACCCGCGCACTCCGCGTCGTCCACGTTCAGATGTGGGACGGCGCGGAGTGTTCGTTCGAGGGCCACCGTCACCGGCTTTTGATTTCCGGTTGGCGGTATAGTTTGGCAAAGAGACAACAGGAGGAATTGGTCATGAACCGTCGCGACTTTCTTTTGAGCGGCGTCGCCGCCATCGGTGTCGTCGGGGCCGCGGCAACAGTGCTGCGCATGAGCAACCCGCAGGCCGCGCAGGCCGCCGAAAAGTTCGAGGTCACCAAGACCGACGCCGAGTGGAAAGCCATCCTGTCGCCGGCCGCGTTCGACGTGCTGCGCAAGGAAGGCACGGAATATCCCGGCACCAGCCCGCTGCTCAACGAACACCGCAAGGGCATCTTCGCTTGTGCCGGCTGCGACCTGCCGGTCTACCCGTCGGAGACGAAGTTCGAGTCCGGCACCGGCTGGCCGAGCTTCTGGCAGGAGATCGCCAACGGCATCGGCAAGACCGTGGACAGGTCGCTCGGCATGACCCGCACCGAAGTGCATTGCCGCCGTTGCGGCGGCCATCTCGGCCACGTCTTCGACGACGGCCCGGCGCCGACCGGCCTGCGCCATTGCATCAACGGCGTGGCGCTGACCTTCAAGCCCGCCACCGCCTAGAACAGTTCATCGTTTCGCGGACACGCAGAACCGCTCTATTGCTGGCTTAGTTACTCGAAGATGAGTCGAACGGCCAAAGCGATTGTTACGACAAGTGGCAACACAGCGCCTAGCACCATCATGGCAAGGAAGTAGTAGAACCGGACAGGCTGGGTATCTCGGGAAACGTTGCCAGTGCGTTGGCTGACAACGCCAGCCTCAGACCATCGACGTAAGTTCGCCAAACAAACGCGAACCCACAATGGACAGCCGATCGCACACGCCACCAGCAAGATGGCTAGAACCCAAGTCTCCATCAAAATAAGATATCAGGAGATGTTTTAATCATTCGTGCTGCCGGCATTTGACTTCCGCTCGATTCCTACGCGACGGCGGGGCTTGTCAAATATCTGGAAATTACACCTGATCCAATTGGAAACGAAAAACTCCGGGCTTGCGGCCCGGAGTTTTTTGCGCGGTCAGAGCTTTTCGGGCGTGGACTGGAGGAGCTTCCCGAAACAGCTGCCCACGTATCAGTGCCCACCGCCGCCGCCGCCACCCGACGCGGCCGGCTTGCGGATCAGCATGGTGAACAGGCCAAGCGTCGCAAACAGCACCGTCAGCATGAAGAACACGTCCATGAAGGACAGCAGCGCCGCCTGCTGCTGGACCATGCCCGACAGCTTGGAGATGGCGGCACTTGTCGCGTCGAGGCCGGGGGTCTGCTCGAAATTGAGCGTCATGTTCTGCAGCTTGGTCTGCGCGGCGGCACTGCCCCATTGCACGTGCTCGGAGAGCCTTGCGTAGTGGAAGGCATTGCGGTCGATCAGCACGGTGTTGATCAGGGCAAGGCCAACGGCGCCGCCAAGGTTGCGGGTGAGGTTGAACAGGCCCGACGCATTCTTCAGCCGCTCGGGCGGCAAGGTGCCGAGCGCGATGTTGTTGATCGGCACCATGCACAGCATCATCGAACAGCCGCGCAGGATCTGCGGGATGAGCAGTTCGTAGAAATCCCAATCGGCGGTCAGATGCGTCATCCACCAGGTGCCGGTGGCGAAGCCGAAGAAGCCGATCATCATCATCAGCCGCGGGTCCATCTTGTTCGACAGGATGCCCGAGATCGGCGCGGTGAAGAACATGGCCAGTCCGCTGACGAACAGCGCCTCGCCGATCATCATCGAATCGTAGCCGCGGATGCGCCCGAGGAACACCGGATAGAGATAGGTCAGGCCGTAGAGGCCGATGCCGATGACGAAGGAAAACAGCGAGCCGAAGGCGAAGTTGATGTTGGTGAACGCCTTCAGGTCGACGATCGGCTCCTCGGCGGTGAACACCCGCCAAAAGAACAGCACCCCGCCAATGGTCATGACAATGGCGCAGATGAACACGCCCTGGTCCTGCAGCCAGTCATTGTTGGGGCCCTCCTCGAGCACATATTCCATGCAGCCCAGCAAGGCTGCCATGCCGGCGAGGCCCCACCAGTCGAACTTGCTGAACAGCTTGAGGTTGGGCTTGTCGAAGTCGATCAGCGTCCAGGCCGCCGTCGTCACCAGGATGCCGGGCACGACATTGACCAGGAACAGCCAATGCCAGGACATGGCATGGCTGATATAGCCGCCGACGGTCGGGCCGATGGTCGGCGCCAGCGTCGCCACCAGGCCGATCATCGGCGAGACGACGGCGCGGCGCGAGGGCGGGAAGATGGTGAAGGCGGCAGCGAAGACGCTCGGGATCATGCCGCCGCCGATGAAGCCCTGGACGGCGCGGTAGACGATCATCTGGTCGATGTTGGTGGCGGTCGCCGCCAGCGCACTGGCCGCGGTGAAGCCTGCCGCCGAGATCGTGAACAGCACACGTGTCGACAGCATCCGGCTGAGGAAACCCGACAGCGGGATCATCACCACTTCGGCGATCAGATAGGCGGTCTGCACCCACGGGATCTCGTCGGAGCTGGCGCTCAGGCCGGCCTGGATCTCGGCCAGCGAGGCGGAGACGATCTGGATGTCCAGGATGGCCATGAACATGCCGAACACCATCGCCAGGAAAGCGATGACGCGCCGCGTCGAAATGGTGTCAGGCACAGCCGGCCTTGCCGGCGGCGCTCCTGCTGTCAGGGTTGCGGTTGCCATGGCATTGCTCCCCGGCGGCCGCTCAGTTCGATGCCGCCGCTGATGCCGACCCGGATGGGGCGGTGCGGCTGTCGACGGCGACGACGACGCTCAGGCCGGCGCGCAGCTTGCCGCTCTTCAGCACGTCGGCGGGCACATCGATGCGAACCGGAACGCGCTGCACCACCTTGGTGAAGTTGCCGGTGGCGTTTTCGGGCGGCAGCAGCGAGAACACGGCACCGGAAGCCGGGGCCAGCGACGAGACGGTGCCCTCGAAGTCCTGGCCGTCGGTTGCATCGACCGAGATCTTGACCTTCTCGCCGGGAACCAGCCGGGCAAGCTGCGTCTCCTTGAAGTTGGCGACGATGTAGAGCTTGTCCATCGGCACGATGACGGCGAGCTTCTGGCCGGGGCTGACGAGATCGCCTTGCTCCACGGAACGGTTGCCGACGACGCCGTCATAAGGCGCCTTGAGCACGGTGAAGGAAAGATCCCGCTCGGCCTTGTCCCGGCTGAGCTGCAAGGACGCCAGCGTGCTTGCCGATTCGGCGCGCTGCGCCTGCAGCACGCCGATATTGGCCTGCGCCGCGGCGATCTGCGCGTCGGCGCCGACAAGGGCTGCATTGGCCTGCTGCACCGCCGTCTGGGCGTCGTCCAGCTGTGCCTGCGTGCCGACATGCGTCTTGAGCAGCTGCGAGGCACGCGCCGCGACCTTGGCCGCATTGTCAGCCGCGGCCTGGTCAGCGACCTTCTGCGCCTGTGCCTGCTGCAGCGCAGCGCGCGCTGCTTCGGTCTGGGCGTCGATACGGTCGAGCGTCTTGCTCAGCGTAGCAATCTGCGCCTCTGCCTGGGCGACGGCTATTCTGTAGTCGCCATCATCGACGACGAGCAGCGGATCGCCAGCCTTGACCGACTGGTTCTCGCTCACCTTCACCTGATCGACATAGCCGGAAATCTTGGGCGAGATGAACGCCATGTCGGCCTGGACATAGGCGTCGTCCGTCGAGATCATGAAGCGGCCAGTGGTCCAGTAATCGTAACCGTACCAGGCGCCGGCGCTCAGCAAGGCAACGCCGATGATCGGCAGCAGAAAGGAGCGCACCGAACGCTTCTTCTTGGCCGGAGCTTCTGCCGGCGGCGACGAGACGGGCTGGGTAGGCACTTGCGGTGCTTCCGTCGCCGGCGCAACCTTGGCATTGGGGAAGGGACGGACTTCGGCTGTGGTCGGCGCGTTCGAGGACATGACATCTCTCTAAAATTATAATATAATACTGAACCGTTCGGTTCGATCCGGGCGTTGACATAGCGCGTAAAGAGGACCATATCAAGGGCAATCGAACCGGTTGGTTCGAATTATTTTCGAGGTGTGACTTTCATGACCGAGACACCGCCCAACGTTGAAACCGACCAGTGTGGCGACCTGCTGGACAGCTTGCGCCGTGGCCGCCCGGCGGCCGGGCAGGATCCGGTCAAGCGCAGCCAGATCATCGACGGCGCCCGTCGTGTCTTCATCGACAAGGGGTTCGAAGCCGCCTCGATGAACGACATCACCCGTGAGGCCGGTGTCTCCAAGGGCACGATCTATGTCTATTTCGCCAACAAGGAAGAGCTGTTCGAAGCGCTGATCGAGGAAGAGCGCGGCACGATCTTCAAGAACATGTATGACGTGCTGGACAAATCCGACGACCTGCGCGAGACGCTGGTGAAGTTCGGCAAGGTGCTGGCCCTCAAGATCACGTCGGCCAAGGTGATCCAGGCGCAGCGCACGGTGATCGGCGCATCCGACCGGATTCCCGACATGGGCGCGCGTTTCTACGAGCGCGGTCCCAAACGTGGTCACGACAAGGTCGCGGCGTTTCTCAATGCCGCCATCGAGCGCGACCTGCTGCGGATCGACGATGTCGATCTTGCCGCCTATCAGTTCACCGAACTGTGCCTGGCCGGTCTCTTCCGCCAGTGCATCTTCGCCTATCGCACCAAAGCCCCGAGCCAGGACGAGATCGACCACATCGTCAGGTCAGGCGTCAGCATGTTCCTGAAGGCATACGGCACCGAAAGGCTTGTGGCGGAAGAAGGCCATCAGACGATTGCTATCGAAGCCAAGCCCTAGGCTATGCTCCAAGGTGTAGATGCTTAGCCGCCATTGGCGGCAAGCACGATGGCAGCCTGCAATTCCTGGAGGCCCTCGGCCTTTTCCGAAGACGTCGCCAGAACGAACGGGAACGCCGCCGGCCGCTTCTTGATCTTTGCCAGCGTCTCCTCGATCAGCCGCGGCACGCCGGCAGCCTTGATCTTGTCGGTCTTGGTCAGCACGATCTGGTAGGATACCGCCGCCTTGTCGAGCAGCGACAGCACTTCATCGTCCTTGGCTTTGATGCCGTGGCGGGCGTCGATCAGCACATAGACCCGCTTTAGCGTGACGCGGCCCTTGAGATAGTCGAAGACCAGCTTGGTCCACTCGTCGACCTTCTCCTTCGGCGCGGTGGCGTAGCCGTAGCCGGGCATGTCGACCAGCGCCAAGGGCGGCAGGTCGGCGCCCTCGCCCGAAAATCCGTCCGGCACGAAATAGTTGAGTTCCTGCGTGCGCCCCGGCGTGTTGGAAGTGCGCGCCAGACCCTTCTGGTTGACCAGCGCGTTGATCAGCGACGACTTGCCGACATTCGAGCGGCCGGCAAAGGCTATTTCCGGCGGTCCTTCCGGCGGCAGGAACTTCATTGCCGGCACGCCGCGGATGAAGATCCACCCTCGCGTAAACAGTTCGGTGCCGATTATGCTGCTGTTCAGAGCGTTCAAGCTGCTGCCTCCAGAAGAGAGATATTGGCGCCCCGGATAGCATCGAGGTTGCGGCTGACCTTGTCCACCGGCCAGTCCCACCACGCCACCGCCAGCAACCGCCTGACCGTTCGGTCGTCGAAACGCATCTTCACCACCTTGGCTGCATTGCCGGCGACGATCGCATAGGGCGGCACGTCGTGCGTCACCACCGATTTCGCGGCAATTATGGCACCGTGGCCGATTTCCACCCCGGGCAGGATCACCGCCTCCATGCCGATCCAGACGTCGTTGCCGACAATTGTGTCGCCGCGAACCTCCTTCGACCACGTCGCCGGGTCAAAACCCTTTTCCCAGCCATGGCCGAAAATATTGAACGGATAGGTCGAAAAGCCGGACATGGCGTGGTTGGCGCCGTTCATGATGAAGCGCGCGCCCTCGGCGATGGCGCAGAACCGGCCGATGATGAGCTTGTCGCCTATGAAGGGATAATGGTGGAGCACGCATTTTTCGGCGAATTTGTCGGGTCCGTCCGGATCGTCATAATAGGTGTAATCGCCGATCTCGATGTTCGGCGCGTTAACCAGTCCCTTGAGAAAGCCGACACGGGTGTGCATCGGGATCGGGTGCTTGATGTTGGGGTTGGGTCCGTCCATGTCGATGTCCGTTAAAGAATTGGGGCCCGTCAAAGAAATGGCCGCCAGGCGCATCCAGAACCCGCATGCGCCTGTTCAAAATAGCGTGATCCGCCCTATAGCACCAATCGGTTGACGAGCGAGCTTTCCTTGGCGGCTTTGCTCATTTGCTGCCGCGGCAGATCACGATCGGATCGGACAGCGCACTGTCGAAACCGCTGCCCTGATAGACGGTGACATTCGAGGCGCCGGGCGGCAGCATGAAGGTGCCTTCGACGATTTTCTGATCGCCGGCGAGCGTGTGCAGAGCCCAGCTATAGGTGCAAAACTGAGGCGGCGCCTGGGGTTCGACGTGGCTGCAGTTCAATTGTGCCCCGCCCAGCATGGCGGCGCCACCGCAGCTGACGGCGTCCTTTGCGAGCGCAATTCCAGGCCATGCTGCGAGAGCCGCCACGGTCGCGATCTTCAACCAATTCATCGTCATGCCCTCGCCCGGCAACAGCCAGTCACCCGGTCTTTTTGTTGCGTCGCAGCCCATGCGTCATTTTTTCCAGGCGGACTTAGTCCGTCTTGCGCACCGCGTCCAGCGGGATTATGTGCATGATGATAATAAGCATGCTCACTAAAAGTCGCGCCGAAAACCCCAGTACCTCCCATGCCATCGTCACCCAACATCAGCTTCGTGCTGCACGATGTCGCGCGCCTGCTTCGAAAGCGGTTCGAGCAGCGGTCGCGGGCGTCGGGGCTGACCCGCGCCCAGGTGCTGGCCTATCTGTCCCTGCATGAAGGCATCCACCAGAACAAGCTCGCCGACCTGATCGAGATCATGCCGATCACGCTCGCCCGGCTGCTCGACAAGATGGAAGTACGCGGCTTCATCGAGCGCCGGCCCAATCCTGCCGATCGCAGGGCATGGCTGCTTTACCTGACGCCGCAAGCCCATCCGCTGATCGAAATCATGCGCAGCAATGGCCAGAAAACGCGTGACGAGGCCTTCGTCGGCCTTTCCGCGGATGCCCAGTTGCATCTGCTGCAAACTCTGTCCCTCATCAAATCCAATCTGCTCGAGGCTTGCGCCCAGCCAGCCGTCGACCGGGAGAAAATACATGGTTGAATCAACCTCACCCAAGAAACCCGCCGAAGAAGACGGACCCGCCGCCGACCGGACGAGCGACCAGATCATCCGGCTGGACAGCGAACGCGAGCAGAGGCGAGCCAACACCGTCATCGACGATCACGAACTGGATGCACCTGTTGCCCTGGCGCCGGCGGCACTCGAGGCTCCGTCCAAAGAGCCGCGGCAAGCCACGGTCGCTGTTGCGCCGCCGGCGCCGGTCAAACCCAGACGCAGCCTGACGCGGCCGATCCTGTTTGCCCTGCTTCCGGTCGCGCTTGTCGTCGGCGGCTATTACTACGTTGTTGGCGGCCAGGTGATGACGACAGACAATGCCTACATCCAGGCGCAGTCGCTCGGCGTGTCCACCGACGTTTCCGGCACCGTGCTCGAGATCGACGTGCACGACAACGAGGCGGTGAAGAAGGACCAGGTGCTTTTCCGGTTGCGGCCGGCCTCTTTCGAAACCGCCCTTGCCGCGGCCCAGGCGCAGCTCGGAACGGTGCGCAACCAGGTGTTGACCTTGCAGGCGAGCTACCAGCAGTCGCAGGCGCTGATCGAGCAGGCGCAGGCCGACATCCCCTATTACGAGGCCGCTTTCCAGCGCCAGCAGGATCTGCTCAAGACTTCCACGTCCTCCAAGGCGACCTTCGACAGCGCCCAGCACGATCTCATTGCCGCCCGCCAGAAAGTGTCCGTTGCCGAGGCGCAGGCGCTGGCGACACTTGCCCAGCTCGGCGGCGACGCCAACCAGCCCGTGGAGAAGAACCCGTTCTACCTTCAGGCCCAGTCGGCGGTGGACGACGCCCAGCGTAATCTTGCCGATTCCATCGTCAAGGCGCCGTTCGACGGCATCGTCACCAATGTCGACGCGCTTCAGGTCGGCAAGTATCTGCCGGCTTCGCAGCCGGCGTTCAGACTGATTTCGGCGACCGATTTGTGGATAGCGGCGGAGCCGAAGGAAACCGAACTGACCTATGTGCGGCCGGGACAGACGGCGACGATCAGCGTCGACAGCTATCCGGGTGCCGTCTGGCACGGCACGGTCGCCTCGATCAGCCCGGCGTCATCGTCGAGCTTCTCGCTGCTTCCGGCGCAGAACACCACCGGCAACTGGGTCAAGGTCGTGCAGCGCATTCCGCTGCGCGTGACGGTCGATGATCTCCAGGGCAAGCCGCCGCTGCGCGGCGGAATGAGCGTCGTGGTCGGTATCGATACCGGCCATGCCCGCGGCCTGCCCGACTTCGTGACCGATCTCATCAACCGGTTCGGGCAAAAGTCATGACCGGCGCGTCCGCGACAGGTGGCGTGATCGCCAATCGCGGCGCCATCACCGCCTGCGTGATCCTGGCCGTGATCATGCAGGCGCTGGATACCACCATCGCCAATGTGGCGCTTCCCTATATCCAGGGCAGCGTTTCGGCGAGCGCCGACCAGATCAACTGGGTGCTGACGTCCTATATCGTCGCGGCGGCCGTCATGACGCCGCCTTCGGGCTACCTTGCCAATCGTTTTGGCCGCAAGCGCATCCTGCTGATCTCCATCACCGGCTTTGTCGTCGCGTCGGTGCTGTGCGGCTTCGCGCAGTCGCTGCCGCAGATCGTCGGCTTCCGCCTGCTGCAAGGCCTGTTCGGCGCGGCCCTGGTGCCGCTGGCGCAGAGCATCCTGCTCGATATCTACAGCGTCGAAGAGCGCGGCTCGGCGATGGCGCTGTTCGGCGTTTCGGTGATGGTCGGGCCGGTGCTCGGGCCGGTCATCGGCGGCTGGCTGACCGAAAATGTCAGCTGGCGCTGGGTCTTCTACATCAACGTCCCGATCGGCGCCCTGGCTTTCGCCGGCGTGTCGATGTTCGTCCAGGAAACCAAGACCGACCTCAAGGCGAGGCTGGACTGGCTGGGCTTCGGCATGCTCAGTGTCACCATCGCATCGCTGCAGATGTTCCTCGATCGCGGCGAGCAGCTCAACTGGTTCTCGTCGTCCGAGATCATCGTCGAGGCGCTGATCTGCGCGTCGGCCTTCTACATCTTCCTCGTCCACACCTTCACCGCCCGCAACACCTTCGTGAACCCGAGGCTCTTCCTGGACCGGAATTTCGCCGTCGGCATGATCTTCATCTTCATCATCGGCATCACCTATCTGGCCTCGCTGGCCCTAATGACGCCCTATCTGCAGACGCTGATGGGCTATCCGGTGGTGACGGCCGGCATCGTCATGGGACCGCGCGGTCTCGGCACCATGGCGTGCATGTTCCTGGTCGGCAGGCTGATCGGCAAGGTGGACACGCGCTGGCTGCTGTTGACCGGCCTGCTGGTCACCGCCTGGGCGATGTACGACATGACCGGCTGGACGCCTGATGTCTCGCAATGGACGATCATCAGCACCGGCTTCATCCAGGGCGCGGGCCTGGGTTTCCTGTTCGTGCCGCTGACCACCATCACCTTCGCCACGCTGGCGCCGGAGCGGCGCGCGGAAGGCACAGGGCTGTACAATCTGTCGCGAAACATCGGCTCCAGCGTCGGCATATCCGTCGTCACCGCGCTGTTGACGCAGAACGTGCAGATCAACCACGCCAACATCGCCACCTATGTGACGCCCTACAACCAGGCGTTCGGCAATCCGGCGATCTTCCAGGCGATGAACCCCTACAGCGCCGCCGGCCGGGCCGCGCTCGACGGCGTGGTGACGCTGCAGGCGACTGTTATCAGCTACATGAACGACTTCAAGCTGATGATGATCCTGTCGCTTGCCGCCATCCCGCTGGTTCTCTTGCTGCGCAAGCCTGCGACGCCAGCCAAGGTCGACCACAGCGCCGTCATGGAGTGATGATGTCTGGCGGCGATCCCGTCTGCCGGCACAAGCCGCAGCCTGCATAACCTTCCAGTAAGCAAGAGAACCGGGGCCCCGTGGAGGCCAACAGGACCCCGGTCTGCCGCTACGGCCTCCCAAACACCGGCGCCTTTGCGCCGGAAGCCGTCTTGGCAAGCGTATCTTGCCGGCGTCGCGAAAACGCGGTGGTCCGCAACGACGCAAATCCATGGCCACCGCAAGGCGTACCGAAGCGCAGGCCGCAGGATGGCAACGCGCAATTACGAGGCGCGGCGCGCCAAAGTTTCACCGGCGAGCGGAAATGCATCGAATGGGATATCCCGCCAACAAAAAAGCCCCACCGGGGCTTTTTTGATTTCGCAAAGGCAGCGCCTTCTATTCCGCCGGTGACGGTTTCTTTCGAAACAGTGCGATCAGATTGTCCCACAGCTCGATCTTGGCGCCCTGGCGCTTCATGATCACGCCTTGCTGGAGGATCGACAGCGTGTTGTTCCAGGCCCAGTAGATGACCAGGCCGGCCGGGAAACCCGCCATCATGAAGGTGAAGATGACAGGCATCCAGGTGAAGATCGCGGCCTGCGTCGGATCCGGCGGCGTCGGGTTCATGCGCATCTGCAGGAACATGGTGACGCCCATGATCAGCGGCCAGACACCGATCATCAGCATGTGCGGCAAGGTGACCGGAACGAGGCCGAACAGATTGAAGATCGACGTCGGATCTGGTGCCGCCAGATCCTGGATCCAGCCGAAGAACGGCGCGTGCCGCATCTCGATGGTGATGTAGAGCACCTTGTAGAGCGAGAAGAAGACCGGGATCTGCAGCGCCACCGGCCAGCAGCCGGCAAGCGGATTGATCTTCTCGGTCTTGTACAGCTCCATCATCGCCTGCTGCTGCTTCATCTTGTCGTCCGCGTATTTCTCGCGGATCTCGAGCATCTTGGGCTGCACCTTCTTCATGTTCGCCATCGACGCATAGGACTTGTTGGCAAGCGGGAAGAAGATGGCCTTGACGATGACGGTGGTGGCGAGGATCGCCAGGCCGAAATTGCCGAAGAATTTGTAGAGCGTGTCGATCAGCCAGAACATCGGCTTGGTGATGAAGTGGAACCAGCCCCAGTCGATCAGCAGGTCGAACCGCTTGATATGACGATCTTCCGCATAGGCGTTGATCTTGCCGACTTCCTTGGCGCCGGCAAAGATTTCGCTCTCCACCGTCGCCGACTGACCGGCATCGACGGTGATCGGGTCGGTCAGGAAGTCGGACTGGTAGCGATGGCGGCCGTCCTCGAAATAAGCGTAGCGCGGCTGGAACGGCTGCTTCTCGGTCGGCACCAGTGTCACCGCCCAGTATTTGTCGGTGATGCCGAGCCAGCCGTCGGTCGACTTGCCCGGCGTGAACTGCTTGTCCTTCTCGATGGACGCGTATTTGTGTTCCTGCAGGCCTTCGGTGCCGGTGAAGCCGATCAGGCCCTCATGCAGCACATAGGTGCTGGCAACGGCGGGCTTGTCGAAACGGGTGACGCGGCCGTAGTTGGACAGCGAGACGGCGGCCGTGCCCGAATTCTGCACCGTGTCTGAAACCGTGAACATGTAGTTGGTGTCGACGGAAAAGGTGCGCTTGAAGGTCAGGCCCTTGTCGTTCGAATAGGTCAGCGTGACCGGGGTTGTCGGCGTCAGCGTCGCATTGCCGTCGACGGCCCACACGGTCTCCGGACCGGGCACCGCGCCTGTCTTGTCGTTGCCGACGAAGCCGATCTCGGCATAGTAGCCATTGGGCAGTGCCGCCGGGTTGAGCAGGCTGATCTCGGGCGAATTCTTGTCGACCGTCTCGGTGTAGTGCTTGAGCTTGAGGTCGTCGAGACGGGCGCCGGTCAGGTTGATCGAACCCTCGAGGCTCGGCGTATCGATCTTGGCGCGGGTGGTCGTGGCGAGTGCCTGTTCGCGGCCGGCCGGCGTCACGGCATCGGTGCCGGGTGCATTCGGAATGGCGCCAGGCGCGGCAGGCGTTCCGGTGTCGGCGCCGGGATTGGTGCCGGCGGCCTTCTTCTGCTCCTCGACGCGCTGCTGTTCGACGCGGGCCGCTTCGCGCTGGGCTTCGCTGCGCGGCAATACGTAAAAATATTGCCATACCGCCAGGATCAGCACCGACAGCGCGATGGTGATGAAGAAGTTCCGGTTGTTTTCCATCGAAAGCCCTTGGCCTATCGTGTTCCGCGCAGTCGGCGGGAGAGTTCGGCCTTCAACTGGCCGAACGGAATGGTAAGCACGTCTTCACGCCCGACGATGACATAGTCATTGCCAGGCGCCATGTCACTTGCCGCATGCGTACGGACGGCTTCTCGCAGCCGCCGCCGGACGCGGTTGCGGACAACCGCATTGCCGACCTTCTTGGTGACGGTGTAGCCGACGCGCGGCGACAGGCCGTCGCCGCGGTCGAGAACTTCAACGAGAAAAAGCCGCCCGCGTCGCTTTTCACCACGACGGACGGCCAGGAATTCCGCGCGCTTCAGAAGCCGCTTGGGATTTGGTCCCACTGGCTTGCCGGATGCGGGCAACGATCTCGTCTTCCGTTCAGGCGCTGAGCCGCTTGCGGCCGCGATTGCGGCGAGCTGCGACGACGCCGCGACCACCCTTGGTGGCCATGCGGGCACGAAAGCCGTGCCGACGTTTGCGGACGAGTTTAGACGGTTGGTAGGTACGCTTCATTTGTTTTAATACCGCGGGGTGCGGCCCTTCTTGATTCTGTCACTGTGTAACAGGAGCTTTGCCGGGCCGGCTTTGGCGCGATCGAAACCGCGCCGGGACGAATGGCCCGAGCGTGTGCGGGCTTATAGAAAGAAGGCTTTTGGAAGTCAATCCGGAGTCGTCGGGCCGAAGCCCGGCGCCGTTCAGGCCGGTTTATGTTTCCGGCCAAGGATGAAATTGGCAAAAAAGCCGTAATCGCCTAATCTGCGTTGATCAAGTGATTGTGAAGACATGGACCGCATGAGCGAAACCATACAAGCGCAGGAAAGGATCGGCACGGCGGAGCCAACCATCGTGCGCACGGTGCCGCTGTCGCGCGGCCTGTCGACCAAGCTGCTGCTGCTCACCATTGTTTTCGTGCTGCTGGCCGAAGTGCTGATCTTCCTACCCTGGATCGCCAGCTACCGGCTGAACTGGCTGAAGGAGCGGCTGAGCACGGCGGCGGCGGTGTCGATCGTGCTGGTGCAGGGTGAACCCACCTCGCTGTCGCGCACGGCCCAGAACGACGTGCTGATGGCAATCGGCGCCAAGGCGATCGCGGTGCGCGACGGCGGCGTCTCGCGGCTGCTGGTGGTGGCCGAAATGCCGCCGAAGGTCGACGAACACATCGATATCGCCTCGATCGGCATGATCAAGGGCATGACCGGCGCGCTCGACACGCTGTTTTTCGGCGGCGACCGGATGCTGCGCGTCTTCGGCCCGGTCGGCGACTCGGACAAGGAGTTCGAGCTGATCATGCCGGACAACAGCCTGCGCAATGCGATGCTGCGATATTCGCGCAACGTCGCCTTCGTCTCGCTGCTGATCTCGCTGTTCACCGCAATGCTGGTCTATGCCGCGATCGACCTGATCATGATCGGGCCGATCCGGACGATGACGCGCTCGATGCTGTCCTTCTCCGAAGCGCCCGACGATCCCGGGCGCATCATCCATCCGGCCGCCCGCGCCGACGAGATCGGCGTTGCCGAGCGCGAGCTGTCGCAGATGCAGGAACGGCTGCAAAAAATGCTCTCCGAGCAGAAGCACCTTGCCGACCTCGGCCTTGCCGTCTCCAAGATCAACCATGACATGCGCAACATCCTGGCCTCGGCGCAGCTGATGTCGGACCGCCTGCGCCAGGTCAAGGACCCCACCGTGCAGGCCTTCGCGCCGAAACTGCTGCGCGCGCTCGACCGCGCCGTGTCCTATTCCGAAGGCGTGCTCGCCTATGGCCGCACGCAGGAGCCGCCGCCGGCGCGCCGACGCTTGAGGCTGCGCCAGCTGGTCGAGGACGTGCACGGCCTGCTCGACATCGAGCAGGGCATCGAGTTCGTCAATTCCGTCGAGCCGGCTTTCGAGGTCGACGCCGATTCCGATCAGCTGTTCCGAGTGCTGACCAATCTGTGCCGCAACTCGGTGCAGGCGATGGCGGCAGACAGTGAAAGCGCCCTGGTGCGCCGCCTGGCGGTGTCGGCCGTGCGCCTGGGCAGCGTCAGCCGCATTGCCGTCAGCGACACCGGCCCCGGCCTGCCACCGAAGGCGCGCGAAAACCTGTTCGCGGCCTTTCGCGGCTCGGCGCGCAGCGGCGGCACCGGCCTTGGGCTAGCGATCGCGCACGAACTGATCCGCGCGCATGGCGGCACGGTGGAACTGGTCGAGAGCATTGGCGGGCGCACCACATTCGCGGTCACCATCCCCGACCAGCCGGTCCGGCTCGACCAGGCCCGCAACGGCCTGCGCCGCCCGGCATGATGGTTCGGGCGCTGTGTCGCCCGATGCTCGTGCCTCCAGGTCCCGTGTTCTTCCGCTGCTTTTCAAGTCCGATACTTCCCTTGCCCCCGAATAGGGCCGACTTCCTGGTCGTTTCCAAGCGCCGGGATCCGCGCCGCCGTCGCCGGCCCGGCACTTGTGACAAAACTTTTGCCGGATCGGCTTGCTTTTCCGAAATTCAGTCGCTAGGGAACACGTCTCGTCGCGACCGGTCGTTCACGATCGGATCGCGGGGTCATGGAAAGCATGGCCTGTTGCGCGCCCGTAGCTCAGCTGGATAGAGCACCAGACTACGAATCTGGGGGTCAGGAGTTCGAATCTCTTCGGGCGCGCCATTCGCAATACATTGAAATTGCTCAATTCTCGCCCGCGACCCCAGTCGACTTTGAGAACCGTCTGGAATTCCCTTCTCACCAATTGCCCGTGCGGTTCTGCGCTGCGCTCTTGAGCGCGTGAGAGGCGGATTGATCGAGGCTGTCGGCGCAGGCCGCTTCGACGTCAGCTTTGGTTAAGCCAACATCGCGCAGATGGGAGTTGGACAGGTGACCAAGCTCGCGCTCTATGTTGCGGCGGGTCCGCCACTCATGGACAAGGGCCAGCAGGCGTTCGAGCGGAGGATCAAGAAAAGTGCCCGGCACGCGCCGTGCAGTCTGGCCTAATGTCGATTGCGTCATGTTATGCCAGGTCATGGTAACCTCCGTTGGTCGGGATGCTCGAATGGCGATCACCATGACGGCAGAAGGCGGGAAGGCGCCAGGGCAGCTTCGGAAGCGTTCCGCTTCAGATTGTGAACTGGCCTTAGACCTCCGCAAGGCCTAACCTGCGGCAAAGGAGCGCTCAGCCATGGCGCGACGGCCTTACGGACTGGTCTGCCCGATCTCGCGCGCCTGCGAGTTCCTGGAGCCGCGCTGGACGATCCAAATCCTAACCGAGCTCTGGAACGGCTCGGCCCGCTTCAATGACATTCGCAAGGGGGTGGGCAACATCTCGTCCGCCCTCTTGTCGAGGCGACTCAAGGAGATGGAAGCGTTGGGCCTGGTCGAGCGCGTCGAGGACGAGGCGACGGGCACCATCGGCTATTTCCGCACCGAGAAGTCGATCAAGCTCGAGCCGGCGATGAACGCGCTGGCGGAATGGGCGCAATGCAACATCGAGGCGGAAATCGCGCTTGGAGACGTAGATGTTTCGACCCTCATGTGGGTCGTGCGGCGAAAGATCGACCTCGCTGAACTGCCGCGGCGGCGCGCCGTCATCCGCTTCCATTTCCGCGACGATCCCCCACCGAAGTGTCCCCATTACTGGTTTGTGGTCGAGCCAGGCGCGGACTTGCCCGAGCTATGCTCGCTCGACCCCCGCCGGGACGTCGACCTTTACGTCGAGACCAGCGTTGTTTCGCTTGGGGCCATCCTGGAGGGCCGTTCCAGCATCGAGCGTGAGAAAGAAAGAGGCGGCCTTTTCCTGAGCGGTGACCCCGGCCTTGCCCGCAACATGGACCGTTGGCTACGAACCTCGGTCTATGCGGCGCTTGAGGGAATCGTCCCGCTTTCTTGAAAACCGTACCGAGGTTGCAGCCTCATCCGGGGTGGCCGTGCAACGCCTACGACAGAGAATAGGGAGGAAAGACATGTCGGCCAAAATTCTGCAAATCAACTACAAGCTCAACGAGCCGAGGGCCGAGTACGAGAAAGAAAACCTGCCATATGCTCAACCCATCGCGGACATACCTGGCCTGCGCTGGAAGGTCTGGATCATAAACGAGGCCCAAAGCGAAGCCGGGGGAATCTACCTATTCGACAATGACGCCGCAGTGCAGGCCTTCGTGGACGGGCCAATTATTGCGGAGATGAAAGGTGACCCGACGTTGAGCATCAAGGCGTTTGACGTGATCGTGGAACTCACGTCCATCACACGTGGCCCGGTGAAGTAGCATTCTCGGAGGTTAGGAGGGGCGTATTTGATGGTTGAGATAGCGGGACGAAACGCCTTCCGCTGTCGCGCGTGTATAAAGTCAGCTCAAGCCAATCAGGAGTAGTAGCAGGAGCGCGGCCAGAAGCCCGACGTTCGCTAGCACGCCGCGCGCAGTAGTGGACGGAAGAGCGGCGGATTGAGTTCCGCATCGGGATGGACGTGGGCGACATCACCTTCGACCACGGTGACATCTATGACGATGGCGTCAATGTTGCAGCGCGTGTCGAGAGCATCGCCAAGCCTGGCAGCGTCGCGGTGTCCGCCGTGGTGCGAGACCAGGTCGGTAATCGGCTCGAGAGTCCGGTTGTGGCGCAAAGCCGTCACTCCGCTCCGAGAGGTGATCTTAGAAATCAATAGGCGTAACAATGACATAACGGCGCCCAGTTTCATCCTCTCCGGTGCGCCAAAACCATTCATGTAACCAGCGGAGCCTGATTTGACCATGTTTCCTACCCGCACCAAGCGCGCTTTGATCACCGGAGCCGGTGCGGCCGACGGCATCGGCTTTGCCATTGCCCGGCAGCTCGGCCAAGCCGGCCATGCCGTTTTCCTCACGGGCGCCAGTGGGCGTGTGCTCGATCGCGCCGTTGAGCTTTGCCGCGAAGGTATCGATGCCAAAGCCGCAATCGCCGATCTCACCATCGCTGCTGATGTCGCGCGGCTGCGGGCTGATGTCGGCGCGGTCGATATCCTGGTCAACAACGCCGGCATGGGCTCGCTCGCATCGCCTTCGGTCGACAAGGCGTTTCTTGCCATGACCGAGGCCGACTGGGATCAGGGGATCGACGTCAGCCTGAAGACCGCATTCCTCGTCACGAAGGCGTTTCTGCCGGCGATGGTCGAAGCGGGCTATGGGCGCATCGTCAATGTGGCGTCGGTCACCGGGCCGCTGGTGTCCTTCGAAGGCACATCAGCCTATTCCGCCGCCAAGGCCGGCATGGTCGGCCTGATACGCACGCTGGCGCTCGAAGTGGCGAGAAGCGGCATCACGGCCAATGCCGTCGCCCCCGGCTGGATCGAAACGGGTTCGTCGAGCGAGATGGAGCGGCAAGCCGCCCTGCATACGCCGCCGGCGCGGGCCGGGCGACCCGACGAGGTGGCCGCGGCGGTCGTGTTCCTGGCATCGGAAGGCGCCAGCTATGTCAACGGCGCCCTGCTGGTGGTCGACGGCGGCAACAGCCTTCAGGAGCGCAAGGGCTGAAGACTCAAAGGCGCTTGTCGTCAGGGTCAGTCGGCGGGCAGGCCTCGTTCAAGCTCCTCGCCCCTTAAGACGCCTTGGCCAGAAAATTCCGATAGTCCGACTTGGCCTGCAGCAGGCGCAGAACATTGTCACGCGATCCGCGCACATGGGCGCGCGCCAGCGTGCCGGCTCGGCTGGCGTCGCCGGCGCAGATGGCGTCGACGATTTCGGCGTGCTCATCGCGGGCGATCTTCCATTCGTCCAGCCAGAGCAGTTCCGTCCAGACATAGTGCTGGCACTTGTCGAGGATGCCGCACAGCATGCCGTGCAGCATCACATTGCCGCTGATTTCGGCGATGACGCGATGCAGGTCGATGCCGACCTCGAGCTCCTGGAATTTCTCCCTGTTGGTGCGCTCCGGAATGGCGGCCAGCCGCTCGCATTCGGCCAGCATGGCGCGCAGCCGCGCCTTGTCCGCTTCCGTCGCCGCAGCCGCCGCCAGTTCCGTCGCATGGCCGTCGAGCAGCTCGCGGATCTCGAAGGCCTCGCGGAACATGTTGATGTCGAACTCGGTCACGACATAGCCCTGGCGCGGCCGGCCGGTGACCAGGCCGTCGCGCTCGAGGCGGTTGAAGGCCTCGCGCACCGGGGTGCGGCTGACAGTCAGCTTCGCCGCGATGTCGTTTTCGGTGACGCGTGAGCCCGGCGGAATCTGGCCGGTCACGATCATCGCCTTGAGCGCGGAGTAGACCGAGTCGCGCAGCGTATTTTTGGTTTCCTTGGCCAAGGTTCCGTTCCCAGTTCTCCGGCCTTTCAGCCGGGACACGCATAGCTGTAGCCGCAGTCGGCGCAATTTGCCACGCCCCCGGCGACCCCGCCCCTCTCCAACCTGTCCGGCGCGAAACGCGTAAATTCGATCGCGCCGGATGGTGTTGACATCAACGATCTCCAAGCTACACTCAAAATTGTATACAAAATAGCATGCGAAATCAAAAACAATGGGAACACCGGTTGGAGAGCCGAAAATGAACAGGACCAGAAGCGTTAGCGTTGTTGCGATTGCGGGCCTCATGGCCTCGCTCGCCGCCCCCGCCATGGCGGGCGACACCATCACCGTCGCCTCATGGGGCGGGACCTATCAGGAGGCGCAGACCAAGGCGTTCTTCAAGCCGACCGCCGATGCGCTCGGCATCACCATCAAGGAAGACACCACCAACGGCCTCGACGACGTGCGGCTGCAAGTGACCGGCAATGCGGTGAAGTGGGACATCACCGAACTTGGCGCCGACGAATGCGCGCGCGGCTCGAAGGAAGGGCTGTTCGAGAAGCTCGACTACGGCATCATCGACAAGAGCGGCATCAACCCGAAACTCGTCCATGACGACTGGGTCGGCATTTCCTACACCTCGGTCGTGCTGATCTACCGGACCGATGTTTTTGGCGACAAAGGGCCGAAGACATGGGCCGATTTCTGGAACGTGGAAAAATTCCCGGGACGGCGCGCGCTGAGCGGCAGCCAGGCGACGGAAACGCTGAGCGTCGCGGCCCTGGCCGAAGGCATTCCGATCGACAAGGTCTATCCGGTCGATATCGACGGCGCGCTGAAGTCCGTCGACAAGATCCGCGGCCATGTCGACGCCTGGTGGACCTCCGGCGCCCAGGCCATGCAACTGGTGAAGGACGGCGAAGTCGACATGGCGAGCATCTGGAACGGCCGCGCCGGCACCTTGAAGAAGGAAGGCGCGCCGGTCAGCTTCTCCTTCGACCAGGGCGTGCTCACCGCCGACTGCATGGTCATCCCCAAGGGCGCGAAGAACAAGGAGGCGGCCATGAAGGCGCTGGCGATGTTCGTCAGTCCGCAATTGCAGGCCAATCTGCCGCTCTATGTCGACAATGGCCCGGTGAACGAGAAGGCTTTCGAGACCGGCAAGATCCCGCAGGACAGGATCAAGGACATCAATTCGGCACCCGAAAACGTCAAGAAGCAGGTGCTGCAGGATGCCGAATTCTGGCGCGACAATCTGGTCGAGGCGACGGAAAAGTTCAACAATCTGATCCAGCAATAGGCTGCGGCCATAGACTTATGGCGGGGCGGCGCAACCAGCACCTGCCTCGCCACCTCTTGTTTGCCGGCTAGAGCAGTTCACCGTTTCTCGGAAACGTCGAACCACTCTATCTCTTTGTTTTCACGCAATTCCGGACGGAAAACCGCTTCACACTTTTCCTGGAATTGCTCTAAGGAGAGAAAAATCTTGTCCATTGCGCCATCCGCGCTGCCGATCAGCATGCGCCGGATCGAGAAACGATTTGGCAGCGTGCCGGTGCTGCGCGATCTGAACCTCGATGTCGAGGCCGGCGAATTCCTGACGCTGCTCGGGCCTTCCGGTTCCGGCAAGACGACGCTGCTGATGGTCCTGGCCGGCTTCGTGCGAGCCAATGCCGGCTCGATCAGGGTCGGTGACGACGAGATCATCACCACGCCGCCGCACAAGCGCAACATCGGCATGGTGTTCCAGACCTACGCGCTGTTTCCGCATATGAACGTCTTCCACAACATCGCCTTTCCGCTGAAGCAGCGCGGCGTCGCCGCCACCGAGACGGCCGAGCGTGTCGAGAAGGCGCTGGATCTTGTGAAATTACAGGGGCTGGGCGAGCGCCGGGTCGACCAGCTTTCCGGCGGCCAGCGCCAGCGCGTGGCGCTGGCGCGTGCCATCGTCTTCGAGCCGCGCATCGTGCTGATGGACGAACCGCTGTCGGCGCTCGACAAGGGCCTGCGCGAGCACATGCAGATCGAACTGCGCGCCCTGCATCGCCGGCTTGGCATGACCACGGTCTATGTCACTCATGACCAGCGCGAAGCGATCACCATGTCTGACCGCATCGCGGTGATGAACGGCGGGCGCATCGAACAGCTCGACAAGCCCGAAACCCTCTACGCCACGCCGCAAACGCGGTTTGTAGCCGGCTTCATCGGCGAATCGAATTTCATTCCGGTCGAGTGCCGCAACGGCTCCGTCTGGTACGAGGACCGCAGAATCCACACCGCAGCGCCGACCCCGGCATCAGGCCAGCACCTTATGGTGGTGCGGCCGGAAAAGCTGCGGCTCTTGGCAGCAAATGCCGAACAGCCAAACGGCGTCAACGTGCTCGATGCGACGCTCAGCGACATCATCTACCAGGGCGACAGCTTCGTCTGCTACGCAGTGCTGCGCGATGGCCGCCAGCTGACATTGCGCGACTATTGCCGCAGCGACGTGCTGGCCAGGATGCCGGCTCCCGGCCAGCCGGTCAGCCTCGGCCTCGACGCGCAGGACACGATCCTGGTGGCGGCCGAGTGATGCGCGCGCAGCCCGCCCTCATGCAAGAGACTGCCCGCGCGGATCAGTCCCTGAACGCACACGCGCTGCGCGCCGACGCACGGCGCGAGTCGCTGCGGCTGCTGGCCCTGCTGGCGCCAAGCCTGTTCCTCGTCTTCGCCATCATCATCGTGCCGATCGGCTGGCTGTTCTGGCTGTCGCTGTTCGACGAGGCCGGCGCGCTGAGCGCCGCCAATTATGCGCGCTTCTTCGAGCAGGCCTCCTACATCAAGACCTTCGTCACCACCTTCAAGGTCGCCTTCATCGTCACCGGCGCCTGCGTCCTGCTTGGCTATCCGTTGGCCTACATGCTGTCGCAGCTGCCGCGCCGGGCGGCGTCGATCTGCCTGATCTTCGTCATCCTGCCGTTCTGGACATCGGTTCTGGTGCGCACCTATGCCTGGCTGGTGATCCTGCAGCGCAAGGGCCTGATCAACAGCTGGCTGATCGATCTCGGCATCATCAGCCAGCCGTTGTCGCTCGCCAACAATCTGTCGGGCGTCGTCATCGGCATGACGCACATTCTGCTGCCGTTCCTGGTGCTGCCGCTCTACGCCTCGATGAAGACCATCGACACCGACTGCCTGCGCGCCGGCATGAACCTTGGCGCCGGTCCGGCCGCGACCTTCCGGCAGATCTTCTTTCCGCTGTCGCTGCCCGGCCTCGCCTCGGGCGTGGTCATCGTCTTCGTGCTCTGCCTGGGCTTCTTCGTCACGCCTGCGCTGATGGGCGGCGGCAAGGTCATCATGTGGGCGATGCGCATGGAACAAACCACCAGCCTCTATTCCAACTGGGGTGCGGGTGCCGCGCTCGGCGTGGTGCTGCTGGTGGTCACGCTGGCGCTTCTCGGCCTGTTCCAGTGGCTGCTCGGCGCGCGCGCCACCGGTGTATGGAGTTCGCGATGAGCGAGGATATCGGCCTGCCGATCTCACACCGGCAACGCCTGTGGCTCTACGGCCTCGGCGGCCTCGTGCTGCTGTTCCTGATCGCGCCGTCGATCATCATCGTCATCATGTCGTTTTCGGATTCGACGCTGCTGCAATTCCCGCCGCAGCAATGGTCGCTACGCTGGTACCAGACCTACTTCCAGTCGCTGGAATGGCGCGACGCCACGATCGTCTCGGTCAAGGTGGCTGCTATGACAGTGCTGGTGGCGACACCGCTCGGCACTGCCGCCGCCTATGCCATCAACCGGGGCACGCTGCGCTTCAACGGCACCATCAACGCGCTGCTGACCGCGTCGCTGATCGTGCCGGTGATCCTGATCGGCATCGGCACTTTCTTCCTCTATGCGCACATCGGGCTCAACAACACGCTGACCGGGCTGGTCATCGCGCATACGGTGCAGGCGCTGCCGCTGGTGGTGCTGACCGTGCTGTCGGGCCTGCGCTCCTACGACATGAACCAGGAGCGGGTGGCGCGCAGCCTCGGCGCCGGCCGCGTCGCCGCCTTCTGGCAGGTGACCATGCCGCAGATCCGCTTCTCGATCGTTTCGGGGGCGCTGTTTGCCTTCATCACCTCCTTCGACGAAGTGGTGGTTTCGCTGTTCATCTCGGGCGGCGAGACCACGACATTGACGCGCCGCATGTTCAATGCGCTGCGCGACCAGATCGACCCGACGATCGCCGCCATCTCGACCTGCCTGATCGTGCTCTCGGTCGTGCTGTTGTCGGTTGCGCAGATCTTCGGGCGGCGGCATTGATTTCAAGTGACCAATTCGCAGAACTGACCAGGGGATATCCAGACAGAATGCGTGATTTCCAGTTTCCCGGCCGCTCGCCGGTTCGTGCCACGGAGGCGGTTGCGGCGACGTCGCATCCGCTTGCAACCCTTGCCGCCATCGACATGCTGCGCTCCGGCGGCAACGCCATGGATGCCGCGGTCTGCGCCGCCGCCGTGCAGGGCGTGGTCGAACCGCAGTCGACCGGCATCGGCGGCGACTGCTTCGTGCTCTATAGCCCGGCAGGCCAAGGCAATGTGCTGGCCTTCAATGGCTCGGGGCGGGCGCCAGCCAGGGCCACGGTCGACTGGTATCTCGAAAAAGGCTTCGACCGCATCCCGCTGCAGGGTCCGCATGCGGTCACCGTGCCGGGCGCCGTCGATGCCTGGAGCCGCCTGCTCGAGGACCATGGCCGCAAGGGCCTTGCCGAGGCGCTGGCGCCGGCCATCCATTATGCCGAAAACGGCTATGTCGTGCATGACCGCGTCGCCTTCGACTGGGCCGAACCGGAGACCGATCTGTCGGCCGACGAGCATGCCGCGCGCATCTTCCTGCCCGGCGGCAAGGCGCCGAAGGCCGGTGACATCCACCGGCAGCCAGAACTGGCGGCGACATTGCGGATCATCGCCAGGCATGGCCGCGCCGGATTCTACGAGGGTGCTGTCGCCGACGATATCGTGCGCCGGCTCAACGAATTGGGTGGGCTTCATTCGGCCGAGGATTTCGCCGCGACCAAAGGCGACTATGTGGCGCCGGTCAGCACCGCCTATGGCGGCCACGACATCCACCAGATGCCGCCGAACAATCAGGGGCTGACGGCGCTTTTGATGCTGAACGTGCTGTCGGGCTTCAAGCTTGGCGGACTCGATCCCAATGGCGCCGAGCGCCTGCATCTGGAGATCGAGGCCGGGCGGCTGGCCTATCGCGACCGCGACCGCTATGTCGGCGACCAGGACCGTGTTCCGGTGCCGGTCAAGCAGCTCCTATCCGGCGCCTATGCCGACCGGCTGCGCGCCGAGATCGACCGCGAACGCGCCATGACGCATCTGCCGCGCGTGGACCTGCCCGGCAGCGACACGGTCTACATCTCCATCGTCGACCGCGACCGCAACGCGGTCTCCTTCATCAACTCGACTTATTACTCGTTCGGCAGCGGCGTCGTCGGCCCGAAGACCGGCATCGTGCTGCAGAACCGCGGCTCGAGCTTCCGCCTCGATCCGGCGCACCCGAACGCGATCGCGCCCGGCAAGCGGCCGATGCACACGATCATGCCCGGCATGGCGACGAAGAACGGCCGCGTGGTGATGCCGTTCGGCGTCATGGGCGGCGGCTACCAGCCGTTCGGGCATGTCCATCTGCTGACCAACATGATCGACTTCGGCATGGACCCGCAGCAGGCGCTGGATGCGCCCAGGGTGTTCTACAATGACGACACGGTGGAGGCCGAGCGTGGCGTTCCCGCCGAGGCGATCGAGGGCCTGCGCCGGCGCGGCCACCGCATTGCCGAACCGCATCATCCGCTGGGCGGCGGACAGGTGGTGCTGATCGACTGGGAGAAGGGGACGCTGACCGGCGCTTCCGATCCGCGCAAGGATGGCTTGGCGCTTGGATATTGAGGGGACCGGAACAGTCGTGGCGGGCCTGGAGAAGGCGGCAGTTGCCTGCAGGCGTTGGCGCCGCCCCTCATTGCCCTGCCGG
>NZ_SMYZ01000227.1 GCF_004919685.1 Mesorhizobium norvegicum | reverse complement strand
CCCCCACGAGGGGGGAGATCAGCCAATCACTGGCTGGCGAGCGCACCTTCGCCTCGCCGCTCGCACGCCGCATCGCCAGGGAAGCCGGCGTCGATGTGTCTGCGATGACCGGCACCGGCCCGCATGGCCGGGTGGTGAAGGCCGATGTCGACGCGGCGATTGCCGGGGGTGGCGCCAAGCCCGCCGCCAAGGCGGCGCCCGCAGGCGCACCAGCAGCTTCGTCTGCTGCGCCTGCCCCTGCGGTAAAGGCTATGTCGGATGAGCAGGTGCTGAAGCTGTTCGAGGCTGGCTCCTAC
>NZ_SMYZ01000226.1 GCF_004919685.1 Mesorhizobium norvegicum | reverse complement strand
CTGCTGCCCGACGCCAACACGAGCGCGTCGCCGGCGCGCCACCCGGTGCGGGCGCTGATCCTCACGCCCACACGCGAACTGGCCGACCAGGTGTACGACAACGTTGCCAAGTACGCGAAGTACACGGCGTTGCGCAGCGCTGTCGTGTTCGGGGGCGTCGACATGAACCCGCAGACCGAGCAATTGCGCCGCGGCGTCGAAATC
>NZ_SMYZ01000225.1 GCF_004919685.1 Mesorhizobium norvegicum | reverse complement strand
CTGGAACACCCCTCATCCGTCTCGTCGCTACGCGTCGATCCACCTTCTCCCACAGGGGGAGAAGGCAAAACCAGCCCCCTCAAGCCCGCCGCGACCCCTCCAGCGGCACCTCTCTGTCACTCAGCATCTGCGCTTCGCTGCGCACGCGTTGGCGTTCGTCGATGAGCGCCAACGCGTGCGCAGCGAAGCGCAGATGCTGAG
>NZ_SMYZ01000224.1 GCF_004919685.1 Mesorhizobium norvegicum | reverse complement strand
ACCCTTCCGGGCGCACCAGCGACGGCACGAGCATTTCGAGATCGACACGCGCCAGGTGCCGTCGCTGGTGCGCCCGGAAGGGTTTGAGCCGGCGCCGGCGCGGTGGGAGCAATTTGGCGGGGATCATATGGCGAGGATGGAAGCGTGACGGGTGCCTGCGCATTTCCAGCCTTGGCGGGACAGCACCCCCCTCTGCCCTGCCGGGCATCTCCCCCGCAAGGGGGGAGAT
>NZ_SMYZ01000223.1 GCF_004919685.1 Mesorhizobium norvegicum | reverse complement strand
TCCCGAAAGCTCACACCTAGGCCGTAGCCGCCATGGGTGATGAACGGCACCAATGTCTTGCCGGACAGATCGTGTGTCGCCAGGAAGGAGCGGATCACCGACGGCGCGGTCATTCCCCAGATCGGAAATCCGAGGAACACCGTCTCGCAGGATTTGATGTCGGGCACCGTGGCGGCGAGCGGCGGTTCGAACCCGGACACCCGCTGCTGCTCCGCCACCGCGACCTGCTGCTCGTAGTCTTCCGGGTAGGGATCGACGGTCCGGATCTCGAAAAGATCCGCTCGCAGGGCCCGGCTGATCTGGCGTGCGATGACACGCGTGTTGCCGGTGCGGGTGTAGTACGCCACCAGCACCTTGGCGCCGCCCGCCTGTCGCGCGCTCGACGCGCCGGCAGGCAGGCTCGATCCGGCACCCAGTCCGGCCCCAAGTGGCAATGCAAGCGCGGTCATCAGTGCACCCCGTCTTGAGAACAGGCCCGGTTGGCTCATCTCGCTCTCCTGTGCCTGCTCAGCGCCGCACCTGCAGGTGCGCCGGATAGCGATCGCCCTGCACGATGGCGCCGAGGATGAGAACCTTTGTCATCAGTCAATCTAGTGTCCTGATTCCGA
>NZ_SMYZ01000222.1 GCF_004919685.1 Mesorhizobium norvegicum | reverse complement strand
CCAGCGCCGGGGCAGCCTGTTTGCACCGATGCACTGGACCGATCAGTTTTCGGCAAAGGGCCGGCTCGACACGCTGACCGCGCCGCTGACCGATCCCATTTCCGGCCAGCCGGCGCTGAAACATGTCGCCGCCCGCATCGAGAAATTCGCCGCAAAGGCCTTCGGCTTCGCCGTGACGCGGCGCAGGCCGGAGCCTGATACCGCGGCCTACTGGGCCGTTGCCAAATGCAAGGGCGGCTGGCGGGTCGAACTTGCCTTTGCCGATGACGATATCGACTGGGCCGGCTTTGCCGGGTCACTGTTCGGCGCATCAGCGGGTGCCGAAATGCTCGCCTATCACGACCGCGACGCCGGCCAGCATCGCATCGCCGCCTTCGACGGCGATCAACTGTCAGGCGCCTTGTTCGTCGCGCCCGGCC
>NZ_SMYZ01000221.1 GCF_004919685.1 Mesorhizobium norvegicum | reverse complement strand
CGCCGTTCTCGCCCAGCAGCCCGAGGATCTCACCGGGCGCAACACTGAGATCGACGGCCTCGTTCGCCTTGACGGCGCCGAAGTGTTTGGTGATGCCGCGCATTTCTATGAGGGGGGCGGGCAAGGGTGCTCCTGCGGAGGCTCTACACCCTCCCCCCTGTGGGGAGGGTCGGCTTGCGATCGCAGCGAAGCGAAGATCGTAAGACGGGGTGGGGGTGGGCGCCGAAGACCCCCACCCCGCTCCGCTTCGCGGATCGACCCTCCCCACAAGGGGGAGGGTGACACTCAATCCGAAACCGGCGTGTTCTCGTCGACATCAACGCGGAAATTGCCTTCGAGGATCTCGGCCTTCTTCTTCTCGACCAGTTCCTTGACGTCCGCCGGCAGCGTCTTGTCGA
>NZ_SMYZ01000220.1 GCF_004919685.1 Mesorhizobium norvegicum | reverse complement strand
GCTGCGGCACCCGTTTCGCCCGACATCAGGGAACGAACCGCTCCGCCATGTGTTAGCACTTCATGATGAACACCTTGGAACCCCACGGACGCGGGACAGCGGCCGATCTTTTGATCTTCGAATTGGCCAAGGCCAGGCTCCGCATTAACCGGGCGGAGCTCGTCCTTGAACGTGCGGAAGGGATGCTGGACGAGGACTGCGGAGTCGGGATCAACATCGCTCTCTGCAGCAGGATTAGGTCCGCCCGACGGCGCGTGATCGAGGCCAGGTCGCGGCTGACGAAGATCAATCTCGCCAGCATCAATTGACCCCACCTTTGAGATTGTTGGCCCATGATGCTCCCGACCTTCGACCTCGAAACTAAGCGAAACGGCGATATGCATCGCGCCGCGAAGCT
>NZ_SMYZ01000219.1 GCF_004919685.1 Mesorhizobium norvegicum | reverse complement strand
CGGTTTCCCGTGCTGCCCTTCCTGACTGGCCGCATCCCCATACGGCCCGTCCCCCGTTGTCTCAGACTGGCCTCGAAAAGCGGATTGCTTTGCCGGCCAAGTGATTCGCAAGAACTATTATATCACCTCGACCGTGGTTCCGACATTGACGCGTTCATAGAGGTCGACGACGTCCTCATTGCGCATGCGGATGCAGCCAGAGGACACCGCGCCGCCGATCGTCCACGGCTGGTTGGTGCCGTGGATGCGGTACTCTGTCGTGCCGAGATAGAGCGCACGCGCGCCAAGCGGGTTCTCCATGCCGCCGGCCAGATAGGTCGGCAAATAGCGGCCTTTGGCGGCTTCGCGCTTGATCATTTCCGCCGGTGGGCGCCAGTCCGGCCATTCGCGCTTGTTGGTGATCTTGTGCGTGCCCGACCACTCGAAGCCGGGTTTGCCGGTGCCGACGCCATAGCGCCGCGCCTTGCCGTTCTTCTCGACAAGGAAGAGGAAATTCTGCGTGGTGTCGATGACGATCGTGCCCGGCTTCTGTGCGCCGTCATAGGCGACTTCCTGCGGCAGGTAGATCGGGTTGATCTGCGGACGCATGACCATGCGCTTGGCCGGCGCCTGCACGCCCGCCGTCTGCACCCGGTCGGGCTGCGCCGGTTGCGCGGTGCGCAGGCGCGGCTGCTGCACGACCTGGCGATTCTGCCGGACGATGCCGGGCGCCTGGCCGAGCTGCAGCACCCAGGGTGCGGAAAGGTCGGGGCTCACCATCACCGGCGGCCTGTCGGCATAGCGGTCGCCGGCGGTTGAGGGTGTGACGCCGGCGGCAAACACAGCCACGGCGCCGAGCACGGGAAACAGAACTGTCTTCATCGGAACGCACCTTGATCGTCGAACACAAAACGGGTGGAAACGTCCGCCCGGTTCGGCGATCATTGGCGCGCAAGCAGCAACCGAAACATGAATCGGAATGCGTAAAATGCACAAGTGTCGGTAAACCTTTTGGTGTGGTTACCGCCGGGTTCAGGAATCTGGTAAAGCCGCAGTAAATGCAGCGCAAAAGCGCATTAACGAACGGATTTTGGCTTATGGACAAAGAAAACACCGGCCTGCTCGCCGGTCCCGATGGTGTCGCGCGCTGCTTCTGGCACGGCAATCTGCCCGACTATCTTCATTATCACGATCATGAATGGGGCCGGCCTGTCGCCGATGACCGCAGGCTGTTCGAAAAGATCTGCCTGGAAGGCTTTCAATCGGGCCTGTCGTGGCTGACGATCCTGCGCAAGCGGGAGAATTTTCGCGAGGCCTTCGCCAATTTCGAATTCGACAAGGTCGCTGCCTTCACCGACAAGGATGTCGAGCGCCTGCTCGGCAATGCCGGTATCATCCGTCATCGCGGCAAGATCATCTCGACCATAAACAACGCCAAGCGCGCCCGCGAAATGGCCGATGAATTCGGCTCGCTGGCCGCCTGGTTCTGGAAGTTCGAACCCGGCAAGGACGAGCGGCCGGTGATCGTCGATCTCGCCCATCTGCGCGCCAACCCGACTACGGCGGTCTCGGTGCGGATTTCGAAGGAGCTGAAGAAGCGCGGCTGGAGCTTCGTGGGCCCAACCACGGTCTACGCCTTCATGCAGGCGATGGGTCTGGTCAACGACCACCTCGAGGGCTGCGTCTGCCGCAAAGAGGTCGAGAAGCAGCGGAAGGCTTTCAGGCGGCCGAAGTAGGGCTTCCCACCTCTCCCTTGTGGGGAGGTCGCGCCGAAGGCGCGGGTGGGATAATTTCAGGTGCCGTTGGCGCTGGCCAGCATAAGGCCGGCGACGATCGCCACCACCGTAGCCACGGTCGGATAGATCACCAGCAGGCCGGTTATCAACGCGTCGCGCATGGATGGACCCTTGCCGGTCTCGGCGGGTATTTCGAACGGGCCGGCAGCCTGGCTGACCATTTTCGGGGCGTGGATGTCGGCCGGGCGCAAGCGTGCGGGCAGTTCGGCATCGCTGTCGATGGCATGGAATCTTGCTGTGCTGGTCATGGCCGCGAACCCCCTCATTTCGGCGCGTTTATCTCTTGCGATTGTGTCGGCACGATGCCGCGCTCATGG
>NZ_SMYZ01000218.1 GCF_004919685.1 Mesorhizobium norvegicum | reverse complement strand
CCCCTGCCTGTTCGCAATCACGGCGCCAGGGCAGCGCACGTCGCTGTTTGCCGGACCGCGCGGCAAAGGCGTGGTGCCGGTCGAACAGCTAGACCGCACCACCCCGAAGCTTTTGCGCACCCTGTCAGCAGCGCCCCAGTACAGTCCCTTCAGCCTGGTCGGGTGCGGCAGCGTGGGATCAAAGATCGCCATGCACCTCGCGCGCGCCGGTGGCGACATCCGTGCGGTCTCGGACAGCCGCGAGTTGCGGCCGCACAATATGGCCCGCCACGCTCTGGCCCGCCCGCCCCTGCCGTGGCCCAAGGCTTTCGAACTTGCCGACGAGTTGTCCCACCTCGGGCAACAGCCGACGGCCTCTGTCATCGACGTGGTCAAGGCCCTGCGGACCCCCCAGGATCGTCTGCGCATCGCACCGGCTGGCACCGCAACACTGGTCAATTCGACCGCCTCGAAACTGGCCCGCCAGGCCCTTTCGATGGTGGCGCCGG
>NZ_SMYZ01000021.1 GCF_004919685.1 Mesorhizobium norvegicum | reverse complement strand
CCTTCTCCCCTTGTGGGAGAAGGTGTCGCCGCAGGCGACGGATGAGGGGTGTTCCAGCTTGGCAAGGACGGCGATCCGTCACGCACCTCTCATCCGTATCGGCGCTGCGCGCCGATCCACCTTCTCCCACAAGGGGAGAAGGGGGAGCCAACGTGCCGACGCCCCAAAGGGCGGCAAGCAACCTCGACCCGCTCACAACGCCAGGGACATTTCGATGACATCCCAAGCCCATCAACAACCCGCCGTGGCAGCGACAGCGCCGCACTCTTCTTTACCCTCGATCGGCAGCCTCGTGCGCCGACCAGAGGTCGGCTCGCTGATCGGCATGATCGCCGTGCTGGTGTTCTTCTCGATCTTCGGCGGCGCCAATTTCATGTCGGCCGGCGGCGCCGCGAGTTGGCTCAACGTCGCCTCGGAACTCGGCATCATCGCGCTCCCGGTCGGGCTGTTGATGATCGCCGGACATCTCGATCTCTCCGTCGGCTCGATGATCCCGGCCAGCTCGATGACCATTGCCATCCTCTCGGGCCACTACGACCTGCCTATCATCGTCGGCATCCTCGCCGCGCTCGGCCTTGGGCTCGCCGTCGGCTTCATCAACGGCGTGCTGGTGATCCGCACCAAAGTGCCGTCCTTCGTCGTCACCCTGGCAACGCTGTTTGCGCTCGCCGGCCTGACGCTCGGCCTTTCGGTCATCCTGTCCGGCAGCACCAGCGTGGCGCTGAAGAGCGGACCGACCGCCAAGCTGTTGTTCGGCGACTATCTCGGCGGCAAGTTCCAGGTGACGCTGTTCTGGTGGATCGCCGTCGTCCTGATCGTCGGCTTCATCCTGAATTTCTCGCGCTTCGGCAACTGGATCCTGGCCATGGGCGGCGACGCCGTCAGCGCCCGCAATGCCGGCATCCCGACCGACCGGGTGACGATCGCGCTGTTCATGAGCAGCGGCCTGTGCGCTTCCTTTGTCGGCATGTCGCAGGCGATCCTCTACAACAGCGCCCAGGTGGCCGCGGGCCAGTCCTTCATCTTCAACTCGATCATCGCGGTGGTCATCGGCGGTGTGCTGCTCACCGGCGGCTACGGTTCGGTCGTCGGCATCGTGCTCGGCACGCTGACCTTCTCGATCGTCAACCAGGGCATCTTCTACACCGGCTTCGACGCCAACTGGGCGAGCCTGATCATCGGCGTCCTGCTGCTCGCCGCCGTGCTGATGAACAACACGTTCCGCACCATGGCGCTGACCTACGCGCCGCGCACCAAACCGAGGGTCCGCTGATGACAACGCCCCAGCTCAGGCTGACCGCAATCAACAAGTCGTTCGGTCCGATCGATGTGCTCCACGACATTTCGCTCGAGGTCAACAGAGGCGAAGTGCTGTGCCTGCTCGGCGACAATGGCGCCGGCAAGTCGACGCTGATCAAGATCCTCTCCGGCGTCCACAAGCCGACGTCGGGCACGATGGAAATGGACGGCAAATCAGTCGCCTTCGACAGCCCCCGCCACGCCAGCGACCATGGCATCGCCACCGTCCACCAGTTCGGCGGGACGTTCCCGCTGATGAGCATCGGCCGCTCCTTCTTCGTCGGCGCCGAGCCGACACGGCGCTGGGGGCCGCTCACCATCTACGACCGCAAGCGGGCCAACGAGATCGCCGTCACCGAGATGCGCCAGCTCGGCATCACCCGCATCGACGACGGCGATCGCCTCGTCGGCGGCCTGTCCGGAGGCGAGCGCCAGGCGCTGGCCATCGCGCGCGCCGTCCATTTCGGCGCCAGCGTGCTGATCCTCGACGAGCCGACCGCAGCCCTTGGCGTCAAGGAGGCGGCGCATGTCCTGCGCATCGTTCTGCAGGCGCGCCGCAAGGGCATCGCGGTGATCTTCATCACCCACAACGTCGTCCATGCCCTGACCGTCGGCGACCACTTCGCCGTGCTCATCAGAGGTTCCAAGGCCGCCGACTTCCGCAAGGGCGAGAAAAGCCGCGAGGCGATCACCGACCTGATGGCGGGCGGCGAGCAGATGGCCGAGCTTGAAGCCGAGATCGAGAGCTTCAGCGCGACACAGTGAAGACGCCCATCTCCTCCTCCCGGGCATCTTCCTGTGCGGCCGGCGGAATGCGTGGTTCCGCCGGCCGCCTTTTCAACCAACCAAAGACAGGCTTGCAGGAACCAGCAATGGCAAAGTGGATTGATGCGTGCGCGACCGATGACATCGAGGAAGAAGACGTCATCCGCTTCGATCACGAGGGCCGGACATTCGCCATCTACCGCAGCCCCGACGATGCATTCTTCTGCACCGAAGGCCTGTGCACGCATGAAAAAGTGCATCTGAGCGATGGGCTGGTTATGGAATACAGGATCGAATGCCCGAAGCACAGCGGCGTGTTCGATTACCGGACCGGCGAAGCGCTGCGCGCACCGGTTTGCGTGAATCTTAAAACCTACACCACGAAGGTCGAGGACGGCCGCGTGTACATCGAGGTCTGACATGTCCGATACCTTCACCCTTGCGGCTTGCGTCGAAATGCTGTGGCGCGACAAGCCGATGGAATGGCGCGTGCGGCGCCTCACCGAAATGGGCTTCCAGATTGGCCTCTGGAACTGGCCCGAGCACGATCTCGCAATGCTCGAGAAATCCGGCGCGACCTTCTCGATCATGAACGGCTATCTGCGCGGCAGGCTTGCCGACGACGAGGGTGCCGCCGAACTGTTGAAGACGGCGAAGGAGACCGCGGCGGTCGGCAAGCGGCTCGGCGTCGCACGGCTCAATTTGCATGGTACCGGACTGGGCGATGGCGGCCTGCCGGTCACGCCCTGCGAGACCGTCACCGGCGCGATGTGGCTCAAGGCGCGCGACACATTGAACCGCATTGCCGACCTTGCCGAAGCCGAGGGCGTGACGTTCACGCTGGAGAATTTGAACCTGCCGGTCGACCATCCCGGTGTGCCGTTTGGGCGCGCCGAGGACACGCTTGCACTGGTGTCGAGCGTCAACCGGCCGGGCCTGCGCCTCAATCTCGATCTCTACCATGCGCAGATCGGCGAAGGGAATTTGATCGAGCTGTGCCGCGCCAGCCTGCCATGGATCGGTGAGGTCCAGGTGGCCGACGTGCCCGGACGCATGGAGCCCGGCACCGGCGAGATCAACTATCGCGGCATCGCCCGTGCACTGAAGGACATGGGCTACCGTGGGCCGGTGGGCATGGAGGCGTTTGCCTCCGGCGATCCCGAGATTGCCTTGCAGGCCTTCCGCGAAGCTTTCACCGTCTGAGGGAACAAGAATGGTCACCAAGAGCAGCCGCCCCACCGTCGCCGACATCCGCGCCATGAAGGGCCGCGGACAAAAGATTTCCATGCTGTATGTCACATCTGTCGAGGAGGCGGCGGCAGCGGATGCGGCCGGCGTCGACATGCTTTCGATCGAGGGCCGCTTCTTTTCGCCCGAGATGCGCGAGGCGGCCGGCCGCTGCTTCGTGCAGGTCGGGTTGCCCTACGGCCCCGCCGGCAATCTGGTCACGTCGGAGGATTATCTGAAAACCGCCTACCACTTCATGCGCATCGGCGGCGACTGCTTCTACTGCGCCGCCTCGCTCGATATCCAGAAGGCGCTCTGCGACAATGCGGTGCCGGTCGTCGCCCATGTCGGCCTGATCCCCTCGCAATGCACCTGGACCGGCGGCTTCAAGGCCGTCGGCAGGACGGCCGAGAGCGCGCGTGCGGTGTGGGATCACGTCAAGCGTCTGGAGGCCATCGGCTGCTTTGGCGCCGAACTTGAGGTGGTGCCCGACCGGGTTGCCGAACTGATCACCCGCAACACGCCGATGATCATGCTCGGCATGGGCGCCGGGCCACATGCCGACGCGCAGTATCTGTTCAGCGAGGACGTGCTTGGCCATACTGCTGGCCACAGGCCGCGCCACGCCAAGACCTACCGCAATTTCGCCGCCGAATATGAGCGGCTGCAGCGCGAGCGCATCGCCGCCTATCGCGAGTTCATATCCGACGTGCAGACCGGCGCCTATCCCGAGCCGCAGCATGTGGTTCCGGTCACCGACGAGGAGCTTTCTGCTTTCAAGGCCTCTCTGGCCCTCTAGCGGCCTGCTATCGAGACACGCGGTCGGCTCTCCAAGCATGACCGGCCGCATTGCCTTCTGCAATCGCTCGCTGGATAGTCTCGGCCATGTTGGAGACCCTGGCGACTCACTGGCCACAAATTCTCGCCATCATCTCGGTGGTGATGGCGACCGCTGGCATCGCCCACGCCGTCATGACCAAGGAGGATGTCCGCGCCGCCACCGGCTGGGTCGGCGTCATGGTGCTGTCGCCGATCCTCGGCGTGCTGATCTATGCTGTCGCCGGCATCAACCGCATCCGTCGTGCCACGATCACCGCCCAGCGCCCGCTTGCCGGCGATGCTGTGTCCGCCAAGCACGAGCGCGACCTCGCCGCCGAAGAGGCCCTGATCGTCGAGCGGTACGGCCAGCGCTTCGCGGGTCTCAGAACACTGGGCGACAGGGTGGCGCGGCGCGCGCTCAACCCGGGAAATGCAATCGATGTGCTGGAGACAGGCGACGAGGCCTATGCCGCCATGTGCGCGGCGATCGATGGCGCCGAGCGCAGCATCCTGCTTGAGACCTATATTTTCGACAATGATGCCGTCGGCCTGCTCTTCGTCGAAGCGCTGGCCGGCGCTGTCCGGCGCGGCGTCACCGTCCGCGTGCTGATCGATGCCGTCGGCGCCCGCTACTCCGTGCCGAGCATCCTTGGGCATTTGCGCGAGGCCAACATCCCCGCCGATGTCTTCAACGGCAACATCGTCATGGGCCTGCGCCTGCCTTACGCCAATCTCAGGACCCACCGGAAGATCCTCGTGGTCGACGGCATGGCCGCCTTCACCGGCGGCATGAACATCCGCAAGGGCTTCTCGGCCGAATTCGCCGGCTCCAACAGCGCCAGGGACACACATTTCCGGGTGAACGGTCCGGTCGTCGCCGACCTCTTTTCGGTCGCCGCCGAGGACTGGCGCTTCGCCACCAACGAGGCGCTGAAGGGTGATGCCTGGCGCATTGCCCCACTGTCACCGTCGCCTGGCGTGCCGATGCTGGTGCGCGCGGTCGCGTCCGGCCCGGACGCCAGCAACGAAACCAACCACAAGCTGCTGATCGGTGCATTCTCCGTTGCCCGCAAGTCGATCCGCCTGATGTCGCCCTATTTCCTGCCGGATCGCGAACTGATCAGTGCGCTGATCACCGCCGGCAGACGCGGTGTCGAAATCGACATCGTCGTGCCGGCCGTGAACAACCTCTTCCTGGTCGACCGCGCCATGACGGCGCAGTTCGACCAGGTGCTGAAACATTATTGCCGCGTCTGGCGCACGGAGGGGCCATTCGACCATTCGAAGCTGCTTTCGATCGACGGTGTGTGGGCCTATGTCGGCTCGTCCAATCTTGACGCCCGCTCGCTGCGGCTGAATTTCGAGATCGACCTCGAGGTGCTCGACGCCGGCTTCGCCAGCGAGATCGAGGCGCGGATCGGGTCGGCAATCGCCTCCGCCGTGCCGGTGACGCTGGAAGCGTTGCGGGCCCGGCCATTCCTTATCAGGCTGTTCGACCGGGTGCTTTGGCTGGGTTCACCCTATCTCTAGATGGGTTCATCCCTATCTCTAGATGGGCTTAGCCCTATCTTTAACAAAACGACGTGTTTGCCGGATAGTTTGATGTTGATCATGGAACATAAGCCCAAAGACTCTATTTGAGGTGCATGGTGAAAGCAGCTGAAATGGCAGGCACAGGATGCGAATGAACGGACGCAGCCTCCCGGCAAGCATGCTTCTATCCATTCGCGACCGCCGGATGCAGAAGGCAAACGCCGCTGCACACAAGACGACGGCCATCACCGGCACGCTGGTTGCCTCCTACAATGTCCACAAATGCATCGGCGTCGACAGGAAGTTCGACCCGGAGCGGACCATCCGCGTCATCCGCGAAATCGATCCGGATGTCATTGCGTTGCAGGAAGCCGACAACCGTTTCGGCGACCGTGATGGGCTTCTCGACCTGCCCCGGCTCGAGCGGGAAACCGGCCTGGTTCCGGTGCCGATTTCCGCGACCGGCAAGGGCCATGGCTGGCATGGCAATGTCCTGCTGTTCAAGAAGGGCGTCGTTCGTGACGTGCATCAGATCAAGCTTCCGGGTCTGGAGCCGCGCGGCGCGGTGGTGGCGGAGATCGACCTCGATGGAAGTCAGACGCTGCGCATCATCGCCGCCCATCTTGGCCTGCTGCGCCGTTCGCGCTCCCAGCAGGCACGTGTCGTGCTTGACCTGATGAACAGCCCGGACGAAAAGCCGACCTTGCTGCTCGGCGACCTCAACGAATGGCGGCTCGGCAACCGCTCTGCGCTCAACACGCTGCATGCGACGTTCGGCCCGCAGCCGCCGGCGGTCCCCACCTTCCCCTCAAATCTGCCGCTGCTGGCGCTCGACCGCATCATGGCCAACAGGCATGGCATGATTGCCGCCGTCGACGCGCATGACACGCCGCTTTCGCGCGTTGCCTCCGACCACCTGCCGCTGACGGCCTTCGTGCGCCTGGAGCGTGTCTCCGATAACGCCTTGATATCTCCGGCGTCGCAAAGCGTGTAGATTTAAAGTGGAACGCCCGGTTCTTCCGCGAGTTGATATGTCGAGTTGATATGTCTTTAACTCGCAGGAGGATGGAATGAAGAAACTGATTTTAGCTTCCGTGTTGGCATTTGCCGCGACAGCTGCAGTCATTGCACCCACGCAAGCTGCAAGCGTGATTATCCAGTCCGACGACGGCAACCGGTATTCACCGGACGATGAGTCCGACAACGGCGAAATTGTCGTTCGTCGCCATCATAACCGGTACAACAATGACCAGTATGATGACAACCAGTATGGTGACTATCAGAACGGCAGCGTGCAGTTCGGTGATTACCAGGGTGGCCAGTATCGCCGCCACCACCGGCATCACCGCTGCCATATCGAACTGATCAAGCACTGGCGCCACCACCACAGGGTGATCGAAGAGGTCCGCGTCTGCGGCTGATCCTAGAGCAGTTCACCGTTTCACGGAAACGGCGAACCACTCTAACTCTTTGTTTTGACGCAATTCCGAACGGAAAACCGTTTCACACTTTTCCTGGAATTGCTCTAGTCAGACCAACCGGCCGGCGAAAGCCGGCTGGTTTCGTTCTGGCATGATCAGCTGACGAAATAGCGCTGCCACTCGAAGTCGGTGATGTGCGATGCCTGCCAGGCGTCGAATGCTGCCTGCTCCGCCCGCCGGCTCTCGGCATAATTGTCGCGGAAGGCCTCGCCGAAGGCATCGGCGCAGAAATCCGATGCGGCGAACGCCTCGATCGAAGCATTGAGCGTGCGCGGCAGTTTCGGCTTGTCGAGATTGGCCAGGTTCGACGTCACCGGCGCCTCGAGCGGCAGGTCCTTTTCGATGCCCTCGCAGCCCGCTGCCAGCATCGCCGCGATCGACAGATACGGATTGATGTCGGCGCCCGGCGCGCGGTGCTCCAGCCGGCAGGCGCCGTCATTCGGCGTGGTGATGGCGCGGATCGGCGCGGTGCGGTTCTCGAACCCCCAGGCGACATCCTCCGGCGACCAGGCGCCGCGATCGAAACGGCGATAGGAGTTAACCGTCGGCCGGAACAAGAGATGCGTTTCCTGCATCCGCTTGAGCACGCCGGCGAGGAACTTTTCGGCGACCGGTGTCAGCCGGTTCGGCCCGGCGGCGAAGGCCGGCTTGCCGTCGCGCCACAGGCTGACATGGTGATGTGCCCCGCAGGCGCTTTCCTTGCCCGGCGGCTGGAAGCGCGTCATAAAGGTGGCGACTAGGCCACGCTCGGCGCAGAGTTCGCGCAGATGCAACTTGGCGCGCATGGCGTCATCGGCCGCCTGCAACGCCGATTTCGGCGTCAGCGCATATTCATACATGCCATAGCCATATTCGGTGACCAGCGACGCAACGCCGATGCCGATGCTCTTCATGCGGGTGATGAATTCGGCGGCAAAATCCTGATACTCGCCGCTGCGCACCAGATCATAATTGATCAGCGAATGGCCCCACGGCTTCAACTCGCGGTAGCGCCCGGCGCGCATCAGGTCGTGGTCGGCGTGGAAGATGCCGAACTCGTATTCCAGCGCGATCATCGGCTCGTAGCCGAGCGCCCTGGCGCGTTCCTCGACGCGGGCCAGCACGCCGCGCGGATCGAACGGACAGACCGCGCCGTCGAGCATGTAGGAACTCGTGATGGCAGAGGCGAATTTCGGCTTCCAGCCATGCTGGACGACCGTCGCCGGATCGATGATCCCCTTGATGTTGGGAAAGCCGTTCTCCTCATTGGCACTCGGCGAGGCGAAGGCAACATCGCCCATCGGCTGGCCGTCGCCATGGGTGACGCAATAGAGGATGGCGTTGATGGATTCGCCATAGGTCGAAAGTTTCAACGGCGTGATCTTGGAACGGAACGCCCCTGATGTGTCGACCGTATGCACCTCGATGAACTCGACGCCGCGCGTCGCCAGTTCGCGCTGCAGCGCCTCCAGCTTCGGCGCGTACGCTGCAGCCTTGTCCTCAAATTCCACGTTCAGACCTCCACCAGGAAAACTCGGAGCAATTCCAGGAAAAGTGTGAAACGGTTTTCCGTCCGGAATTGCGTTAGAAGAAAGAGAGAGACGCTCCGCTATTTTGCGTTGCGCCTGAAAAATCGCGACAACAGTTCATCGAGCTCGTAGCGCCCGCTGATGCCGCTCGGCCGAAAGGCCATGCAAAGCACGATGACGACGCCGAGCGCCACACCAGACAGCCCGAGCAATTGCGGCAGTTGGATGCCGGCGATCGTCACGCCGGATTCGATGCTGCGGATGAATTCGAGCCCGACCGAAAGCACGATCACGCCGGTCACCGCGCCGGTCACCGTCGCCATGCCCCCCAGGATCAGCATCGCCAGCGTGTTGAAAATCATCTGGAAGTAGAACAGTTTCGGGCTGATCGTGCCGGCGAAATAGGCGTAGAGGATGCCGGCCAGGCCACAGATCAGCGCCGACAACACCCACGACATCAGCCGTAGCTTTTTCGCATCGATGCCGAGTGCGGCAGAAGCCTGCGGGCTCTGGGCGCTGGCGCGGAGCTGCAGGCCCCAGCGGCTGTCCTTGAACAGCCGCGCCAGCACGATCACCACCACCGAAAACACCATCATCCAGGGCAGCCCGACCACCTTCGGGATGCCGAAGAAAGCCTGGTTGCCCTTGAACAGATCGGTCCAGTTGAGAAACACCGAATGAACGATGATCAAAAGCGCCAGGCTGACGATGGTCGCGGCGACGCCCGACAGGCGGCTGATCACCTTGCCGCTGACGGCGGCGACGATGCCGACCGCGATGAGCGCGATGAGCGCCGACGACACCGGATCGAGTTGCAGCGTCGCAAAGCCGAACGGCGCATGGGGGATCGACAGCTTCTTCATGGCCAGCGGCGTCGACAGGATGGCGACGCCATAGGCGCCGAGGCCGACAAAGGCACTGTGGCCGAGATTGGCTATGTTGCTGTTGCCCATGAACACTTGCAGGCCGACGACGACGATCAGGTTCACGAAGGCGCCGAGCGCCAGATAGGTGTAGTAGGTCGGCGCGAAATTCAGGATCAGCAGCCCGACCACCAGCACAGGCAGCGACGTCACCAACCCGCCGATGAGCGAGCGCGTCAGCGCAGCACGGGGCTGTGCGACAGCAGCAGGCGCAGATGCGGTCTCTTCGATTGCCTGCGACACCTCAAATCTCCTTGTCGCCGAGTTCGACCCGCTGGCCGAGCAGGCCTTCCGGCCGGTAGACAAGCAGCGCGACGATGATCACGTAGGTCAGCGCGTCCTTGAAGCCCCCATATTCCTGCGGCAACGCAACCAGCAGGCCGACCTCGATGAAGCCGAGCAGCATGCCGCCGGCCGCCGCCCCCGCCAGCGAGCCGAAGCCGCCGATCACGCAGGCGACGAACGCCTTCAAGACCAGGCTGAAGCCAAGATCGGGCGAGACGCTGCCGCGCCGCGCGATGATGAAGACGGCGGCGATGCCGGCCAGCGCGCCGGAGATGGCGAAGGCGGTGGCGATCACCCGATTCGCCTTGATACCCATCAGCCGCACCGTGGCGAAATCGCGCGATGCAGCGCGGATGGCGAGGCCAAGCGTCGAGCGGTTGAGAAACAGCACAAGGGCCAGGATGGTCAGGCCGGAGACGATAAGCTCCATCACCTGCAGCGACGACACCGCGAAAGGACCGAAGAACCACATCTGGTTCAGCCCGTTGAGGATCGAGACCGATTGCGGCTTTGGCGAGATCAGCAGCATGAACAGGTTCTGCACGACGATCGAGACGCCGAAGGCGGTAAGCAGCCCGGTCGTCGTCGGCGCATAGCGCACGGGCCGGAACGCCACCCGCTCGAAGGCGATGGCAGCCAGCGCCGCTGCGGCGACAGCAAGCAGTACCGCAACGATAGGTGAGGTCATTCCGAGCGCGGCGGCCAGGAATACGCTGTAGGCCGAAACGCCGATGATCTCGCCATGGGCGAAATTGACCAGGCCCATGATCGAGAACACCACCGCGAGGCCGAGTGCCACCAGCGAATATTCCGCACCGAAGGCCAACGCATTGAGAAGCTGCTGCAAGGCATAGTCCATGTCGCCGCCTACCCGCCGATATAGAGGTTGAAGAGGCCGTGTTCGTCGGCAAGGCTGGACGGCGGCCCGCTGTGGCGAAGCGTGCCGGCACTGACGACATAGACGCGGTCGGCGAAGCGTAGCGCTTGCCTGGCGTTCTGCTCGACCACCAGCAGCGTCAGCCCTTCCGCCTTCAGCTCGCCGATGAAATCGAAGATCTGCACGACGATCTTCGGCGCCAGCCCTAGCGACGGCTCGTCGAGCAGCAAAAGCTTCGGCCGCGACATCAGCGACCTGGCGATGGCCAGCATCTGCTGCTCGCCACCGGAAAGCGTACCGGCCGCTTGCCCGTAGCGTTCGGAAAGAACCGGAAACAACGCCAGGAAGCGCTCGATATCCTGGTGCACGCCCTTGGGATCGCGCCGTATCGCCGCGCCAAGCCGCAGGTTCTCGCCGACCGTCAGATTGGCGAAGATGTGCCGGCCTTCCGGCGTCGAGGTCAGGCCGGCGCGAATGCGGTCCTCGGTGCGGACACGCGAAATGTCCTGGCCGTCGAGAACGATGCGGCCGGAAGCCGGCGTGACCAGACCGGTCAGCGCGTTGATGGTCGAGCTCTTGCCGGCGCCGTTGGGACCGAGCAGGGCGACAAGTTCGCCCCGCCCGACCTTCAGGCTGAGGTCACGCACCGCGCTCACCGCGCCGTAGCGGACGACCAGATTGTCGACGCTCAACACGACGAGGCCTGCGCTGCGAAGGCTCGATCCATCATGACTGATGCCCGTCAGTTCAGCGCCGGAACGAAGGTCGGGGGCGTGTCGGTGATCAGCACCCGCTTGCCGTTCGCGAATCCCATCACCGGCACCGCCTTGACCGGATAGCCCTTCTTCTCGGCGAAGGAGATGATCGGCGCCGTAGTGCCGGGATAACCGCCCGGCGCGCGGATCGCCTCGCGCAAGGCGGCGGGCTCAACGGTGCCGGACTTCTTCGCCGCCTCATAGCTGATCTGCACCATGTCGGCGCCGAGCGCGTCGAAGATGCCGTTGATCTTGTAGCCGTCGGCCTTGCACTGGGCGAGGAACTTGTCGATCGGGCTGTCGACGCCAGTCGCGCCATGGGTGGCGAACATCACCTTCTCCAGCGAGGCGGGATCACCCACGGTGCCCTCCAGCGACTTGTCGTCGAAGGCATCGCAGCCGGCGACCCAGCCGTCATAGCCATTGGCGCGCAGCTGGCGGATGAAAATGCCGACATCCGGCAGCACGCCGCAGATGTGGATGGCGTCCGGCTTCTGCGGCAGCGCCTTGATGCTGGCGATTTGTGGCGACCAGTCTGATGTGCCCCAGGAGTAGTTGAGCTTGGAGACGACCTTGCCGCCGAGATGTTCGAACACTTCGCCGAACCATTCCGGCAGCTTTTCCGAATAGGAACCGGCATCGGGCGAGACCATCAGCGCCACGGTGCGTGCACCCTTGCCGTAGAGCGCATTGGCGGTCGCTGCCGCATTGATCGGATCCGGCACCGCGCCGGCGATGAAATTGTCGAGGCCGGCCTGCTGCATCTCGAGCTGCGTGTTCGGCGCCGAGAACACTGTGGCGCCGTAGGGCGCGGCGATTTGCGCTGTCGGGATCAGCGCATCCGGGAACGGCACACCGGTGATGATCTGGGCGCCGGCGTCGAGGAATTTCTGGCCGAGCGACACCGAAAGCTGCGGATCGGAGCGGTTGTCCTCGATCATCAGCTCGACCTTGGGATCACCGGCGCCTGCAGCCTTGTTCAATTTGTCGGCCATGCAGCGTGCCCCTTCGGCCTCGCTGTAGGGCGCGTAGGTGCCGGTCATCGCCACGGCGAGACCAATCTTCAGGTCTGCGGCGCCGGCATGCGTCACCTGCAAAAGCCCCGCCGCCACGACCGCGGCCCCCAAAATCATCTTGTCCATTGAACCCCTCCTTCTCCCTTGTTGTTGACGTTGCGGGGCGCCGTCACGATGTCTCGGACTGCCCGACATAAACCTCGATGACGCGCGGATCGCGCCACACCATTTCGGTCTGCCCGGACGCGATCACCTGGCCCTGGTCCATGACACAGAGCCGGTCGCAAAGCCGGTTGATGAAGCGCAAATCGTGATCGATGACGATGGTCGCGCAGCCGACATCCCTGCGAATGCCCTCGATCGCCACCGCGAGCGTTTCGGACTCACCTTCATTGAGACCGGCCGCCGGCTCGTCGAGCAGCAGCAGCGATGGACCCAACGCCAGCGCGCGGGCGATTTCGAGCCGGCGCTGGCTGCCATAGGACAGCGTTCCAGCCGGAACGTCGGCGAAGCCGTCCAGCTGATATTGGGCAAGCAGTTGATCGACGCCGATGCGTGCCGCCGCTTCCGGCCGCACCGCCTGGCACGTGATATGAGCGACCTCGACATTCTGCCGAACGGTCAAATCCTTGAACAGGCGGATAGTCTGGAACGTACGCGCGACGCCCGCCCGGGCGCAATATTCGGGACCGTGGCCTGTGATCTCCTTGCCCCCCAGCCTGACACTGCCGGTGTCCGGCTTGAGCACGCCGGAGATGGCGTTGACCAGAGTGGATTTTCCCGCGCCATTGGGGCCGATCAGGCCGAGGATTTCGCCGGCCTCGCAGGCCAGCGAGGCACTGCGCAACGCCTGCACGCCGCCAAAGGTCTTGCTGACTGCCTCAACCGACAGCATCGGTCACATCTCCCATCCGGCCGATGGCTATTTCTCCTGTCGGCCGGTCAACAGGATGCTAGACCCCGGACTTTTCCATAACAAGTATTTTTTTCCATTTTAGAAAATATTCTTAAAGGGCTCGAACTTTCGAGCCCGGATTCCGGTCAGGCCGGGATCAGACCCCAGCGCCGGCCGGCAGCCCGTCGCGCGGCACGGTGTTCGACATCAGCATGATCACCGGCTCGTCGCCCAGCGCGATATAGGCATGCTGCATTTCGCCGTCGAAAAGAATGCTGTCGCCCGGCTGCAGCACTGTGGGGTCATAATGGATCGTGTGCAGTTCCAGGCTGCCGCTCAGCACGTGGATGAACTCCTCGCCCGAATGGCTGCGCCAGCCGCCGTTCTCCTCGAAGCTCCGCGCGCGCAGCGTTACACGCCAGAAAATGTTGGTCTTGTCGCGAAAATCGCTGCACAGGACCTCGAATTCCATCGCGTTGCCCTGGTGCAGGATGCCGCTGCCGGCGCGCGTGATCGAGCGCCGCGCCTGCATGCCCGGCTTCGGGCTGAACAGGAAGGAGGCCACCGGCACATGCAGCACGCCGGCGATCATCAGCGCGACGTCGACCGTCAGCCGGGCTTTGCCGTTCTCCAGTTTCGACAATTGCGAAACCGAAAGGCCCGAGCGTTCGCTGAGATCGCGCAGCGTGATGTTCTGCTCCTTGCGCGCATCGCGGATCTTGCTGCCCACATTGCCCTGCATCGCCCGCGCCCTTGGCTGTCGTGTTTCCAATTCGACAAACTCTAGCCGGGCGGCCTTGGGGCGTCCAGCCTCTAGAGCGATTCCAGGAAAAGTGTGCGGCGGTTTTCCCGGGAAAAGCGCATCGCGCTTTCCCTGGGGAACTGCGTCAAAACAAAGAGATAAAGCGGTTCGCCGTTCGGCGAATCGCTTTAGACGGCTACGGCTGGTTTCGGCCATAGCGACATCGCGACGGTGGCAAAGGCATCCTCCAGGGCGCGGCTGACGAGCTCGAATGTTTCCGGATCGGAAAGCAGGTCGTTGCGGACTTCGAGATAGAGGCAGGGCCTGCCCTGCTCCAGCCCGTGCCGGTTCAGCGTGTAGCCGACGGCCTGACGCCAGTCATACGGCTCGTTGTCGCCGATCCTCAACCCGGCCTCGGCGCCCCGCGCGCCAAGCGTTTTCAACACCGAAGTGACGAAGGGGGACGGCTCCCGCCACAGCACGCCGATGTCGACATTGCGCCTGACACCACCCATCACCGGGGTGAAGGAATGCACCGAGATCAGCGCCTGCCGGCCCGCCGCGGCCTCGATAACAGCCTGTTCGACCGGCGCCCAGGCGATCATCTTGCGCAGCCTGACATCGACTGCATCGGGTGCGAGATTGCCGGGCACCGGAATGCCGCCGAGATCCGGGCGCATGAAATCCCATTCGCCGGCAGGCCTGTTATAGTCGAGGAACAGCCGCGAATAATGCGCGACCACGGCCGGCGCCCGCAATGTCTGCGACAGGCGGCGCGTCAGGGCATCGATGCCGATGTCGACAGCGAAATGCGTGCCGAGATAGGGTGCTGAGAGGCCAAGGTCGGACCACGGCGCGGGCACCAGATTGCCCGCATGTTCGGCGATGAGCAGATAGGGGCTTGCCGCCTCGACGCGCAGCCGCTCGACGCTGGCGGCGGCCAGCGCGGCGATTGCTCCATCGTCAAGCCCTGCAAGGTTCGCGGCGCTCACCGGGCCGACCTCTCGATCAGCCGATGACGGAGCGGACATGATAGGCCTTCGCCGCCGTCGCTTCCGCCAGGCCGGCACGGCCATTGGTGCGCCCGAGGCCGGAATTCTTGATGCCGCCCCAGGGCAGGTGCAGGTCGGCGTGGTCGCAGCGGTTGAGATAGACCGTGCCGGCCTCGACCTCGTCGAGCAGCGCCACGCCGCGGTCGATATCCCTGGTCCAGATCGAGGCGCTGAGGCCGAAATCGCTGTCGTTCATCAGGCCGATCGCCTCGTCATCGCTGCCGACGGACTGGATACAGGCCACCGGCCCGAACAGCTCATCGCGCATGATCTGCATGCTGTGATCGACACCCACCAGCACTTCCGGCGCGACATAGGCGGCGCCGAGGCCAGAGGCCTTGAGCGTTCCGTCCCGCCGCATCAGCCGCCGGGCCCCTGCCCGCACCGCGCTGTCGGTGAGACCACTAATGGTGTCGGCCGCACTCGCGCGCACCACCGGGCCGACCATCGGCTTCTCGGCAAAGGGATGGCCGATGGTCCATTTCGCTGTTTCGGCGACCAGCGCTTCTACGAAGCGGTCATGGATCGCCTGGTCGACATAGATGCGCTCGACCGAGCAGCAGGACTGGCCGGCATTGGAATAGGTGCCCTCGGCGATCTGCGGGATCGTCGCCTCGAGATCGGCATCGGCGCGGACATAGGTCGGATCCTTGCCGCCGAGTTCGAGATGAACCTGCGTGAAGGTACCGGCAGCGGCGGCATGGACGCGCCGGCCGCCATTGACCGAACCGATGAAATTCACCGCGTTGAAGGCACCTGACGAGATCAAACGCTCGGCATCGGCATGATCGAGATGCAAGCTTTGGAACACGCCCTCGGGGCCGCCGGCGGCACGGAAAGCCTCTTCCGCCAGTTCGGCGATCAATGGCGTCTGCGGCGAATGCTTGAAGATCACCACATTGCCGGCCGCGAGCGGCGCGGTCACGAGATAGCCGAGCATTGCGGTCGGGTAATTCCAGGCGCAGATCGACAGATGCAGGCCGCCCGCCACCGGCTTGGCATAGCGTCGGATGTTTTCGTCCGAAGGATACGGCACATCGGCCAGCGTTTCCGGTGCGATGTCGGCAAGCAGCTGTCCGACCAGCGCCAGGCGCGGCGTCTCGTCGGCCTGCCACAGCGGCCGGCCGATCTGCCACGCCACCATCTCGGCCAGCGGCGTTGCCCGCGCCTTCATCTCCTCGCCGAAGCGCAGCAGGATCGCCAGCCTGTCGGCCAGCGGCGTCCGCCGCCAGGACGGCAGGGCGCCACGCGACCGGGTCAGCGCTGCCTCGATGGTGGAACCGTCGACATAAGAGCGCGTCGTGTAGGTCGAGCCGTCGACAGGAGAAGTCACGGAAAAGGTCCGCGCGCCGGAATGCAGGTTCATGCTGTTGAAATCCATCCGAGCTGAGAGGTCATTTTGAGGTACGATATCGCGATTTTCCATTTTGGCAAATTTTTTCTAATACCGCTTGATGGATTCTTAGTCCGCCCCTATTGTCACCCTCGATCGGCATTTCGACAGAAGCAGACGAGGGGTTCAGATGATCGCTTACGATTTCACCGGCAGGCATGCGGTCGTCGCCGGCGCAGGCGGCGGCATGGGCGAGGCGATCACGCTAGCGCTGCTCGACGCCGGCGCCTCCGTCACCGCCATCGACGTGAAGGCCCGGCCGGCCTCCCTCGCTTCTTACGACGACAGGCTCACCTTCGCGCAGGGCGATCTCACCGACGCCGCCTTTGTCGAACAGACGATCGGTACGGCGGGCCGCGAGCGCGGTGGCATCGACTATCTCGCCAATGTCGCCGGCGTGCTGTGGTTCGGCCGCGACAAGTCGGCCCTCGAGATGGATCTCGATGTCTGGGACGAGGTGTTCAGGATCAATTTGAAATCCTTCGTGCACACGGCGCGCTCCGTCGTCCCCCATATGCGCTCGGGCGGACGTGGCGGCGCCATGGTGCATTTCTCGACCATCCAGTGGTATCGCGGCGACGCCAACCCGCAGGACGCCTACCAGGCATCCAAGGCCGGCGTCTGCGCGCTCTCGAAATCGCTCGCCATGCAGCTGGCGGGTGAGCGCATCCGCTCCAACGCCATCTGCCCCGGCATGGCACTGACCCCGCTGCAGGCGCGCTGGGACACCGAGGAGAAGCGCTCGGCCGTGGCGAGTTACGCGCCGCTCGGCCGCATCGGCACGCCGCAGGACATGGCCAACGCGGCCTTGTTCCTGCTTTCCGACGCAGCGAGCTACATCACCGGCATCGAACTCGCCGTCGACGGCGGCCTGCTGATGCGCATGTAACCAGCACGCCCGCCGCCGGAGGCCATGGTCCAGACCGCGACCCTCAAGCTCGACAATTGCCGGCTCTCTCAGCGATCACAATCTGTCAACTTTCCGTTCCATGCCATCCCAGGGATTCGAACGCCCCTATATCGATATTGCGGGCCACGAACCGCCGGCGATGACAGGATCACCGCGACGCGACGGAGCAGATTGCCCGTGTCCGGAAAGCGATATCCATACCGCTTTTCCCGTTGATAGGGAGGCGCGACCATGCGCAATTTCACACCGAGGATCATAGCAATCGCATCGCTGCTGGCGGCGGTGCCGTTATCGAGTGCTTACGCGGTCCACCGCCACAGGATCGAACCGCAGGCCATGTCTGTCGAGGCAAGAGCGGTCCTCGACCAGTTGCAGGGCGTGAAGCAGGGGATTGTCGAGGCAAGGGATGCCAAGGCGATCACCCCGGAGCAGGAGCACGATCTGATGATGAGGGCCGACAGAATCCATCGCTCGGCCACGGACGGCGGCGCGTACCAAGGTTTGCTCAGCCAGATCGAGAATCTGGATCAGCGATTGCAGGATGATTCAGGCGGCGGCATCTACATCGGCGATGGCGCCGATGGCGGCTACTATCCAAACGGCTGACGCAGGCCGACAATGATCGCACGGTGCCTCCGGCGATTTTCGGAGGCGCCGGCTTTTCCGATAGCAGATAGAAGAAGGCAAACGCCTACTGAGCCGACGCGACAACGCAGACGGAAGCGATGTCTCCGATGCCCTGACCAGAGCAATCAGTTAGACTAGCACGCAGCGTCATGAACTGGCCGCTATCGGACAGGGGCCTCTCTCCAACTTTGGTACCCTCTGGACACAGCTGTGGAAGGCTGAAAAATGGGGAACGCAACTCCGCGTTTGGAGTTGAATCGGAACATGAGGAGGATGGCGCTGAATCTGGAAGACATTGCCGGCCATCCGGCCCTGCATCGCCATGTTCAGGCACAGTCCCTGGCGCTGATCCGGATCTATGAAGAGAGCCCGCGGCTGGCCTCCATTTTCGCCACGCAGCAGCGTTGGCTGATGGGCCATGTCGGCCTTGCCATGCATTTCAGGCGCGACTCGAACGACCGCCGCAAGGAGCTGACGGTATCGCGTTTCATCGAGTTTGTGCACCAGCACGCCGTGGCCAGCCGCAACACGGCGGACGCTTTCATCAAGGAGATGCTGCACTACCACATTGCCGAATATGTGTCGGGCGGGGACGGCCGCACACACCCCTTGCAGCCGACGGCGGCAACCGTGCAGACTTTTACCGGCTGGGTCCTTGCCCATTTGCGGACGCTGGATCGCCTCGACGGCGCTGACCGCTTGGCCAGGTTCCTGGAACACCCCGAGATGGTTGCCAGGCTGCAGCCTCTGGTGGCGGACGGCCTGCTTGCCTCCAAGCCGGTGCGCGAACCCAACCAGACCTTTTCCCTGTTCATCTGGCTCAACAATGGCGGCATCGTCATGGACTGGCTGATGTCGGGCATCGACCCCGATCATGCCGGCCTGGACCGGATTCCGACCAGCGTGGTTTCGATCGGAGATTTCGCCAAATGGCTCAAGCTGTCGCGGACCCATCTTGCCCGCAAGCTGCGCGCCGCCGAGGAACTCGGCAGCATCGGCTGGCTCGGCCAGCGCGGCCATTCGGTGATGTGGGTGTCGAACACCTTCTACCAGGAATACATGACCGTCCAGGCCGCCAAGCTGGCCATTGTCGATGCGGCCTTCGACGCCTGTTTTCCAGCCCCGGAAGACCGCTGAGGCTCGGCGCGGATCGATATCTGCCCGGACCGTGAACGTTATCTCCTGGCGCAACACCGCAGATGCCTTCCTCAAGGAGTTGCTGCATTACAATTTCATCGAGTACCTCTCGGCAACTCAGGATGGCCGCATCCGCCCCATACAGCCCACAGTGAACACGCTGGACACGCTCGCCGGCTGGCTGATGGCGCATCTGCACACGCTGGACAGTCTCGACGGCGCGAACTGTCTGGCGACGTTTCTGGAGCGGCCCGATGCGCCCGCCAGGGTGCAACCGCTGGTGGCTGACGGCCTGATCTCCTCCAGTCCCTTGCGTGAGCCCAAGCAGACCTTTTCGCTGTTCTCCTGGCTCAACAATGGCGGCGTGGTGATGGACTGGCTGATATCGGGCGTCGATCCCGACCATGCCGGCCTCGCCCAAATCCCGACAGGTATCGTCTCGATCGGCGATTTCGCCAAATGGCTCAAGCTGTCGCGAACCCACCTGGCACGCAAACTGCGCGATGCCGAAGACCTCGGCAGCGTCGGCTGGCTCGGGCAGCGCGGTCACTCGGTGATGTGGGTGTCGGGCGATTTCTACCAGGAGTACATGACCGCCCAGGCCGTGAAGCTGGCTATCATCGATGCCGCTTTCGAGACGGGCCTCCCGCCGGCCGCTGCCGGCGATTGCTCTATCTCTTCTAGAGCCGGCTCTGTTCGCATCCCCCAGCGCGGGATGCGAAAACGTGATATGCTTTCCCTACAGGTTTGCCGCTGCTTGCGCGGCACCTGTTCGGAGAGGAACCCGCATGAAAAAAATCTATGAGAAGCCGACGCTGGACAAGCGTGAAAGACTGTCCAGCGTCACGGCGGTTTGCGCGCCGTCGACTTGCGCGACCTGATCGCCGGGCGATCAGACCTCCAGCGTTCTCAGTCGATATCGAAAGAGACGCCCTGGGCGAGCGGCAGCGCCTTGGAATAGTTCACCGTGTTGGTGGCGCGGCGCATATAGGCCTTCCACGCATCGGAGCCGCTCTCGCGGCCGCCGCCGGTTTCCTTTTCGCCGCCGAAGGCACCACCGATCTCGGCGCCCGAGGTGCCGATGTTGACATTGGCAATGCCGCAGTCCGACCCGTCGACACCGAGGAAGCGCTCGGATTCCTGCAGGTCGCGGGTGAAGATCGATGACGACAGGCCGGCTCCCACCGCATTGTGCTCGTCGAGCACGGCGTCGAAATCCGAATATTTCATTACATAGAGGATCGGCGCGAAGGTCTCTTCCGTCACCGGCGAAACCTGGCTTTGCATTTCGACCAGCGCCGGATGCACATAATACGCGTCCGGGTGGCCGTTCTCGACCCGTGCCCCGCCGGTCACCTTGCCGCCATGGGCGGTGGCTTCCTTCAGCGCCTTCTGCATGGCGTCGAATGCCGCCTTGTCGATCAGCGGCCCGACCAGCGAGGAGGTTTCCAGCGGATTGCCGACCGACACGCTTTCGTAAGCCTTCTTGAGACGTGGAACCAGGGCGTCATAGACGCTGTCATGCACGAACAGGCGCCGCAGCGTCGTGCAGCGCTGTCCCGCCGTGCCCATCGCTCCAAAGGCAATTGCGCGCAGCGCCATGTCGAGATCGGCTGTCGGGCAGACGATGCCGGCATTGTTGCCGCCAAGCTCCAGCACGGCGCGCGCAAAGCGCTTGGCCAGGCGCGGGCCGACGTCGCGGCCCATGCGGGTCGAGCCGGTGGCCGAAACCAGCGGCACCTTGGGGTGATCGACCAGGATCTCGCCGACGGCACGATCGCCGATCAGCACCGGCGCCAGACCCTGCGGTGCGTCCGCGCCGAAACGCTTGACCGCACGCTTGAAGATAGCCTCGCAGGCAAGTGCGGTCAGCGGCGTCTTCTCCGACGGCTTCCACACCACCGCGTCGCCGCAGACCAGCGCCAGCGCTGCGTTCCACGACCACACCGCGACCGGGAAATTGAAGGCGGAAATGACGCCGACGACGCCAAGCGGATGCCAGGTTTCCATCATCCGATGGCCGGGACGCTCGGTGGCGATGGTCAGACCGTACAATTGCCGGGAGAGGCCGACGGCGAAATCGCAGATGTCGATCATTTCCTGCACTTCGCCAAGCCCCTCGGACGGGATCTTGCCGACCTCGATCGAGACCAGCCGGCCAAGCTCGGCCTTGTGCGCGCGCAGCTCCTCGCCGAGCAGCCGCACCAGTTCGCCACGCCGCGGGCCCGGCACCATCCGCCACGCCTGGAAGGCCTTGTGCGCGGCATCGATCACCTTGGCCGCATCAGCCGGCGAGATCGTCTTCAGCGCCGCGATCTGCTCGCCCGTCACCGGGCTCTTCACGATCAGGTCGCCGCCGACAAGCGCCTCCTTGGCCACACCCAGTTTCGCCAGAAGCTCGGTCGTTTCCTTGGCTATCGTCATTTTTGTCCCTTTCATATCCCGTCGCCATCATATGGCGCTGGGTTAAGCCTTCGCCGTGTCGCCCGCGTACCGAAAGGCACTTCGGGCACAGTCATGGCGTGGCATTACTCGTTTCAGGGGAAAATCACCACCCCGGCATGGTCCAAGCCCGAGCTACACGATTGAGCCAGATGGGCAGATGACGCTCAGTTTGCCTTTTTCGCCGGCGGGCGCACGGCGCCGTCCTTCATCAGCCGGTCGATGTGCATGCGGATATGGGCTGCTTCCGCCGCCGTATTGGCAAGCGCGATGGCGCGGTCGAAGGCGACGCGCGCCTCCTCGCCCCGGTCAAGCTGCATCAAAAGGCCACCCTTGAGGCCGAAGAAGTGGAAATAGCCGGAAAGTCGGTCTTCCAGCGGCTCGATCATGGCGAGCGCCTCTACCGGTCCACGCACCTTCGAGACCGCGACGGCCCGGTTGAGCGTGACCACAGGTGATGGCTGCATCTGCTCGAGCAAGCGGTAAAGCAGGTCGATCTCGTTCCAGTCGGTGTCCTCGGCCTTTTCGGCCCGCGCATGCAGCGCGGCAATAGCCGCCTGCACCTGATAGGGGCCGGGCTTGCGATGGCGCAGCGCCTTGTCGACCAGCGCCAGCCCCTCATCGATCATCTTGCGGCTCCACAGGCTGCGATCCTGATCCTCGAGCAGCACGATCTCGCCGCTCTCGTCAAATCGAGCCGGTGCGCGCGCATGCTGCAGAAGCAGCAGTGCCGTCAGCCCCATGATCTCCGGCTCGGTCTGGAACAGCCGCAGCAACAGCCGTGCCAGCCGGATCGCCTCTTCGCACAGCGGCGCGCGGGCCGGCGCCTCGCCGCTGTTGGTCGAATAGCCCTCGTTGAAGATCAGGTAGACCATGGCGGCGACAGCGGCGAGCCGCTCGGAGCGCTCGACGGCGCCCGGCGTCTCGAACGGCACGCCGGCGTCCGCAATGCGTGCCTTGGCGCGGGTGATGCGCTGCTCCATGGCGCTTTCGCCAACCAGGAAGGCGCGCGCGATCTGCTTGACGGTGAGGCCCGAGACGATGCGCAGCGCCACCGCGATCTGCTGCGTTGCCGGCAGATCGGGATGGCAGCAGATGAACAGCAGCCGCAGAATGTCATCCCGGTAATGCGCCCCGTCCAGCCGCTCGGCGATATCGCTCTCGGCGTCTTCCAGGTCGGAAATCTGGTCTTCCTCCGGCATCGGCGCCTGCTTGGCGCGCTTGCGCACCGCATCGATGCCGCTGTTGCGGCCGACAAAGATCAGCCAGGCCGCGGGATCACGCGGTGGCCCGTTCTGCGGCCAGTTCTTGATCGCCCTGAGGCACGCATCCTGGAAAGCTTCCTCCGCCGTATCGAGATCGCGGAAATAACGCAGCAGCGCGCCCATCGCCTGCGGGCGGGCGACGCTGATCGCCGAGCTGATCCAGGCGAGTTCGGTCATGCGGAAACCCTGGCGGGATTGAAGATCGAGACCGGCCGGATCTCATAGGAGCCGCCGCTCGGATTGACCTCGGAAAGTTCACGGGCGAATTCCACCGCCTCGTCGAGATCGGCGCATTCAAGCGTGTAGAAGCCGAGGAACTGTTCCTTGGTCTCGGCAAACGGACCGTCGATGATGACCGCTTCGCCCTTGACCTTCCTCAGTGTCGTCGCCGCCGTGGTCGGCAAAAGTCGCGCCACTGGGCCAAGCCGGCCGGCCTTGGCATACTTGTCCTGAACGTCGAGGAGATTGGCCATGACTTCGTCGTCCTGTGCCTTGCTCCACGAGCAGACGACATCTTCGGAAGCATAGCAGAGGATTGCGTAGAGCATGGCTGGTCCTTTTCTCTGTCAAAGGACGAAACAGTAAGACCGATCCCGACACGACGTCGATAAAAAAATCCGATGCGGCGGATTTGGCGGCCGCCGGTCGGCGCCAGTCAGCTTTCGCGCACCTTCAGCCATCGCAGCACGAGAGCCTCCTCGTCATCGAGACCATCGATCGAGTGCTTGCGCTTGTTGGCCTGCGCCATTTCGTCCAGCAATCGCCCCTCTGACCAGGCTTCGAAGACCTGCGGATGGATGTAGCATTTGCGGCAGACGGCGCGCGTGTTCCCCAGCCGCTCGGCAACCTTGTCGATGACGCTGTTCATCACCCGCTTTTGCAGCGCCTGGCTTTGCGGCAACTCCGTCTGTGCAAACAGCGAGGCTGCATGGATGGTGCCGCCCCAGGTGCGGAAATGCTTCGAACTGAACGCATCGCCAACAGCCTCGCGGATATAGCGGTTGACGTCCTCGGAGCGGACTGGCCGCCTGCCGCCGTCCTCATCGAGATACTGGAACAGCTTCTGGCCAGGCAGGTCCTGCGCGCCACGCACGATTCCAGCGATGCGGCGGTCGATCAGCTTCAGCTTCCACTCCTTGCCGGACTTGCCCTTGAAGGCAAAACGGAGGCTGGAACCAACGATATCGACATGCCGGTCGCGCAATGTGGTCAGCCCGAAACTCTTGTTGTCGCGGGCGTAGGCGGCATTGCCGATCCGGATCATCGTGTTGTCGAGCAGCCAGACGACCGCAGCGACGACACGCTCGAGCGGCAGGCCGTGACGGCGCAGATCGCTGTCGATCCTGCGCCGCAGATCCGGCAGGCTTTCGGCAAAGGCGACAAGGCTCGAATATTTGGCGCCGTCGCGTTCTTCGGCCCATTGCGGATGGTAGCGGTATTGCTTGCGTCCGCGCTGGTCCCTGCCGGTTGCCTGGATATGGCCGGCGGCCTCGGGCGAAATCCACACATCCGTCCAGGCCGGCGGAATGACGATCGCATCGATGCGCGCCGTGGTAGTGTCGGGAACCGGCCGCCCGTCCGGCCCCTTGTAGGAAAACCCCTTGCCTGTCTTCAGTCGCCGGATACCGGGCTCAGCATCGCTGACATAGGTAAGCGACGCATGATCGGCCGAGCTTTGCGCCCCGTTCTTCGGCGCACTATTTTTCGGCACAGCATCTTGGTCAGCCGAGCGGCTGGGCGACAATCCGGATTTTTGCAGCATGTCAGCTCCACGCAAATATCCGTAGATAAGCTACTGGCCGATTGCTGGTTCCACACGCGTCCGAAAAGCCTGTGCGCCGATATGCCGATATAGTGTCGGTCGCGGCGGAACCGGCGCCTACAGAGCGCCTTGCAGCTGGATCGACGGAGCTGACAAGCGCCGCCGAGCCGCGAGCTTGAACTTGTAGCGCAGACAGCGCCAGGCTTCCGAGCGTCGCTTGGGGGCTGCCGCGGCCACCGCCAGGAAGCGTGCCGCGGTGTCCAGATCGCCGCGCGCATAGTGGACCCGGGCGATCTTGAGGGCGACAAGCCCTTCCCTGGCCTTGAGCGCCGACATCGGGATGTTGCAGTCGGTAAGCGTGCGCAATTGTCGGCGCCAATCCAGGAAGCGCCGTACCGGGTTGATCGCATAGCGGTCATCGGAACGCACCGGCGAAACCTCATAGACCATGACGGGTTGCGAAACCATGGCGAGCGATGCCTTGCTCATCAGCCGCGCCCAGAACAGCGTGTCCTCGTCATAGGCCAATCCGACCGGGAACCTCGTCTCGCCGATCAGGGCTCGAGATGCCAGGACGCTGCCCACGGCGACCGACCGTATGTCGCCTTTCACATAGGCCGAAGCGTTTGCCAGGCACGCGGCTTGATAGCCGTTCGGCACCTTGATCTGCCGATCCTGGCCGTTCACCCGTCGCCGGTAGGCGCCCACGATCATATCGGCTTTCGGCTGCTCTACCGCCTTCCGGAGCAGCGAGCGCAATCCGCCTTGCAGATGCAGGTCGTCGGCATCGATCAGGTAGACCCAGGGATGGACCGCCTCGGCCAGCGCCACATTGCGAGCCCCGCCGGCATCGCGGCAACTGGCCGGCAGCACGCGCAACGGCAACGACAGTTCTGCTGCAGCATGCCGCGCCACGGCTGCCGTGCCGTCCGTCGATGCATCGTCGACCAGCAGTATCTCGCCGATGATCTCGGCCTCGCTGCGAAGCGACGCCAGCGTTGCCCCGATGGTCGCCGCCGCATTACAGGCAGGAATGACGACGCTGATCGCTCTCAATTACAAAACCCCGCGCTTCGCGCTTAAGAACACAATTATCGTCCACCTCGAAACGAATGCAGATTAGCGGCTACATCGGTGTTTGAGAAGCAGTCTTGTCCATTCCATCCAGAATTGCAGGAAAGAACCCGCTGCGTGTGCGGCCTGCTTTCAGGCCTTTTCGAGCACGACCGGAATGACATCGACAGCTTGCTCGCCGACCTGTCCTCCCGTGGTCTTGAGCACGCCGACGATCGGCGCCACGTCCGAATAGTCGCGGCCGTAGCCAACGGTGATGTGGTCATTGCTGGCCCGCATGCCGTTGGTCGGATCGAATTCCTGCCAGCCGGCATCGCGTCCGCACCAGACCTTGACCCAGGCATGCATGGCATCGGCGCCTTCCAGCCGGGGTTTGCCCTTCGGCGGGATGGTGCGCAGGAATCCGCTGACATAACCCGCCGGAATGCCGAGCCCGCGCAGGCCGGCGATCATGATGTGCGAAAAGTCCTGGCAGACGCCGCGCCTCAGCTTGAAGGCATCGCTGGCCCGGGTTCGCACCGTGGTCGCTTCGCCGTCATAGGTAAAATCGTGATGGATCCGATTGCACAGGTTCATGGCCGTGCCGGCGGCAGAGCCGGCGATGCTGTCTCGTGCGTAGGTGGTGATCGCACCATCGATGCCGGCGTGAGTGCTGGCCGTCAGGAAATGGTGCGGTGCATCAGGCGCCAGCGACCGCACCGCGGCGAGCTCCTGCCTGAGCCGGCCGATATCGGGCGACACGTCGAGCCCGGGCTCGGGTCGCGACACCGAGACGCGTGCGCTCATCCTGATGTCGAGCGCGTCATGCGCGTCGCGAAAGGCGATCGAGGTGACGTTGTTGCCGAAGAAATCGGAAAAGTCAGAACGCTCGTTGGGCGCCGGCGCAAAGGACAGGGATGCGGCGATGACACGCTGCACGCCTGATATCGTCGACGGCAGCACGCGGATCTGGTGGCGGCCGCCGCCGGCCGCCGCGGCATAGTCGTAGTGGAGATGAAGCCTGATGTCGTAGAGCATAATCTAGCCGAAATAGGCTTTGGCGAGGCTGTTGTAGAGGCCGCCGATTTCGTAGGCGAGCTCGTCCAGCGCCTTTGCCGTCATGTCCGAAGGCTCCTTGATGGCGATCTGGGTGTTGAGCTGCAGAATCTCTTTCGCCGCTGGCGACATGTGCCCCTCCCCGCCGACCGACGGCAACAGGCCGATCTCGGCCTTCAGCCTTTCGAGCTGGAACAGGATGGAGCGCGGATTAAGTGGATCGAGCGCCAGCAGGTCGATAACCGTGCGCCGGCCGGCCTGCACCGGATATTGCCGGCGGTGGGTCATCACGCTGTCGCCGATCTCCAGCATCATGTCGAGCGCGCCGTCCGGCGCCTTGGCGCTGGTCAGCCGGGACAGTGTGCGGGCGATCTGGATGCCGCGCTCCAGCCGGCGGCCGATCTCGAGGAAGCGCCAGCCGGCGAAGCGGTACATGTTCTCGTGCAGCAGGCCGGAAAAGCCGGCGAGCTTGCGCAGGATGACCGTCATCGCCCGGGTCGCGTCGTCGCCGGGCGCCACCGTCGTTGCGAACTGATGGATGGTCTTCGACAGGTCCTTCAGCGCCAGCCAGCCGTCGGGCGAGAAGCGGTCGCGGATCTGCCCGGCGCTGTAGACCGCACTATCCAGCGTGCCGATCAGACCCGACGGGATCGCCGTCTCGACGTCGATCCCGAACGGTTCGAGATAATCCCTGATGTCGACGAGCAGCGGCATGTCCGGGTCGGAGGTTTCGGCCAACCGCACATGATAGGCGCGCAGGATGCGCACTGTGTCTTCCGAGCGCTCGATGTAGCGGCCGAGCCAGGTCAGGTTCTCCGCCGCGCGGCTGGGCAGGCTGCCAGGCCTGGTGCGGGTAAAGCTGTCGCCTTCTTGCGGTAACAGCGTCTCGCGCTCGACCGGTTTGTCGCTGACAACCCAGACATCCGCTGCCTGGCCGCCACGCTGCATGGCGATCGCCGTCGGGTCGAGCGACAGGCCTACGCGGGCAAAACCGCCCGGCATCACCGTCCAGCCGTCCGGCGTGCGCGCCAGATAGACGCGCAGGCTCGCCGGCCGCGGCTCCAGCCAGCCGCCGACATAGACGGGTGTCGTCGAAAGCGTCACCGCTTCCTGGCCGACGAAGTCGCCGCCATAGCGTTCGATGCGCGCCACCAGCTCCGCCCGCTCGCCGGCGGACAGCGCCGAGCCGAGCTTCGTCTGTTCGTCATCCTCGAAGGCAAGTCTCGTCGACAGCGCCGGCCCGATCACCATGCGATCGATATTGGCCAGCACATGCGCGCGTTCGGTCGCTTGCCCGCACCACCATGTCGCGACACTTGGCAGCAGCAATTCCTCACCCCGCAAGGCACGTGAAATCTTGGGCAGGAAGGCGAGCAGCGCGCGCGTCTCCATCAGACCGGAGCCCAGCGCATTGACGGTCGCAACCGCGCCCTGGCGGATCGCCTCAACCAGGCCCGGCGTGCCGATCTGCGAATCCGGGCGCAGTTCGAGCGGGTCGGCGAAGGCGGCATCGAGCCGCCGCCACAACACGCTGATCGGCATCAGGCCGGAAACCGTGCGCACCATCAGCCGGCCGCCGGAAACGGTCAAATCCTCGCCTTCGAGCAGCATGATGCCGAGATAACGGGCGATATAGGCGTGTTCGTAATAGGTTTCGTTGAGCGGCCCCGGCGTCAGGATAGCGACGCGGCCGTCGGTTTCCTTGGCCATGCCGATCAGCGCATCGCGAAAACGGCGAAAAAAGCCGGCAAGGCGGTGCACATGCATCTCGCCATAGATATCGGACAGCGCGCGTGTGGTGGCGACACGGTTTTCCAGCGCGAAGCCGGCGCCGGACGGCGCCTGGGTGCGATCGCCCAGCACCCACCACTGGCCATCAGGCCCGCGGCCGAGCTCGAAGGCGCAGAAATGCAGGAAATGGCCGCCGGCCGGCCTGGTGCCAACGACGGGCCGCAAATATTCCGGACTGGCCGCGATCAGTCCTGCCGGCAGGATGCCTTTTTCGACCAGCCGGTTGGGCCCGTAGATATCGGCGATGGTTTCCTCGAACAGCTCGGCGCGCTGCACGAGGCCGGCGCTGATCGCCGCCCACTCGCTCTCCTCGATGAGCACCGGGACATGCGCCAGCGGCCATTCGCGCTCATTGGCGCCGGCCTTGTCGTAGACGCGGTAGTAGACGCCGGCATCGCGCAGATACTGGTCAGCGCGGGCGAAACGCTGGCCGAGCTTTTCAGGCCCCAGCTCGTCAAGCGATTCGATGAAATGCTTCCAGATCGGGCGGGGGTTGCCTGACGCATCGACCATCTCGTCGACGACGCCATCGATCGGCTGGTAGTGCTCCAGCAGGCTGTGGATCTGCGGCTTGCCGCGTACCCTCTTGTGATTCCCCTTTGCCATCGCTGATCAGAGTCTTGCCGGCCGCCGAAGGTCAAGGGTCATCGGGAAATCTTCAGCGGGTTGTTCCTCACGCAGCACATAGGCGGATGGCGTATGGCCGCGCGGTTCGAAGCGGGCGAGCCGCCTTGCCTCCGCCTCGTTGCCATTGACCGGAAAGGTGTCGTAATTGCGCCCGCCGGGATGGGCGACATGGTAGACGCAGCCGCCGACCGCCCGGCCCGACCAGCGGTCATAGATATCGAACACCAGCGGCGTGTTGACCGGCAGCGCCGGATGCAGGCCTGAAGCCGGCTGCCAGGCCTTGAAGCGTACGCCCGCCACCGCGATCTCGCGGTTGTCGGTGACCTTCATCGGCACGATACGGCCATTGCAGACCACCGCATGGCGTTCCGGATTGAGCCCTTCGGTCTTGACCTGCAGCCGTTCGACCGAGGAATCGACGAAGCGCACGGTGCCGCCGATCGCGCCCTGTTCGCCCATGACATGCCAGGGTTCGAGCGCTTGGCGCAGTTCCAGCTTGATGCCGGCATGCTGAACCTCGCCGCAGAACGGGAAGCGGAATTCGAGCTGGGCGTCGAACCATTCGGGCCTGAATTCGAAGCCGTTGAGCTTGAGGTCGTCGAGCACGTCGAGGAAATCAGCCCAGACATAGTGCGGCAGCATGAAACGGTCATGCAGCGACGTGCCCCAGCGCACGAAGCGGCCGTCGAGCGGGCTCTTCCACGCGCGGGCGATGATCGCCCTGACAAGCAATTGCTGCGCCAGCGACATGCGCGCATTGGGCGGCATCTCGAAGCCGCGGAACTCGACCAACCCCAGCCGGCCGGTTGGCCCATCCGGCGAGAACAGCTTGTCGATGCAGATTTCCGAACGGTGCGTATTCCCGGTGACGTCGGTCAACAAATTGCGGAACAACCGGTCGACCAGCCACGGCAAGGGAGCCGCGCCCTGGTCCGGATGCGGCACCTGCGCCATGGCGATCTCGAGTTCGTAGAGCGAGTCATGACGCGCCTCGTCGAAGCGCGGCGCCTGGCTGGTCGGGCCGATGAACAGGCCGGAGAACAGGTATGAGAGCGACGGACGCCGCTGCCATTGCAGCACCAGGCTCTTCAACAAATCCGGCCGGCGCAGGAACGGGCTGTCATTGGGCGTCGCGCCACCGACCACGACATGGTTGCCGCCGCCGGTGCCGGTGTGGCGGCCATCGATCATGAACTTGTCGGCGCCAAGCCGCGTCTGCCGAGCCTCCTCGTAGATCGCCGTCGTCGTCGCCACGCAATCCTGCCAGTTGGACGCAGGATGGATGTTGACCTCGATGACGCCGGGATCGGGCGCGACGCGGATGACGTTGAGGCGCGGATCGTGCGGTGGGCCATAACCCTCGATATGCACGGGAAGACCAATCGCCTTTGCCGCGTTCTCGGCTGCCGCGACCAGTTCGAGATAGTCTTCCAGCGCCTCGACCGGCGGCATGAACACGCACAGCCGGCCGTCGCGGGGTTCGACCGAAAGTGCGGTCCGCACCGCGCCGCCGATCTCGGTGATCTCCTGCTCGACCCGGTCCTGCTGCCCGGTCGTGGCAGTAAAGGAGGCCGCCTGCTGGCGGCGCGCCATCTCGTCGGCGCCTTCCAGTTCGGCTGGCGCAGCGGAGGGCAGTATGGCTTCGCGCGCGGGCAGCGGGCCGCGCGGCAGCGACGGATCGACCGGCACGATGTAAGGGAATTGTGCCGGCGGCACATAAGGCAACGTGCCGAGCGGCAAGCGATAGCCGACGGGTGAATCGCCGGGCACCAGGAACAGCCGGCCACGCCGCGTCTTCCATTTTTCCGAGCGCCAGCGCGGCCCCGACGCCTGGCTGTTCCAGCGCTGGACGGGCAGCACATAGCCGGACGGTTTGGTCAGCCCGCGTTCGAACACTTTCGCCATGCGGCTGCGTTCTTCCGGATCCTCCAGCTTGGAGTTGGATGGATCGACGTTGTCGGGCAGCTTGCCTTCCTTGAGCAGCCATTCGGCCGGATCCTCATAGGCTTCGCTGACCATGGTCCTGTCGATGCCGAGTTCGCCGGCGATCGCGGTCAGCAGGCTTTCAGCCTGCTTCGGGCCGATATCTGCCTCGCTCTTTTCGCGCGCGATCAGCGACGGGTCGCTCCACACCGGCTGGCCATCGGCGCGCCAGTAGAGCGAGAAGGTCCAGCGCGGCAGGCTTTCGCCCGGATACCATTTGCCCTGGCCATAGTGGAGAAAGCCGCCAGGCGCGAAGCGCTCGCGCAGTTTTCGGATCAGCGCATCAGCCTTTTCGCGCTTGGTCGGGCCGACGGCGGCGGTGTTCCATTCGGCCGACTCGAAATCGTCGATCGACACGAAGGTCGGTTCGCCGCCCATGGTCAGCCGCACGTCCCCGGCCGCGAGTGCTGCATCCACCTTGTTGCCGAGTGCGTCGAGCGCCTGCCAGCTTTCATCGGAGAATGGCTTGGTGATGCGCGGATGCTCGGCGATGCGGTCGACCCGCATCTCGAAGCCGAATTCGACATTGGCGAAGCTCGCCATGCCGGAAATGGGTGCCGCGTTGCGGAAATGCGGCGTGGCGGCCAGCGGCACATGGCTTTCGCCGGTCAGCAGGCCCGATGTCGGGTCGAAGCCGATCCATCCGGCACCGGGAAGATAGACCTCGCACCAGGCATGCAGATCGGTGAAGTCGACGGCGGTTCCCGGCGGCCCATCGAGCGCCACCAGATCCGGCTTGAGCTGGATCAGGTAGCCGGAGACGAAGCGCGCGGCGATACCGAGATTGCGCAGGATCTGCACCAGCAACCAGCTTGAATCGCGGCACGATCCCTTGGCGGCGGCCAGCGTTTCCTCAGGCGAGAACACACCGGTCTCCATGCGCACGATATAGGCGATCTCGCGTTGCAGCCGGGCATTGAGGTCGACCAGGAAATTGACGGTGTTCTTCGCGCTGGTGTCGATGGTTTTCAGGAAGGCCGACAGCAGCGGACCCACCGGCTCGGGCGTCCGGTAGATCGTCAGATCATCGCGTATCTCTTCCGGGTACTCGAACGGAAACGTCTCGGCCGATGGCTCGACGAAGAAATCGAACGGATTGTAGACCGTCATGTCGGCGACGAGGTCGACCTCGATCTTCAACTCGGTCACCGGCTCCGGAAAGACGAAACGGGCAAGGAAGTTGCCGTAGGGGTCCTGCTGCAGATTGACGAAGTGGTTCGCCGGCTCGACCTTGAGCGAATGGCTCAGCACCTTGGTGCGCGAATGAGGCGCCGGCTGCAGCCTGATGATCTGGGGCCCGAGCACCACAGGCCGATCGTATTTGTAATGGGTCAGGTGATAGACAGCTGCCAGAATTGCCATGGGGGCCCGGAACTCAGCGTTTCAAACGATTTCGCTGAACCCTGACACATCAGGCGGCCATTCTCCAAGCAGAGATGTTGCGGTGCACCTAATTTAAGCAACGGTTGCCGGCTAAGCTGTGTTGAGATTCAGGTCAGGCCGAGCCGAAAATGGCTGATACCGAGAACCGGAGCGGAGCGTACTTGAAGTACGTGAGCACCGGAAGCGCAGGTATCGGCCATTTGCAGGCCGGCCTCACCTGAATATCGGCACAGCTTAAAAGAACGCCTGTATCCCCGTCTGCGCCCGTCCCAGGATCAGCGCGTGCACGTCATGCGTGCCCTCATAGGTGTTGACCGTCTCCAGGTTCTGCGCATGGCGCATGACGTGATAACCGATCTGGATGCCGTTGCCGCCATGCATGTCGCGGGCCTGGCGGGCGATGTCGAGCGCCTTGCCGCAATTGTTGCGCTTGACGATCGAGATCATTTCCGGCGCCATCTTGCCTTCATCGAGCAACCGCCCGACACGCAAGGATGCCTGCAATCCCAGTGCGATCTCGGTCTGCATGTCGGCGAGCTTCTTCTGGTAGAGCTGCGTGCCGGCCAGCGGCTTGCCGAACTGCTTGCGATCGAGGCCGTACTGGCGGGCGCGATGCCAGCAATCTTCCGCGGCACCCATCGAGCCCCAAGAAATGCCGAAACGGGCCCGATTGAGGCAGCCGAACGGGCCGCCAAGGCCCTTGGCATTGGGCAGCAGCGCGTCCTCGCCGACCTCGACGCCTTCCATCACCACTTCGCCGGTGATCGACGCCCGCAGCGACAGCTTGCCGCCGATCTTCGGCGCCGAAAGCCCCTTCATGCCCTTTTCCAGCACGAAGCCGCGGATCTCGTCCTTGCCGTTCTCGCCCTTCAACTTCGCCCAGACGACGAACACGTCGGCGACCGGCGAATTGGAAATCCACATCTTCGAGCCGCTAAGCTTGTAGCCGTTCGCGGTCTTCTCGGCGCGCGTCTTCATGCCGCCCGGGTCGGAGCCGGCGTCCGGCTCGGTCAGGCCGAAACAGCCGATCCACTCGCCGCTGGCGAGCTTGGGCAGGTACTTCTTGCGCTGTTCGTCGGAGCCATAGGCGTAGATCGGATACATCACCAGCGACGACTGCACTGACATCATCGAGCGATAGCCGGAATCGACACGTTCGACTTCCCGCGCGACCAGCCCGTAGGTCACATAGTTGGCGCCGAGCCCGCCGAATTCCTCGGGGATGTTGATGCCGAGCAGGCCGGCCTCGCCCATTTCGCGGAAGATAGCGGTGTCGAATGTCTCGTTGAGGTAGGCGTCCTCGATCCGCGGCGCCAGCTTGTCGGCGGCAAAGGCCGCCGCACCATCGCGCACCATGCGCTCGTCTTCCGAAAGCTGGTCCTCGATCAGGAACGGGTCTCCCCAGACGAATGCATTCTTGTCGGCGGCCATGGCGTTCTCCCAAACCAATGTATGTCGCCCAAAAATGTTCAGTGGTTTTGGGGTGACATGCATGAAGCAAAATCTTGGCCCGGCTTATCGGCCTGCGCCTCGAAAAAATCAAACGAAATTGCTTCACCGATCAATGAGCGTTAGTAATGGATCATGAGTGTCCAGCGCCGCCTTTTGCCCAACATCAGCGCCCTTGCCGCTTTCGAGGCGGTCGCCCGGCTCGGCAGTTTCACCGCTGCCGCCCAGGAACTCGACCTGACCCAGGGCGCGGTCAGCCGGCAGATCAGATTGCTGGAAGACCAGTTCGGCCGCCGGCTGTTCGAACGCGACAGCCGCAATGTCAGGCTGTCGACATCGGGCGAAATCTACGCCGAGGCGGTGCGTTCAGCGCTTGGCCAGTTGCGTGACGCAGCCCTTGGATTGATGAGCAATCGGCATAGCGGCATCCTGAACCTTGCCATTTTGCCGACCTTCGGCACGCGTTGGCTGATGCCGATGATCCCCGATTTCGTCGAAAACAACCCCGACATCACCATCAACTTCGTCACCCGCGTCGGCCGCTTCGACTTCGCCCGCGAGCGGCTGGACGCCGCCATCCACTATGGCCTGCCGGACTGGCCGGAGGCCGACTCGACACTGCTGGTGCGCGAAACGGTGGCGCCGGTGGTGTCGCCCGAATTCCTCGCCGGCCGCGCTATCGCCTCACCGGCAGATATCAGCCGCTTGCCACTGCTGCACATGGCGACACGGCCTGGCGCCTGGACCGAATGGTTCGAGCATCAAGGCCTGAGCGCGCCGACCGGACCGGGCATGCAGTTCGAACAGTTCGGCACCGCCGCCCAGGCCTGTATGGCGGGGCTCGGCGTCGCCCTGTTGCCGTTGATCCTCATCGCGGGCGAATTGCAGCGCGGCCAGTTGGTGCCCGCGCCCGGGCAGCCCATGCAAAGCCGCAGCGCCTACTATCTCGTCGTCCCGCACGACAAGCGCGGCCATCCGCCGGTCGCCAGTTTTCGCGACTGGCTGCTGGGCCAGGTTGAGAAGGAGCCGGCTGTTCTGGCGTGGTAGCTACTTCCGCTTCAGTGCATCCGCCAGTGCCGCACCGAATGCCCCTTGCTGCGCCGGCCGTTCCGGCTGGCGCTGCGGTGCCGGCGAACGCGGGGCCGGCCTGCCGCCACCATTGTCGCGCGGCCCGCCGCGCGGTACGCCACCCTCGCCACCATCCTTGCGCATGGACAGCGCGATGCGCTTGCGCTTGATGTCGACGTCGACGACCCGCACCTTGACCACGTCGCCGGCCTTGACCACCTCATGCGCATCCTTGATGAACCTGTCGGCCAGTTGCGAGACATGCACCAGCCCGTCCTGATGCACACCGATATCGACGAAAGCGCCGAAGGCGGCGACATTGGTGACGGTGCCTTCCAGCTGCATGCCGGGCTTCAGATCCTTGATGTCGTCAATGCCGTCGGCGAAGGTCGCCGTCTTGAAGCCGGGGCGCGGATCGCGGCCGGGCTTTTCCAGCTCCGCCAGGATATCGCGCACCGTCGGCAGGCCGAAGCGCTCGTCGACGAAGACGCGCGGATCGAGCGCCTTGAGCGCGGCACTGTCGCCCATCAGCGCACGCACATCGCGCCCGCAGGCGGCGACGATCTTCTTCGCCACGCCATAGGCTTCGGGATGCACCGACGAGGCATCGAGCGGCTCGCTGCCATTGGCAATGCGCAGGAAGCCGGCGCTTTGCTCGAACGCGCGCGGCCCGAGCCGCGGCACCTTGAGCAAATCCTTCCGGCTGGCGAAGGGACCGGTCGCATCGCGATGCGCAACGATGGCGTCGGCGAGCGACGCGCCAAGGCCGGAGACGCGAGCCAAAAGCGGCGCTGAGGCGGTGTTGAGGTCGACGCCGACTGCATTGACCGCGTCTTCCACCACCGCTTCCAGCGAGCGGCCGAGCCGGTACTGGTCGACATCGTGCTGGTACTGACCGACACCGATCGATTTGGGTTCGATCTTGACCAGTTCGGCCAAGGGATCCTGCAGTCGCCGCGCGATCGACACCGCGCCGCGCAGAGACACGTCGAGACCGGGGAATTCCGCCGCCGCCGTCGCCGATGCCGAATAGACCGAAGCGCCCGCCTCGCTGACGATCACTTTCAGCGGCTTCGGGCCACCATCAGCCGGCATGTCGGACAGCATGTCCGCCACCAGCTTTTCGGTCTCTCGGCTGCCGGTGCCGTTGCCGATCGAAATCAGCTCGACCTTGTGCAGGCGAATAAGCTTGGCAAGTTCCGCCTGGGTGCCGCGCACATCGTTCCTGGGCGGAAACGGATAGACAGTCGTCGTTGTCAGCACCTTTCCGGTGCCGTCGACCACCGCCACCTTGACGCCGGTGCGGATGCCGGGGTCGAGCCCCATCGTGGCGCGCGAACCGGCGGGGGCCGCCAGCAGCAAATCCTTCAGATTGCGGGCGAAGACGTGGATCGCCTCTTCCTCGGCCCGCTCGCGCATGTCCCGCATCAGGTCGAGCGTCAGGTGCAGCGACAGTTTTATCCGCCAGGTCCAGCTCGCCACCTCCATCAGCCAGCGGTCGCCCGGCAGGCTGCCGCCGATGGCATAGGCATTGGCGATCATCCGCTCGACCGGCTTTACCGGCGACGTGTCGTCGGCATCGACCTCGATGTCGAGCGACAGCACCTCCTCGTTGCGGCCGCGCAGCATCGCCAGCGCGCGATGGCTCGGCACATTCGCCCAGCGCTCGACATGGTCGAAATAATCGGAGAATTTCGCGCCGGCCTCCTGCTTGCCGTCGACCACCCTGGCCCGCATGAAAGCGCGTTCCTTCATGTAGGTGCGCAATTTGCCAACCAGATCGGCATTCTCGGCGAATTGTTCAGACAGGATGTCGCGCGCCCCTTCGAGCGCTGCCTTGGTATCGGCGACCTCCTCGGTGACATAGGCCATCGCCAGCTCGGCAGGCACCAGCGCGCGGTTCGCTAGAATGGCTTCGGCCAGCGGCCCCAATCCCCGCTCCCTGGCGATCTCGGCCTTGGTCCGGCGCTTGGGCTTGTAGGGCAGGTAGATGTCTTCCAGTTCGGCCTTGGTGATGGCAGCGACGATCTTGCCCTCGAGCTCCGCGGTCAGCTTGCCCTGCTCGCGGATGGAGCCGAGGATGGTGTCGCGGCGCGCATCAAGCTCGCGCAGATAGGAAAGCCGTTCGGCAAGGTCGCGCAATTGCGTGTCGTCCAGCCCGCCGGTGACTTCCTTGCGATAGCGCGCCACGAACGGCACCGTCGCGCCTTCATCCAGCAGTTCGATTGCCGCGGCCGCCTGTTCGGGCCGGGCAGCGATCTCGGCCGCGATGATGGCTGCAATGCGCTTGATGTCGGATGCCATGTCGTTCCTGCTCTCACCCAAAGAGCGGCGACCATAGGCGCAGACGTCCGGCCCGCCAACCGCCGCGTTTTGATCAGCCCGGCGGGTCCACAGGAAAGCGAGCGCTAATGTGGCGACTCGGGCCCAGTCTAGACCAGGCGGCTCAGCGCCTCGAAGAAAGCGACGATCTCGACATCGAGCGGATCGTCCACCGGCTCCGGCTGCGACGACATCTTGGCGATCACCACTTCGGTCCTGGGATCGACATACAGCCATTGGCCGTGGATGCCGATGCCGCAATAGGCGCCGTTTTCATGTCCGGTCTGGTACCATTTGTTGCGGTAACGGCCCTTGGGAAACAGCGGCAGCATCGCGCCGCGCTGCCAGGCGTCCGCACTGCCGCCGGTCGCAACTGTATCGCGCACCCAGGCTTCGGGTACAATGCGGCGGCCATTGGCCATGCCGCCTTGCCGCATCATCTCGCCGACACGTGCCAGATCGCGCGGCGTCACCGAAATGCCGCCGGCGGTGCGGGCCGTGCCTTCCATGTCGACGCCTATCGAGGCTTCACTGAGGGCGCCGATCGGCAGCCACAGTTTCTCGCGCATCAGGTCGGTGAAACGCTGGCCGGAGGCGCGCTCGAGCAGCAGGCCGAGCAGGTCGGAATTGGGCGAGCGGTAGCGGAAGGTCTGGCCGTGCGGCTCGGCCAGACGCTGCAGGGTCAGGATGAATTCGCGCAGGCTCTCCGTGCCGCCGCCCGGATTCCACAGCGTGGCGCGGCGATAGCGGGCAAAGGCGCTCTCCGGATCGAGATAGGCTTCCTCGAAATCGAGGCTGACGCTCATGTCGAGCACATGCCGCGCGCTCGCATCGCCATAGGCCGAGCCGGCGGCTTCAGGGATGTAGGCCGTCACCGGTGCTTCCGGGTCGAACACCCCCTCGCCTTCCAGTATGCCCGCGACAATGGCGGTCAGCGACTTGCTGATCGAAAAGATGATGTGGCGGGCGCCGAAATCCATATGCGGCGCGAACCAGTCGCCGATGATCTTGCCGCCTTTCATCACCGTCAGCGCGTCGGTGCTCGAACGTGCGAGAAATTCAGCCACCGTCTCCGGCGCATCGCCGACCGAAACCTTTTCGCCGAGCAGCCCGCCCATGTCCCGCACGGGGGCTTCGACAACGCCCGACGCTGCCGCCACGCGGGCGGTCGGCACCAGTTCGCCGAGATTCTGGAACGACCACCGGTTGAACGGATTCTCGCGCCAGTTGGCGAGCAGCACCTGGTTGCGGCGGAAGCCGTATCGGGTCTCGAACGCGGTCTTGCCGGTCATGGCGGTTCCTTCCAGGTCGTTTCTTCTTGTGGGGCTCAGCGAAGTGCCGTGGCGATGGCGTGCACGGCCTTCAGCGTCGCTATGGAATAGGCGACATTGCCGAAATCCGGATAGGTCGAAAGCTTCACCACGACCATTCCGGTGTTCCAGTCGATATGGATCATCTGCCCGAACACGCCCCGGCACATCAGCGCGCGCGAGCGCGGATCCTCGATCCAGAACTGGTTGCGATAGCTGCCTTCCGGCAGACTGTCAGAGAAATCCGGCCCATGCCTGCCGTTGCGTGTCGCCTCGATCCATTCGGCCGGCACGACGCCGCCACCATTGTCGAGGATCAGCTGGCCAAAGCGGCCATAGTCGCGCAGCGTCGCGTTGAAGCCGCCGTCGGCAACCGCATAGCCGGCGCTGTCGACGGTGAAGCAGGCGCTTTCATCAGCGCCGAGCTTCTGCCAGAGTTCTTCCGAAACCAGCTGCGGCAGCCGTTTGCCGGTCACCCGCTCCATGATGAAGGCAAGCACGTCGGTCTCGATCGAGCGGTATTCGAACGCAGCACCATGCGGGCGGATCGTTTCCTTCAAGCCCAGGATCAGCTCGAACATGTGCGAGGGCCAGCGAAAGGCCGGATCGCTGTCCGGCGGCACCGGCTTCCAGCCGGTGGCGACATCGACCTGGCCAATGTCCGAATAGCGGTCGGTATATTCCTCGGAGAAGCGGACGCCGCTGGTCATGTCCAGCACATGCTGGACACTGGCGCCGGCCCAGCCTGTCGCGCTGAGTTCTGGCAGATAGGTCGTCACTGGCTTGGCCGGATCGATCAGGCCGCGCCCGACCAGTATGCCGAACACCGAACCGGTGACGGACTTCGCCATCGACTGCGACAGGTGCAGCGTGCGCTCGTCCATGCCGTTGAAATAGCGCTCATAGGCTATCCTGCCGTCCTTCAGCACCAGGAAGCCGTCCGTATAGGTCTCGTCGAGCAGCCCGGCGAGCGTTGTCGGCTTGCACTCGCTGTCTTCGACCGCCAGCCCGTCGAGATCGACCTCGGCGCGTTCGAACCGGTTGCGATGGCCATTGCCGCGCCAGACTTCGGCGGTCGGCAGGAATTCACGGATGTGCTGGAACGCCCAGCGGTTCCACGGTGGCCGGTCCCAGTCGAGCTTGGGAACCACCATGGCGGGCGGCGATCCCTGCATGATCGGCGGCCGCGGATCGGAATTGCGATAGGACGTCATCGAGCCTCCCCGTAAGCGCGAAGAAGGGAGGCCGAAGCCCCCCTTCCGCTGGATTTTGGACCCGAGCTATTTGCGCAGGTTGGTCCAGATCTTGTTGTAGATTTCCACCACATCTGGCGGACATGGCGGAACGAATTCCGCCGTCGGCGCACCTGCCGGCGGATTGAGTTCCGGCGAATTGGCGAAATCCGCCTGCAGGAACTTGTGGCTGCCGGCAATGCCGTTGTCGTAGCCGGCGAATTCCGAGATCAGCGCCGCGTTTTCCGGGGCCATGATGAAATCCTGGAACAGCTTGGCATTGTCGAGGTTCTTGGCCCCCTTCAACACCGCCACATTGTCCATCCAGCCTTCGATGCCTTCCTTCGGATAGGCATATTTGATGGCCGGGATTTTCTGCCGCGAGCGATAGGTCGCGCCGTTCCACTGTTCCGTCACGATCACGTCGCCGGAGGTGATCTTGGTGATGGTGTCGTAGCTGAAGGTCTTCCATGACGGCTTCGCGGCCGTCAGGATGTCGTTGACCTTCTTCAGATTGGCCTTGTCGGCGCCGCAGCGCGGCACGCCGGCATAACGCTCGGCCGCATGCATGACGGTGTTGACGTCGTCGAGAATGTTGATCTGGCCTTTCAGCTCCGCCGGCGGATCGAAGAGGACAGCCAGCGTGTCGATGTCGCCCTTGAACTTGTCCGTGTTGACCGCGAACGCCGTGGTGCCAAACTGCCAGGGCGCGGTGTAGTGGCGGCCGCTGTCCCAGTAGATGTCGACGAAGCGCGGATCGATGTTCTTGCCGTTCGGCATCGCATTGGGCTCTGTCTTTTCGAGCAGGCCCTCGTCGACCATGATCTTCACGGTGTAGTCGGACGGCACCACGATGTCGTAGCCGGAATTGCCGGCGCGTACCTTCGACAGCATGGTTTCGTTGGAATCATAGTCGTCCAGCGTGACCTTGATGTTGTACTGTTTCTCAAACTTTTCGATCAGCTTGGGATTGGTGTAGTCACCCCAATTGTAGATATGCAGCTCGCCATCGGCGAGTGCGGGTACCGCCCACAAAAGCACCGCCGTCGAAACGGCAGTCATCAGTTTCCTAGACATCATGTTCTCCTTTGCCTTCCCATTTATTCACTTGGCGCGTCGGCGCGCGATCAGGAACGATACCGAGACGAAGAGGATCGAGACCAAGAGCAGGATGGTGGAGATGGCATTGATCTCCGGCGTCATCGGCCGCCTGATCTGGTTCCAGATGTAGAGAGGCAGGGTCGTCTGGCCGGGGCCGGCGACGAGTTGCGTGATGGTGAAATCGTCGAAGGAGACGATGAAGGCGAGTGCCGCACCCGACATTATGCCGGGGACAAGCAACGGCAGTGTTATGCGCCGGAACGCATGCCACGGCGTGGCATAGAGATCGGCGGCGGCAGATTCGAGCGTCAGGTCCATGTCCTCCAGACGCGCCCGGATCGGCATGTAGGCGAAGGGAATGCAGAACACGGTATGGGCGAGAATCAGATTGCCGATGCCGAAATTCAGCCCGAAGGCCCCGGCGATCAACGCGAAGAAGGACAAGGTCGCCACCGCCGTGATGATCTCAGGAACCATCAGCGGCAGGTTGATGACCATGAAGGCGGCCGGAAGGCCGCGCCATGGTTTCACCCGCGTCATACCGATCGCGGCCAGCGTCGCGCATATGGTCGAAATCACGGTCGCCGTGGTCGAGATGATCAGCGTATTCTTGGCGGCGTTGTGGAATTCCTCATTGAGCAGCGCGCTGCCGTACCAGGTCAGGCCGACCCCCTCCCAGTGGGTGACCAGAGAACCCGTGTTGAACGAAAAGATCATCAGGATCAGGATCGGCACATAGAGCACGGCAACGCATGTGATGGCGATCGTGCGGAACCCGGGCTGATCCTTGATGTCGACGTTGCGGGGATCAGCCATGCTGGATTTTCCCCGACGTGTTGCGAACGTAGAAGTAGAGAGCGACCAGAACCGCGGCCATCAGGATCAGCGCCTGTGCGCAGCCGAGCGGCCAGTTGCGCCCGGAACCGAATTGCTGGGCGATGAGATCGCCGATCATCAGATGGATACCGCCGCCAAGAATCAGCGGCGTCACATAGGCGCCGAGTGCGGGGATGAACACAAGCAGACAGCCGGCGATGATGCCGGGCAGCGAGAGCGGAATGATCACCCGCCAAAGAACTTGCCGGCGCGTCGCGTAGAGGTCGTTGGCGGCCTCGACCAGCCGGAAATCCAGTTTTTCCAGACTGGCATAGAGCGGCAGGATCATGAACGGCAGGAACGAGTAGAGCAGGCCGAGCTGGATGGCGAAGTTGGTGTAGAGCATGGTGATCGGTTTCTCGATCACCCCAAGTCCCATCAAAAGATTGTTGATGAGACCTTCGTCGCGGATGATGAACATGATGGCCAGCGTGCGCACCAGAAGGTTCGACCAGAACGGGATAGTGATCAGCAGCACCCACCAGTTGCGCTGTGCCGGCGTGCGCGTCGCCATGAAATAGGCGGTCGGAAAACCTAGTAGCAGGCAGACGATCGTCGTCACCACGGCAAACAGAAACGAACGCAGATAGATGATCAGGAAATCCGGCGTGAACTGCAGCGTATCGTCAAAAATGTCCTGCTGGAACAGAAAGTTCAGATAGGCGTCCGTCGAAAACTTCCACTGGACGCCACCATAGGGCGCGGCCTGAAGAAACGAATAGACCAGGATGATAAGCAGCGGCAGCACGCCGAAAATTCCGATGACGATCAGCGCCGGCAGGGAAAGCAGGCGGTTGCGCCTGGCGCTTGCTTTCTCGGCCTTGGCCTCGAACAACGCAGCTTGGGAAAGCGCCATTGTCATCAGTCCTTCAGTATCCGCGCGCCGTCGTCTTCGAAGACGATGCCCACCTTAGCGCCCGGCTCGAATGTCACCGCGCCGGACCGGCTGTTCTGGTGACGCACGATGAAGTTGTCGCCGCCGTCGAGCTTGACGTGGTAGTGCGTGTCGGTGCCGAAATAGACGACATTCGCCAGAGTTCCGGCGACAGTGCCTTTGGATGCATCGGCGATCAGATCCGCGTGCTCCGGCCGCACCACGACCGTCACGGCACCGGTGGGGTCGAAGTTGTCAGGAAACCCTGCCGCCACGGTTGCATCGGAAGCGAGCTTGACGGTGGCGACGCCGGATTTCTTCGACACCACGGTCCCTTTGAGGAAATTGGTTTCGCCTATGAAGTCGGCGACGAAGCGCTCGGCCGGGCGGTCATAGATGTCGCGCGGCGAACCGACCTGCAGGATCTTGCCGGCCGACATCACCGCGATGCGGTCCGACATGGTCAGCGCTTCTTCCTGGTCGTGGGTGACGAAGATGAAGGTGATGCCGGTCTCGTGCTGCAGCCGCTTCAGCTCGATCTGCATTTCCTTGCGCAGCTTGTAGTCGAGCGCGGAGAGCGGCTCGTCGAGCAGCAGCACTTTCGGCTGCGGTGCGAGCGCCCGGGCCAGCGCCACGCGCTGCTGCTGGCCGCCAGAGATCTGGCTGGTGCGACGACCGGCGAGGGCCTCCATCTTGACCAGCTTCAGCATCTGGGCGACGCGCGCCTTGATCTCGGCCTTCGGCTTGCCCAGCATTTCCAGGCCAAAGCCGATATTGTCGGCGACCGTCATGTGCGGGAACAGTGCATAGGACTGGAAAACAGTGTTGACCGGCCGCTTGAAGGGCGGCAGCGGCGCGATATCCTCGCCGTAGAGCAGGATTTCGCCGGCGCTCGGAAAATCGAAGCCGGCTATCAGCCTCAAGAGCGTTGTCTTTCCGCAGCCGGAGGGCCCGAGCAGCGTGAAAAACTCATTTTCGCGGATGGAGACGGAAACGGTATCCAGTGCGGCGACTTGCGCCTCCCCAGTGCCGAATACCTTGCGCACACCACGGACTTCGATCGCATTCTTACCCGGTTGTTCCGGCACGATTACCCCATTGAGAAAGCCTGCTCTTTGCGGCAGGTTTCGTTCCTGTTTGATTGTCACCACATGGCGGCCGGCTTGGCAACTGCGTAACTGAATCTTGATTCAGGAGGCAATTCCCATGCCACGGTCAGGCCTGATAAGTCACCTTGCCGCCGCAGATCGTTGTCACCGGCCGCACGGTATGCAGGGCTTCCGGTGCCGTCTTCTCGATATCGGCCGAGAGTACCACCAGATCCGCCAGATAGCCGGGCTTCAGCCGGCCTTTGCGATTTTCAGCGAATTCGGCATAGGCGCCCTCCACCGTATAGGCCGCAAGCGACTCCTGCAGCGAGAAGCTCTGGTCGGGATCGCCTTCTGCCCACGGTTTGCGCAGCACTGCCGCCTGAATGCCCAGGATCGGATCGACCGGCGATACCGGCCAGTCCGAAGCGAAGACAACGCGCGCGCCGGCCTCTTTCAGCGTTCGCCAGGCATAGCTCAGCGGCCATTTCTCGCGGCCGATGCGCGACAGCGTCGGTTCCAGCGGAAAGTTGAGCGCGCCGGGCGGATGCGGCGGCTGCATCGACGCGATGACACCAAGCTCGGAAAAGCGCGGCACGTCGGTCTCCGTCGTGACCTCGATGTGCTCGATCCGATGCCGGCTGTCGCGCCTGCCGTTTTTCTTCTGCGCCGCCTCGTAGCCGTCGAGCACCGCGCGCACCGCACCATCGCCGATCGAATGCACCGCGATCTGCAGGCCGCGACGATCGGCTTCCACCGCCAATTCAGCGAAATGCTCCGGCGCAAACAACGGCTCGCCGGACCAATCCGGACGATCCGCGTAGGGCTCGACCATCACAGCCGTCCATGAATCGAGCACGCCGTCGTAGAACACCTTGACCATGCCCGACGACAGCCACTCCGATTTGTAGGTCGAAGCCATCGTCGATGCTTTCTCAAGCATGTCGAGGTCCATGAAGTTCTTGAAGTGAAACGGGATTTTCGTACGGCACAGCAATCGCCCTTCTTGCTCGAGGCCGGCAAGCAGCTCAAGCTGGTAGAGGTTGCCGTCCATGTTCTGGATCGACGTGATGCCGTGGCGGGCGCACCATTCCAGGCCGCGATGCATCAGATCCCGGTCGGCGGCAAGCTCCTCGGCGGACGGATAGGGTTCCGGCTCGCCACCCGTAAGACCAAGCCGTGTGCGGTTCTGCCCGAAGTGCTCCAGGATCGGGCCGAAAGCCTCGCCCTCGCGCAATTCGCCCGCCGCGAGGCCATCGGCACCCATCACGATCTCGTTGCCCGGTCCCAATTCCCTGCCGTGCAGGAGGCCCGCCTGCTCCAGCGCCTTGGTGTTCGCCCACATCGTATGGTGGTCGGAGGCCGACATGGCGAACGGGCGATCAGGGATGATTCGGTCGAGATGGTGGCGCGTGACCGGCTCGGGCAGGATCGCATAGTCAACGCCGGCGCCCACCAGCAGCTTGGCGTTCGGCCGTTCCGCCGCGAAGGCACGGATCGCATCACGCAAGGCATCGAAGCCATGCACCCCTGCCAGATGCAGATTGTCGAGTTCCGCGGCACCGCCGAAAAGATGCATATGCGCTTCGATGAAGCCCGGCAGGACCGAGCCGCCCTTGGCGTCGATGATGTTGGTGGCCGGTCCCTTGAGCTCTTCGATGGAGGCGCGGCTGCCAATGGCGATGATGGCGCCGTCCTTGACGGCAATGGCCTCGCTGGCGGGATTGTCATCGTCCATGGTCAACACACGACCGTTGATGACGATCAGATCCGCATTGTGACCCGCACCTGTGACAGACATCGCGACTCCGCGCTTTTGACGACTGACTGAGACCGACAGACCCCGCGTCCAACAACCTGCCACTGGAGCGGCGCTATTGGACAGAGAAGATGCCAGCGCGCCGTCCTCGAAATTCCCCTTGTTATCCCAAGAGACAGCGTGGATAAAGAATGCGACTGATTATTCGCGTTTGTCAACATGCGGAATTTTGAATGTATTGTGGACAGCACCCTGCGCCTGTGTTGAGACCGGGCGGGGAACGAGGACGTCAAGCAGTGAAACGCAGTCTCGACCGCAAAACCAGGATAGCGCTCGAACCGCGCAAGCAGCCGCGGCAACAACGGTCGAGCAAGGTGGTCGATCGGATTCTCGACGCGGCGCTGGTCTTGACGCGGGAGCAAGGAACCAGGACACCGACGACGCTCGCCATTGCGCAGCGCGCGGGCTTGTCGGTCGGTTCGGTCTACCAATACTTTCCCAACAAGGAAGCCATCCTTCTGGACCTCGCCCGGCGCTGGCTGTCATCTTTTCCCGAGGTGATCGCGAAGCGCATCAAGGTCGCCCCGCCCAGCAACCGCGAAGAGTTTCGGCAGGACGTGCGCAGGCTCTTCATCGACACCTCCAGGCTCTATCTTGAAAACGCCAGCCTGATGCCGGTGATCGAGGCTATCTCAGGCAACGCCGACCTCAGGCCGATCCAGAACGAATATGACGACCAGATCATCGCCCTCTACGCCGCATGGCTGCAGCATGTGAACCCGGCTCTTGAAAACAAGATCGCCAGCCGGCTCGGTGTGCTGATGATGGAGGTCGGGCATGTCTGCCGGCTTGTGGGGCTGAAAAAGGATCGCAGGACATACGACCTGATCGAGGACGATGTGGAAACCATGTGGCTCGCTCTGGTGACACCCTATCTCAACCTTGACTGATTTCGCATTTCGAGAGGAATTCTATGAAGACTGTCTATTCGCCGCTTCATGCTGGCCATGCCGGCCAGATGGAATTGGTCACGAGCGCGATCGTGCCGGGTTTCGAGAAGCCCTCGCGGGCCGAATTCATCAAGGCGCGGGTCGAAAGCGAGAAGTTAGGGCCGATCGTCCTGCCGCTCGAGCACGATCTCGCCGCCGCCAAGCGCATCCACAAATCAGACTACATCGACTTCCTGCCGACGGTCTGGCCGCAGTGGGTGGAAGCTGGCCTCACGGGTACGGCGATGCCCTTTACCTGGCCGACGCGCGGCCTGCGCGGCGACGTGCCGCCAAAGCGCGTCGACGCGCTGCTCGGCTATTATTCCTTCGATGCCGGCGCCACCTTCGTCGAAGGCACATGGGCCGCGATCAAGTCGTCCTATGACGTGGCGCTGACCGCCGCCAGCATGGTCAAGGGCGGCGAGACATCCGCCTTCGCTCTCTGCCGTCCGCCCGGCCACCATGCCGGTGCCGGATTCATGGGCGGTTACTGCTACATCAACAACGCCGCCGTTGCCGCGCAATGGTTCCGCGACCAGGGCGCCAAACGCATCTCGATCCTCGATGTCGACTACCACCACGGCAACGGCACGCAGGAGATCTTCTATGACCGTGCCGACGTGCAGGTGCTCAACCTGCATGGCGATCCGATGGTCGAGTACCCGTTCTTCCTCGGCCATGCCGACGAACGCGGCGCTGGTGCCGGCGAAGGCTTCAACATCAATTATCCGATGCCCTTCGGCACCGATTGGGACGCCTGGAACGCCTCACTGGAGGATGCCTGCGCCAAGCTCGCGGCTTATGCGCCGGATGTCGTCATCGTCTCGCTGGGTGTCGACACGTTCGAGAAGGACCCGATCAGCCAGTTCAAGCTGAAGACGTCGGACTATCCCAAGATCGGCCGCCGCATCGCCAAGCTCGGCCTGCCGACGCTGTTCGTCATGGAAGGCGGCTATGCCGTCGAGGAGATCGGCGTCAACGCCGTCGGCGTGCTGACCGGCTTCGAGGATCGGTAAATGCCTGTCGCCCAAAGGTGTGTAGCGGTTTTGGGACAACGACAGGCATAAGCAAAAGACCACTGGGAGCCGGGCGGCAACGCCGCCCGGCTCCCGCGATCAGGTGGCGGCGTCAACGCTGGGCGCGACGGTTGGCTCGGTCGGTTTGCGCGAGCGGCCGAGATAGTAGACGGCCGCCGCAGCGATGACGCCGGCCGCGAGGATGCCCACCGCCAGAACCGGCCGATACCAGAACCAGGCAATCGCGATCGTCGTCGTGCCGACCAGGATCGCCAGGAAGAAGGCGATGATGCCGGTTCCCATCCGCGCCATGCTGCCGAGGAACGGGATGACGTCGAGGATCACACCGATCGGGCTGAGGAACAGGGCAAAGCCGATGGTCAGCAACAGCAGGCCGGCGGCGCGCAGCAGCCAGGTGATCAGCGTGTTTGCACTGACCGCCTCGGCGAACATCTTGTCGGCCGGGACAGTGCCGGTGTCGACCATCAGCAACGCGTCACCCGCCTCGGTCTGGTAAGGCTCGAACCGGCTGCCGGCTTGGCGCGCGACGATGCTGACCACGCCGAGCGGCGCCAGCTCGTAGCCGATGCGGTAGTCGCCCAGCGCCGGCGTTGTCGTGTCGGCGCCGAGATAGATCTTGCCGTCTACGATGCTGAGCGGCCTGGTGCCGGTATAGGCGGTCTTGATCGCGGCCGACTGGTCGGGCGACAGCGCATACGCCTTGTCGCCCTCGATGCGATCGAGCACCGGCGTGTCGAGATCGAAGGCGACGAGCTTGCCTTGCGGTATCTGGAAAGTCCGGCTGTGAACCGCCATCGGCGGGTTCTGGTGGCCGTCCGGCTTCTTGAAATCCGACGAGTCGATCTGGCTGTCGTCCCACACCTTCGAGTAGCTGTAGGTGGTCACCGTCTCCTCACCACCGCCAAGCTTCTTGGTGGTCTCGGATTTGGATTCTTCCTTCCACTGATACATCTCGGCGCTGCGCGACAGCCGCAGCCCTTGCGCCACAATGCCGAAATCCGGATCGGCGAGACCGCTGTCGGCCGTCACCGGGCCGCTGACATGGACCAGCTTCCCCTCATTGGCGGCATCGACGCTGTCAGCGCTGGCCGAGACGACGGCGCCAGCTCCTTCGGCCAGCGAGCGTGCTGTCTGCACCGCGCGGCCCTCGTTCCAGAATAGTCCGATCACCATCAGCACCACCAAAAGCAGGCCGAAGATGACCCCGCCGACCGCCCGCTTGATGCGCCCGAACCACGAGACGGATGTAACTTCCCGAAATGAATCGCTCATTGTTTCCCCCGAAACCACTGGTGCTAAAATTTGAGCGCGGCCGGCGGCCGCGCCTTAGAACCGATCAATCGGCGTGGATCTGCGCCAGCCCGTTGTCGAGCGCATAGGTGACGATTGGCTCGGCCGGCGCGGATGCAGCCCACGCACCGTTCAGAACCGCGAGCACCACCGTGAACGCCAGGAAAACCCGCTTCATGATCACCCCCCATGCCGATGGCCGCGAACAAGCGCCGCCCATCTCGCCAGTCCGAACGAAGGGACGCCCATCCCTGCCGGTCAGCGAAAACCCTATCGGAATCGATCGGTCCTCGATACGGCAGCTTTGCAACAGCGTCTGGCTTTTTCGTGTCGGTGTTTCAGCGACCCCGGAGCGGCGAAGGGGCTTGGCCCCGCCTCTGAGTCGCACCTGAGTCCACCGGATTCGATTTTGTCAAATCGCGTTTGATGTCGGATTCAACTGCGGGTAGATTAGACCCGAATCAGCCGGTCCTTGGGGGGCGCGGCGACCACCCAAAGTCTCTTGTTCCGGAGTTTTTCCGGCACCAGACGCGGACGGCTTCGCGTTCCCTGAATGGATTCGGATCTGGTTGGTGCAGCCCTGCGCCACGCGTGTGTCTTCGTCAAAGTAATGCGTATTCGGGTTCGGCGGCTGGCTTCCAGCATCCGGACAGCAGAAACGATTCCGGCCAAAAGCAACAAGAATGAGCAGTCCCGCCGCGCTACTTCAATCCGACACATTGGGCTCGCGCCTGACGTCGCGCGGCGATCTGACCAGCTTTTTCATGCAACTGACAGCCGAGATCGGCGCCGACAGCTACATGCTGGTCGCCATCGTCCACGACCAGGACCGCAACGATGCACGCATCGTCTCGTCCAACTGGATTTTCGACGCCATCGAGCTGATCGGCAAACGGCTGATCGCCGGGCTTGCGCAAGGCGCGCTCACCGTCGCGCCCGGCATCCGTCCGCAGCCGCTGATAGCATCTCAGGCACCCGAAGCAGACGGATTGATCACCGGCGAAGAGGCGCGCCTTCTCGACGTGCTCGGCCATGCCGAGATCTATTCGCTGCGCCTCAATGTCGGCCGCCAGCGCCTGTTCGCCCTGTTCTCGGCGGCGACTGCCGGCGGCATCGACCAGCCGGCGCTGATGCGGGCGCAGCTGAAATGCTGCTACGCGCTTTCGCACATCCCGCAACTGATCGCCGCCGCCGCCATGCAGGATCCGCTGTCGGATCGCGAGCGCGAATGCCTGTTCTGGGTCTCCGAAGGCAAGACCACCGACGAGGTCGCCGTCATCCTTGGCGTCTCCTCGAACACCGTCAACAGCTACATCACCCACGCCATCCAGAAATTCGCGGCCAGCAACCGCGCGATGGCCATCGCCACGGCGATCAGGAGCGGCATCATTTGAAACACGCCGATATCAAGGAAGCTGCCGAAGCCCTTTTCAACGAGCAGCGCAATCCGTTCGGCGCCTTTTCGCTCGGCTCCGAAACCCATCACGCCGTCACCATTCCCGATGCCGTACGCCGCTGCCGCTGGATCTCCGTCGACATCAACGCCTCGGCCTTCGGCCTGTTCTTTGTCAGCCCTTCGCCCGAACGGGCACGGCTCGTTCCTTGCTTCGATTCCGACTATCCCGGGATTGCTGTGGCGACAAAGTTCATTTCGGGCGCCAATGGCGAGGAGATCGTGCGCCACACCCGCATCTCGACCGAACCGCGTTGGTGGACGGATGACGGTGTTGCCGCCATGGCGGAAATGTTCGGCAATCTCGCCTGGACCGAGCAGATGGCGGCGCTGGCGCCCGGCACCAGCGGCATCGCCTTCCCGGTCCATGCCGACAGGGGTCAATGCGGCCTCGTCGTTTTCCTCGGATCAGAGATCGCCTTGCCGCAGGACACGCTCTACGAGATCCACGCCCGCTGCTTTTCGCTGTTCGCCGCCGTCGCCCGCATCCGTCCGGGCGATGCCGGCCGCATGCGCGCGATTTCCAAGCGCGAACTCGAATGTCTGAAGCTGACCGCCAACGGCAACACCAGCGAAGAGATCGCGCGGCTCCTGAAGCTGTCGGTGCACACCGCCAACCAGTATCTGACCCAGTCGACCCAGAAACTCAACGCCGTCAACCGCAACCAGGCCGTGGCCAAGGCGCTGCGGCTAGGCCTGATCGAATAGGACAATTCGAGGATCTTTCGGCGGCGGCTCGCGATCGATGTCAGCGATAGGCGAGTGGTTCGACCTTGCGGATACGCGCCTCTTCGATCACAGCCTCGAGCAGCGCCGTGTTGTGTTCGGGGTCTTCGCCAGGCTTCTCGAACGACACGTAGTTGACCACCACCGAAGCGCCGAGCTCGCTCAGCGTCAGCTGGAAATAGACGGTGACGCCGGGCGGCCTCAGCTCCAGATCGAGCACGATGCGCGGGCTGCCGCTCCAGTCGACATGCGCCTCGCCGCCATGGCCAAGCCGCAGCGTACCCGGCATGAAGAACAGCTCCACCGCTGAATCGACCAGATCCGACAGGCAGGCGAAATGCTCCAGCCGGATGAAGGCGATGTAGTCGGCGACATCGATCAGCCTCAGTTCCCCCACCACCTGCTCGATGGCGCTGGCGACGATGATCTCGCGGGATTTTGCGTGCGGTTGGCGGTTCATGAAATCTGTCTCCGCTCAGCCTTTTTCGAGTAGACGATCCGCACCAGTTCGGCGACGGCCTGGTAGAATTGCGACGGGATCACATTATCGACCGAAACTTGCTTGTACATGGAGCGGGCGAGCGCCACGTCCTCGAAGATCGGGATGTTGTGTTCCCGCGCGATCTCGCGGATCTTGAGCGCCACCAGATCCTGCCCCTTGGCCAACACCATCGGTGCCGAGTCCTCGTCGCGCACATATTTCAGCGCGATCGAGAAGTGCGTCGGGTTGGCGATGATCAAAGTCGCGCGCGGCACCGCCGTCATCATCCGCTTGCGCGCCCGGTCGCGCGCCAGCGAGCGCAGCCGCGATTTGACGCTCGGGTCACCCTCGGACTGTTTGAACTCGTCCTTGACCTCCTGCTTGCTCATGCGCAGGTCCTGCTTCCAGTGGAAGCGCGACCAGACGATGTCGATTGCCGCGATCAGCCCCATGACGAAGACGATCGCCACCAGGATGTCGACGGCGATGCCACGGATGACGAGACCGAAGGCAACCGGATTGGTGATCATCCCGGCGAGCAGCTTGCGGTGATCTTCCGACAGCGTGAAGATCAGCACGAGGATGGCAAAGCCGACCTTGCCGATCGACTTCGCGAACTCGACGAAGCCCTGGATGCCGAACAGCCTGTTCCAGCCCTTGACGATCGAGATGCGCGAAAATTGCGGCCGCACCCGCTCGCCGACGAATTGCGGCATGTTCTGGAACACCGAGGCGCCGACACCGGCGACGGTTAGCAGCACGAACAGGCTGATGACGGCGCGGCCTACCTCGAGGATGACAATCTTGTAGAGTGCGATGACGTCGGTCTCGGTGTCCATCGGCCAGGCTTCCGGCTTCTCCAGGAACATCGACAGGAACATGCCGAGATCGATGACGGCGTCCTTGGCGTAGAAGACGGTGAACACCAGTATGGCGACGAAGGATGCAAGGAGCGCCGTTTCCCGCGAATGGGGCAGTTTGCCCTGTTCGACGGTGTCGCGGATCTTCTTTTCCGTCGCCTCTTCGGTTTTCGAATCCTTGTCGACCGCGTCAGCCATGGCGCGGCCTTAGGCAGCGTTCTGGGTCGAGGGAAGTTCGAAGGCGCCTTCGCGCGACAGCCGGATCGTCGTCGACACGACCGTCTTGCGCGCCGCCGTGATGTCGGCGAGAGGGACCCCTTCCGAGCCCTGTCCGAGTTCGGCCTCGATCATGCGCCGCGACCGCGCGCCGATCGCCGACAGTACGGACTCGGCAAGTCCCGCTTGCGCGCCGCGCAGGGCCAGCGTGACCAGTTCGGTCGACAGCCCGTCGAACAGCAGCACCCGCGCCTTCTGGGTGAGCAGCGGCAGGTCGTCGAAGGCAAACAGGCGCGCCCGGACGCCATCGAGATCGGGCGTGCCGGCGGCCTCCAGATCCTGCATGACCTCCTCGAGCAGTGGCTTGTCCAGTTCGTTGAGAACGCTAGCGACGCGCGCCTGCCCGGCCGACGTGTCCTTGGTCGACGTTTCCGTCAGCACACTGCTGCGCAGCCGGTTTTCGACGATCCTGCTTGCCGCTTCCGGAACATTGGCCATCGTCACCATGCGCTTGATGATTTCGCCGCGCGTCGACTTGGTCAACGTCAACAGTACGCTCGCCGCCGCCTGCGGCGCCAGCTTGGACAGCACCATGGCCGCGGTCTGCGGATGCTCGCCGGCCAGGAAGGCGCCAAGCCGTGCCGGCTCGAGCTTTTCGAGTTCGGGCCAGATCGGCGGCGGGCCTTCCGGGGCGACCTCGAATCTCTTGTCGCCCATGATCGCGCTCATCTCTTCGGGCGACAGCGACTCATTGAGGATGGTGTCCATCCTGTCGGCGGAATCGAGCAATCCCGCCCCTTCGGTGAACTCGGCCTCGAACTCGGCGACGATGCGCTCGAGATCGCTTTGCGGAATCGTCCGCAGCAGACGGGCGCCCTCGATCAGCGCCTTCAGTTCTTCCTGCTTGAAGAATTTCAGCAGGCGGCTGGCCGACGGCTTGCCCATCGCCACCAATATGGCGGCCGCCTTCTGCGCGCGGGTCAAGGTCACCGGCGTCGTCATGCCACTCGCCTCCGCTGCCACCGGCAAGCCCCGCAATCCATGTCTAGGCGCCCTTCGTGCCGGCGATGATTTCGGTCAGCCGGATGCCGAAGCGCGACGGATCGCTTTCCAGCACGGTGATTTCGCCACGCGCGATCTTGCGGCCGTTGACCACGACGTCGACAGGTTCGCCGATGCGGCGATTGAGCGCCACCGTCGACCCCTTCTGCAGCGCCATCAGATCAGAGACCGGCATCTCGGTGCTGCCGAGGATGATCTGGACATCGACGGGGATGTTCATGATGACGCTCGAATTGGCGCCGGAAGCGGCCCTGAACGCCGCATCGGGGCGTTGCTCCTCTTCGTGCAGGACCCCGCGCAACTCTTCAATGGCACGGTCGAGCTGCTCGTCCGGCTGGTCGAGGTCGGCTTCCACCTTGGTCTTGGCCATGCGTCGTCTCCAAATGTCAGGCGCGGCCGGCAGAAGCCGGCATCAGCGCTTCGATAAAGTCCTGCCCGGCATCGTAGGGATGCCTGACTCGGACGGTGTAATTCTGTCCCAGTTTGCCGAACTCGCACACGAACAGCGTCTTGCCGCGCGCGCTGAGGCGTGCCTGCGACTGCGCCGTTTCCTCGAATTCGATGACCTGGCCAATTTCGAAACCGGCAAGGTCGCCGAGTGTCAGCCGGGCCAGCGGCATCGTGGCCTCGAGTGCTACCGTGGAGCGCATCACCTCTTCCGAAAAGCGCGCGCGCCAGCTGGGGCCGTGATCGTCGTCGCTGACCGGGACAGCCCCGTCGCGGCTGGCCAGCACGACACGCTGCGGCATCGTCACGGTGACGGTACCGCTGTCGGCCGGCGTCGAGATGCCAAGGACGATGCGGATCGCCGCGCCGTCGCGCAGCACGTGTCGTTTCGCCTCGGTGCCCGACATTGCCCGCGGCGCCGGCAGCCGCAGGTCGAGCGAGCGCCTTCCCGACCCGTTGAGGGCCTGCGCGACCTGCTGGAACACCATGGTCGAGACATCGATTTCGATCTGCGACAGATCGCGCTCGATCGGCGATACCGGCAGGTCCGGGTCGCCACCGAACAACGTGCAGACCATGATCGCGATCGCCGGAGCATCGATCACCAGGGTCATCGCATCGGAGGACACGGACGAGCCGACGACGGTCAGGGCAAACGTGTCGCCGGCGCGCGAACGCGCCTCGGGAACGCGGCTGATCTCTATCGCTTTGAGATCGACAATGACCGGAACGCCAAGCTCGCCGGTCAGGCCTTTCTGCAGCAGCGGCACGGCGCGTTCGGCCATGGCGCGGCCGGCATCGATGACCTGGGCGGCCTCGCCGCTGTCGCCGACCAGACGCTCGATGATCAGCGAGCGCGCTTCCGCTGGGCTGCCCGGACTGGTCATGACAGTGCTGGGACCGATCTGTCGCGCATCGTTCAGGCGGCCTTCTTTTCGACGGTACCGGTGTTCATCGTGCTCTGCTCGACGGCGTCGATCGTCGGCCGTTCATAGGATGAGATCGTCTTGCGGCCGAACTCGATCGCCACCTGTGGCAGCGCGCCGTTCATGTAGGCCAGCAGCGTCTGCTTGACGATGATGTAGAGGCGGTTCTTCTTCTCGCGCACCGTCTTGATCTTGGTGGCGACCGGCCCGACCACCGAATAGGACAGGAAGATGCCGAGGAACGTTCCGACAAGTGCGGCACCAATCAAACCGCCGAGGATTTCCGGCGACTGGTCGAGCGCGCCCATCGCCTTGACCACGCCGAGCACGGCGGCGACGATGCCGAGTGCCGGCAGGCCATCGCCCACCGCCACCAGAGCGTGATAGGCCTTCATCTTGTCGGATTTGATGGTCTGGATCTCTTCGTCCATCAGCGCCTCGATCTCGTGCGAGCGGGCATTGCCGATGATGATGATGCGGCAGTAGTCGCAGATGAAATGCGTCAGGTCATGGTTATGCAGCACGGTTGGGAACGCCTGGAAAATCGCCGACTCTTCCGGATTGTCGATATGCGCCTCGACCTCGCTGCGGGATTTCGAGCGCAATTCGCGCATCAGTGAGTGCAGCACGCCGAGCGTTTCGAGATAGTCCTGCTCCTTCGGCACTGCCTGCTTGAAGGCTTCGAGAATGCCCTTGCCGGTGTCCTTGACCGTCTTCATCGGATTGGCGACGAGGAAGGTGCCAAAAGCCGCGCCACAGATGATCACGGCCTCCCATGGCTGGATCAGCACGTGGAGATGGCCGCCCATGGCCATGAAGCCGCCAAGGACGCAGCCGAGCGTCACCACCAGTCCAATCAGAATGCCCACGACAGGTCCTTCCGCATTTCACTTCGCGAGCAAGGGATAGCCCCCGTGCCTTGTGTGAGGCTTGAATCGAAAGCGTCGGAGACGATTCAGTTTCGCGCAAGGAAGTAGGGGTATTGTCCGGACATAGCTTCGGCCGGAGGCACGTCTTTGCTTAATACCTTTACCAGCTACCAGCTCATCACCAAGGACATTTCAAAGTCGATCGACAGGATCGAGCAGCAGCCCGTGGTTGATCGCGACACCAAATATTATCTGGACAACATCACCAAGGTGAAATCGATCGACGATTTCGTCAAAAATGACCGCTTGTTCAAATATGCCATGAAGGCATACGGGCTTGAGGACATGGACTACGCCAAGGCCTTCATGGTCAAGGCACTCAAGGAAGGCGTCTCTGATCCCAACAGCTTCGCCAACAAGCTGACCGACAAGCGTTACGCCGAATTCGTCAGCGCCTTCAATTTCGCCGCCAACGGCGCCAATACGACCGTCTACAACAAAGCGCAGCAACTGGTGACCAGCAACTATGCGCTGCAAGTCCAGATCGGCGCCTCGCAGACGGGGTTCTCCTACTACCAGAGCGAAACCGCCTACTACGTCACCAACATCTCCAAGGTTAAGTCGGTCGACGACCTGATGGGCGACAGCCGCCTGCTGACATACGCGATGGCCGCATTCGGACTCGACGCCGCAACCGAACCGGCCGCAACCGTCAAGGCGATGCTCGAAGGTGGCGTCAGCGATCCCGACAGTCCCGCCAACAAACTGCCCGACAAGAGCTACGCCAACTTCGTCTCGGCTTTCGACTTCGCCCAGTATGGCGATCAGACGACCATGCGCGACGATGTCCAGCAGGCGGTGCCGAAAGGATACGTGGCTGGAGCCGGACTGAAGCTGGTCAAGCCGAGCGCGCAGTACATCAAGGGCGAGGCCGATTATTACGCGGCAAACATCTCCAAGGTAACGTCGATCGACGACCTTATGGCGGACAAGCGCCTGCTCACCTTCGCCATGGCTTCCTACGGACTGAATGCGTCGACCGAAACACCGCAGCAGGTCCGCGCAATGCTCGAGGGCGGCGTCAGCGACCCCAACAGCCCAGCAAACAAGCTGACGGATAAACGGTACGCCAACTTCGTCACGGCCTTCAACTTTGCCCAATATGGCGATCAGACAACGTCGCGCGACGAAGTACAGAAAGACACGCCGAAAATCTATACGACAGAGTCGGCGCTTGGCCTGATCGCGCCGAATGCGGACTACATCAAGTCGGAGACTGCATACTACCTTGCCAACGTCACGAACGTAAAATCCATCGACGACCTGATGGCCAACAGCCGATTGTACAACTATGTGCTCTCGGCCTACGGACTCGATCCGGCGACGGAAAGCAAGGACCTCATCCGCAACGTTCTTGCCGGTGGCATTCGCGACGCCAACAGCGTCGCCAACAAGATGACGAACAAGGCCTATGCCGGGCTGGCCGCCGCCTTCAACTTCGAACAATACGGCGAAGCGGCCACCACCATCAATCCGGCGCAGCAGCCGACCGTCGACAAATACATGCGCCAGACCCTTGAAGAGGATGCCGGCCAGACCAACCAGGGCGTGCGGCTGGCGCTTTATTTCGACCGCAAGGCCCCGACCATCACCAGTTGGTACGACGTGCTGGCCGACACCGCGCTTGCCAACGTCGTGCGCACCGTGCTCGGCCTGCCCGATTCCTTCGCCACCGCCGATGTCGACAAGCAGGCGCAGCTGTTCGAGCAGAAACTCGACATCTCGGATTTCTCCGACCCCGAGAAACTCGGCAAGTTCCTGACGCGCTTTACCAGCATGTATGAGATCAACAACCCAACCTCATCGGCCGTCACCTCGGTCAGCGTGCTGTTTGCCCAGCCGATCACGGTCGGCATCTCCACCGACCTGATGATGGCCATGCAGAAACTAAGGTTCTGAGACCATCATGCGGGACAGCCTGTACGTCGCCCTTTCCTCGCAGATCGCGCTCGAGCGCCGCCTCGACACGATCGCCGACAACGTCGCCAACGCCTCGACGATCGGCTTTCGCGCCACCGGCGTGAAGTTCGAGGACGTCGTGTCCGGCACCGGACCGAAATCGGTGTCCTTCGCCTCCTCTGGCAAGACCTATCTTTCCGGCGCTCACGGTGCTTTGAACGAGACCGGAAATCCGTTCGATTTCGCCATTCAGGGCGATGCCTGGTTCGCCATCGATACGCCTGTCGGCACCGTCATGACCCGCGACGGGCGCTTTTCGATGAACGAGAACGGTGAGCTGATGTCGATCGAGGGCCACCCGGTGCTCGATGCCGGCGGCTCGCCGATCCAGCTTGACCCCCGCAACGGTCCGCCCAAGGCCGGGGCCGACGGTTCGCTGCGCCAGAACGATCAGCTTGTCGGCTCCATCGGTCTCTACAATTTCGATCCGGGCGAAAACTTCGTCCGCTACGGCAATTCCGGCATCGTTCCGGCGCGCACACCAGAGCCTGTCACCGATCGCTCCGATATCGGCGTCGCCCAAGGTTTTCTCGAAGAATCCAACGTCAATCCGGTGCTGGAGATCACCCGGCTGATCATGGTCCAGCGTGCCTTCGAGAACACCGCCGCCCTGATGCGGCAGACCGACTCCTCCACCGACGAGGCGATCAAGACGCTCGGCTCGAAGTAACCCATGTCGCTCGACCAGCCATCCCTGCGCGCACCCGAAAGACAGCTTCAGCCGGCGCCGGAAGACCGGCTTGCCGCGCTGGAACGGGTCTGGCGGCGTTTCGCCGACACCGAAGCGCTGCTCAAGCGCGGCGGCCGCGTCACCGAAGTCACGCCCACGCACTACAAGGTGCACGGCCTTTCCGATTTCGCCAGGCTGGGCGACATCGTCGAGCAGCGCGGCCATGCCGGCGCGCGCCGCGGCGAGATCGTCAAGATCAGCCGTGACGAGGTCGTCGTGGCACCCTTCGAACGCAGCGCCGATGCCGGCATCGGCGATGCCGTGTTCCGCCGCGGTCCGCTCGCGGTGGCGCCGCATGCCTCGTGGCGCGGCCGCACCATCGACGCGCTCACCAGGGCAATCGATGGCGGCCCGCCTTTGGTCAGGGGCGACGACGCATCGAGCGGCGCCCAGACGACGCCCGGCGCCATGGCGCGGCAGCGCGTCGGCACCGCCTTCATGACCGGTGTCAAGGTCATCGACATCTTCACGCCGCTCTGCTTCGGCCAGCGCCTCGGCATCTTTGCCGGCTCCGGCGTCGGCAAGTCGACGCTGCTTGCCATGCTCGCCGGCGCCGACGCATTCGACACCGTCGTCGTGGCGCTCATCGGCGAACGCGGCCGCGAAGTGCGTGAATTCCTCGAGGACACGATCGGCGACAGCATGGCCAAGACCGTCGCCGTCGTCGCCACCAGCGACGAGAGCGCCATGATGCGCCGGCGGGCGCCGGACACCGCCATGCGCGTGGCCGAGCATTTTCGCGACCAGGGGCACCGCGTGCTCCTGGTGCTGGACTCGATCACCCGCTTCGCTCACGCCTTGCGCGAGGTGGCGACGGGGACCGGCGAGCCGCCGGTCGCCCGCGGCTATCCGGCCTCGGTATTCACCGAACTGCCCAAGCTGCTCGAGCGCGCCGGGCCAGGCGCGGAAGGCAAGGGGTCGATCACTGCCATCATCTCCGTGCTGGTCGACGGCGACGATCACAATGATCCGGTCGCCGATTCCGTGCGCGGCATTCTCGACGGCCATGTCGTGCTCGACCGCACGATCGCCGAACAGGGCCGCTATCCGCCAGTCAATCCGCTGTCGTCCATATCGCGCCTGGCCGGCAAGGCCTGGAGCGCCGAACAGCGCGCGCTGGTGACAAGGCTGAAGTCGATGATCTCGCGTTTCGAGGACACGCGCGATATCCGCTTGCTGGGCGCCTATCAGGGCGGCGTCGATGCCGAACTCGATATTGCCGTGCGCCAGGTGCCGCTGATCTACGAGGCACTGACGCAAGCGCCGAAGGATCGTCCGTCGGTCGACCCGTTCTCCGATCTCGCCCGCCACCTCAAGAGCAAGCTGAACGCCGATGCCGGAGACTGAACGCGAATATACCGAGCGCATCCTGCGCGACATGATCGCCGCGGCCAACGCTGCGGAAGAAGCCCGAGCTGACGAAGCGAGAGCTGCCAAGGCAAAGGCTGACCGCGCCAAGGCCGACAAAGCCGAAGCTGTTCTGGCCAGGGCTGGCAAGCCTCCCCTGCCCAGGGCTCCCCGGACGGAGGCTGCGGAGATGACGCAGGCCAGCCGCGACTCGCTGATCGACGGTCTGTTCCCGCTCACCGAATGGCCGCAGCCACCAAAGGCGCAGTTTCCCAGGCTGAACAAGAAGTCCGACCGGCGCAGCGATTTCGTCATTGCCGCGCTCGGCATCACGCTCGGGCTGATCTGCGCTTCGTTTCCCTGGTACATCTTCTTCAACCAGGACCAGTTTGGCGTCCAGGCGATGAAGTTCGGCGGCACCGGCACCAATTCGGGACGGGCGGGCGGCGGCGTGGTCGCCGAACGCAGCGCGCCGCTGACGGCAAAGGACGTCCCCGCGGCCAATCTCGATCTGCTTGCCACAGGAACCGTGCAGGATGATGCCAATTCAGCACCTGCGCCCGATGAGCAACCCTTTCCGGCCGACGCGGCGAAATTCCGCATGGTTCATGTCGCCAACGGCCGCGCCATGATCGAGGACGATGCTGGCCTCTGGATCGTCCAGCGTGGCTCGATACTGCCTGACTCCAGCCAAGTATCCTCCATCGAGCAGCGCAACGGCAAATGGGTCATGGTCACCAGTGCCGACCAGGTAATCGAACTCTCCAAATAAACGCCCCCGTCTCAGGCCTCCGGGCATCCGCAAGGTCCGCGCAAGACTGGCGGCCTAGTCTTCGGGAACCCGCCCGGAGATTCCCATGGAGCCCGTTTCCCTTTTCGACCTCGCCGCCAAGCAAGCCCAGTGGCTGGCCGTGCGCCAGTCCGCCGTCGCCGGCAACATCGCCAACGCCAACACGCCGGGCTACACGGCAAACGACGTCGAGCCGTTCGAAAAAGTGCTCGACCGCACAGCCGTATCGCTGCAGGCCACGCAGGCCGGCCATCTCGGCAACGCAGCGACCAATGCCGGCTTCACCATCAAGCCGCAGGAAGATGACGGCGTCGTCATGCCGTCCAAGAACTCGGTCGTGCTGGAAGACCAGTTGCTGAAGGCCGGCGAGGTGCGCCGCTCCTTCGAACTCAACACGGCGATCGTCAAGGCGTTCCATTCGATGATGATGATGGCGGTGAAGAGCTGACCATGGACGCGCTGACCGCAGCCCTCAAAGTCGCAGCATCCGGCCTCGGCGCCCAGTCGGAGCGTCTGCGCGTGGTTTCCGAAAACCTCGCCAACGCCCAGTCGACCGGCACCGCGCCCGGCTCCGACCCCTATCGCCGCAAGACCATCAGCTTCGTCTCTGAGCTCGACCGGACCTCCGGCAGCTCGACGGTTGCGGTGAACTCGATCGATCGTGATCCCAGCGACTTTCCGGTCGAGTTTCAGCCCGGCAACGAGGCCGCCGACGAAAAGGGCTACGTCAAGATGCCCAACGTCAACGTGCTGATCGAAATGGCCGACATGACCGAGGCCAACCGCTCCTACGAGGCCAACCTTCAGGTCGTCAAGCAGGCGCGCGACCTGATTTCCATGACCATCGACCTGATGAGGAACCAGTAATGATCAGCGGTATCGGAGCCCTTCAGTTCAAGTCGTCGATCGGCGGCGACGACGCAGTGACAAGCCTGCTCCAGGGCGGTGCGACACCTTCGGCCGGCGGCAATGTCGGCACCTCCTTCGCCGAGGCGCTGAGCCAGGCAGCCTCCAAGACCGTCAACACACTGCAGAATGCCGAGCAGGTGTCGGTGCAGGCGCTCAAGGGCGACGTCGACACCCGTCAGGTGGTCGACGCCGTGATGAGCGCGCAGCAGGCGCTGCAGACCGCCGTCGCCATTCGCGACAAGGTGGTTTCCGCCTATCTCGAAGTCAGTCGAATGGGCATCTAAGGATTCCGCCATGAAAGCACTCGCCATCGCCGCCACCGGCATGAATGCCCAGCAGACAAATCTGGAGGTCATCGCCAACAACATCGCCAACATCAACACCACCGGCTACAAGCGCGCCCGGGCCGAATTCTCCGACCTGCTCTATCAGGTCGACCGCACCCAAGGTGTGCCCAACCGCTCCAACGCCTCGCTGGTGCCGGAGGGCGTCTCGATCGGCCTCGGCGTCAAGACGACGGCCGTGCGCAACGTGCACACACAGGGCGAACTGACCAGCACCGGCAACAGTTTCGACCTGGCGCTCACCGGCAGAGGCTGGTTCCAGATCGAGGGTGCCGACGGCGGCACGCTCTACAGCCGCGCCGGCGCGCTCAACACCAACGCCACCGGCCAGCTGGTGACAGTCGATGGCGCTGCCGTCATTCCGGCAATCAACGTCCCCGTCGATGCCGTCGAGGTCATCGTCAACAAGACGGGGCAGGTCTTTGCCCGGATCGACGGCCAGACTGCCTTGCAAAGCCTCGGCCAGCTTCAGATCGCCAATTTCGCCAACGAGGCGGGTCTTGCGCCACTCGGCGACAATTTGTTCCAGGAAACCACCGCTTCGGGGCCGGCCAATGTCGGCGTCCCGGGCGATCCCGGCTTTGCCACCATCCAGCAGGGCTATCTCGAAGCCTCCAACGTCGACCCGGTCAAGGAAATCACCGAGCTGATCTCGGCACAGCGCGCCTATGAGATGAACTCCAAGGTCATCCAGGCCGCCGACGACATGGCCTCCGTCGTCTCCAAGAACATCAGGTAACGCATGATGTCGACGCCCGGCCGCCTGTTCGCATTCCGCCGCACCGCGCTCGTTCTTGCGCTGGTGGCCGGCGGCATGCCGGCTTTTGCCCAGGAATCGACAAGCCAATCGACAGACCAATCGGCCGATCAGTCAGCCACGCAGATCGCCAGCAATCAACCGATTGGCGACGTCGTGCTGATTCCCAACCGGGTCATCTATCCCGGCCAGACCATCGAACTCACAGCCCTGAAACAGGTGACCCTCATCGCCGGCAAGCACAAGCCGGACGGAGTCGTCACACGGGCCGAGGAACTCGACGGCAAGGTCGCCAAGCGCACGCTGCTGCCCGGCCGCTACATCCCCTCCACCGCCATCCGCGAGGCCTGGCTGGTAGAACAGGGTGCGTCCGTGCAGGTCTTCTTCATCGCCGGCGGACTGACGATCTCCGCCACCGCCGTGACGCTGCAGCCAGGTGCCGCGGGCGACCTCGTCAAGGTTCGCAACATCGACAGCGGCAAGATCCTGTCCGGCACGGTGATGGCGGATGGAACCATCCAGGTCAGCGCTTCATGATGCGCGGCCTTTCCCTGATATTGGCTGCTGTGCTTGGCCTGCAGCCGGCACTGGCCGACGGCCTGACGCCGAAGGCCAAGCGCGAGCTCGCCGCCAAAAATGGCGGCGTCTACAACGATCCCGAATATGATCCGGCCACCACCAGCCGCATGTTCCGGGTTTCCACCGGGCCAAGTTCGCTGCCGCCGGGCCAGGTCGCCTCGCGCATCAAGGACATCGCCCAGCTGCAGAGTTCGCGCGACAACCAGCTCGTCGGCTACGGCCTGGTCATCGGGCTTGCCGGATCGGGCGACAGCCTGCGCAACGCGCCGTTCACCGAACAGTCGATCCGCGCCATGCTCGAAAATCTCGGCATCGCCACCGAGGGCGGCCGCGCGCGCGCCAAGAATGTCGCCGCCGTCATCGTCACCGCCAACATGCCGCCCTACGTGCAGTCGGGCGCCCGCATCGACATCGATGTCTCCTCGATGGGCGACGCGACCTCGCTCGCCGGCGGCACGCTGATCATGACGCCGCTGAAGGCCGCGGACGGCGAGATCTATGCCGTCGGCCAGGGCTCGGTTATCGTTTCCGGTTTTACCGCCAAGGGACAGGCCGAGCAGCTGACGCAAGGCGTGCCGACGGCCGGCCGCGTGCCGAACGGCGCCATCGTCGAGCGTGCGGTCCAGGCCGAGTTCGACGATCAGGCGGTACTGACGCTGCAATTGCGCAATCCCGATTTCTCGACCGCCATTCGCATCGCTGATGCCATCAACGACTATACTAGCCAGCGCTTCGGTGCCCGGGTCGCGGCCGAGCGCGATTCCCGCACGGTGCAGATCAGAAGGCCGAAAGGTGTTTCGGCTGCCCGCTTCTATGCCGAGATCGAGAACCTGGTGGTCGAATCCGACACACCGGCCCGTGTCGTCATCGACGAGCGCACCGGCACCATCGTCATCGGCAACGACGTCAAGATCTCGCGGGTCGCCATCAGCCACGGCACGCTCACCGTGCGCATCACCGAAGCACCGCGCGTTGTGCAGCCCGAGCCCTTCTCCAAGGGCGAGACCGCCGTCGAGCCGTTCACCGCCATCGAAGCCAGCCGGCCCGACGCCCGCGTTGCGGTGCTTGACGGACCCGATCTCCAGACCCTCGTTTCCGGCCTCAACCGTCTCGGCGTCAAGCCGGACGGCATCATTGCCATTCTGCAGGGCATCAAGTCGGCCGGCGCCCTGCAGGCCGACCTGGTTCTGCAATAGGCGATGCCGATGATCCGCTCCCTCTCACGCCACGAAAGACGCCGCCCCGCCGCAATCCTGCTCGTCGCTGCTGTTGCCGCCATGTCCCTTGCCGGCGGCACCGCACGCGCGGAGGAGACGGTCCGCCAGGTCTTGCCGGGAGCACCGGTTGCACCCGCGCCGCAGCAATTGAAGCGGGAAAAGGCGCCCGACCAAAGCGAGATCGAGCGCTTCTGCTCCAACATCGCCGACGCCGCCCGCGACCGCCGCTATGTCTTGCAGGCGGAGGAACTGAAGCAGCTCCAGGCCGGCATTGACGAGCGCATGAAAGCTCTGGATGCAAAAAAAGCCGAGTACGAGACCTGGCTGAAGCGGCGCGAGGTTTTCCTGGCCCGGGCCGAAGACGGCGTCGTCCAGATCTACGCCGGCATGAAACCCGACGCCGCCGCCGAGCGGCTGGCCATCGTCAACGCCGATCTGGCGGCGGCCATATTGATGAAGCTCGATTCACGCAAGGCGAGCGTCATCCTCAACGAAATGGACCAGAAGGCGGCGGCGACGCTCACCGGCATCATGGCCAGCGCAGCCCGAAGGGTAGATCCGTCATGATCCGCAAAATGCTCGTCCTGTGCGCGGTTGCCGTGCTGTCCGGCTGCGGAACCAACCTCAAGGAGGTCGGCAGGGATCCAGCCTTATCGCCAGTCGGCTCCGGCATCGACGACGGCAGCACCTCCTCCCTCTATCGCTATCCGGAAACGCCTCCGGCACCACCCAGGAAATTCTCGTTGTGGGATGACCGCCAGAGCCGGCTGTTCACCGACCCGCGGGCGCTATCCCAGGGCGACATCCTGACCGTCAAGATCAAGATCAACGACCGGGCCAATTTCAAGAACCAGAACGACAGGAGCCGCACCGCCAACCGAAAGCTCGGTTTCGACATCAGCGCGCAGTGGGACAAGGTTGGCAGCACCGCCGGCAAGGGTGCTGGCGCTCTCAACTCCACCACGGACACGACGGCCGATGGCGAGATCAAGCGTTCGGAAACCCTGGAGCTCAATGTCGCCGCCATCGTCATCGATGTCCTGCCGAACGGCAATCTGATGATCAAGGGGTCGCAGGAAGTGCGCGTCAACGCCGAACTCAGGGTGCTGACCATCGCCGGCATCGTGCGGCCGGCCGACATCGGCGCCGAGAACACCATCCCCTACGAACGCATCGCCGAAGCGCGCATCTCCTATGGCGGACGCGGCCGCATCACCGAGGTCCAGCAACCTGCCTATGGCCAGCAGATTCTCGACCAGGTTCTTCCGTTCTAGGATTGGGGAACACCGCACCGTGGCAAATGTCGAACAGGTCCAGCCGCGCAAGGGTCCCTCCCTTGCCATCCAGGCCGGCATGCTGCTGGTTGTGACGGCGGCCGCCATCGGCATGGGCTGGATGTCCGGCGGCTATCTCAAGGGCGTCGATGCCCCTGCGTCGGTACCGGTGGCGCCTGAGAACGAAGGCAAGGCCGAGCAGCCCGCCTCGACCGAACAGCCAGGCGTGGGACCGATGCTTGTCGTGCTGGCGCCGATCACCACCAACATCGCCTCGCCTGCCGATACCTGGATCAGGATGGAGGTGTCCGTCGTCTATGACGGGCCGCAGCCACAGGCAATGTCGGATGACATCCACCAGGACCTTCTGGCCCTGGTGCGTACCTTGAAGATGCATCAGATCGAGGGCGCCAGCGGCTACCAGCACCTGAAGGCCGATCTCGAGGAACGTGCCGCGATCCGCAGCCAGGGTCACGCCAAACAGATCCTCATCAGGACATTGCTGCTCGAATGAGAAAGTTCCTTCTCGCCACGGCGATGATCGCCGCCGCCACCTCGGTCGCGGCGGCCCAGCAGCTCGATCTCGGCGGCATCGGCAAGGCCGATGGCACCACCGTCGGCTACATCATCCAGATGTTCGGCCTGCTGACCGTGCTGTCGGTGGCGCCGGGCCTGCTGATCATGGTGACGAGCTTCACCCGTTTCGTCATCGCCTTCTCGATCCTGCGCGCCGGCATCGGTCTGCAGTCGACACCGGCAAACCTCATTCTCATTTCGCTGTCGCTGTTCATGACCTTCTACGTCATGGCGCCGACCTTCGACCAAGCCTGGAACACCGGCGTCAAGCCGCTGATGGACAACCAGATCACCCAGACCGAAGCCTTCGACAAGATTTCGGATCCGTTCCGCACCTTCATGCTGCGCAATGTGCGCGACAAGGACTTCGACCTGTTCGCCGATCTCGCCCGCGAGCGCGGCCAGACCGTAGCGCGCGACACCGTCGACCTGCGTATCCTGGTGCCCGCCTTCATGATCTCGGAGATCCGGCGCGGCTTCGAGATCGGCTTCCTGATCGTGCTGCCATTCCTGGTCATCGACCTGATCGTCGCCACGATCACCATGGCGATGGGCATGATGATGCTGCCGCCGACGGTAGTGTCGCTGCCGTTCAAGATCCTGTTCTTCGTCTTGATCGACGGCTGGAATCTGCTCGTCGGCAGCCTGGTGCGCTCCTTCAACTGACCGCCCGGCAACTGATTCCTGCAGCGCCGCCCTGGCCCGCTGCTCCGGCGCAAAATTCACGCAATATATTTTCGATTAACCGTCCGGTTTAGCCCTTTGGTAGGGACTTGCCCGCATATTCGCTCGCAGATGGCGGGTGATCGATTTCGAGATCATTGGCATGATGCCGCACCGTCATACCGGGAAGCCCGGTATGTCAAAAAAACACCTGTAAAATCAAGGTACGAGTACCATGTCCAGCATCATGACGAACTCCGCCGCGTTGACGGCTCTGCAGAGCCTTAACGCCACCAGCAAATCCCTCACCGACACCCAGGCCCGCATCTCGACCGGCTACCGCGTCTCGCAGGCCTCGGACAACGCCGCCTACTGGTCGATCGCCACCACGATGCGCTCCGACAACCAGGCAATGTCCACCGTTTCGGACGCACTCGGCCTCGGCGCCTCGAAGGTCGACACCGCCTACACCGGCATGAACAGCGCGATCTCGACCGTCAACCAGATCAAGGCCAAGCTGCTGGCATCCTACGGCCAGACGGACGCCTCGAAGGAAAAGACCCAGACCGAAATCACCGCTCTTCAGGCGCAGATGAAGTCCTACGCCGACGGCGCCACCTTCTCCGGCACCAACATGCTGTCCGTAGACAGTGGCGCAACAGCCACGACGGCTGCCGATGTGAAGATCCTTTCGGCGTTCAACCGTGACGCGGCCGGCGCATCTTCGATCTCGACCATCGACGTCAAGGTGGAAAGCATCAAGCTGTATGAAGCTGGCACCACCGCGGGCCTCGCGAAGGGCATCCTTGACACGTACCGCCTCGGCACCGACGGCAGTGCGGTCGCCGCGGTCTCCGGCACGCAGTCAGCCCTGGGCGCGGCTGCACTGGCCACCGACACCTATTCGGCCGCCTCGCTTTCCATCTTCTCGGGTGGCACGGCTGCCAGCGATAGCCAGATCAAGCAGATGCTGACCGTCATCGACTCCGCGCTCGCCGACATGACCAACTCGGCCACCACGCTCGGCGCCGCCAAGAGCAGTATCGACCTGCAGAAGACCTTCACCTCGGACCTGATGGACTCCATCGATCGCGGTGTCGGCCAGCTCGTCGATGCCGACATGAACAAGGAATCGACCCGTCTGCAGGCGCTGCAGGTCCAGCAGCAGCTCGGCGTCCAGGCGCTGTCGATCGCCAACGGTTCCTCGCAGTCGATCCTGTCGCTCTTCCGCGGCTAATCGCCTTCGCTCAACCACAGTTCGCACTAAGAAATCGGGCCGCGCCAAAAGCGCGGCCCGATTTGCGTTTGCTCCAGCCTCGCGCAACCCTCGTTTCTTAACTCTCAAAAGCCAACTTTTAACAGGCTGTTAACCATGCCGCGCTAGTTATGGTTAACCAATAGCTTACGACAGGCTGGCGAATCGGCCCGACCGGCACGATGCCACCCGTTGAACAGGCCTATCCGGCATGTCTGAGCATGTCGGCTTTTGAGAAGGAGCGACTTTCTTGGCGAGCATCATGACAAACGCTTCGGCGTTAACCGCACTTCAAAGCCTCAGCGCCACCAACAAGTCACTTGAACAGACGCAGGCTCGAATCTCGACAGGCTACCGGGTCTCGCAGGCCTCGGACAACGCCGCCTATTGGTCGATCGCCACCACGATGCGCTCGGACAATTCGGCCCTGTCGACGGTGCAGGATGCACTCGGCCTCGGCGCCTCGAAAGTCGATACCGCCTACACCGGCATGAACAATGTGCTGACAACGATCGGCCAGATCAAGACCAAGCTGCTTTCGACCGTCGGCCAGACGGACGCAGCCAAGGCAAAAACCCAGACCGAGATCAAGGCGCTTCAGGCGCAGATGAAGTCCTTTGCCGACGCGGCCACCTTCTCCGGCTCGAATTTCCTTGCGGTGACCTCCAAGCAGGTCTTGGCCGCCAATGACGGCGTCCAGCCCGACTCGCAGATCGTGTCCTCATTCAATCGCTCTTCATCCGGCGCAGTCTCGATCGGAACGATCAACATCGATGTCGAGGGCACCAAGCTTTTCGACTACGGCCTGGCCACCGGCGTCAAGAACTACGGCACCCTCGATCGCCAGACCTCCATCTATGCCACTGGGGCCGCCCAGACCCTGTATGACACCGCCTATTCGGCCGCGATCGCGGGCGGAGCAACGGACATCGCCGCAAACACCGCCGGCCAGACGGCGGCGGGAGCGGTGGTGGCCAAGGTCGACAATATTTCCGCCTACAACCTCGACATCACGGCGGCCGGGGTAACCGACGACATCATCACGCAGATGGTGACCAGGATCGACAAGGTCATGGCCCAGCTGACCGACTCCGCCACCATCCTCGGTTCGGCCAAGAGCAGCATCGACCTGCAGAAGACCTTCACCCAGAGCTTGATGGACTCCATCGACCGCGGCGTCGGCCAGCTTGTCGATGCCGACATGAACAAGGAATCGACCCGCCTGCAGGCGCTGCAGGTGCAGCAGCAGCTCGGCATCCAGTCGCTGTCGATCGCCAACAGCGCCTCGCAGTCGATCCTGTCGCTGTTCAAGAACTAATCGCGGGCGCACCGGCGCCCTCCTTTCGCATCCCGCCCTCCTTTTCGCACTCCGATTGACGGGCCGCGCCGCAAGCGCGGCCCGATTTCATTTTCGCACAAGCTTCGAGGACTAGAGTTCCGGCGGACAATCATGCTGGGAGTCGTTGAACCGTGCCGGAACAGATCCAGAGCATCATCTCGAATCTCCGCGGGTTTGGCGTGAAGCGCCTCGCCATGCTGGCGGGCATCGCCGTTCTGGTGATGGGCGTCATCGGCATCGCCTCGGTCTATCTCAACCGCCCCGCCTACGACACGCTCTATGTCGGGCTTGACCGCGCCGACGTGAACCAGATCGGCCTGGTGCTGGGCGAAGCCGGCATCGGCTTCGATGTCGGCGCCGACGGAACCTCGGTGCTGGTGCCGGCCGGCACCACCGCGCAGGCGCGCATGCTGCTTGCCGAAAAGGGCCTGCCGACCAGCGCCAATGCCGGCTACGAACTGTTCGACAATGTCGGCTCGCTCGGCCTCACCTCCTTCATGCAACAGATCACCCGCGTGCGCGCGCTGGAAGGCGAGATCGCGCGCACCATCCAGTCGATATCGGGCATCAAGGCGGCGCGCGTGCACATCGTCATGTCCGAGCGCGCCAATTTCCGCCGCGACGAGCAGCAGCCTTCCGCCTCTGTGGTCATCCGCTACGCCGGCATCGACGCCGAGAAGAGCGCCATGTCGATCCGCCATCTTGTCGCCGCCGCCGTCCCCGGCCTGTCGGCCGACAAGGTGACGGTGCTCGATTCCAGCGGCAATCTGCTGGCTGCGGGCGATGATCCTTCCAACACCAGCGCCGCCCGCACGCTCGGCGTCGAGCAGACCGTCGAGACGCAGATCGGCGACAACATCCGCCGCGCGCTGACGGCCTATCTCGGCCCCGACAATTTCCGTGCCAGCGTCAAGGCCGAGGTCAACACAGACACCCGTCAGACGGAAGAAACCATTTTCGATCCGAACTCCCGCGTCGAGCGCTCGGTGCAGTCGGTGCGCGCCAACGAGAACAACAATCAGAAGCAGGCCTCGACCCCGGCCAGCGTCGAGCAGAACCTGCCCGAGACCCAGGCAACCGCCACCGACGGTCCGCAATCCTCCTCGCAGAACGACCGCAGGGAAGAGATCACCAACTACGAGATCAATTCAAAGAAGATCGCCACAGTCTCCAACGGCTACAGCGTCACCAAGATGTCGATTGCCGTCGTCGTCAACCAGCAGCGGCTGATGACCATCCTCGGCAAGGACGCCACGCCGGAGCAGATTGCCAAGCGCGTCGCCGACATCCAGAAGATGGTGACCTCGGCAACCGGCTTCGACGAAAAGCGCGGCGACGTCATCGACGTCTCGGCGGTCGAGTTCATCGATGGGCTGGATGGCGAAGCGATCCCGCAGGCTGGAATGCTCGATTCCATTGGCCAGCATGCCGGCACCCTGATCAATGCCGGCGCCTTCATCGTCGTGGTGTTCCTGGTCGCCTTCTTCGGCCTGAGGCCGATGGCGTCGGCTCTGACGGCAAAGGCGACACCGGCCCTGTCAGGCCCCAGCTTCGATGATGTCCAGCGCTCGCTGCCGACGCCGGAGGCAACGGCCGCCGCCGACAATGCAGCGGTTGCCGCCTTGCCCGGCTCGCGCCCAGGTCCGACACCACTCGACGATCTTCGCCAGAAGATCAGGCCGGCGCCGCAGGATCGGCTTGCCCGGATGGTCGACCTCAACGAAGAGCGCACCGCGCAGATCCTGCGCAAATGGGCTGCCCAGGAAGTCGCGGTGTAAGCCATGCCCTCCGTAGCCCTCTTCGACCTTCTGCCTGATTTCGGCACCCGCACGCAACGTGCCGGCCAGCCCCGGGCCGCCGCCGATCCGCAACACAAGCCCGAGACGCCAGCGCCGCAAGCCGACATCGGCACGCTGATCGCGGAAGCGGTTGCCCAGGCTGAAGCGGCGCTCGAGACACGCCTGTCGGTTGCGCATGATGCCGCACTAGAAGCCGAACGCCAGGCCAATGCAGAGGAAGCAAGGGTATTTCTCGAAAGCCTCGGCGACGATGTCGGCAAGGCGGTCTCGTCGCGCATCGATGCCATGGAGGCGCGCGTGACCGGGCTTGTCGCCGCCACGGTCGCCCGCATCATCGGCGGCATCGTCAGCGACGATCTGCAGAAACGCTCGATCGAGGTGCTCGCCAGCGCGATACGCGAAGCGGTCGGCGATGCCGAAGCGGTGCGCATCGCTGTGCGCGGGCCGCTCTCGCTGTTCGAGACACTGAAGGCATCGCTCGGCTCTCGCGCAGCCAATCTCGACTTCGTCGAGGCACCAGGCTTCGACCTCACCGTCGCCATCGACGAAGCGGTGTTCGAGACACGCATGGCCGAATGGTCGACGACCCTTTCAGAGGTTCTGGCATGAGCGTCGCCGAGGCCGGACACACACCCCACGAAATCATCATCGTGCGGCGTGGCCATGACGACCATGACGAGGCCCACCATGGCGGCGTCTGGAAGATCGCCTTCGCCGATTTCATGACGGCCATGATGTGTTTCTTCCTGGTCATGTGGCTGATCAACGCCGCCAACGAGCAGACCAAGGCAGCCGTCGCCAGCTACTTCAACCCGGTCAAGCTGGTCGACCGCAATTCGAGCCGCAAGGGCCTGGAGGATCTCGGCGACGGTCCGCGCGCGATCGGGACGACGGCCGACAATCCGAAGAAGGCGACCAGCAAGGCCGGCCAGGACGGCGATGGCTCGGCGGAACGCAAACAGGACAAACAAGAACTCCCGCAGGCGGAACACTCGGACGAGCATCTGTTCGCCGATCCTTACGCGGTGCTTTCGGAAATCGCCACCGATACCGGCGTCATGCAGAATGTCAGCCAGAAGGGTGACGGCGGCGCGCAGGCAGCCGGCCCGGCGACGGGCGCCTCCGGCGGCGCCTCCTATCGCGATCCCTTCGAGCCGGATTTCTGGTCACAGCAGGTGGCGGCGCCCGCCGCCGAGGCCAGTGCCGAGCGCACCAGGATCGAGGGCGATCCGGTCAAGCCCGGGGACAAGACCGCCGAAACGCAAGTGCCCAAAGTCAAAGCCGTACCGCCTGTCACGGCCGCACCGCTCGAGCCTCTGGCCCAGGACGCGACAGGCAAGCAAGCCGCGAACCCCGCCACGGCAATGGCCAAGGCCGGCGACACGAAGCCAAGCGAGATCAAACCTGGCGAGACCAAGCCGGGCGACACCAAGGCCGCGAATGCGGCCAAGGTCGAGGCTGATGCGCAAAAGCCTGCCAAGCCGGACACCGGCGAGAAGGCGCCGACCGCCGCCGCTGTCAAGGCCGCGGCCGACGTCAAGCGGCAATTGGCCGATGCCTTCAAGCCCGGCGACAAGCTGCATGACGGCGTCTCGGTCGAAGCCACCGACAAGGGCGTCGTCATCTCGATCACCGACCAGCTCGACTTCGGCATGTTCGAGGTTGGCTCGGCGCTGCCGAGCCGCGAACTGGTGCTGGCGATGGAGAAGATCGGCCGCATCGTCAACAGCCAGAAGGGCACCATCAGCATCAACGGCCACACCGACGCCCGGCCGTTCCGCAGCGACAGCTACGACAATTGGCGACTGTCGACGGCGCGCGCGCATTCCGCCTACTACATGCTCGTGCGCGGCGGCGTCGACGAACGCCGTATCACCGAGGTCGCCGGCTTCGCCGATCGCCAGCCGAAGGATCCCGCGGATCCATTGTCGGCCGTGAATCGCCGCATCGAAATTTTGATGGCGACCGGCGGATGAGGCGAGCGGCCGTCACCAGCCGGTTGATTGGCCTGTTGCTGCTGGCCGGCGGATACCCTTCGGCCGGCTTTGCCCAGGATGCGCTGGAGCCGTATCAGCTGGTGCGCTCGTTGCAGCTCATCCAGGACCGCATAGCCGCCGGCGATCATGCCGCCCTGCCGATGCAGGCCAAGCTGCTGGAAATGGCGGATGCGCGCCTGCGCGCGGCGGATGCCGAGGATTACAAGGATCCGAAGAATTTTCGCGCCCTGCTTGTCTACGGCATGAGCGGCGGCAACCCGGTGACCGTCGAAGCCGCCACGTCGCGCGCCACGACCGACCCGCAAAGCCTTGCCATAGCCAAAGGCGTGATCGACTACCTCAACGGCCGGCCCGGCGAGGCGATCGAAGCGTTGAATCCGATCGATCCCATGGCGCTGCCTCCCGATCTCGGCGCTTTCCTTGCCCTGGTCAAAGGCTCGCTGCTTGCCGGCGACCAGCCGGCGGCCGCACTCGGTCTGCTCGACGAGGCAAGATTGCTCAGTCCGGGCACGCTGGTCGAGGAAGCGGCACTCCGCCGTTCGGTCGGCATTGCTGTCGCGCAAGGTGACGCGGCACGCTTCGCGCTTGCCTCCACCCAATATGTCGAGCGCTACCTCTATTCGCCCTATGCCAGCCAGTTCGCCGACTCCTTCGTCTCCGGCGTCATCGCGCTGCATATGTCGATCAGCCAGGACAAGCTGGGCGACATCACCTCGATGATGGATCCCGAGCGCGAGAAGGTGATCTATCTGCGCATCGCCCGCCGCGCCGCGATTGACGGCCTGAACGAGCTGTCGGCTTTTGCTTCGGCGCGGGCCGAGCAGGGCCGCGACGGCAACACCAACCAGGACGATCCACGCGCCCTGCTCTATGCCAGCCTTTCCACCGTCACCTCGGGCACCATCGAGGACGTTCGCGCCAAGCTCGGCAAGATCGACCGCACCAGGCTGTCGGAAGGCGACCGCGCCTTGCTCGACGCCGCTCAGGCCATTGCCGGCGAGGTCGTCGCGCCGCCCGCCACCCTTCCCAAGGAAAAGCCTGCCCCTGTTGCGGCCGAGCAAACGCCGGCGCCCGAGATCGCCACGGCGCAAGGCGCCGACGACAGCGGACTGCCACCGGTCGAAGGCGCGATCGCGGAGCAACCTGCCGTCACCGCAGCCCCTGGCGGACCAGCGGCCAATGCGCCGAACACGGTGGCGGTTGCAGCCACATCCACCGACACAGCGACTGTCATGCCGGCCTCGGCACCGTCGCCGGCAGCCGGTCCCGAGCCCACCGATCCGACCGACGCCGCCATGACCAGAACACGTCGACAGCTCGACCTGATCGACCAGATGCTTGGAGCCGCCCCCAAATGACCACCAGCCTCGGCTCGGCCTTGCCAGGATTTGCCTCCACGCGCACGACGTCGGAGCAGCCGGCTGCGAATGGTAGGAACGACGACGCCGGCTTCGGCAAGATGCTGCGCGGCGACACGGATCCTGCCCGCCCGGAACGGCAGCCGACGACCGAAGCGGGATCGCGCGACCAGCGCTGGGCCAAGCTCGCCGCCGGCCTTGCCGGGCATGGCGGCAAGGCCGAACCGGCATCGGCCGATCCCGGAAAGGCCGCCTCGGCCAAGGTGCCGACCGTGAAAATCGGCAAGGACGATCTGGAGGCAAAGGCGCACAAGGACGACGCTGAAGAGACGACGCCGGATGCCGATGCCGTGCCGCTCCAGGACGACCTGTCGTTGCTGATCGCGTTTCATGACCTGCGGCATTTCTCGACGTCGGCCAAGGCGGCCGGGCGCGACGCGGCACCCGGCGACAGCCCGCCGAACCCGGCGCTCGATGGACAAGCTCCCCTGCCAAAAAACTATCGATCAAGATCCACGGCCGGACGCGAGGCCCTCGAAACCATGTCGAAGCCGGAGCAAGTGTCGATCGTCGACGGGCCTTTGACGGAGCTTGACGCCCAGCCGCCGAGCTCTGCCTCCAGCGCGCCGAAACGCGACAACACAGTGGCCGCCCTGAAGCTGCCGGACGCGCCGGCTGCCGACGTGCCTGGCGTGCAGTCGAAGCACGCCGCGTCGGCGATGAAGAGTATCGGGGATGTCCAGTCCTCGATGCGGCCCGAAGCGGGAAAACAGTCCCTGTCCGCCGCACGCATCGACGTGGTGTCCGAACAGAGCTTCCCCGCACCGCCGCAGAGTCCCATCAGCCAGGCAGCCCTCAATGTGATCAACGCCATAGCCGCCGACAGCGGCCCGCAAAAGGCGCTTTCAGCCTCATCCGCGGCCGCTCAGCTGGCCAGCCCTGTTGCCGTTCCGACACATGTGTTGAAGATCGAACTTCACCCCGCCGAACTCGGCATGGTGACGGCCCATCTTCGCCTCTCCGGAGAACAACTTTCGATTGAGCTGAAGCCTGAAACACACGACGCCTATCGTCGGCTGTCCGCCGACAGCGAGGCCATCGTCAAGTCGCTGCGGGGGCTCGGCTTCGAGGTTGACAAGGTCACAATCTTACAACCTTCGGTAGCAATTCCCTCTACAGCCCGCACCGATGCAACCGCCCCCTTGCCGGCGGCAACAGGCCGCGATCCATCATCCTTTCAACCGGGGAATTCGGGCGGCGGCAATGGTGGAGCCGGCGGCCAGCAACCGGGTCGGCAATCCTCAGGGAACCGCAACGATGACGCCCAGGACTACGGCCGTGGCACTTCGCCTTCTCGCGAGCGCGCTGGCGGCGATATCTTTATCTAGCGCGGCAAGTGCTGCCGCGACCGCGGCCAACCCTTGCGAGCCGGAGATCCTGCGCGCCGCCGATCGCTATGGCGTGCCCGCCGGCATCCTCTATGCCGTTGGCTTGACGGAGACCGGAAACAAGGGAAGCCTTCAACCCAACGCCTTGAATATAGAGGGAAAAGCGGTCTTTCCGAGAAGCCGGACCGAGGCCCTTGCCGCCTTCGCCAATGCCCGGCGCGAGGGCAAGACGCTGATCGATCTGGGCTGCATGCAGATCAACCACCACTACCACGCTTCGCATTTTCGCAGCGTCGAGGACATGCTCGACCCACACCAGAACGTCGACTATGCGGCGCGCTTCCTGGCCAGCCTCCATGCCCGCCACGAGACCTGGTCGATGGCCGTCGCCCGCTATCATGCCGGCCCCGACAACGATCCGGCGCAGAAGATCTATGTCTGCCGCGTCATTGCCAACATGGTCGCCACCGGCTTTGGAAAATGGACCGCGAATGCTCGCGGCTTCTGCAACCCGTAAGCGTATTTCCCGCTTCTAATAGGCCAAGCGCGCAACCTTGTTTTGCCCTTTTGACTTGGTCAGATCTTGCCGCCGAAAGCATATCTGGCTGCATGCTAATGCAACCGGTGCGATTCCAGACTCCCAAGAAACTAGCTACAAGAAATGACGGTTGTTCAGGATTCTCGCCAGCGGATACGCCTCTCTTCACGGGGCAAATGATTTGATTCGGAAGGCGGGGCCGATGATTGTAATCGTTGACGAGCGCGAGCTCGTAACAGAGGGATACAATTCACTTTTCGATCGTGAGGGCATCGCCTGTGCAGGCTTTGCATCCGGCGAGTTCGGTGAGTGGGTGAACTCGGCCGCCGACACCGATCTGCGCTCGGTCCGGGCCTTCCTCATCGGCGACTGCCGCGAAGGTTCCATCTCTCCCCGCCAGATCCGCGACCGCACCGGCGCTCCGGTCATTGCGCTCAGCGAACAGCATTCCCTGGAGAACACGCTGCGGTTGTTCGAGAGCGGCGTCGACGACGTCATTCGCAAGCCCGTTCATATCCGCGAGATCCTGGCCCGCATCACCGCCATCCGCCGCCGCGCCCAGGAAGACGTCGCCTACACCGAGATCGGCGCTATGCGCATCTTCATGGACGGCCGCGACCCCGAGATCGACGGTCAGCCTTTACCCTTGCCGCGCCGCGAACGCCGCATCCTCGAATATCTGGCAAGCAATCGCGGGCGCCGGGTCACCAAGACCCAGGTTTTCAACGCCATTTACGGCATCTTCGACGAAGAGGTCGAGGAGAACGTGGTGGAAAGCCACATCAGCAAACTGCGCAAGAAGCTGCGCGAAAAGCTGGGCACCGACCCGATCGATTCCAAGCGTTTCCTCGGCTACCGGCTCGTCTTCTGATGCAGCGCCGCGCCAGCCTCGCGCAAGAAAACACGCGTAGCCTCGTAGCCAGTGGCATGGACACAGCGGAGACGTTTCGATGAGCCTCTATGGAATGATGCGGACCGGCGTTTCCGGCATGAACGCGCAGGCAAACCGCCTGTCGACGGTCGCCGACAACATCGCCAATTCCGACACCACCGGTTACAAGCGGTCCTCCGCCGAATTTTCGACGCTGGTCATGCCGTCGACGGGCGGCGCCTACAATTCCGGCGGCGTCACCACGACGATCCGTCAGGCGGTCAGCGATCCGGGCGTGCTTCAGTACACGACCTCGGTCTCCGACCTTGCCGTCAGCGGCGATGGCTTCTTTGTCGTCCAGGATCCGAGCGGTACGCCCTATCTGACCCGCGCCGGCGCTTTCGTTCCCGATGGGCAGGGCAGGCTGGTCAACTCGGCCGGCTTCCAGCTGATGGCCTACAGCTACGAGAATGGCGTGCCGGCAGCGACGGTCAACGGTTTCGAGGGACTGGTTCCGGTTGTCATCTCCGACCAGGGAATGACCGCAACGCCGAGCACCGAGGGTACCTATGCCGGCAACCTGCCGGCGGGCGCGACACCGGTCGCGGCCGGCAATCTGCCCACGACCAATGCTGTCGGCGCGCAGTACACTTCGAAATCCTCGATGGTTGCCTATGACAATCTCGGCAACAAGAAGCTGCTCGACGTCTATTTCACCAACACAGGCGCCGGCACGTGGCAGGTTTCGGTCTTCGACCAGTCGCAGGCCACGCCCGGAACAGCATTCCCCTATACCGGCGGCGCGCTTGGCTCGGCCAACCTGACCTTCGACACCACCACTGGCAAGCTCACCGGCGCTGTCGACAGCGTCTCGCTCACCGTGCCCAATGGCGCTGCCTTTTCACTCGATCTGTCGGCGCTGACCCAGCTCGGCACCGGCTTCACCGTTTCCGACGCCCAGGTCAACGGCAACGCGCCGAGCACCATCGACAAGGTCCAGATCAGCAAGGACGGCACCATCTACGCGCAGTACAAGGACGGCTCGACCAAGCCGCTCTACAAGATTCCGCTGGCCGACGTGCAGAGCCCGGACCAACTCACCGCGCTGCCCGGCAACGTCTACTCGCAGGGCACCGAATCCGGCGCGGTCCGCGTCGGCTTCGCCAATGAAGGCAAGCTCGGCTCCATCATCTCCGGCGCGCTCGAGAATTCCAACGTCGATATCGCCGAAGAACTGACCAACATGATCGCGGCGCAGCGCAGCTACACCGCCAATTCGAAAGTCTTCCAGACCGGTTCCGATCTGATGGACGTCCTTGTCAACCTGAAGCGATAAGACGGGCGCCGCCCGCGAAAGACCCGCATGTCACTGTCTACCGCATTGAGTATCGCCCAGTCGGCGCTTATGAACACCGCGCGACAGACCAGCGTCGTCTCGCGCAACGTCGCCGACGCCTCCAACCCGGACTATTCGCGCCGCCAGGCCGTCGTCACCAGCACGGCGCCGGGCGCGCGTTCGGTTGATATCCAGCGCGCCACCAACGACCTTCTGTTCCGCCAGAACCTCGCCGCGCTGTCGGCCTGGAGCGGCCAGAACGCGCTCTATAGCGGCATGGATCAGCTGGGCGTTGCGGTCAACGGCGTCGACAATGCGTCCTCGCCCTCGACCGCGATCGCCGACCTGCAGAAGGCGCTGCAGCTCTACGCCACCTCGCCGTCCAACCAGAACCTCGGCGCCAGTGTCATCGACGCGGCCAAGCAGGTCGTGCGCTCGCTGAATGAGGGCTCCAAGGCCGTCCAGGATTTCCGCACCCAGACCGACGGCCAGATCGCCACCGCCGTCGACGACCTGAACTCGCTGCTCAGCCAGTTCCAGGATGCCAACACGGCGGTCATGTCCGGAACCCGTTCCGGCACCGACGTTTCCGACGCGCTCGACCAGCGCGACGCGCTTTTGAAGAAGATTTCGAACTATGTCCCGGTGTCGACCTTCACGCGTGGCGACAATGACATGGTCATCACCACCGGCGACGGCACGACATTGTTCGAAACGATACCGCGCACGGTCACCTTCGCGGCATCCGCCGGCTACACTGCGGGCGCCGCCGGCAATGCCGTCTATATCGACAATGTGCCGATCTCGGCGGGAGCCGGCGGCAACACCAGCGCCAGCGGCACGCTTGCCGGCCTGCTGCAATTGCGCGACGGCGTCGCCTCGACCATGCAGAGCCAGCTCGACGAGACCGCGCGTGGCCTGATCACCGCCTTTGCCGAGACCGCACCTTCGATGCCCAATGCCGCCGGCCTGTTCACCTGGTCGGGGGCGCCGGCCATCCCGGCCGCGGGCACGTTGGTCAACGGCCTTGCCGCGTCCATCAGCGTCAATGCGGCGATGGACCCGAGCAGCGGCGGCAATCCGACGCTGCTGCGCGACGGCGGCGCCAATGGTGCCGCCTATGTCGCCAACACCGGTGGCGGCGCGTCCTATTCCACCCTTCTGGTTGCCTATGGCGATCGGCTCGACCAGCCAATGACTTTCGACCCCGCCGCCGGGGTTTCGGCAACGTCCAGCGTTTCCGACTACGCGGCCAATTCAATCGGCTGGTTCGAGGGCGTGCGCCAACAGGCTTCGACTGCCTCCGACGCCAAGGAAGCACTGGCGTCGCGCAGCGCCGAGGCGCTTTCCAACGCGACCGGCGTCAATGTCGACCAGGAAATGTCGCTGCTGCTCGACCTCGAACACACCTATCAGGCATCGGCCCGGATGATGAAAACCGTCGACGACATGCTGACGGCCTTGCTCAACGCGGTGGGATAATCCATGACTTCAGTCTCGTCAGCCGCTTTGTCGAATGCCATGCGCTCCCAGCAGATGCGCATGCAGGCCGATCTCGTCAAAGCCACGAAAGAATCCTCGACGGGCAGGGTCGCCGATGTCGGGCTGGCTCTCGGCGGGCGCACCACCCAGGCCGTCACCTTCCAGCGCGATCTTGACCGGCTCAATGTCATCATCGATTCCAACGGCCTGGTCGGCGCCCGGCTCTCCTCGACGCAGACCTCGCTTAGCCAGCTCTCCAGCGCAGCGCAGGCCTTGCTGTCCGCCCTGACCACCGCCTCATCGAGCGATTCTTCCAACAGTCTCACCCAATCCTCCGGCAAGGCGACCATCCAGCAGCTGACCTCGATCCTCAACACCAGCGTCAATGGCGAATACCTGTTCGCCGGCACCAACACCGACGTCAAGCCGATCAACGACTTCACCGCCGCCGGCTCGCCCGCCAAGGCGGCGTTCGATGCTTCCTTCGTCGCCAATTTCGGTTTCACCCAGGACGATCCGCTCGCGGCCAACATCACGGCTGCCCAGATGGACGATTTCATCACCAATGATGTCGCGCCGCAGTTCACGGGCGCGGGTTGGCAGGGCAACTGGTCGAACGCCACCGACCAGCAGATCGTCAGCCGCATCGCCCTCAACGAAACCACACCGACCTCGACCAGCGCCAACAGCGACGGCATCCAGAAGCTCGCAATGGCCGCAGCCCTGGTCTCCAGCCTGATGTCCAGCAACATCAGCCAGGCCGCGAAGAATACGGTCGTCAGCCGCTCGACGGCAATCGTCGGCGAAGCTCTGAGCGGCATTGCCCAGGTTCAGTCCGAGGCCGGTATCGTCCAGAAGCGGGTTTCCGATGCGAACGACCGGATGAAAACGCAGGTCGACCTTTTCGAAAGGCACATTCTCGATCTGGAAGGTGTCGATCCGGCCGAAGCCGCGACCCGCGTCGCCGACCTGACGCAGCACATCGAAACGTCCTTCGCGCTGACAGCACGCCTGCAGCAGCTCAGCCTGTTGAATTACCTGACCTGACAACGCTTAACGGAACGGTAGAGCCCCAACGATGTACCAATTCTCCTACGCCGACATCCAGAGCACCTCCGTTGCCGACGCGAAGGACCGCGAGCGGGAACTCCTGACCCGCTCGATCGACATGCTGGCGGCGGCGGCGGCGGCCGGCCACGGTTCGATGGAGGCGACCGAGGCGCTGCATTTCACCAACCGCGTCTGGACCGTCTTCGTCGAGGATCTCGGCTCCAGCGACAACGCCCTGCCCAAGGAACTGCGCGCCAACCTGATTTCCATCGGCCTGTGGCTGCTGCGCGAGGCGGAGGACATCCGCCAGGGCCGCACCAACAATTTCGAAGGGCTGATCGAGGTGTCCCAGATCATCAGGGACGGCATTCAATGACCAACACGCTGAAGATATCGCTGAAGCCGAACGAGAAGATCTACATCAACGGCGCCGTCATCCGGGTCGACCGCAAGGTCACCGTCGAATTGATGAACGACGTCCAGTTCCTGCTCGAAAGCCACGTGATCCAGGCCGACGACGCCTCGACACCGCTCAAGCAGCTGTATTTCATCCTGCAGGTCATGCTGATGAACCCGGCCGGTGCGGCCGGGGCGCGCGACATGTTCCGGCGTTCGCTGCCGCTGCTGCTGGCAAGCTTCGAGGACACCCAGATCTGCGCTGCGCTGAAACAGATCGACCGCATGGTCGGCGAGGATCATATCTACGAGGCGCTGAAGGCAATTCGCGCGCTCTATCCGCTCGAACGCCGCGCGCTGGGCGGCAATGACGACGTTCCGGGTGCCGAGCGCCCGCTGGCTGTGGGAGCACGATACTGATGAACGTGGACATGACGACGACGATACCGACCGGCGCCAACCAGGCCACCGCGTCGACTTCGAAGACAGCGGTCGACTACCAGTCCTTCCTGAAGCTTCTGATCGCCGAGATGAAGAACCAGGATCCGACCAAGCCGATGGACTCGACGCAGTATGTCGCCCAGCTCGCCACCTTCTCGCAGGTCGAGCAATCGGTGCAGACCAACACCAAGCTCGACCAGATCATGCAGTCCTCGGCATTGTCGCAGGCCGACGCACTGATCGGGCGCTCGATTACCTCCGCCGACGGCAAGACGACGGGCACGGTGGCGTCGGTGCGCCTCGCCAGCAGCGGCCTCATCGCCGTGCTGCAGAACGGCACCGAAGTCGCGGTCGGCTCGGGCGTCTCGGTCAAGGCAGCGAGCTGACGCTTTCGACAGAGAGCCAGTCCCATGAACGAGGCCGACGCCCTCGATATCGTCCAGTACGCGGTATGGACGGTGCTCACCGCGTCCGCGCCGGTGGTGCTGGTCGCCATGGTGGTCGGCATCGGCATCGCCCTCATCCAGGCGCTGACGCAGGTCCAGGAGATCACCTTGACCTTCGTGCCGAAGATCGTCGCCATCATGCTCGTGGTGGCGCTGACCGGCCCCTTCATCGGCAGCCAGATATCGGCCTTCACCAACGTCATCTTCGAGCGCATCCAGAACGGGTTCTGAAGCGCGCTTGCGAAACCGCTGGCCCCGCTTGCAGGCGGCTGGGTTCCGGTTAGATTGCCATCGTGCCATCCGGCAAGGCAGTCGCTGGTCTGATGTCACCGCATTTGCATCGATGTCTTCGCGGAAGCCCATGAACCAGGCCAGATCGACCGGACCATGTGCGGCATAGCCGGGGTCTGGCGCAAGCGGAACCCGATCGCCGGCGGCGACCTCGCCGACGTTGCCCGCATGATGCAGGCGCTGGCGCACCGTGGTCCCGACGACCATGCCACATGGAACGACAGCCGGCTCGCCCTGGGGCACCGGCGGCTCTCGATCATCGATCTCTCGGCCGCGGCGCGCGAGCCGATGCTCACCGCCTGCGGCCAGGGCGTGCTGGTCTACAATGGCGAGGTCTACAATTACCGGTTCCTGCGCGACACGCTGCAAGCGGAAGGCCGGGTCTTTCGAACGGTCTCTGACACCGAGGTGGTTCTCGAGGCCTTGCACCACTGGGGCCCGGCCAACGCCATTCCGCTGTTCGACGGCATGTTTTCCCTAGCCTATTTCGACGCGCGGGCCGGCGCCTTGTGGCTTGCGCGCGACCGCCTCGGCATCAAGCCGATGTCGGTGGCCGAGACGGGCGACCGGATCCTCTTCGCCTCCGAGGACAAGGCGATCCTGGCCTGCGATGACGTCGCGCGCGACGTCGATGCCCGCGAGATCACTTTGCGCCTCGCCTGGCAGAGCCGCGACTCGAGCTTCAGCCTGTTCCAGGGAATTGAGCGGCTGCCGCCGGCAGGCCTGTGGAAGATCAGCGACACCGGCATCGAGAAGCGCTGCTTCTGGCACGTGCTCGACGTCCTCGACGCGGCCCGCATCGCCAATGATACGGCCACCGACGCCGAGCACATGGCAACGCTGGAGGCGTTGGTACGGGACAGTGTCGAACTCCACTGCATCGCCGATACCAGCCTCGCGGCGGCTTGCAGCGGCGGCGTCGATTCCGGCCTCGTCACCACGCTGGCGAAACGGTTCAGGCCCGAGATATCAGCCTACGTCGTCGACCCGCGCGTCGGCCACAGCGAAGCCGAGGATGCCGAACGCACCGCCCGTCATGCCGGCGTGACCCTGCACAGGGTGCCGGTCGACAAGGACCGGTTTCTCGAACTCTGGCCAAGAGCCGTCTGGCACCTGGAAAGCGACGGCTGGCATGCAAGCCATGTCGGCCTGCTGGCACTTGCCGAGCAATGCCGGGCCGACGGCGTCAAGGTGCTGCTTACCGGAGAAGGCGCCGACGAACTGTTTGGCGGCTATGGCTGGCAGGTGGCCAGCATGAGATTGTGGCGCCCCTGGTCGTGGCCGGGGCGGCTGTTTCGGTCGAAGCGCCGGCTTGCCCTGAGGTTCGAGCGTCAGCGCCAGGCCCCCTTCCGGACATCGATTGGCTCCACTCATGGCTGGGATCGCAACATCGTGCTCAGGGCGCTGTCGCCGGAACTGAACTTTCTGCAAATGAGGATCTTCGACCGGCTGGAACCAGTGGCGTCGCTCGGCGACCGCGCCTTCCTGGGCTGCTGCCTCCAGGACATGTATTCGCACCTGCAGGACCTGCTGCACAGGCATGACCGGCTGAGCATGGCAGCGTCCGTCGAACTGAGGGTGCCGTTCCTCGAAAACCGGCTGATCGACTTCGCCATCCATCTGCCGAGGCGGCACAAATACCGCCAGAAGCAAGGAAAATGGCTGCTGAAGAAAGTCGCGGAAAAACACATTCCGCCGCAGAATGTCCATGCCCGAAAGATCGGTTTCGAGGTGTCTGGCAATTTCACCGCCGGCACGCAGGGCTTGCTGCACGGCGGTCTTCTGCGCGACGCCATGAAGTGGCCTTCATCCTCCGTCGACGACCTCATCGACCTGGCGAGGCGCGACCAGCCATCGCGGCTGCGGCTGGTGGGCATGGAGCTTTTCCTTCGCCTGCATGTCGGCGGCGAGACCACGAGCCAGCTCACCGAAGCGCTGCACGCGGCGGTCCGTGACGCGCGCTGATCGACGCATGCCCTCGGATTTGGTGGCAGATAAGGCGTGGACCTCCTCTATCCCATTGTTGGACCATGAGCTTTTTCGAAAGACATTCGCCCTTTGCGGCGCCATGCCCTACTTTCGGCAAACGGTCTGAGCAAACGGATCGTCTGACGAATCGGCACGACATGGCAGGAACCCCAGATGATTGACGAAAAGCCGGAAAGCGAGAGCGTCTCGGCGCTGGCGCCCTTCCGGCACGGCATTTTCCGCGCCGTGTGGGGCGCAAGTCTCGTCTCGAATTTCGGCGGCCTGATCCAGGGCGTCGGCGCCGCCTGGATGATGACCACGATCGCCACCTCGCCCTATCAGGTCGCCCTGGTCCAGGCTTCGACCACCTTGCCGATCATGCTGTTTGCGCTCGTCGCTGGCGCCATCGCCGATAGTTTCGACCGGCGCAAGGTGATGCTGGTCGCCCAGACCTTCATGCTGGTGGTCTCGGTGCTTCTGACCCTGTTCACCTGTTCCGGCCTGATCACGCCGTGGACGCTGCTTGCCTTCACCTTCCTGATCGACAGCGGCACGGCGCTCAACAACCCGTCATGGCAGGCCTCCGTCGGCGACATCGTTCCTCGCAACAAGGTGCCGGCCGCCGTCGCGCTCAATTCCCTGGGCTTCAACCTGACGCGCAGCGTCGGCGCGGCGATCGGCGGCATCATCGTCGCCGCAGCCGGTGCGGCCGCCGCCTTCGCGGCGAACGCGGTGAGCTATATCGGCCTGATCGTCGTGCTGGCGCGCTGGAAACCGGACGTGCCGGTATCGACCTTGCCACGCGAGTCGCTGGGTGCCGCCATGGGCGCCGGCCTGCGCTATGTCGCCATGTCGCCCAACATCGGCAAGGTGCTGGTCAGGGGCGCTGCTTTCGGCTTCAGCGCAGGTGCTGTGCTGGCACTGCTGCCGCTGGTGGCGCGTGACGTCGTCAAGGGCGACGCGCTGACCTACGGCATCATGCTCGGCGCTTTCGGCGTCGGCGCGGTCGGCGGCGCGCTGATCAGCGTCAGGCTGCGGCAGTTGCTGTCCAGCGAGACGATGGTGCGCTGTGCTTTCGCCGGCTTCGCCGTCTGCGCCTTCAATGCCGCCGTCAGCCATCATGCCTGGCAGACGTCGCTCGGCCTGCTTGTCGGCGGCGCCTGCTGGGTGATCGCGCTTTCGCATTTCAACGTCACCGTGCAGATGGCGACACCACGCTGGGTGGTCGGCCGGGTGCTGTCGGTCTATCAGACGGCGACCTTTGGCGGCATCGCGCTCGGCAGCTGGATCTGGGGCGTCGTCGCCGATGCGCATGGCGCCGAAACCGCGCTGATCGCCGCCAGCATCGCCATGCTGGCCGGCGGCGCCATCGGTCTTTTGCTCCCGCTACCGCAACAGCAGGTGCTCAACCTCGACCCGCTCAATCGCTTCAAGGAACCGCATTTGGCGCTTGACCTGAAGCCGCGCAGTGGTCCCATCGCCATCATGATCGAGTATGTGATCCGGCACGAGGACGAACCGGAATTCCTCGCCATCATGGCCGAACGCGGCCGCATCCGCCGTCGTGACGGCGCCCGCAACTGGACACTGGCGCGCGATCTCGAGAATCCCACCATATGGATCGAGCACTACCACACGCCGACCTGGATCGAATATGTGCGCCACAATGGACGCATCACCCATGCCGACGCCGTCATCGGCGAGCGTGTGCGGGCGCTGCACAGCGGCGACGAGCCGCCCCGCGTGCGACGCATGATCGAGCGCCCGACGACCGCGGGCACAGCGCTTGTGATGGCCAAGGGACCAATCGAGCATTGACCCTTGGGGGGTGCTTAACCCTCGCCCGACAGGTCCCGGCGCGCCTTGTCGAGTTCCTCGGCATAGCGCCGCATCAAATGGCCTTCGGTCAACAGCCCCAGAACGATATGGTCGGTGAAATCCTCGACCACGGCGAGTTCTTCGGCGCCCGCGCGCTGGAACGTCTCGGCGGCGGCCTGCACGTTCATGCTCGGCACCAGCACCGCGTCCTTGTATTTGGCAAGATCGCGCACCGGCACCTCGCCATCGGAGGGATCGCTGTGCAGTTCGGCCACGATCAACACGCCGACATAGTGATCGCCCGCGTCGACGGCGATGACGCGCTGGGCTGAACCGAGCGGTACTTGCTTGCGGAAGGCCGCCAGCGTCGTCGAGGCATAGATGGTCTTGATGTCCTTGCGCATCATCGAGCCTACGGTGAGGCTGCGCATCCACCCGACATCGTGGGCACTGCGGATGGTCTCGCCGCGCAGATGGAAGCGCCATGTCGAGAACGAGTAGCCGAAGGTCTCGCGCACCAGGATCGCCGACATGATCGAGGCGGCCAGCACGACACCGGTCAGCGTCAGGTCGCGGGTCGATTCCAGCGCCAGGAAAGTCATCGTCAGCGGACCGCCGACGACACCGACGGCAAGCGACGTCATGCCAACGACGGCGGCAACGGCAGGGTCGATGCCGGTTGCCGGCGAGACGACAACCATGACATCCGCAAACGCCTTGCCGAGCAGCGCGCCGAGGAACAGCGAGGCGAAGAACAGCCCGCCGCGGAAGCCCGAACCCAGCGAGACCGCCGATGCCGCCAGTTTGAGCACGAAGACGCTGGCCACCACGGCCAGCCCGTAATTCATCGAGAATTCGCGATGCAGCGCGCCATGGCCGCTGGACAGGACCTGCGGCGTGATCAGCCCCAACAAGCCAACGATGACGCCGCCAATGACGGGGCGCAGCGACGCATCGATCGACAGCCTGGCGAAACCGCGCTCGATCAGTGTCACCAGATGCATGATGGCGATCGAGGCGGCACCGCCGAGCAGGCCAAGCAGCAGGAACGGCACGTACTGGCTGGCGGTGAGCGCCGGCAGGCCGGAAAGCTCGAGCGGAAACGGCACGCCGCCGAACATTTCGGCGGTCAGAGAGGCGCAGATTGCGGCGGTCATGACAGGTGCGACATTGGCGACCGAGTAGATGCCGATGACCAGTTCGAAGCCGTAGAAGGCGCCGGTCAGCGGTGCATCGAAGGCGGCGGCGATGGCGCCGGCCGCACCACAGCCGACCAGGATGCGGACATCGTTGCGGCGCAGCCTGAAAATGCCAGCCAGCCGCGATGCCAGGCCGGAGCCGACCTGCGTGTAGCCGGCTTCCAGCCCGACCGAGGCGCCAAAACCGCTGGAGATCATGGTCTGGCCGGCAATGATGAAGGTGTCGGTCAGCGACATGCGCCCACCGTAGAGTGCATTGGCTTCGATCGGGTCGATCGGCGTGCGGAATTTCCGTATCCTGAGCCAGACCACCGTCAGCCCAAGCAGGATGCCGCCGATCGCCGGTATCAGCGCCTGCATCGGATTGGCGAGCGAGAACATGGCGGAAAGCCGGCCGCCGGGCTGGACGCCGAACAACAGCCCGTGCAGATCCTGCACGATCTGGCTCATCGCCGTGACCAAAATGCCCGCCATGACACCTACGACGCCGGCCAGAATGACCACCGCGATGCCGCGCGCCTCGAGCAGCGGCAGCGACCTGATCAGCACCGCGCGCAGCCGGCGTGCATAAACTTGCGGTTGGTTTCTGGAAAGCACCGGGGCGGCTCGCCGATATCGGAAAGGGCAATGGAAGGCCCGCCTGATACGCCCGGCGACACGGCATGGCAACCACAATGGCGACAGACAAGGCGCCATTGTGGCATGGACCGGCAGCTTGCGGCCGTTACTGCCTTGACTGGAACGCAACGGCGCTCGCCGGCGACCGGCAGGCAGCCGGTCGGCGGATCGATCAGGTCGGCATGGGCTCGCCGGCTTCATAGAGCACGAGGTTGCGCTCGCCTATGCCAAGCGCCGGCCAGCTTGCGCGCCAGTCGGCAAGGTGCGGCGAGGCGAAATGGAGGTCGAGCGCTGCCCTGTCGCTCCAGATTTCCGTGACCCGGATGAGCCCGGCATCGAAGACGTCCTGCGCGTAGGAATATTCGAGGCAACCGGGCTCGGCGCGGCTACCGGAAACCATGCGCTCCATTGCGGGCTTGGCTTCCTCCAATTTGTTTGGCGGCAAGCGGATGGTGCCGATGATCAGAAGCATGGGTTCTTCCCCTTCTTTGCGAGGCCGGCCGACACGGCGACCTGCGCATGATCGTTCGAACTAGCCAGTCTCCCACCCTCGCGCAAGCTTGGCGGGCTACCCTCACAGGGCTGTCGCGCGCTCGGCAGTCAATGGTTTTGGGGACGACATGGCGATCAGCGAAAGCATCCAGCCCGGCGCGGTGGCCAAGAATGGCCGCGACGTTTTCTTTGCCATCGGCATCGTCATCATCCTGGCCGTGCTGTTCTTGCCGATCCCGGCCTTTCTCATCGACATCGGCCTCGCCTTCTCGATCGCGCTTTCGGTGCTGATCCTGATGGTGGCGCTGTGGATCCAGCGGCCGCTCGATTTCTCGTCGTTTCCGACCGTGCTGCTCATCGCCACCATGCTGCGGCTGTCGCTCAACATCGCCACCACGCGCATGATCCTGTCGCATGGCAATGAGGGCACCCACGCCGCGGGCTATGTCATCGCCGGCTTCTCCAAGCTGGTGATGGCCAGCGACTTCGTCATCGGCCTCATCGTCTTCATGATCCTGATCGTGGTGAACTTCATCGTCATCACCAAGGGCGCCACCCGTATCGCCGAAGTCGGCGCGCGCTTCACCCTCGACGCCATCCCCGGCAAGCAGATGTCGATCGACGCCGACCTTTCCGCCGGCATGATCGACGACAAGACCGCACAGCTTCGGCGTCGCGAACTGGAGGAAGAGTCCTCCTTCTTCGGCTCGATGGACGGTGCCTCGAAATTCGTCCGCGGCGACGCCATCGCCGGCCTCATCATCACCGCCATCAACATCGTCGGCGGCATCGCCATCGGCTACATCAGACACGGCATGGGCATGGGCGAAGCCGCCGACGTGTTCATCAAGCTGTCGGTCGGCGACGGCCTCGTCACCCAGATCCCGGCGCTGATCGTGTCGCTGGCCGCCGGCCTGCTCGTCTCCAAGGGCGGCACCCGCGGCTCGACCAACCAGGCGGTGTTCGGCCAGCTCGGCGCCCATCCGCGCGCGCTGTACGTGGCGGCATCGCTGCTGGTGCTCCTCGGCCTGATGCCCGGCCTGCCGCTGTTCCCGTTCTTTGCGCTTGCCGCCGGCATGGCCGGCCTCGGCTACATCATCCCGATGCGCGCCAACCGCGCCCTCGCCGAAGCCGAGGCGATCAAGGATCAGGAAAAGGCGACCAAGGTCGAGGAGGAGAAGAATTCGGTCAAGGCCTCGCTCGCCACCGCCGAGATCGAGCTTTTGATCGGCAAGCAGCTGTCGACAAGGCTGCTGACGTCGCATCAGGAACTGGTTTTCCGCATGGGCAAGATGCGCAAGAAATTCGCCACCCAATATGGCTTCGTCGTACCGGAAGTGCGTGTCGCCGACGATTTCGCCATCCCGCCGAAGAGCTACCAGATCAAGGTGCACGGCACCGTGGTGGCCGAATACCAGATGCGTGTCGGCGAGATCATGGTGCTGCTCGGCAATCGCGACATCCCCGAAATACCGGGCGAGGAAATCCGCGAGCCGGCCTTCGGCATGCGCGCCTATTCGGTGGTCGAAGCCTTCGCCGAGGATCTGAAGCGCGAGAACTACACCTTCGCCGACAACATGTCGGTGCTGCTGACCCATCTCTCCGAGGTCATCCGCAACAACCTGCCTCAGCTTCTGTCCTACAAGGACATGAAGGCGCTGCTCGAACGGCAGGACCAGGAATATCGCAAGCTCGCCGACGAGATCTGCACCACGCACATCTCCTATCCCGGCCTGCAGGCGGTGCTGAAGCTGCTGCTCGCCGAGCGTGTCTCGATCCGCAATCTGCACCTGATCATCGAGGCCATCGCCGAGATCGCACCGCATGTGCGCCGCACCGAGCAGATCGTCGAGCATGTCCGCATCCGCATGGCCCAGCAGATCTGCGGTGACCTCTCCGAGGGCGGCGTGCTGAAGGTACTGCGCCTCGGCAACCGCTGGGATCTCGCCTTCCACCAGAGCCTCAAGCGCGACGCCAAGGGCGAAGTGCGCGAGTTCGACATCGACCCGCGCCAGCTGGAGGAATTCGGCCAGGACGCGACCAAGGCGATCAAGAAATATCTGGAAGCCGGCGAGCGTTTCGTGCTGGTCACCGCGCCCGACGCCCGCCCCTATGTGCGCATGATCATCGAGCGGCTGTTCACCACGCTGCCGGTGCTCAGCCATGTCGAAATCGCCAAGGGCGTCGAGATCAGGGTGCTCGGAACCATATCGTGACCGTGCTTTCGCAAGGCGTCGTCATCGCGGGGTTCCTCGCCTTCTGCCGCATCGGCGCCTGCTTCATGCTGATGCCCGGCCTGTCCAGCGCCCGCGTTCCGGTCCAGGTCAGGCTGTTCGTCGCGGTCGCCGCCACCGGCGGCCTGCTCGCCTTCCTGTGGGACAAGATCTTTCCCTTCGTCGATCCGCGCCCGCAGATCCTGGTGCCGATGATCATCTCGGAACTCCTGGTCGGCGGCCTGATCGGCGCCATGACCAGGCTCTACATGGAAGCCCTGCGCTTCATGGGCTCGGCCATCGCCATGCTGATCGGCTATGGTGGCTCGGGCGGACCGGCGATCGAGGAGCCGGAACCCCAGGCGGCCCTTGCCGCCATCATCTCGTTCTCGGCCCTGTTGATGCTGTTCGTCTTCGATTTCGACCACGAGATAATACGCGCGCTGGTGTCTTCCTACACGGTCGCGCCAGTCAACATCTTCTTCAACCCGCAGGCCGCACTGGTCGATGTCACCGACACGGTGTCGGACACCTTCTTCCTGGTCATCCGCCTCGGCAGCCCGTTTGTCGCCTATGCCATTCTCGTCAATCTGACGATCGGCTTCGTCAACAAGCTGACCCCGCAAATCCCGATCTATTTCATCTCCCAGCCCTTCATCATAGCCGGCGGCATGATCATCTTCTATTTCGCCGTCGGCACCATGCTGTCGCTGTTCGTCGACGGCTTTGTCGACCTGACATTGGCAAGATAGAAATGAGCCCGCGCAAGGACCGCCTCAGGAAATTGGTCAAGGTGCAGGAACAGCTGAAGGCGCTGCACGAAACCCGTCATGCCACCTTCCTTGCCGCGGCCAGTGCCGCCGAGGCCGAAGTCCGCGATCTTGTCGGGCATTTCGACCAGGACAATTCTCTCTCCGGCCTGTTTCCCGATCTCTACCACCGCCGCATCGCCCAAGCCGTCGTCCGCCAGGAGGCGAACCTGGCAAGCGCGAAGCAAGAAGCCAGCCTCATCGCCGCCGCGACCGCCCGCACCAACATGGTCGAGCGCGCCTACAAGGACGTGCGCAACCGCGACGAGCGCGAACGCTCCGACCGCGAGCGCCTGGATATTATCGCGCAGAAGCGGGGTGGGGAGTAGTGCCGTGGTGCTGATAGTTGGTCCAAATCTGTTAGGCTAATCCTCTCAATGTCCGGAATTACGGTTGCGAAGAGCGCCCATCCGTCTGTTGCGGGAATTGCCGGTCGACGTTCATGCTTACTTCCGTGACCAGCTTGCGGCGAAGAGCCATAGCGTAGTCGTTTGGCCCCTTCGGCGTTATGACAAAGGCTTGGGATCCGCCAATGACCGATTTGGCAAAATAGGATGCCAATGATTGGTCGGGATTCTCATCTTCCGTTGGAATGGCGATCGCGTTGATCGTGTATCCCTTGGCAATAGCGTTCAGCCTGCTCGGTTGAACGGGAAGTCCGTCGTTGTTCTCACCATTGGAAGAGATGTCGATTACTTTCTTGGCCGCCTTTCCCGGAAACTGGTCGAGCAGAAGACTTCCAACGTCGATGGCCGAGGAAACGGACGTTCCGCTTCGCCCTCTGCGAATATAGCCGGTATCGCCTTTCTTGCTGATCACCTCCGCAGCCGCCTTGGCATCTTCCAGCCCGCAGATGCTTGTCCACGGCAGCACAATGCGTGTGTGCCCGGGACTCGACCATTCAAAGTAGGCCACGCTGATGCAGCCAACGTAGTTCCGCGTGACGGCTGCTATGATCTCTGGCGAAGTGAGCGCTGCAGCATGACCCTCGCGCTGCAGGTCGGCAATCTCCGGATCGATCGAGGACGAGAAGTCGACAGCGAATACAACGGCAACATCAACGTCGGCTGCGTGTGCCTGTAGTCCCCAAAACACCGAAGCTGCAAGTGTCCCCGCCAGTCTCAGGAATGAACTGGCCCGCTTTGCCAGCTCTCTGGGGGATCGCTCCGTCGCGCGAAGCGCCGATACCAAATGTACGAGCGACAGAAGGATTGCCCGCGCGTTCATCACAGCACCCCCGCGACAAGTACGGCCGCCATCGACACGGCGACCGCTGCCAGGCCGATTGAGGCCATCAGCGCCGTGCCGGGTGGCAGTCGGGTCTGGAATACGTTCGCATCACCGGCAAGGGTCATCACATTCCTCCATTGAACCTGAATTGGGGGCGGGACGATCGCCCGCCCAAGCTGCACGCGTAGTCACAAAGGCAGGCGCCGCGTCGAAGGGAATAGGACCGGCCAGCAAGGGCGTGCGTGCCCGCGGCGTTCGGTTCGACATTGCGACGGACAGGATCGCACCGAGAATGATCGCGGCACCCATTGCGCCCGCGGGTGAGTTCCGTTCGCCGAGGAAGATCGCCGCGCCCAGCGCCCCGAAAACGCTTTCGGCACTGACGATCACCGCGGCATGACTGGCGGAGGTGAAGCGCTGGGCGGCAATCTGTATGCCGAAGGCGATTGCGGTGGAGAACACGCCGAGGACTGCGAGTTCCGGACCGGCCGCAAATGCAGCGGCCAGCGACAGGTTGCCTTGCAATTCCCCGAGCGGCAGGGCAAAGGCAGCGGCGCCCAGGAACTGTGTCGCCGCGGCAGTGAACGGCCGCGCATGGGTCTGCATGTGCCGGCCAAGCTCGACCATCCAGAGCGCATAGCAGGCAGCCGACAGGATGGCGGTGAGATCGCTGCCGCTGAGACCGGCGATCCCGCCGGACAAAAGCAGGGCCCCGAGCACGGTCAACCCCGCGGCGACGGCAAGGCTCGCTGTCGGACGTTCGCCGATGAGCAGCCAGGCGGCCAGTGGTGTCATCACCGTTGCCGTGCTCACCAGGAAGCTAGCATTTGTGACTGTGGCGCCGAGATAGCAAAGCTGCTGAAGCGTGATGGAGATGGCAAATAGCAAGCTCACCTTGGCCAGGCTGGAAAAATAGCCCGGCCCGGCAGGCAGTCGCCTTTCGGTCAAGACGAAAGGCAGCATAAGCAGCCCACCGATCAGGCAGCGCAGGCCGACGGCACTCAGCGGGTCGAGATGAGCAAGCACCGTCTTTTGCGCGACATTGCCCAAGCCCCATAAGGCAGCGGCAAACAGCAGCAGCAAATTGGCCTTGAGCTTGGACATCCACCGCATCCCTCGGACCAAAGCCTGTCGCGGGCTTGCGATGGCTCCAACCACTTCAGGGCGCCCGGTTCGATCCGCTACAACCGGTGTTTTGCTCAGTTGCCCCTACTTAAGCGATGCCTTAATTGATCTGCCGTCACAGTAGCGCTTGAGCGCGTGGCTCTACCGGTTGCGAAGCGTTAGTTTTGAGTTAGGATTTCGTCAGGCTGGGAAGCTGTTAAGCAAATGCAACGTGAGGACAGCGTCGCCACAAGTAAAATCTCACTCTTCGGCGGCTTCCGGATTGACAAGGAAACTGTCGGTCCACTCTGGCTGACCGGGAAGCGGGGCCCCGCGATCATTGCCTATCTGGCCCGGTGTCCGGGCATGGCGGCGACAAGAGAAAGGCTGGCTGATCTGCTATGGGGCGATAGCGACAGCGAACACTCGCGCAATAGCCTGCGGCAAACCCTCAGCGTTCTACGCCGGGATCTATCACGGGCTGGTGTGGATATCATCCATTCCCAGAGGGAGTTGATCAGCCTCAAGCCGGATGCGGTTCGAGTAGACGTCGAGGAGTTTGAATCCGGGCTCTCCGCCCGTTCCGCGCCGGAACTCGAGACGGCTCTGGCGCACTACACCGGACCGTTTCTTGACGGGGTTTATCTGGGGAGCAACGCTTTCGATGATTGGGCCGCGTCGGAACGCGACAGACTGCTGAGCCGCGCACTTGAGGCCTTCGAAAAGTTGGCCCGCCTCGTCGACGCGGAAGCCGGGGTCATCCTGGTCGATCGTGTTCTGGCCATGGAACCGACGCGGGAAGAAGCCTATCGGCTCAAGATGGAATTGCTCCTCGCATGTGGCCAACGCGACAGGGCGATCAGGACATACGAGGCTTGCAGAAGCATGCTGAAGAAGGAGTTCGGCGTCGACGTCGGCCCGCAGACGCGAGCGCTTTGGCAATCCGTGCTGTCTGCCGCCGATACGGCGTCAAATGTGCAGTCGGCAAATGCTGTTCCAGCCAGCCAGCGCCTCGGGCGTCCATCGATCAGCGTTGCCGACTTCATCAATCTGACCGGAAAGCAAGGCGACGACTTTTTCGCCAAGGGGCTCGTCCAGGACATCACCACGGCCCTCTCCGGGGTGGCCGATTATGTCGTGCTCTCTGCGCTTCCACACGTGGAGAAGAACGACCCTGCCGAAGAAACCAAAATCCCGGGAATGCTCCGGGCGCGATATGTGCTCAGCGGCAGCGTCCAGAGATCCGGCAATGGGCTGAGGGTGAACATCCAGCTTGTCGATGCAGCCGGCGGCCACAACGTCTGGGCCCAGAAGTTCGACGGCCACTCCGAGAACGCGCTGGAATTCCAGGACAGGATCGCACAGGCTGTTGTCCTGGCAGTGATCCTCGACCTTCAACTGACCAACTGGAAAGTCCGCGACAAGAGCCCGCCTGGTCCCCCTGAAGTGCGCAGGTTGGTGAACGAAGCTCTCATGAAGTATTTTGAGATGACCCGGGACTCGCTGTTGGTCGGGATAGAGCTTGCCGAGAAGGCTGTCTCGATAGGTCCCGACAACGCTCGTGCGAAGCGGACGCTCTCGATCATGATTTCCATGGGCGTGGCGTTTGGCGCGCTCCCCCGGGAGCCGGGGCAGATCGAGCGTGCGGTCGAGCTTGCGGAAGCAGCGGTACGGGCAGTGCCTGACGACGAAATTGCCCGCTGCATCCTGTCGTTCGCTCTCGAAAGTTGCGGCCGCATCGACGAGGCGATCGCCGAATGCCAGCATGCAATCGGCCTTAACCCAAGCTATCCGACCGGCCACGGCGACATTTCGATGCTCTTTGCGTTGCGCGGACAGGTCAGCGAAGCAGTGCGTGAGGCCAATGAGGCAATCCGGCTCGGAACGCATGACGTTATCGACTTCTGGCGTCACCATGGCCTCGTTGTTGCACTGTTCGCCGACGGAGACGATCGGCGGGCGCTCGAAGTCGCCCGCAGGGTTGTCAGGACAAAGCCGGGATTCGTTCGCGGCGCCCTTTATTGGGCCGCGGCCGCGTCGGCAACCGGGAACAACGAAGAGGCCTCGCGGGCCATCCATCATTGCCTGTCACAACTTCCGCATCTCAACCTGGGTAATGTCTGCCCCGGCTTTGTGCCTCGCTATGTGAAGGATCATCACCACGCGAGATTCCTTGAAATGCTGTCGAGGGCTGGCCTTCCTGCTTCCTAGTGGAACCTGGCTACGCGACCGGGATCCGGAGAAACCAGATCAGGCCGGCCTCTTGGCAAGCCTGCCACAAGCTTGTTGAGGCATGGTCTGGCTAAGGAAACCCGACAAAAGGCGGACGTTCTTGGCGATTTCTCCACCCAGCGACATCGTTATGGATGTGGCCCGAGCCGTCGACCCGACGGACATCGAGGCCGCCCGTGCCGCGCTGACAAAGCGGGCTGGCGGTGCCGCGGGCACATTTTCGGTCGACAGCGCCGCTTCGGTCGATGCCGGCTCGATCCTGTCGCGCGCCACCGCCGACAAGGCTGCCGCCTCAACCGATCCCGCCAAGAAGTTCAAGAAGTTCGAGGCGATGGTGCTGCAGACCTTCATCCAGAACATGCTGCCCAAGGACACCGAAGGCGTCTATGGCAAGGGCCTGGCTGGCGACATGTGGAAATCGCAACTTGCCGAGCGGGTGGCCGACGTCATGGCCGAACGCGGCGGCATCGGCATCGCCAAGTCGATGCTTGCCGATCACTATATCGAAGGCAAGCGCGTCGTGCCGGTCGGTCCGGTTTCGGGCGGGCCGGAAAAGACCGAGATCGATCAACAGAACAGCCTGTCGACCTCGTTGGTGCATGAATTTCAGCGCAGGGCGGCGCGGTCGATCACCGGTGACGAGACCACCATCAAGACAGACATCAAGATCTAGGGCATGCCCCAAGCCGGGAACCGGTCTGGGGAAAAGACCTGCTCAAACACTGAGATAGTGCGTATCCGAGTTTCAATCTAACCAGACCGGGATTTTCATGGCCGACTTTTCGGAATTCACCCCCAACCTGCCAGCCCGCACGACCGCGTCGGAAGCGCCGATCCCGTTCGCGCGGCCTGGCAACCTCGCCGCCATCATCGGCCGCATCGAGGAAGTGGTCGAGGAAGAGACGGCCGGCATCCGCAACGCCACCAACTACGATCTCAAGGCGTCGAACGCCCGCAAGAGCCGCTACCTCTACGAGCTGACCCGCGCCATGAAGGGCGGCAGCGAAGCCGAATTCCTCGAACAGCACCGCGAGGGCCTGACCCGGCTGCGCCAGAAGCTGGCGAAGAACGAGGCGGCGATCCTAGCGCACCTCAGCGCGGTCAACGAAGTCGCCAGCCTGCTGCGGCACGCCATCCAGCGTGCGGAAACCGACGGCACCTATTCCGCCGGCGAGTTCGGCTGGATCAAGGCATGATGCCGAACACCAGGGATAGATCGGCGATCCTGCCCAGGCTTGAGGGCAGTGCCACATTGCCATTGCAAGGGAATGACCAAGGGGATGGCAGGGTCTGATGATCAAGGTCATCGCCATCGCCGTCTGGATCTGTGCTGCCACACTGGGCGCCGTGTTCTATTCGTTCCAGGCTGCCGGCGAGCGCGGTGTCGGCGAAAAGCCGAAGCCGATGCTGGGCGGGCTCGACTACGTCAAGACCGACATCATTTCGGTGCCGCTGATCCGCGATTCCCAGATCGGTGGCTATTTCCTGACCAAGCTCGTCTACACGGTCGAACCCGAGCAGATAAAGAAGCTGTCGATTCCGGCGGAAGCGCTGATCACCGACCAAGTCTATTCCTACCTGTATTCCAATCCGCAGATCGACTTCACCAATAAGGTGACGATCGATCTCGATGCCTTCCGTGCCGCGATCCGCGATACCGTCAACGCGCGTGTCGGCGCCCCCTTGGTGCATGAGGTTCTGATCGATCAGGTCAATTTCCTGTCAAAGGACGAAATCCGCGACAACTGGCTGCGCCGCAAGAAAAGCGAGACGGCGAGCGAAATGACCAAGGCGTTCAAGGAACACTGAGTTGCCCTGCTCATAGGCCCCAATCCCATCGGGCCTCACCTGCCGTGACGGCAGGAACCAGCCGCCGGAATCCGCGTTGACGTAAACGTCAACCCAAAGCTATATGCGGCAGCGACCGTGATCGCGAAACCGCGGCATGGGCTTCGGCTGGATCGAAGCGCCGTTGCGAGACAGATGCAACCAGACAAGGAGAACAGCGTGAGCGTTCAGGAGATTGCCGAGAAGATCAAGTCGCGCGTGGCAAGCAGCGGGTTCGATCGTTCCGTGAAATTCGACACCGGCAGCGACGGCGTCATCGTCATCGACGGCGCGACCGTCTCGACATCAGATGCACCCGCCGACTGCACCATCAAGCTCTCGCTCGACGATCTGGATTCGCTGATCGCTGGCGACCTGAACCCGACCATGGCGTTCATGACCGGCAAGATAAAAGTCGAAGGCGACATGACCGTCGCCATGGCGCTCAACCAGCTGATCGGCTGAAAGCAGGCAGCCGCCCAAGGCGGCGCCCACCAATCGCGAAAAAAACGCCGCCTTTTCGGGCGGCGTTTATGCATGAGCTGCCGGCGGCTTCGAGTCTCAAGCCGCCGATGTCAATTCCTGCGCCTTCAGCTTGCGGCCGGCAGCCTTCAGCGTGCCGTGCACGCCGTCAAGCGCACCGTCCACCAGTTCCAGCGCCAACAGGCGGTGCCGCTCATAGGGTCCCGGCATGGCAAGCGAACCGGTCCTGGAGGCCGAGAAGCCGAAGCGTCCATAAAAGGGCGCATCGCCGACCAGCAGGATCGCCGCGTGGCCAAGGCGCGCCGCCTCGGCGATGGCACGGCGCATCAGCGCCGAGCCGATGCCAGCATTCTTGAGCGACGGATCGACGGCGAGCGGACCAAGCAGCAGCGCGGCCTTGCCGCCCTCGCCCAGCGTGACATCCCACAGCCGCACCGTGCCGGCCACGCCGCCCGAAGCATCGCGGGCAACGAAGGCCAGGCCTTCCGAGGGCCGGCGGCCGCGCCGCAGCTTCTCCGACGACTTTTTCCGCCGCTTCGGCCCCATGGCCTCGTCCAACAGCGCTTCACGCGCGGCAATGTCGGTCGCAGTTTCGGCAACAACGGCAATGGCGCTCTCCCCCTCAAGCGGGGAGATTGCGCGCGCAGCGCCGTCAACAATGAAATTTGCAATGTCCATTTCCGTGATCCCTGGCGAGCGGAGATTGTTCCACAGGCGAGCCCAGGCGGGCGATTTGCTCGCCCGCGCCGGATGATCTGATCGGTTCTTTCGAACCGTCAGATCACGTAGGATCGGAGAGGCTCGAAGCCGTTGAAGGCGACCGCCGAGTAGGTGGTCGTGTAGGCGCCGGTGCCTTCGATCAGCACCTCGTCACCGATCGTCAGCGACAAGGGCAGCGGATAGGGCGTCTTCTCGTACATCACGTCGGCCGAATCGCAGGTCGGGCCAGCGAGCACGCAGGGCGCGGTCTCCGTGCCGTCATGCGCGGTGACGATCGGGTAGCGGATCGCCTCGTCCATCGTCTCGGCCAGACCGCCGAACTTGCCGATGTCGAGGAACACCCAGCGCACATTGTCGTTGGCTGCCTTCTTGGAGATCAGCACGACTTCCGACTTGATAACGCCGGCATTGCCGACCATGCCACGGCCCGGCTCGATGATGGTTTCGGGAAGCGCATTGCCGAAATGCTTGCGCAGCGCCGAGAAGATCGCCTGGCCATAGGCCTGGGCGGCCGGCACGTCACGCAGATAGCGCGTCGGGAAACCACCGCCCATATTGACCATCTTCAAGACTATGCCTTCCTCGGCGAGCGTCGCGAACACCACCTTGGCGTCGGCCAGCGCACGGTCCCAGGCGGTCAGGTCGGTCTGCTGCGAGCCGACATGGAACGACACGCCATAGGCGTCGAGGCCGAGCCCCTTGGCGTGGCGCAGCACGTCGACGGCCATCGCCGGCACGCAGCCGAACTTGCGCGACAGCGGCCATTCGGCGCCCTCGCCATCGGTCAGTACGCGGCAGAACACGCGGGAGCCTGGAGCGACACGGGCGATCTTCTCGACCTCTTCGACGCAGTCGACCGCGAACAGCCGGATGCCGAGCTGGTAGGCGCGTGCGATGTCACGCTCCTTCTTGATGGTGTTGCCGAAGGAGATGCGGTCCGCCGGCGCACCGGCGTCCATCGCCATCTCGACTTCGGCAACGGAAGCGGTGTCGAAGGACGAGCCCATCGCAGCAAGCAGGCGCAGGATTTCCGGCGCCGGGTTTGCTTTCACCGCGTAGTAGATCTTGGAATCGGGCAGCGCCTTCTCGAAGGCGCGGAAATTGTCGCGCACGACATCGAGGTCGACGACGAGGCAGGGGCCGGACGGACGTCGGGTGGCGAGGAAGTCAAGGATGCGCTGGGTGGCCATCGGGGTCTCTCCATCAGCGCCTTTCGGCGCGCAATAAGGCTGCGGGACGCGGGCTGTCAGCCTCGCGAACACGCGGTGGACAAAGGCGGGACGGAAATCCATGGAACCAGCCGGTGGAGACCCCGGAACCATGAAGCGCCGTCTCGCGGCGGTGAACCTTGGCCTTGCCCGGCCTCGGTTCGCTTTGTCTGCCTTGGCTTGGATGGGAGACCCGTCCGCACTGCCGGCAATGAAGGTGTGCCTCTTCAGTAACCCCGGTTTTTGGACAACCGGCAGAACACCAGAAAGGCCCGCACCGTCGTTGCTTCAAGGTGTCCTCGGGCTGGCGGTTGGCCGCTAGACCGACTGGAGGGGTTGGCTCCAGTTACCTTACCGATTTCCCTCACCATTCGAGGATCGGCGGACACCCACAGGCACGTGCGACTTTGGGCAAGCGCGATATATGGCTGCTGGCCGTCACAATCAATAAAAATCGTATCCCAGGTTGTAAAATTTCTGGCATCGAACGATGTTGCGGCAACCGTATCCGGATATCGAACGATGACAGGCACGCACGGCCCTCTCAATGCCTTTCTCGATCTTCGCCAGATGCCGGTGGCACATGCCGAGCTCGGCCCGCTGGCCGGCCTGCGGTTGGCCGTCAAGGACATCTACGACGTCGCCGGCTACCGCACCGGTTGCGGCAATTCCAGGAAGTTAGCCGAAAGCCACGCCGCCTCGCGCACCGCACCGGCCGTGCAGATGATTCTCGATGCCGGCGCGCGCTTCGTCGGCAAGACGCAGACCGACGAGCTTGCCTTCGCGCTGTTCGGCCAGAATGCGCATTTCTCGTTTCCGGTGAACCCGGCAGCGCCCGACCGCGTCACCGGCGGCTCGTCATCGGGGTCGGCGGCGGCGGTGGCGGGCAGGCTGGCCGACATCGCCACCGGCTCCGACACCGGCGGCTCGATCCGCGCGCCGGCGAGCTTTTGCGGATTGATCGGGCTGCGCACCACCCATGGCCGCATTTCGCTCGATGGTACGATGAAGCTGGCGCCGAGCTTCGACACGTTCGGCTGGTTCGCCGACGATATCGAGACCTACGAGACCGTCGGCAAGCTACTGCTCGGCCGCGACCCGCACCAGCACACACTGGACCGGCCGCTGGCGCTGGGCTGGCTGGATGGCATGGTCGCCCGCCCGGCGATTGCCGAATATGCAGGAATGAAGGCGCTGGCGAGCGCGGTCTTCGGCGCGCCGGCGACGCCGGCAATCCGCTTCACCTCATCTGCGGATGAACTCTACTGGTGCTTTCGCCGGCTGCAGGCCAGGGAGGCCTGGGCGGTGCATGGCGAATGGATCACCAGCGGCGAGCGAGATCTTGGCCCCGGCGTTGAAGAGCGCTTCGGCTTCGGCCGTGCCGTCGACGACAAGACGGCCCAGGCCGAAAAGGTGCGCCGGCTGACCTTTCGCGGCGAACTGAGCGCCCTGCTCGGCAAGGACGGCTTCCTTGTCTTGCCGACGGTGCCGGGCCCGGCACCTTACGTCGACAGCACGTCCGAGCAATTCCAGGCCTATCGTGAACGGGCGCTCCAACTTCTGTGTCTCGCCGGCCTGTCCGGCTTTCCGCAAATCACCTTGCCCATCGGCTCGGTCGCCGGCGCTCCGTTCGGCCTGTCGCTGCTTGGGCCTTCCGGCAGCGACATTGCCCTGATACGGCTCGGCCGGAAACTTCTCGACGCGGCACGAAAGGCCTGACCATGGACACACTGACCCGCATGCGTGCCTTCATCGACGTGGTCGAGGCCGAGGGCTTTTCGGCGGCGGCGCGCAAGATCGGCCGCTCCAAGGCCCTTTTGTCGAAATATGTGCGCGAGTTGGAAGACGAGCTCGGCGCGTTGCTGCTCAACCGCACCACGCGCCAGTTCTCGATGACCGAGGCCGGCCACACCTATTACCGGCGCGCCTCAGAGATCGTGCGCGAGGTCGACAGCCTGGCCGACGCCGTGCGTGAATCCTCCGGCGACGTGCGCGGCCGGATCAAGCTGTCGGCGCCGCGCACCTTCGCCGACGCGCCGATCGGCCAGTCGCTGATCGATTTCGCCAAGCAGCATCCCGACATCGTGCTCGACATCCAGCTCGACGACCGCTTCGTCGATTTGGTCGAGGAAGGCTTCGACCTTGCGGTGCGCATCTCGCGGCTGGAGAACTCGTCGCTGATCGCCAGGCGGCTGGCGCCGTTTTCGATAAAGCTCTGCGCCTCTCCCGAACTGATCGCCAAGCATGGCACGCCGACACGGCCGCAGGATCTCAACCGCATGCCCTGCATCGTCGACACCAATGGCCGCGGACTGAACAACTGGCCGTTCAAAGGCGACAATGGCGATCCGGTGAGCGTTTCGGTGTCGGGTCCGATCGAGGTCAACAGCCCGATGACGGCGCGTGCGGCGGCCGTGGCCGGGTTGGGGTTTTCCGTCCTGCCGGATTTCATTGCCGCGCCCGACCTCGCGAGCGGCCAGCTGGTGTCGGTGATGGATGACCGCATCCTGTCGGGCGGTGGCATCTTCGCCGTCTACCCGCACCGCCGCTATCTGCCGGCCAAGGTCCGCGTTTTCGTCGACTTCCTGGTGCAGTGGTTCAAGACGCGTGAAGCCGCTTAGCCGGTTTCAGCCGTCAAGCGCGTTGCGCCACGACGCGCTTTGAGTTTTTGTTGTGCGTGTCGTCGTCCCAAAACCGCTGCGCACTTTTGGGCGACACCCAGCAGCGGTCCCAATTTCGCCCCCTTTCTGGTAACTCTCGACATCTCTCCGGGGCCCATGGAATCGCGACCGAAATGCATCTGAAACGGCACGCAATCATGCTGGCTTCGGCCTTGGCGGCGACCTTTGCCGCCACGGGACCAGCTTTTGTGCACCCGCACGTCTTCGCCGAGGCTCGCCTCGACGTGATCCTCTCCCCGGATCACCAAAGTGTGAAAGCGCTGCGTCATCTCTGGCGCTTCGACGATCTGTTTTCCTCGACGGTGATGATGGAGTTCGACAAGAACTCCGACCTGAAGCTCGACGACAAGGAACTGAAGGAGGTTGCCGACACCGTCCACGCTTCGCTGGCCGAGTTCAATTACTTCCAGCTCGTCACCGTCGACGGCAAGGATGTGGCGATGACGCCACCGCCGCATTTGATGGCCAATTTCGACAACGACCAGTTGATCATCCTGTTCGAATCCGAGCCGAAGGTGCCGATCAAGCTCAACGGCAAGATCGATATCGGCGTCTACGACCCGACATTCTACACGGCAATCGACTTCACCGAGGATTCCAACATCACGGTTGAAGACCTGCCGTCGAACTGCACCAGCAAGGTGATCCGTCCGGACCCGGACGAGGCGATCAAGGAAAACCAGAAGACCCTCACCGATGCCTTCTTCAACGATCCGACCGGCACCGACATGAGCAAGATCTTTGCCACCAAGCTCGAACTGACCTGTCAGCCAGAAGGATGAACCCGGTGACGAAACCGTCCCTGCGTTTGGCATTCGGCCTGTTGGCCGTCACTGTCGTCATGATGCATTTTGCCAACGTCGCCCATGCCCAGAGTTCGCTCGGCGTCGGCGTCAATGACGGCATGGCGCCCACCACCGGCCCGTTTGCCCACGTCCTGATGTGGATCAATCTCAGGCAGCAGGAATTCTATCGTGCGCTGGCAACGGCGATGAAGGCGATGCGCCAGGACGGCAGCAAAATCTGGATACTCATCGGCCTGTCCTTCGCTTACGGCATTTTCCATGCCGCCGGCCCCGGCCACGGCAAGGCGGTGATCTCGTCCTACATGGTTGCCAATGAGGTGGCGCTGCGGCGCGGTATCCTGCTGTCCTTCGTCTCGGCGCTGCTGCAGGGCCTGACCGCGATCGCGGTGATGCTGCTCGCCTATTTCGTCCTGCGCGGCACCACCATCTCGATGACCGACGCGGCCTGGTTCATGGAAATCATGAGCTATGTCTTCGTCACCATCTTTGGCGCCTGGCTGCTGTGGCGCAAGCTTGGTCCTTCCATCCTGCGCCTGTTTGGCAGAGGACCCGCCTACAGCCTGTCGGCGGCTCATGCCGGTCACTCGCATGGTGGCCACTCGCATGGTGGCCACTCGCATGCCGGTCATTCTCACGCCGCTCACGACCATTCGGCGCTTGCCCATTCACATGCGCTTCACGCGCATCACGACCATGCGGCTCATGATCACTCCCATGACCATGACGATCATCACCACCATGATCATGCGGCACACGATCATGCTCATCATGACCATCCTCATCACGATCACGCGGCGGGTGAGGTCTGCGACACCTGCGGCCACTCGCACGCGCCGGACCCGGCGCTGCTGTCGGGCGACCGCTTCGACTGGCGCACGGCCTGGTCGGCGGTGGCGGCGGTCGGCATCCGCCCCTGCTCCGGTGCGCTGATTGTGCTCAGCTTCGCACTTCTCAACGGGCTCTGGCTCGGCGGCCTGCTGTCGGTGCTGGCGATGTCGCTGGGCACAGCGATCACCGTCTCGGCCCTGGCCACACTTGCGGTGACCGCCAAGAACTGGGCGGTGTATTTCGCCGGCGACGGCCGCATGGGCAACCGCATCCATTCGATCGTCGAGATCGGCGGCGCTGCCTTCGTCTTCCTGTTCGGATTGCTACTGCTGTCGGCCAGCCTAACGGGCAGCGTTTGACCCATAAGTAGCGCCCGAAGGTGTGTTGAGATTCAGGTCAGGCCGTGCCGAGAACGGTTGATACCGAGAACCGGAGCGGAGCGTACTTAAGTACGTGAGCACCGGAAGCGCAGGTATCAGCCGTTCGCAGGCCGGCATCACCTGAATATCAATACACCTTGCCGCCGAGCTCATCCTCGATATGCGCGCGGATGATCTCGTCAAAACTCTTTTCGGCACTGAAGCCCAGTTCCCTCGAGCGCCTTGCCTCGAACCGCGTCGGCCAGCCCTTGACGATCGCCCAGATCGTCGCGTCCGGCTCCTCGCGGATCAGTTTCACCACCTTTGGCCCGGCGATGCGTCCCAGCGCCTCGATCTGCTCGCCGACGGTGACGGCGACGCCGGGCATCGTCAGATTGCGGCGCGGCCCGACGGTGGCGCCGTCGATCTGAGCCGCATGGATCAGGAAATTGACTGCCGAGCGCGGGCTGGCGTGCGTGTGCACGACCGAGCGCGGCACCGGCAGGATCGCCTCGTGGCCGCTCAAGGGCTCGCGGATGATGCCGGAGAAGAAGCCCGACGCCGCCTTGTTCGGCTTGCCCGGCCGCACACAGATGGTCGGCAGCCGGATGCCGATGCCGTCGAAGAAACCGCGCCTGGAATAGTCGGCCAGCAGGGCTTCGCTCATCTGCTTCTGCGTGCCGTAGGAGGTCAGCGGCGTCGGGTGGAATTCATCAGGGATGACATCCGGGAACGGCGCACCGAACACCGCGATCGACGAAGTGAAAACGACACGCGGCGCAAAACCCGCCAGCCGGATGGCATCGAACAGCGCCCGTGTGCCGTCGAGATTGACGCGGTAGCCGAGATCGAAATTGGCTTCCGCCTCGCCCGATACGATGCCCGCGAGATGAAAGACGACATCGGGACGCGACGCGACCAGGCGCTCAGTGGCACCCGCCTCGGCGAGATCCCCGGTGTGGAGGGTGACGCTGACGCCGTCCATGCTAGGTGCCTGCGGTGGCACGATGTCGTGCAGGTCGAGCGCGGTGATCTTGCCGCCGCGCAGCGTGCCGTCCTTGGCCAGCCGGGCGATGAGCTTGCGGCCGACCATGCCCGCGGCGCCAGTGATCAGAATGCGCATGTCGAAAATCCCTTGCCTACTTGCCCTGATTTTTGCGCTGGTTGCGGGCCCGCAGCCAGAACACCAAGAAAAACGCCAGCACGAAGACGATGCCAAAAAGACCGGCCAGCACGGTCGAGAGGCTACCAAGGGCCAACATCACGGTCGGCAGATAGTAGGCGCCGATACCGAACAGAAGCATGATCCACACCGCAGCGATAACAGCATTCCTGGTGTCGCGGTCCATCACGCCGCACCAGGGCAGCGGGTGTTCATCAAGCTGATTTTCAAGGTTTTGCAACTCCTGAGGCAGGACCAATCGACATCAATCGATCGATCCTAGTGATGGTGGTCGTGATGCGCGGCCGCATCATGCTCGTGCCCGTGGTCGTGATCGTCGTGGTCGTCGCCGTCGTCGGCGCACTGTCCGAATTCCGATTCCACGGTGGCATGGCTGATGCCGTGCTCGCTGGCAAGCCGCTTCTTGACGGCGCTGACCGCCTGATAGGCATCGACGCTCTCCTCGAGGCAGGCATGCAGCGTCGCCATGTTGCTGGTCCCGTCGAGCGACCAGACATGCATATGATGCACTTCGCGCACCCCCACGACCGTCGCCTCGATGTCCCTGGCGATCAGATCGCGGTCGAGGCTTGGCGGCACGCCCTCGAGCAGGACATGGGCGGCTTCACGCATCAGCGACCACGCGGTGTACAGGATAAGCAGCGAGACCAGGACCGACAGGATCGGGTCGATCGGCGTCCAGCCGGTCGCCAGGATGACCAGCGCCGCTGCGATGGCCGCGGCCGAGCCGAGCAGGTCGCCGAGCACATGCAGGATGGCGCCGCGCATGTTCAAGCTTTCACGGTCGCCGCCATGCAGCACGAAGAACGAGCCGATGTTGACCAGCAGGCCGAGGATCGCCACCGCCAGCATCGGCCCGCCCAGCACCGGCGCCGGCGCCTGCAGGCGCCCCCAGGCTTCGTAGACGATCCACAGTGCGATGACGAAGATGGCAATGCCGTTGGTGTAGGCCACCAGCGTCTTGACCCGGCCGAAGCCGTAGGTGAGACGACCGGTCGCCGGTCGCCCGGCAAGATGAAACGCATACCAGGCAAGGCCGAGCGCGATCGAGTCGGCGAGCATGTGGCCGGCATCGGCCAGCAGCGCCAGCGATCCGGTGAGGATGCCGCCAAGCGCCTCGGCAACCATGAAGCCGCCGGTCAGGCAGGCTGCGATCAGCACGCGCTTCTTGTCGGTCGAGCCATGCACATGGCCAGCGCCGTGATCATGCCCGCTGTGATCGTGGGTATGCGCCAATGGCAACTCCCGTTACGCGCCTGATCTCACGCCCCGAACTGCGCGCGAAAATCCTCGAGCCGTCGCTTCTGCTGGCCGTCGTCATCGAAATTGGCCGGGTCGAGCCATGCCTCGTAGGCACTGCGCAGCGCCGGCCACTCCTTGTCGATGATCGAATACCATGCCGTATCGCGGTTTTCACCCTTGACGATGAGATGCTGGCGGAAAATGCCCTCGAACTTGAAGCCGAACCGTTCGGCCGCCCGCTTCGATGGCTCGTTGCGGTTGTTGCACTTCCATTCGTAGCGGCGATAGCCAAGTTCGTCGAAGATGTACTTCATGAACAGGAACTGCGCTTCCGTCGCCGCCGGCTTGCGCGAGATGAGCGGTCCCCAATAGATGTTGCCGATCTCGATGACGCCATAGGCAGGATCGATGCGCATCAGCGTCTGGCGTCCTGCGATCTTGCCGCTGGCCTTGTCGACAACAGCGAAGAACAGCGGATCTTCACTCGCGGCCGATTTTTCCAGCCATGGTTGCAGATCGGCGCGAGTCTCCGGCACGGTGTCGAAAAGCCAGCGAAACCGCGTATCGCCATCGGCGACAGCCGATGCTTCATACAGGCCATCACCGTGCTTTTCAGCACTCAACGGCTCGAGGCGGACAGTACGTCCGTCCAGGACTTTGCGTTCCGGACGCGGGCGTGGCTGCCAATCCGCAAGATTTTCCGACACCGAAGACTCCAATCCGTTTGACATTTGCGGTTGGACGCTCACAAAAACGCGACCCAACAGCAAGAACCACACGGACGGGAAAAATGCTCCACACGATTTCGGCCTTCGACCGTCTCGGCGAGGAAAACGCCTTTGCCGTGCTGGCGCGCGCGACGGCCCTTGCGAGCCAAGGCCGCGACATCGTCAATCTCGGCATCGGCCAGCCGGACTTCAAGACGCCGCAGCACATCGTGGAGGCGGCGATCAAGGCGCTGCGCGACGGCCATCACGGCTACACGCCGGCCAACGGCCTTTTGGCGACGCGCGAGGCGGTGGTGCGGCGCACGCTGACCACCACCGGCGTCGAGGTGTCGCCCGAAGCTGTGATGATCCTGCCCGGCGGCAAGCCGACCATGTTCGCCGCGATCCTGATGTTCGGCGAGCCCGGCGCCGAGATCCTCTATCCCGATCCGGGCTTCCCCATCTACCGCTCGATGATCGAGTTCACCGGCGCCGCCCCGATCCCGGTGCCGATGCGCGAGGAGAACGGCTTTGCCTTCTCGGCCGAGGAGACGCTGGCGCTGATCACCTCGAAGACCAGGCTGTTGATCCTCAACTCGCCGGCCAACCCGACCGGCGGCGTCACGCCGCGCGCCGAGATCGAGAAACTGGTCAAGGGGTTGGAGAAGCATCCCGACGTCGCCATCCTTTCAGACGAGATCTACGACGTCATGACCTATGACGGCGAGACGCATTGTTCGCTGCTCGGCTTTCCCGAGATCCGCGATCGGTTGATCGTGCTCAACGGCTGGTCGAAGACCTGGGCGATGACCGGTTGGCGCATGGGCTGGTCGATCTGGCCGAATGGCGACAAGGGTGCCCATCTCTACGACAAGGTGCGCAAGCTGGCGGTCAATTGCTGGTCCTGCGTCAACGCGCCGAGCCAGTTTGCCGGCATCGCGGCCATCGACGGCCCGAAGGACGACGTCGACAAAATGATGCGCGCCTTCGACCGCCGCCGGAAGATCGTTGTCGAGGGGCTGAATGCCTTGCCCAACATTTCGTGCATCACGCCCAAGGGCGCGTTCTATGCCTTCCCCAACGTGTCGAAGACCGGCTGGAAAGCAAAGAAGCTCGCTTCGGCCCTGCTTGACGAGGCCGGCGTGGCGCTAATCGGCGGCCCCGATTTCGGCATTCTCGGCGAAGGCTATATCAGGCTCTCCTACGCCAACTCCGAGGAGAACATTTTGCGCGCGCTGGACAGGATCGGGACGTTCCTGGCGAAGTGAGCCTCAAAGCGGGCCGGTGGCCTCTTTCCGGGTGGTTGCGACTGGCGACAATGATGGTGTCATGATCCGTCCGGAGACGCACGCCCAGGGCTGGGCGTGCGCGTTGGGAACAGCTACGTTCCCCTGGATCAGGATCGAAGCAGGTGCCTCAGATGTTCTATGCAATCCTTGCCTATCACGTGGAAGATGCGATCAAGGCGCTGACGCCGCAGGAAGATGCGGCGCTGATGGCCGACCTGCTGAAGATCAACACCCGGCTTCATGAGGAAGGCACGCTTGGACCGTCCGCGCGTCTGGGGGCGACAAACGATGCCTGCACGCTGCGCGGCCCGGGCGACGGCATGATCATCGACGGCCCTTTCGCCGAAACCAAGGAGCAGTTGCTCGGCCTCTATGTGGTCGACTGCACCGCGAGAGACGACGCCATCGCGATCGCCCGCGACCTTCGCCGCGTCAATCCTACCGCCGTTTACGAGATCAGGCCCATTCTGCTCTTCAAGCCCGGCGTGCCGCTGGCGGGGAAATAACTACCCACGCCCAACAAACGGCATCTTGGTCGCCATCACCGTCATGAACAGCACATTGGCGTCGAGCGGCAGGCTGGCCATGTGGACGACGGCGTCGGCCACGCGCTGAACGTCCATCACCGCTTCGGCGGCGATCGAGCCGTTGGCCTGCGGCACGCCGACCGTCATCGGCTGCGCCATGTCGGTCAGCGCATTGCCGATGTCGATCTGGCCGCAGGCGATGTCATAGGGGCGGCCGTCGAGCGCCAGCGTCTTGGTCAGTCCGGTGATGGCATGCTTGGTCGCTGTGTACGGGACCGAGCCAGGGCGCGGCGCATAGGCCGACACCGAACCGTTGTTGATGATGCGGCCACCCATCGGCCTCTGCTTGCGCATGGCGCCGAAGGCAGCACGGGCGCACAGGAACGAACCGGTGAGGTTGACGCCGACAATATCGTTCCACACCGCGACCGGGATCTCGTCGATCGGCGTCGACTTGTAGCCCATGCCGGCATTGTTGAAGAGCAGGTCGACACGGCCGAAGGCCTCCGCCACCGTCTCGAACAGATCGTCGACCTGTTCAGCCTTGGAGATGTCGCAGGCAACCGCCAATGCCTTGGCGTCGGTGCGGCCGGCCTCGGCGACCGCGGCATCCAGCACGGATTTGCGGCGTCCGCAGAACACCGTGTTCCAGCCGGCCTTGAGCAGCGCCGTAGCGACGCTCTTGCCGATACCCGTGCCGGCGCCGGTGACGATGGCTGTTTTTTGCTCGGTCATGATTGTCCTCCGTGACGCCTCAGCCATCGCAAATGATCGCAGCTGTGACAAGCCGGACAGGATGCAAGAACACACCTGCCGACAAAAAGGGCGGTCATTGGCGACCGCCCTGATCTGAACCGGGCTTGGGAGGAGGAATAGCCGATCCGACTGCCTAGAATGATGCGCTTGCTGGGTTAACGCAAGGTTAACACAAGAAAGGCGGCCTGTGCCGTTTTGGCTTTGAGTCTGTTTCGAAAATCGCTCTGGCGAGTCATATGATGGTGGTTTCGAGAACCGGAGCGCAGCGGACATTTGGGTCCGTGAGCACCGGAAGCGCAGAAAACGCCATCAGATGGCCGCCAGAGTAGAGTTTCCAAGGCTCTTACCAGCGCGAATTGGGTGAAGTCCCCGCCTTGGCTGGCACCTTGGCTGCCGAAACCGTCGCCTCGACATGGTCGACCAGCGCGTCCGGCAGGCCAAGCCGGCCGGCAAGCAGGTCGAGATAGCCGCGCTCGGCGCGTGTGTCGGGATCGATGGTCAGGCGCGATGCCGTATAGAGTTCGAGCTTCTGCGCATCGGACTTGGCGCCGGCCACCAGCGCGTCGAGGTCGAGCGGGCTTGCCAGCTCCGCCATCAGGAATTTTTCGGCATCAGGGCCTATGCCGGCCACGCTGAGCTTGCCGGCGATCTTCTGGCGCTCGTCATCGTCGATATGGCCATCGGCCTTCGCCGCCGAGATCATCGCCCGCACCAGGGTGAGGGTGAATTCGTCCTCGCCCTGTGGCGCCTGCGACGGGTGGAAAGCGGTGTCCTTGGGCGGCGGCAGCAATTCCGGTTCGCCGGCCGCCGGCGCTTCCGCAGGTGCGTTGCCGGCCTTGTAGTTCTGGTAGGCTTTGTAGGCGAGGCCGCCGATCGCGGCCAGTCCACCAAGCTTCACCGCAGCGCCCGTCACCTCGCGGCCGGCACCGGTTCCGAGCAGCACTGCGGCCAGCGCGCCGGCGGCCAGCGGATTGTCCTTGGCCATCTGCACGGCCTGACCCGCCTTGTCGCGGACCGTGCCGCTGGTGCCGGGGATTTGCGAACCGAGCAGATCGTCGAGAAGCTTCTTGGGATCGAACATTCAATGCCTCCAGGATTTGCCCGGCCGAACGGGCAGGTTTCGAACGTCGCAGAGGTAAGTCCCGTACCCCAGCATTACAATGACAAACCGTCGCTTTGCCGTGACCGCCGAAACCAGGACGGACCTAAGATCCGATATGCCGGCCCCTGCCCCGCGCCGCGGCGAGTTCGACCTGCCGCTGGCGTTCGGCATAGCGCTGACGGTCCTCGTCCGAACGCGCATCGAAGCAATGCGGGCACGAAACACCGGCGGTAAACTTCGGCGACGATCGCTCGCTTTCGGTGAGCGGATGGCGGCAGGCGCGGCAGAGTTCCGCTTCACCCTCGGCGAGGCCGTGCGACACCGAAACCCGCTCGTCGAAGACGAAGCACTCGCCTTGCCAGAGGCTCTGTTCGGCCGGAACCTCTTCAAGGTATTTGAGGATGCCGCCCTTGAGGTGGAACACATCCTCGAAGCCGAGCGACCTGACATAGGCGGTCGCCTTTTCGCAGCGAATACCGCCAGTGCAGAACATCGCGACCTTGCGGCCTTCGAGTTCCGCCCGGTGTGCTTCCACCCAGGCCGGGAACTCGCGAAAGCTTGCGGTGGCTGGGTCGATAGCGCCCCTGAAAGTGCCGATCGACACCTCGTAGGCATTGCGCGTGTCGATGATAACAGTATCGGGTTCGGAAATCAGCGCGTTCCAGTCGGCCGGCGCGACATAGGTGCCGGCGCTTTTCGAAGGGTCGATATCATCGACTCCCATGGTGACGATCTCGCGCTTCAGCCGCACCTTCATGCGGTGGAACGGCATTTCCGCAGCCACGCTGTACTTGACCTCGAGGCCGGCGAGCCCTTCGATGGCTTCGAGATACCCGATCAGTTCGGCAATCGCCGTTTCGCCGCCGGCAACGGTGCCGTTGATGCCTTCATGCGCCAGAAGCAGCGTGCCCTTGATGCCGCGCCCACAACAGAACGCAGCGAGCGGCGTGCGCAGTTCGTCGAAGGCGTCGAGCCGGGCAAACCGGTAGAGCGCGGCGACACGGACGGGGTTTGTTGACGTGGACAATGTCATTGCCAAGGCAACTAGACGGTCGTCGCAGCCGTTTCAAGGCAGAGCGACTTCATCAGCCCGTCATCGTGTATGATGGTAGTGGCCGGCATGACCGCCCACAGCGCGTGACATCGCGACACGCTTCGTTTCATGGACAGAAAAACACCCGTCTGCTAATCGGTTGAATTATCCCACGCCACGGAGAGACAGATGCCCAGCAAGACCGAAAAACTCCTGTCGCTCCTCAACGGCCAGCCGGTCATCCCGGTGCTGAAGATCTCTGATGTCGCCAATGCCGTGCCGCTGGCCCGCGCTCTGGCACGCGGCGGCCTGCCGGCTATCGAGATCACGCTGAGGACCGCCGACGCGCTGGAAGCGATCCGGCGGGTGGCTGGTGAGGTCGAGGAAGCCATCGTCGGCGCCGGCACCATTCTCGATATCAGGCAGTTCGAAGAGGCAGCCGCCGCAGGCTCTCGGTTCATCGTCAGCCCCGGCATCACCCGCGAGCTTCTGGCGGCAGCCGCCGACAGCGATGTTCCGCTGCTGCCTGGTGCCATCACGCCTGGCGAGATCATGGCGGCGCGGGAAGCCGGCTTGCGCTTTCTCAAATTCTTCCCGGCCGAGCAGTCGGGCGGCATCGCTTCGCTGAAGGCCTTCGCCTCGCCGCTCGCCGATGTGAAATTCTGCCCGACCGGCGGCATCACCGGCAAGAACGCCGCCGACTATCTCAGCCTGCCCAACGTGGTCTGCGTTGGCGGCTCCTGGGTGGCGCCCGATGATTTGGTCAAGGCCGGCAAGTGGGACGAGATCGAAGCCCTGGCGCGCGCGGCGAGCAAGCTCGCAAAATAAGGCTCTCATGAAAAAACCCGACCGACTTGCGTCGACCGGGTTTTGCCAGATGTTTCTGCCAAAGCTGCTTTGAGCCGGGATCAGTTGCAGACCCTGACTTCCCTGACCACCTTGTGGTGGTGCTTCCAGGTCGTGACCAGCTTGGTCCTGCAGTGCTTCTTCATATGCATATGGTCGTTGGTCTTGACGACAATGGTCGCGGCCTGCGTGGGAACGATGACCGCCGAAGCGGTTGCCAACGCAATGACCGATGCCAATAGAATGTTCTTCATGGATATCCCCGGGTTTGAACGAACACCGGAGAAACCCTTGAAAAGCCGGGCAGTTCCACGATCACGGCAATGTCAGAGCGGCGTGATTGGACCAGCGGCGAGCAGTGCGGCCGCGCAACAAAAAAGCCGCGCAGGTTGCCCGGCGCGGCACTGTCGATTGATTGGTCGTCACTTGGTCTGGAAGCGGGCGACCGACATGAACTTGACGGCGTTGCCGGTGAAGCGGTTGGCATCGGCCACCTGGTTGCTCGGCTGGAAGCCGGCAGTATAGACCTCGCTCGGCGGCGTGTGCACGATGCTGTAGGCGTAGCCGGGCGCCGTCGTCGAGCTTGCAACGGCGGCGACATGCTCGCCGCTGGTCAGCGCCCAGCGGGCGGCCTGCGGCGCGGCAGCAACCACCATGGCCTTGGGACCTGGCTTCAGGTCGCGGGCCGTGGCTCTCGATTCCTTGCGGGTCGTCTTGACGCCGGCACCGATCGCGGCGGCCGGATCGGAGCCGGCCGGACGAGCAACGACAGCCTCGCGCGGCGTTGCGGCGTCAGTGCCCGACGGATCGTTGAAGGCCGAACGCGGCTCGGACTCGGACAAGGAAGCAACCTGGTACGCATCAGCCGCGCCGACCTGGGCATTGGCCTCGTCGAGCACGGCCTTGACCGCATCCGGCCTGGCCATCTCAGGGCGCGCCGTCGGCAGCACCGAGAACGCATCGGTCGCGGTCTTGCCTTGATCAGCCGTCTCGGCCAGCGCCATCAGCACATCCTTGCTGGGCGGCGGAGCCAGAGCGGCTGGCAGCGAATCGTCGGGACGCCATGTCGGCAACGGTACGTTGTTGACCGCGACCTGGGCCGGATCAGCCGAAGCCGATGCATCGGCAGCCGTTGCATCGGCCATGCCGAAAGGAACGTTCGCCGGCGCGTGTGCGGTCGCCACGGCTTGCTCTGTGGTGGCTGTCGCATCGGCCATGGCAAAAGGAACGTTCTCAGGCGGCTGGGCGCCGACATCGGCCTTCGGCCGCGGTGCGAAATCAGGCAGCGGAATGCTGCGTGCCGGCAGCGCCGCGATGATCGTCTCCGGCGTATCCTGTTCCGGCTCCGGAGCCTGCTCCTCGGTCACCTGCGGAATTTCGGCGCGCTGCGCATTCTCCGGCGCCACGATGGCGATGCCCGGAAGGTTGCTGGTTTTGGCTGCCGCAGCCGGCTTCAGGTTTCTGGCCTTGGGTGGGGGTGCAGCCGAAGCGGTCTCGACATCGGCGCTGTCGTCGGCCTCGTCGTCGCCGCCGCCGCCAAAGAAAGCCGACAGGAACCCACCCGATTTTTTGCTGCTGCCACCGGCGCTGGCCAACTCGATGGCCGGCGCGCCTGCCCCCTTGCGCGCCTTGTAGGAGGCGAGCGCCTGCTCAAAGCCGGGCAGCGGCCTGCCGTCGCTCGGCACATGCAGCGTCTTGCCATTGGGGAACAGGCTGACCAGTTCCTGGCGGCTGATGCCGGGCCAATGACGAACATTGCCGACATCCATGTGGACGAACGGCGAACCGGATGACGGATAGTAGCCGACGCCACCGCCCTGCATCTTGAGACCGATGTTGCGCAGCTTCTTCAGCGGCACGCCGGGAATGTAGAAATCCATCGCCTTGCCGAGCATGTGCTGGCTCTTCTCGGCGACGCCCCTGCTGCGGCTGCGCAGCATCGAGTTCGTCGACGGCGAGCGATAGCCGCAGACGACCTGGATGTAGTCCGTGGCGCCTGCTTCCCGGTACGCTTCCCAGACCAGATCCAGCAGACGCGGATCCATCTTGGTCGGCTCGTTGCGGCGCCAGTCGCGCAGAATGATGTTGATCTTCCTGAGACCCTCGGGAACGTAGCGGCCGTTGCGCTTGTAGACGATCTCTGCCTTCTCGTGGGTGTGGAGGTGATAGAGCTTCAGCGAACGCGTTTCGGCGCTGGCTCCGGTCGCAGCCGCGGCAACAAAACCAAAAGCGACAATCAACACCGCCAGCCATTTCGGCCAGACGCTCAGATGATGGTGCCGCCCGTTTGTGTGTCGTTCGATTCTGTTCAAATCAAAAGGCCTTGCAGGCTGCCGTTTGTCCCCGGATTTGTCCAAACGGATGTGTCGTCCTCACATCCGAATATCGATCCTAATGGTTAATCATCGCTTATTGAAGCCGAAATGCGGTAACACCGTGGCGATATCCCGTCAAAAATTGTACACAGGGTTTCTTGGTAAACCGCTGGTTTAGATCAGATTTCCGCCTTCGCTCGAAACACGATCTGTTACCGTTAGCCTTAATGCGTGAACAGAGCTGTCCACAGGCCTGCCACAACCCACCGAAAGCCCGATACAGGGCCCGTTGTGGCATTGCAAGCTGGCGCCGGCCTTGTGGCCGAAGCGATATCCCGAACCGAAGGCAGCGCAGCAGAGGGTGGGAGCGCGGTTTTCGGAAAGATCGTGCGTTCTGAAATGTGTTGAGATTCAGATCAGGCTGAGTCGAGGACGGTGGGTTCCGAGAACCGGAGCGGAGCGTCCATTGGGTACGTGAGCACCGGAAGCTACCGTTCACGACTCGGCCTGACCTGAATCTCAGCACACCTTAGGAAGCGAGCCGGTCGACGCGGCCGGTCTCCGGATCGATGCCGTATTCCTTGAGCTTGCGATAGAGCGTCGAGCGGCCGATGCCGAGTCGGCGGGCGACTTCGCTCATCTGGCCGTTGTAGTGATCGATGGCGAGCTTGATCATTTCGAGTTCGACATCGGCCAGCGCACGCACATTGCCGCGTTCGTCGAGCGCCCGCAACGTGCCGAAGCGAGGCTGCAGCCTGGCCGGCGGATCGGACTCGGTCGCCAGGATGCCCTCGCCGGGTAAGGCTTCTTCATCGCCCTCTAGAGGCAAGGACAACGACGGCGCATCGCCATCCGTGTCGAGATTGACGGTGCCTTCCACCTGCGCCCGGATCTGCGGAAAGTCCTCCGTGGTCAGCACATCGCCTTCGCAAAGCACCGAGGCCCGGAAGACGGCGTTTTCGAGCTGTCGGATGTTTCCCGGCCAGTCATAGGCCTGCAGCACGGCAAGCGCTGCGGCCGAAATGCCTTGCAGGCGATGACGCGGGTCGGCCGGCGCCACCTTGTCCATGAAATGGGTGACCAGATAGGGGATGTCGTCGCGGCGGTCGCGCAGCGGCGGCACGAAGATCGGGTAGACGTTCAGCCGATAGAACAGGTCCTCGCGGAACTTGCCGTCCTTGACCTGCTGCAGGAGGTTGCGGTGCGTCGCCGAAATCAGCCTGATGTCGACCCTGACGGTCGAGCGTCCGCCGACCGGATCGACCTCGCCGTCCTGCACGGCGCGCAACAGCTTGACCTGCACGTCGAGCGGCAAGTCGCCGATCTCGTCGAGAAACAGCGTGCCCGAATGCGCTTCTACGAATTTTCCGGTGTGCTTGTCGGTGGCGCCGGTGAACGAGCCCTTCTCGTGGCCGAACAGGATCGATTCGACCAGATTGTCGGGAATGGCGCCGCAATTGACGGTGACGAAGGGTTTCGAGCGGCGGTCGCCGCTGCCCTGGATGGCGCGCGCCACCAACTCCTTGCCGACGCCGGATTCGCCCTCGATCAGGATCGGGATGTTGGATGCCGCCGCCTTCTGGCCAAGGCGGATCACCCTGTCCATGGCCGGGCTGTGCGTGATCATGTCCTTGAAGGTCAGAAGGCCGCCGCGCCGGCGCGACGTGCGCTTGACCTCGCCCTCGACGGCCTCAACCTTGAGCGCATTGCCGATCGACGCCTGCAGCCTGTCGGGAGACGCCGGCTTGACGACGAAATCGAAGGCGCCGTGGCGCATCGCCGAAACCACAGTCTCGATGCCGCCCTGCGAAGTCTGCACGATGGCCGGGATATTTATGTCGCGCTCGCGCATCGCTTTGAGCACGCCGATACCGTCGAGGCCGGGCATGACCAGATCGAGGATCACCACTGAAACCTCGCGGGCGCTGGGCCCGTCGAGAATATCGAGAGCGGCCGCGCCGCCATCGACGACGACGGCCGTGTAGCCGAACCGCGTCACCGCCGCTTCGAGCAGCCGGCGCTGCACGGGATCGTCATCGACTATGAGTATGGAACCTGTCATGACTGGTGTGACTGCCCGCCCGAGGAATTCTGCCCTGTGGACCATCTTGGCACAGGGTTCTAAATAAGGTTTCAAAAAACCCGGTGAATGAATTCCTTAGGATTTGACCGGCTTCTCGTTTCCCCTTGAACCTCGGCCACGGAAGGTGTCGGCAATGCACATGGTCTCTGGGCACATGGTTTCTGCTCGGCAGCTTGCGGCGCCAGCGTCCGGTCAGGGCGCGGCCGAGCTTGGCAACCTGCCGGAATGGAACCTTGCCGATCTCTATGCCGGCATGGATGCGCCGGAACTGAAGCGCGACATCGCCAAGGCCGCCACTGATGCGATCAGCTTCGAGAGCCGCTGGAAGGGCACGCTGGCCGCCGAGGCAGCGCGCGGCAGCGCCGGCAGGCTGGGCGAGGCGCTTGTCGCCTACGAGGCACTGGAGGAACTGATCGGCCGCATCGTCTCCTATGCGGGACTGGTCTATGCCGGCAACACCGCCGATCCGCAGCGTGCCAAGCTCTATGGCGACATCCAGGAGAAGATGACCGACGCCAGCGCGCACCTTCTGTTCTTCGCGCTCGAACTCAACCTGATCGACGATGCCGCCATCGAAGGCGCGCTCGCCGGTGATCCCGCGTTCGGCCACTACCGGCCGTGGGTGCTCGATCTGCGCAAGGACAAGCCCTACCAGCTCGAGGACCGTGTCGAGCAGCTCTTCCACGAAAAATCGATCACCGGGCGCGGCGCCTGGAACCGCCTGTTCGACGAGACGATGACCGACCTTCGCTTCGACATCGATAGCGAGGAACTGACGCTGGAGCCGGCGCTGAACCGCTTGCAGGACGCCGATGGCGAGGTGCGCCGCCAAGCGTCCGAGGCGCTGGCCACGACCTTCCGCAAAAATTTGCGCACCTTCACGCTGATCACCAACACGCTGGCCAAGGACAAGGAAATATCCGACCGCTGGCGCGGCTTCGAGGACATCGCCGATTCACGCCATCTCGCCAACCGCGTCGAGCGCAGCGTGGTGGATGCCCTGGCCTCCGCCGTGCGCGATGCCTATCCGCGCCTGTCGCACCGCTACTACGCGATGAAGGCACGCTGGCTGGGCATGGAGGTGATGAACCACTGGGACCGCAACGCGCCGTTGCCGGATACGCCCCAGGCGATCATCGGCTGGGACGAGGCCAGGAACACCGTACTGTCGGCCTATCAGCGCTTTTCGCCCGACATGGCGGAGATCGCGCGAACCTTCTTCGACCGCAACTGGATCGACGCGCCGGTGCGGCCTGGCAAGTCACCCGGCGCCTTCGCGCATCCGACCGTACCGTCGGCGCACCCTTATGTCCTGCTCAACTACATGGGCAAGCCGCGCGATGTGATGACGCTGGCGCATGAGCTTGGCCATGGCGTGCATCAGGTGCTGGCCAGCGGCCAGGGTGCGCTGATGGCCTCGACGCCGCTGACGCTGGCCGAGACGGCGTCCGTCTTCGGCGAGATGCTGACCTTCCGCTCGCTGCTCGACCAGACCACCGACAGGCGCGAGCGCAAGGCCATGCTCGCCCAGAAGGTCGAGGACATGATCAACACGGTCGTGCGCCAGATCGCCTTCTATGAATTCGAGCGCAAGGTGCATGCCGAACGCAAGAATGGCGAACTGACCTCCGACAGGCTCGGCCAATTCTGGCTCGAAGTGCAGGCCGAAAGCCTCGGGCCGGCGATCAAACTGCGCGAAGGCTACGAGGTGTTCTGGACCTACATTCCGCACTTCATCCATTCGCCCTTCTACGTCTACGCCTATGCTTTCGGCGACTGCCTGGTGAACTCGCTCTACGCGGTCTACCAGAACGCCGAGCGCGGCTTCCAGGACAAGTATTTCGAGATGCTGCGCGCCGGCGGCACCAAGCATCATTCCGAGCTTCTGGCGCCCTTCGGCCTCGACGCCACCGATCCCGCCTTCTGGCAGATCGGGCTTGGCGTCATCAGCGGCCTGATCGACGAGCTGGAAGCGCTCGACGCTTGAAACGCGCAAGCGTCGCCCGCTCGCAGAACAGTTTAGCCGGAATGCATGTCGGGATGGCTCTATTATTGGCCTAAATATCTGTTCTTGAAGTACTCTCCACCGAAGTTTTCCGATAGCTTTCCACAAGCTCTATGATAGCCTTCGCTCCAAGCTCAGCCGGAGCGCATGCGGATCGGCGAGGAAAAATCTCGGTCGGTCGTGGCGCTCAGGCGAACGCGACAACGGCCGTTGGCCATGGGCAAGCAAAGCCGATCGCTGACAGCTCCACCGAAGCCGGCTGTTCTGCGAACCGCGGAACCACCATCGAGTAGTCCTTCGCCGAAGGTCACGACCCCACGGCAGACGGATCTGACTGGAGAGAGAGACAATGGGCACTTTTTTCTACATGCTCCTGGCGTTCCTGGTAGGCGTGTTGGTGGGCTGGTTCCTCTGGGGACGCCTGCGCGGTGAACTCGACAGCTTGCGCGGCGACCTCGACCGTACGCGCAGCGAGCGCGACAGGTTGCGCGCCGACAGCGACCGGCTGACCGGTGAGCTCGATGCATGCGGCAAGACCCGCGCCGACCTCGAGCGCCGGCTGCGCGAGGCGCAGGCCGCACCTGCTGCCGGGAGCAGCGCGGCAAAGCCAGCAGGCCAGGCGTCTGCAGCCCTGATGTCGACTCCCGCGACGGCCAAATCTGCCGCCGCAAAACCCGCGCCGGCTAAACCGGCCGCTGCGAAGGCGGCCCCTGCCAAGCCGGCGGCGAAACCCGCCGCCGCCAAAGCCTCGGCTCCAGCTAAATCCGCGACGAGCAAGCCTGTAGCAGCCAAGAAAGCTGCACCGGCACCGGCCAAGCCAGCATCCGGCAAGCCCGACAATCTGCGCCGGCTGATCGGCATTGGCCCGGTCAACGAGAAGCTGCTCAAGGCGCAAGGCGTCACCAGTTTCGCCCAGATTGCCGGCTGGACGGCCGCCGATATCAAGCGGATCGAGGACGTGATGAATTTCGACGGCCGCATAGCGCGCGAGCGCTGGATCGAGCAGGCCAAACTGCTCGCCGCCGGCAACGAGAAGGAATTCGCCAAGCAGTTTCCAACGGCGGGAACCGCCAGCAACACCTGATCACCAGGCAAGAGCTGAAGATTGCAAACGGCGGCGCCAATATGGCGCCGCCGTTTGCTTTTGGCCCCTGGGTTTGGCCCGGAGTCGACCTAAAGGTCGGCCCAAAGGTCGGCTTTGAGTGGCAGCGTGCCGTTCCCTCGATTGCGCGCGAGCGGCCCCCCATATAGAGCGGTCAACGGCTTCATTGACTGCAGCATCCGAGTCCCATGTCCCTGCCCGCCGCCATTTTCCGCAACGACGAAAGCGCGCGCCAGCTCGTTTTCGACCAGCCGGCCGATGTCATCGTGGCGCATGAGGCAAAGGATTTCCTGTCGGCACTGGCGGCAGCGCAAGCCGCGCACGACGCCGGCAAATGGCTGGCCGGTTATTTCTCCTATGAGGCGGGTTATCTGCTCGAACCGAAGCTCGTTCCCCTACTGCCTGACGGGCGCCGCGCTCCACTCGTCTGCCTTGGGGTTTTCGATGCGCCGGTCGAAGAGGCGGTGCCGCCCCGCAACACAGCGGCGACCAATGGTCCGATCTTCGATGCCCGTGCGATCTGGTCGCCCGAGGACTACGAGAAGCGGTTCTCGCGACTGCATCAGCACATCAGGCAAGGCGATTGCTACCAGGGCAATTTGACCTTTCCGGTGCATGCGCAATGGACGGGCGACCCGCTGGCTGCCTTCGACGCGCTGACCGAACGCCAGCCGGTGAAATACGGCGCGCTGGTCGCGCTCGGCGAGCCCATCGTGCTGTCGCGCTCGCCCGAACTGTTCTTCGAGATCGACACCGAGGGGATGATCGAGACGCATCCGATGAAGGGCACGGCGCCGCGCGGCGCGACCAAGGCCGAAGACGAGCGGCAGAAGATCTTCCTGCGCAACGACGAGAAGAACCAGGCCGAAAACCGCATGATCGTCGATCTCCTGCGCAACGATATCTCGCTGATCAGTGAGGTCGGCACGCTGGACGTACCGGCGCTGTTCCGCATCGAGACCTATCCGACGGTCCACCAGATGGTGAGCGACGTCAGGGCAAAACTGCTGCCGGGGCTTTCGATCCGCCAGATCTTCGCGGCGCTGTTTCCGTGCGGCTCGATCACCGGCGCGCCAAAAATCCGCGCCATGGAAATCCTGCGCGATCTGGAAGGCACGCCGCGCGACGCCTATTGCGGCGCCATCGGCTGGATCGCGCCCGGCGGCACGATGCGCTTTTCCGTGGCGATCCGCACCATCTCGCTCTTTTCCGGCGGCGAGGCGATCTACAATGTCGGTGGCGGCGTCGTCTTCGATTCGACGGCGCAGGAGGAGTATCAGGAGTGTCTGCTGAAAGCGCGCTTCGCGACGGGAACACCGCCGATTTCCAGCTGATCGAGACCATGCGCTGGGAACCCGGCTCGGGCTTCCTGCGCTTCGATCGCCATCTCGCGCGCCTCTATGGCTCGGCTGCGGAGCTCGGCTTCCGCTATGATCCGGGCAAGGTCGGCGAGGCGCTGAGCAGCGCGGTCGGCGGTTCCGGCATTGCCATGCGCACACGCCTCGTCCTGTCGCACGATGGCGAGGTGACGGCCTCGGCACAGCCCTATGAACCGCTCGCCGCCGACAAGGTCTGGCTGCTGCGGCTGGCACGGACGAGGCTCGATTCGAGCAACACGCTGCTGCGCCACAAGACCAGCCGGCGACAGGTCTACACGCATGCCCGTGCCGAATATCTCATCACCCAGGCCGACGAGGTTCTGCTGGCCAACGAGCGCGGCGAGATCTGTGAAGGCACGATCACCAATGTCTTCGCCGATTTCGGCGACGGCGTGCTGGCGACGCCGCGGCTCGACTGCGGCCTGCTGCCTGGCGTATTGCGCGCCGAGCTTCTGGATGAAGGCCGCGCCCGTGAAGCGATCTACAGCTTGGACGATTTGAAATCCGCCAGGGCGCTGTTCGTCGGCAATTCGCTGCGCGGACTAATCCCGGCCAAACTTGCCTGAGAGAAGACAATGTTCGTCGTTTCACTGAACTACAAAGTGCCGCTGACCGAGATCGACCAGCTCCAGGCGGCCCATGTCGAGTGGCTAAAGGCCTGCTATGCGGAAGGCATCTTTGTCGCCTCCGGGCCGAAGAAACCGCGAACCGGCGGCATCATCATCGCGCAATGCCCGCGCGAGGTGCTCGACGCCAGGCTGGCCGCCGACCCTTTCGCCAAGGCAGGCGCGGCCGACTATGATGTCACCGAATTCCTGGCGAGGATGACCGCCGCCGGCCTCGACCATTTCAAGGAAGCATGAGCTTGGCCGAGGCGCTGCCCACCCACACGCCCTATGACGGCTCGTCGAAACTCTTCAGCATCGGGCTGAAGCCGCTCGATCCGGCGGACTGGATCGAGGTCGACGACCATCTGCTGCCGTATCTCGCCGAGAAGCACCGGCTCTATACCGAAATCCCCGAGCGCGTTTTTGTCGAGGAAAACGGCACGCGGGACGCGCAGCAGGAAGTGCTCGACTTGCTCGGTGCGCATCTGCTGGAGAGGTTCCCCGAAACCTATCGGCGCACCGGATCAGGCATCGAGGTGGCGGGCGCGGCGGGCGGCCTGCCTGCTTCCCTCGCCGATGCTCCGCTGGCTAAGGCCTCACAGCTCATCCAGGAAGACCTGATCCTGATGCGCCGCAGCGACAGCGGCTGGCGGCTGGTCGCCGGCTCGCTCTGCTTTCCCTCGTCCTGGTCGCTTCTGGAAAAGTTCGGCAAGCCGCTGCAGGACATCCACGCGCCTGTGCCGGGTTTCGGCCCGGGCACGCGTCCGGCCGAGCTGATCAACCGGATGTTCGATGGCCTCCAGGGGCAGGCCGTCGAGCGCTACAACTGGTCGATCCAGTCTGATAACGCGCTCTACCATCCGCTCTCCGACCTGCAGCGCATCGACCGCGCCACCAACCGGCCGTCGCGCTTTCCCAATGGCGACATCGACGCCCATGCCTTCATCCGCGTCGAGCGGCAAACCCTGCGGAAACTGCCTGTTGCACGCGATATCCTGTTCACCATCCGCATCCATCTCGACCCTCTCGCCGTGCTCGCCCGGCACCCGGATCGGGCAACGCTGGCTGTGTCTTTCGCAGCCCAGCTCGACGCGCTCGATCTCGCCCAGCTCGACTACAAGGGCCTGACATCGGACCGTGACCGGCTGATGTCGGTCCTTAACCACATGGCCAATGACGGCTGACCGCTGGTTGGCGCTTTTCGCTGGTTTGTGACAATGATCTGTGATGTAGCGCATGGCCGCCGGGCAAAAATCCCCGGTTTGGCGCGTGTTTTTTCCCAGTTTCCTGGGTTTTGAAGGAGTGCTCGATAAAATGGCGACTGAAAACTGGCCCGTTTACGGTGAGATCAGCGGCCCTGTCGTGATGATCGGCTTCGGCTCGATCGGCCGGGGAACGCTGCCGCTGATCGAACGCCATTTCAAGTTCGACACGTCGCGTATGACGGTCATCGACCCGCGCGACACCGACCGCAAGCTGCTCGACGAGCGCGGCATCGCCTTCGTCCAGGAAGCGGTGACCGAGAAGAACTACAAGAAACTCTTGACGCCGCTTCTGACCAATGGCGGCGGCCAGGGCTTTTGCATCAACCTGTCGGTCGATACCGGCTCGGTGGATTTGATGCGGCTCTGCCGCAAGCTCGGCGTGCTCTACATCGACACCGTCGTCGAGCCGTGGCTCGGCTTCTATTTCGACGCCAAGGCCGACAACGCCAGCCGCACCAACTACGCGCTGCGCGAGTCGCTGCTCAAGGAAAAGCACGACAAGCCCGGCGGCGCGACGGCGGTCTCCACCTGCGGCGCCAATCCCGGCATGGTCTCGTGGTTCGTCAAGCAGGCGCTGGTCAACCTCGCCACCGATCTTGGCCTCGAATTTTCAGAGCCCGCGCAGGACGACCGCGAGGGCTGGGCCAAGCTGATGAAGAAGGCCGGCGTCAAGGGCATCCACATCGCCGAGCGTGACACCCAGCGCGTCAAGAAGCCGAAGCCGATGGACGTGTTCTGGAACACCTGGTCGGTCGAGGGCTTTATCTCCGAGGGTCTGCAGCCGGCCGAGCTCGGCTGGGGCACGCATGAGACGTGGATGCCGAAGAACGCCAAGAAGCACAAGCACGGCTCGAAGGCCGCCATCTATCTGGAGCAGCCCGGCGCCAACACGCGCGTGCGCTCATGGTGCCCGACGCCCGGCGCGCAGTACGGCTTCCTGGTGACGCACAACGAGGCGATCTCGATCGCCGATTTCTTCACCGTGCGCTCCAAGAAGGGCAAGGTGCACTACCGCCCGACCTGCCACTATGCCTACCACCCCTGCAATGACGCGATGCTGTCGCTGGACGAGATGTTCGGCGCTGCCGGCAAGCCCCAGTCGGTGCACCACGTGCTCGACGAGAACGAACTGGTCGACGGCGTCGACGAACTCGGCGTGCTGCTCTACGGCCATGACAAGAACGCCTATTGGTACGGCTCGCAGCTGTCGCTCGCCGAGGCGCGCAAGCTGGCGCCCTACCAGAACGCCACCGGCATGCAGGTCACCTCGGCGGTGCTTTCGGGCATGGTCTGGGCGCTGGAGAATCCCGAGGCCGGTATCGTCGAGGCCGACGAGATGGATTACAAGCGCTGCCTGGACGTGCAGTCCCAGTATCTCGGACCGGTCAAGGGCTACTACACCGACTGGACGCCGCTCGATAACCGCCCCGGTCTGTTCCCGGAAGACCTCGACCGGAACGACCCGTGGCAGTTCCGCAACATCCTCGTCCGATAGCGGCCTGCCCGGGGTACTCCATTGCCTTGCAATCGCCCGGAAATCGGGCGATTGAAGGGATGCGGACTGAGGAGAGGATTTTCATATGAACAACATTGCGCGCAAAGTTCTTTCGATGAGCGTAGCGGCGGCAGCCTTGGCCGGGCTTGCTGCTTGTACGACCAGTGGCCCGAATGAGCCGCCGATGGCAGCGGCGCCGAAAGGCGTCGAGGGCTCTTGGATCGACGCCAAGGGCACCGGCCTGTCGACATTCGCCGGCGGCACCTTCACGACCGTCGCCACCGACACCGGCCAGAAGCTTGCCGACGGCAGCTACACGATGACCGGCGCCACGTCGGTGCAGATCAACGGCACGTCGCTGATCCGCCAGACCGCGGTCAGCTTCAACTGCCTGATGGTTTCGACAAGCCAGCTCAACTGCACCAGTTCCAGCGGCCAGAATTTCGTGCTGACACGGCGCGCCTGAACCAGCGAGCATTCGCTTGCCCAAGGACGGCGGCCGGTTGGCCGCCGTCCTTTTTTATGCCGGCAAAGGTTCCCGGATTTCCGCTTGCGTCATCCGGAACGCGATGGGAACATGGCCAAAGCGCCGACTGTTATGTTCCAGTCAAGCAAGAGCGTTAAAGGCCTCTGATCAGCTTTCCGGGAGACGAAGATGAAGAAGCTTGCTGCCATTGCCGCCCTGTCCGCCTCAGCACTCGGCCTGTCGGCCGGCGCATCCTTTGCCGACTACACGCTGAACATCCTGCACATTAACGACTGGCACAGCCGCATCGAGGGCAACAACAAATATGAATCGACCTGCTCGGCCGACGAGGAGACCAAGGGCGAGTGCATCGGCGGCGCGGGCCGGCTGATCACCGCGATCGCCCAGGAGCGCAAGAAGCTCGAAGGCCAGAACGTGCTGCTGCTCAGCGCCGGCGACAATTTCCAGGGATCGCTGTTCTACACGACCTACAAGGGCAAGGTCGAAGGCGAATTTCTCAACGAGATGAAGTTCGACGCCATGGCGCTCGGCAACCATGAATTCGACGACGGCGAAGTGGCCTTGGCGCCGTTCCTCGACATGATCAAGTTCCCGGTGCTGGGCGCCAATGTGAAGGCCAACGCGCAATCCAAGCTGGGCGACCGCGTCAAGCCGTCGATCGTCGTCGAGGTCGGCGGCCAGAAGATCGGCATCATCGGCGCGATCACCAACGACACGCCGGAACTCGCCTCCCCCGGCCCCAACGTCGCCATAGAGGACGACGTCAAGTCGATCACTGCCGAGGTCGAGAAGCTGAAGGGCGAGGGCGTCAACAAGATCATCGCCGTGACCCATATCGGCTACAAGCGCGAGCGCGACGTCATTGCCAAGATCCCGGGCATCGACGTCGTCGTCGGCGGCCACAGCCATTCGCTGCTGTCGAACACCGACCCTAAGGCGGAAGGCCCCTACCCGACGATGGTCGACAACCCGGACGGGTACAAGGTGCCGGTCGTGCAGGCGGCGTCCTATTCCAAATATCTCGGCGAGTTCAAGGTGGTGTTCGACGACAATGGCGTCGTCAAATCGGCCAGCGGCGACCCGATCTATCTCGACAAGTCGATCACGCCCGACCCGGCCGTGCTCGCCCGCATCAAGGAGCTTGGCGCCCCGATCGAGGCGCTGAAGAACAAGGAAGTGGCGGAAACCTCCGACGTGATCGACGGCAGTCGCGAGAGCTGCCGCACCCGCGAATGCGCGATGGGCAACCTCGTCTCCGACGCCATCCTCGACCGCGTCAAGGGACAGGGCGTCGAGATCGTCATCTCCAATGGCGGCGGCCTGCGCGCCTCGATCGACAAGGGCACCGTGACCATGGGCGAGGTGCTGACCGTGCTGCCGTTCCAGAACACGCTGGCAACCTTCCAGATTTCCGGCAAGGACCTGGTGGCCGGCCTCGAGAACGGCCTCAGCCAGATCGAGGACGGCGCCGGGCGCTTCCCGCAGGTCGCCGGCCTGAAATATTCCTTCGACAAATCCGTCGCGCCCAATGCCGGCCGCGTCAAGTCGGTGGAGGTCATGGAAGGAGGCGCCTGGACGCCGCTCAACCCGGACAAGGACTATCTGGTCGCCACCAACAATTATGTCCGCCAGGGCGGCGACGGCTACAAGGTCTTCGCCGACAAGGCCAAGAATGCCTACGACTACGGTCCGGGTCTCGAACAGGTGGTTGCCGACTATCTCGGCGCCCATCGGCCCTATACGCCGAAGCTCGACGGCCGCATCACCGAAATCGCGGCGGTCGCGGCGGCGCCTGCGGCGCCGGCAACCGATCCGGCCAAGCCGGCCGAGCCGGCAAAGCCGGCCGAGGCAGCTCCCGCACCGGCAACTCCGGCACCGGCTGAAGCCGCCAAGCCTGCCGATGCGGCGCCGGCAATGCCTGAACTGCCGGCCAACTCGGGCGATATCGCCAACACGCCGCCGGCCGTACCAGCCGAAACCGCACCGGCGACGCCGGCACCCGCCGAACCGGCCAAACCAGCCGAGACGGCACCTGCGCCAGCGACCCCGGCGCCCGCTCCCGCCGCCGAGCCGGCAAAGCCCGCCGAGGCCGCACCGGCCGAAGCCAGCCATGTCATCGTTGCCGGCGATACCTATTGGGATTTGGCCAAGAAGGCCTATGGCGACGCGACGAAGTGGAAACTGATCTATGAGGCCAACAAGGGCCAACGGCCCCACCAGCTTAAGCTGGGCGCCACGCTGACCATTCCTGCGAAGTAAAGTCGCTTCACCTTTTCAAGAATGACACCCGCCCGGGAAACCGGGCGGGTGTCCGGTTTTCGAGCTAAGGTGCGGCCAGACGCTGCATTGAAAGCGCGCGCAAGATGGTTAGGTTCGCGTCTCCCGGAGAACCCTTATGACGCTTTCCACCCCTGTCGATCCCAAGGCCGCGAAGGCGCTCGGCCCGTTGCCGGCGGGACATCCGCCGGTCAAGGCAAGCAAGATCGGCGTCATGCTGGTCAATCTCGGCACGCCGGATGGCACCGACTTCAAGCCGATGTGGCGCTATCTCCGCGAATTCCTCTCCGACCCACGCGTCATCGAGCTCAACAAGGCGATCTGGTATCCGATCCTCTATGGGCTGGTGCTCACCACGCGGCCGAAGAAGTCGGGCGCCAACTACGCCAGGATCTGGAACCGAGAGAAGAACGAGTCGCCTTTGCGCACCTACACCCGCGCACAAGGCGAAAAGCTGGCCGAAGCAGTGCGCGACCTGCCCGATGTCGTCGTCGACTGGGCGATGCGCTATGGCAATCCTTCGACCGAGAGCGTGGCCAAGAAACTGGTCGAACAGGGTTGCGACCGCATTCTTTCGTTCCCGCTCTATCCGCAATATTCGGCGACGACCACGGCAACCGCCAACGATCAGCTGTTTCGCGCCTTGATGAAAATGCGCCGCGCACCGGCCATCCGCAGCGTGCCGCCTTACTATGACGAACCGATCTACATCGAAGCGCTGGCGCGCTCGATCGAACAACATCTGGCGACACTGGATTTCGAGCCGGAGGTGGTCATCACCTCCTATCACGGCATTCCAAAGCCCTATTTCGAGAAGGGCGATCCCTATCATTGCCATTGCCAGAAGACGACGCGATTGTTGCGTGAACGGCTCGGCTGGGATGACAAGAAACTGATCATCACCTTCCAGTCACGCTTCGGCGCGCAGGAATGGCTGCAGCCCTACACCGACAAGACGGTCGAGAAGCTCGCGCAGGACGGCGTGAAGTCGATCGCCATCGTCAATCCCGGTTTTTCCGTCGACTGCATCGAGACGCTGGACGAGATCGGCCGCGAGGCGGCCGAAACCTTCCATCATGCCGGCGGCAAGAACTTCGCCCATATCCCTTGCCTCAACGACAGCGCCGAGGGCATGGCGGTGATCGAGGCGATGGTACGGCGCGAACTGTCCGGCTGGGTCTGAACCGGAACAACACCTTCTCGCAGATCGCTTCCGAGATTGTCTCGGCCTCGATCGACGGGCTGGACGACACGGATGCAAGGCTGCTTGCCTTCAACCGCTGGGTGCAAACCCACAAACAATCCATCATCACCTGATTGTAACGCATCTGAAACACACTTAAGTCTTTGGTGAAGTCGGCCGCGCGAGAATGGCTTGTGCGGCCTTCGTCTGAGGGAGAGCCAAATGGATTTCAGTGGTTTCGATATTGCGGTTGGTGCACTTGCCCTTCTGGTATTGGTGCTTCTGATCAAAGGCATCAGAACTATCCCGCAAGGCTACAATTATACGGTGGAGCGCTTTGGCCGTTACACCAAGACACTGAGCCCAGGCCTCAATTTCATTTTCCCGTTCGTCGACCGCATCGGCGCCAAGATGAACATGATGGAGCAGGTGCTCGACGTTCCGAGCCAGGAAATCATCACCCGCGACAACGCTATCGTCGGTGTCGACGGCATCGCCTTTTTCCAGATCCTCAACGCGGCGCAGGCCGCCTACCAGGTTTCCGGCCTGCAGAACGCCATCCTCAACCTAACGATGACCAACATCCGTACCGTCATGGGTTCGATGGACCTCGATGAACTGTTGTCGAACCGCGACGCCATCAACGAGCGCCTGCTGCGCGTCGTCGATGAAGCGGCGCATCCGTGGGGCATCAAGATCACCCGCGTCGAGATCAAGGACATCAACCCGCCGGCCAACCTTATCGAATCGATGGGCCGGCAGATGACCGCGGAACGCAACAAGCGCGCGCAAATCCTTGCCGCCGAAGGCCTCAAGCAGTCGCAGATCCTCGAGGCCGAGGGCCGCAAGGAAGCCGCCTTCCGCGACGCCGAAGCGCGCGAGCGCTCGGCCGAGGCGGAAGCCCGCGCCACCCAGGTGGTGTCGGAAGCAATCTCCAAGGGCGACGTGCAGGCGCTGAACTACTTCGTGGCGCTGAAATACACCGAAGCACTCGGCAGGATCGGCACGGCCACCAACAGCAAGATCGTGCTGATGCCCTTCGAGGCGTCGTCTCTGATCGGCTCGCTCGGCGGCATTGGCGAGATCGCCAAGGAAGTCTTCCGCAGCGAAGGCACCACCGGCGCGCAAAGGCAGACCGCGCGTCCGCCAGTCGTTCGCCCGACCGACAACTGAGATCATAGGCCATGATCGACCGCATCATTTCCGAACTCGGCCCATGGAACTGGATGGTTCTGGGCTTTGTCCTGCTGGTGATGGAAATCATCGCGCCCGGTATCTTCATGCTGTGGATCGGCATCGCCGCCCTGATTATCGGCGCGGTGTCGCTGCTGATCTGGGACGCCGGCTTCTGGACCTGGCAGGTCCAGGTCCTCGCCTTCCTGGCGCTGTCGCTGGTCTCGGCCTATGTCGGCAAGAAGCTGGTCGGCAGTCGCACTGACCCGACCGACCAGCCGCTGCTCAACCGGCGCGGCGCGCAGATGGTCGGCAGGATGGCGACACTTGCCGAACCAATCCGGGATGGCCGTGGCCGCATCAAGCTGGGTGACACGCTGTGGCGTGTCTCTGGCCCGGACCTTCCGGCCGGCACGCAAGTGCGCGTGACGGGTGCTGCCGACACGGATCTGGAACTGACTGTGGAGGCGGTCTGAACTTTCAGGCGGCGCCGATGCGCAAGAGATCATGCAGGTGGATGAGGCCGACCGGCCTCTTGCCTTCCACCACCATCAAGCTGGTGATGGCCGAATTGTTGATCGTCTGCAGCGCCGTTGCCACCAGCGTGTCCGGCGTCGCCGTCTTTGGTCCTCTTGTCATCACCTGATCCACCGTCATTGCCAGCAGATTGCCGCCGATGTGACGGCGGATATCACCATCGGTGATGATGCCGACCAGCGCGCCGTCGGCGTCGGTGATCGCCACGCAGCCAAATCCCTTGCGCGACAGTTCCAGGATCGCGTCCTGCATGCCGGTGCCCGCAACCACCAGCGGCAGCCTGTCGCCGACATGCATGATCTCGCGGATCTGCGTCAGGTTGGCGCCGAGCTGGCCGCCGGGATGGAAGGTGCGAAAATGATCCGGCGTGAAGCCGCGTGCTTCGAGCAGCGCGATCGCCAATGCGTCGCCCATCACCAGTTGCAGCAATGTCGATGTCGTCGGCGCCAGGCCGTGCGGGCAGGCCTCCGGCGTGCGCGGCAGCAACAGCACGACGTCGGCGGCCCGCGCAAGCGCCGATGTCTCTCCGGCGGTTATGGCGATCAACGGGATGGAAAAGCGCCTGGAATAGGCGACGATGCCCATCAACTCCTTGCTCTCGCCCGACCACGACATGGCGATGATGGCGTCGTCCCTGGCGATCATGCCGAGATCGCCGTGATTGGCTTCCGCGGGATGAACAAAGAAGGCCGGCGTGCCGGTCGAGGCCAGCGTCGCCGCGATCTTCGAACCGATATGGCCGCTTTTGCCGACACCGGTGACGATGAGCCGGCCTTCAATCCCGGAGATCATCTCGACGGCCTGGGCGAAAGGCGCAGCCAATCCGTTCTCGAGGGCCTCGGCAAGGGCCGCAACCCCCGCCTGTTCGGTTGCCACCGTCCTCAGCGCCGAAGCGATCGAGGCTTGCCTGTCGAAAGGCTTCTTATCCAGGGATCCCGCATGCATGGTTGATGCGATTAGCGCTTTGCCGGCGCGCTGTCCAACGGAAATGGCCCCATGCATGTCGCCGGACGTGTGCGGTGGTCTGAGACAACGGCAGGCGTGAAAACAAAAAGCTTAACGCGCGCGGTTTGAATCCCTTTGGAAATCAGCGCTTCAGGCGGCTGACTGGCCGCCGCCTCAACCCTCCGTTAACCATCCCCATTTACGGTTCGGTAAGTATGGCGCGCGTGCGCCGCGCAAGCAGTGGTGGCGATGTCCGGGGTCCAGCCAGAAAAATCGAGTGGACGAAAGGGCAAGGCGGTCTGCGCCTTGCTGCTGGCGACCAGCATGTTTGCCTTGCTGCGCCCAACGGCGCTCCATGCGCAGGAAACGGAACTGCGCGGCGAAGTTTCGGAATCGGCGATCCTGTCCGACCAGCAGCGCAAGGCGAGACAACTCGCTTTGGCAGCGCAAGGTCGGGCGCCAACCAATGCGGCGCAAGACAATGCGCCGGCCCGCACCTATCTGCCGGCCAGCGCCGGCGCCGTGCCTGACGACACGGAGACCGGCGACGCAACCGCCACCGGCAGCGTTTTTGACCCGCCGGAAGCCGCCGACGACACCTCCGCCGACACTCCGGCACCGCCCAAGCCCCGCCGCCGTTCGTCGACCGCCGCGCAGAATGCGGCTGACCAGGCCAAGGAAAAGGCTACGGACAAGTCGAAAAAGAAGAAGAAGAAGTCGACAGCAGCAGACACCGACACCACCGCTTCCACGACGGCCTCCACGACAGATGCCACCGATGGTGCAGACACCGATGAGGAGACGGCCAACCGCCGCGCCCTCACCATCGACAGCGCCGACAAGCAAAAGCTCGACCCGGGCGCAGAGCGCACGGACGCCATCGAAGGCCAGAAAAAGAAGCCGGAGGACGACCCGTTTGCCGCCACCGGCGTCAAATGGGGTTCCTTCGTCATCCGGCCGACCATCGAACAGGGCCTGACCGCCACCTCGAACGGCGATTCGAGCAATGCCGGCAAGTCGGCGCTGCTTTCCGAGACCGCGCTGCGCTTCTCCGCCGCCTCCGACTGGCGCGAGAACTCCGCCACGATCGACGGCTATGGCCTGTTCCGCGAGACCGTCTCGGGTTACCCGGTTCACAACGAGCAAGGTCGCATCGAAGGCCAGCTCAATGTCGACCTCGACAATGAACTGCGCGCCATCGCCAAGCTCGGCTACGAGGCCGTACCGGAATCGGCGTCGGCGCCGGACGCCATCGCGGGCGTCAGCAAGCAGCCGCTGCGGCAGACCGTCGATGGCAGCCTCGCCGTCGAAAAAGACGTCGGCAAGATGCAGTACACGTTGACCGGCGCGATCTCGCACGACTTCTATGGCGACGCCAAGCTTTCCAACGGCACCTCGCTGTCGCAGAAGGATCGGGACTCGACGCTCTACACCGCGACCTTGCGCACCGGCTACGAGATCTCCCCCGCCATCACCCCCTTCACCGAAATCGAGGTCGGCCGCCGGGCCTATGACCAACGCATCGACAATGAAGGCTTCGAGCGCTCGTCGACGCGGCTTGGCGCCCGCGCCGGCGTTGCGCTCGACATGGGTGAGAAGCTGTCAGGCGAATTCTCGGCCGGCTGGCTCAGGGAAGCGATCGACGACAAAAACCTGGACGCGATTTCGGGTGCGACCGTCAATGCCGACCTCAAATGGTCACCGGAGCGCGGCACCATGATCGGCCTGACCGGCAAGACCACAGTAGAGCCCACGACCACATCAGGCGAAAGCGGCGACATCCTCTATTCCGGCCGCCTGACTGGCGAGCGCCAGATTCGCGCCAACCTCACCGGCAATGCGGCGCTGGGCCTCGACTGGCGTGATTATATCGGCATCGACGGCCACGACATGACCTTGAGCGCCGAGGCCGGCCTGACCTGGTGGCTGAACCGCTATGCCGGCCTCACCACAAGGGTGAGGACCGAGAAGCTGACCAGCAATTTGCCGGGCCGCGACTACACCGCCAACAGCATCTTCATCGGCGTGAAGGTGCAGCGCTGAAGCCGTCTGAGATTCGTCATCCTGGGGCGTAGCAAGGAGCGAAGCGACGCGGCGCAGACCCCAGGATCCATGCCGCGACTTATAGGCGCCTCTGCGGTGGTCGGCCTGGGGACATCGCTCTGGACCGCTGCACTCTGGGTCCATGTAACGGAATGGATCCTCGGGTCTCCGCGACGTCGCTACGCTCCTGCTTCGCCCGAGGATGACGAAAGTGTGGGGCCTAAAACGCTGCGCCGCGGCGGTCCGATGGCTTCATCTCATCGAGAAGCGTGCGGATGACTCCGGCCATGTTCTCGTTCATGTCGCTGCGCCACAGCGCGAAGGCGACATTGGCCTCGACAAAGCCTTCCGGCGATCCGCAATCGAACGTGCGGCCCTGATAGTGGTAGCCATAAAAGGGCTGCTGCTTTTCCAGCTTCAGCATCGCGTCGGTGAGCTGGATCTCGTTGCCGGCGCCCTTTTCCTGGCCTTCGAGGATCTTGAAGATGTCCGGCTGCAGGATGTAGCGGCCGTTGATGTAGAGATTGGACGGCGCGGTGCCGGTCTTCGGCTTTTCCACCATCTCGGTGATGCGGAAGCCATGATGCGTGTCCTCGCCACGGCCGACGATGCCGTATTTATGGGCGTCGGCGGGATCGCATTCCTGCACGGCGATGATGTTGTTGCCGGTTTCCTCGTAGAGCTCGACCATTGCCTTCATGCAGCTCTTCTCCGACTGCATGATCATGTCGGGCAACAAAAGCGCGAAGGGCTCGTCGCCGACGAGCTCGCGGGCGCACCAGACGGCATGGCCAAGCCCCATCGGCACCTGCTGGCGTGTGAAGCTGGTCTGCCCTGGCGCCGGCTGCAGCCGTTGCAGGCGGGCGAGCTGGTCGTCCTTGCCGCGCTGGGCCAGCGTGTCGTAGAGCTCGAACTGGATGTCGAAATGGTCCTCGATGACGGCCTTGTTGCGGCCGGTGACGAAGATGAAATGCTCGATGCCGGCCTCGCGCGCTTCATCCACCACATACTGGATGACTGGCCGATCGACGACGGTCAGCATTTCCTTGGGGACGGCCTTGGTGGCCGGGAGAAACCGTGTGCCGAGACCAGCGACGGGGAAGACTGCCTTGCGAACTCTCTTCATGCTTTCAATTATCCGTTTGATGGCCAGCTCCGCAATCCCCGTTTCAAGACATTTTCACGCCGGAATTGAGGACTACTGGGCGACTGAGGGGAACGTTCACCGGTAAAGCTTCGAGGCGTCTTTTCGTTCCCAGCGGCACCTATGGTAAACTAATTCCTAACCTGGTTCGGCGATGAATGGTCTTTCCTGAGACAGAGAAGGAGGAAAAGATGTCCGTTCGCAATGCCGCAAAGCGTTTTACCAGCGTCATGGCGGCAGCCAGCCTCTCGCTCGCTCTGCTGATGCCTGGCCCCGCTTTCGCCGATGCCGGTTTCCGGCAATGGGTCGCCGGCTTCCGCGCCACCGCCGTGCAGAGCGGCGTTTCCGGTGCCCTCTATGACCAGGCCTTCAGGGACATCAGGGATATTGACCCGGTGGTGCTGGAAAAGGCGCGCACGCAACCTGAATTCACGGCCCCTGCCTGGGACTATTTCGACAACCGCGTCCATGATCAGTCGGTCTCCGTCGGCCAGCAGATGGCCAAGAAATGGAAGCCGTGGCTGGACCGGATCGAGGCCAGGTTCGGCGTCGACCGCTACATCCTGCTGGCCATCTGGTCGATGGAATCGAACTATGGCGAGATCCTCAAGCGCGACGACATCATGCGCAATGTCGTGCGCTCGCTGGCGACCTTGGCCTATGCCGATCCGAAGCGGGCGAAATTCGCCCGCACCCAGCTGATCGCCGCGCTGAAGATCCTGCAGACCGGCGACATCGACGAAAGCCATCTGAGCGGATCCTGGGCCGGCGCCATGGGCCACACCCAGTTCATCCCGACCAGCTATCTGCACTATGCCGTCGACATGGACGGCAACGGCAAGCGCGACATCTGGAATTCGATCCCCGATGCGCTGGCGACCTCCGCCAACCTGTTGAAGAAGAATGGCTGGCAGGCCGGCAAGACCTGGGGCTATGAGGTCGCCTTGCCTGCCGGCAAACTTCCCGGCGGCTCCAAGACGCTGTCGCAATGGCAGGCGCTTGGCGTCGTCAGGGCCAACGGCAAGCCGTTCAAGAACGGCTCCGACAAGGCGACGCTGAAGGTGCCGGACGGCCGCAGCGGGCCGGCCTTCCTGATGATCAAGAATTTCACGGTCATCAAAGCCTACAACAATGCCGACAAATATGCGCTTGCCGTTGGTCTTCTTGCCGACGAAATCGCAGGCTCCAGCGGTCTCGTGCAGGACTGGAAGCGGCCTTTCACCAAGCTCACTTTCGAGGAAAGGCAGGAGCTGCAGAAGCGGCTTTCCCAGCACGGCCTTTATGACGGCAAGTTCGACGGCAAGATCGGCGACGGCTCGAAGACTGCCATCATGGCCTTCCAGGCCAAGGCCGGCTTGACCCAGGATGGCTATCCGAGCATGGAAGTGCTGAAGTGGCTCCGGCAGAAATAGAGCCACCTGCGGTGCCGCGCGGCCTTCCGGGCGCGCAAAGGACGCTGTAGCAATCTGCCAGGGATGGAGGAAACGATTGGCTTCGGCTGCGCGCATCGCAGGGCTTGTTCGTCGCATGCCGGTGCTCATTCTGGCCGTCGTCGTGCTCGCCGTCGGCGTGGCTGGCGCCTTTCATGCGCCGGCCATGGCGCAGGAGCAGCAAAATCGCGGCTGGTCGTTGCGCGACCTTCTGTTCCCGCGTCGCAGCGAGCGGATCGAGCCGCCGCTGGACATCCAGAAGGCAAGACCCAGGCCCAAGGCGAAAAAACCACGCGCGCCCCGCCCGCCTGCGGAACCGGAAACCCCTGTGGTCGACAAGGCGCCGGACGCCCGCACCGTCCTGGTGGTCGGAGACTTCATGGCGACCGGCCTCGCCGAAGGCCTCGACACCGCGTTCGCCGAGAATGCCGGCGTCAGGATCGTCGTTCGCAGCAATGGCTCGTCCGGCTTCGTGCGCGATGATTTCTACAACTGGCCCGAACAGATCAAGGCACTGATCGAGACAGAAAAACCCGCCGCCGTGATCGTCATGCTGGGCTCCAACGACCGCCAGCAGATGAAGGTGGGTGAGGTGCGCGAACAGCCCCGTTCCGAAAACTGGACCAAGGAATATGAGCGTCGCACCGACGCGCTCGGCAAAGCCATGGCCGCAGCCAAGGTGCCCTTCCTGTGGGTCGGCATGCCGGCCTTCCGGCTGCCGAAGATGACCTCCGACATGCTGGCCTTCAACGACATCTACCACCAGGCCGCCGAAAGCAACGGCGGTGAATTCGTCGACGTTTGGGACGGATTCGTCGACGAGAACGGCGCCTTCGTCACCAGCGGCCCCGACATCAACGGTCAGCCGGTGCGACTGCGCGCCGATGACGGTATCAACGTGTCGAAGGCGGGCAAGCGCAAGCTCGCCTTCTATACCGAAAAACCGTTGCTGAAGATCCTCGGCCTGACCGCGCCGGGAAGCGTGGTCACGGCTTCCGCGCCGGCGGGCGCTCCTGTCGAGGCGCCGGCGCCGGCCGCGGCCCCCATCGTCATCGACCGCACCGCGCCGATGCTGCTCAGCGATCCGGCACTCGACGGCGGCTCTGAACTGCTCGGCGCGGCCCCGCCGGCAAAGGCCAATCCGGACCTGCCCGGCGAGAGGCTGGTTGTGGAGGGCAAGGCACCCGTGGCTTCGCCCGGCCGCGCCGACGATTTCTCCTGGCCGCCGAAGGCCGCAGCCGCGACCGACACCACGACCGCGATCAATCGCTAAAAACGCTCAGCGGGGCAGAACGCTCGACCCCATCAATGCCTCGTCGATAGAGCGCGCCGCCTGGCGGCCCTCGCGGATCGCCCAGACGACCAGCGACTGGCCTCGACGCACGTCGCCGGCCGCATAGAGCCTGTCGACGCTGGTCCTATAATCGCGGTCATTGGCCTCGACATTCCTGGAGCGGCGGCTGTCGGTGGCGATCTTCATCTCACCCTCCAGCTCCTTCGCCACTCCGGCAGTGGCCGGCCCGGCAAAGCCGATGGCGATGAAGGCAAGATCGGCGCGGATGACGAATTCGCTGCCGGCGATCGGCTTGCGCTTCTCGTCGACCTCGCAGCACTTGACGCCGGTCAGCTGGCCCTCCTCGCCGATGAATTCGAGTGTCGCCACCTGGAATTCGCGCTCCGCCCCTTCGGCCTGCGACGACGAGGTGCGCATCTTGGTCGCCCAGTAGGGCCAGACCGAAAGCTTGTCTTCCTTCTCCGGCGGCTGCGGGCGGATGTCGAGCTGGGTGACGCGCACCGCGCCCTGGCGGAAGGCGGTGCCGACACAGTCGGACGCGGTATCGCCGCCGCCGACGACGACGACATGTTGGCCGCCGGCGATGATCGGATGCGACGGCCACGCCACGGACTGGATCGGTTCGCCGCCGACACGCCGGTTCTGCTGCACCAGATAGGGCATCGCGTCATGGACGCCGCCGAGATCGTCGCCGGGAATGCCGGCCGCGCGCGGCGTTTCCGACCCGCCACAATAAAGCACGGCATCATGTTCGGCGAGCAGCTCGGCAACAGGCTTGTCGACACCGACATTGACGCTGCAATGGAAGCTCACGCCCTCGCCCTGCATCTGCTCGATGCGCCGGTCGATATAGTGCTTCTCGATCTTGAAGTCGGGAATGCCGTAGCGCATCAGCCCGCCGGGCCGGCTTTCGCGCTCATAGACATGGACGTCGTGGCCAGCGCGGCCAAGCTGCTGGGCAGCCGCCATGCCGGCAGGGCCGGAGCCGATGACGGCGACCCGCTTGCCGGTCTTCTTCTCCGGCGGATAAGGCCTGATGTGGCCGGTCTCGTAGGCCTTGTCGGCGATCGCCTGCTCGACCGTCTTGATGGCGACGGGGATATCCTCGAGGTTCAGCGTGCAGGCTTCCTCGCAGGGCGCGGGGCAGATGCGGCCGGTGAACTCCGGGAAGTTGTTGGTCGAATGCAGGTTGCGGATCGCATTGTCCCAGTCGCCATTGTAGACGAGGTCGTTCCAGTCGGGGATCTGGTTGTGGATCGGACAGCCCGTCGGCCCATGGCAGAACGGAATGCCGCAATCCATGCAGCGCGCGGCCTGTTTCTCGACCTCCTTGTCCGACATCGGCAGCGTGAATTCACGGAAATGCCGGATGCGATCGGAGGCCGGCTGGTACTTGTGCACCTGCCGGTCGATTTCGAGAAAGCCTGTTACCTTGCCCATAGTCCAGTTCCTGCTGTCCAGATGGTGCGGTTTTCGCCGCACCCGTTAACCCCTTGAGGCAGCCATGGCAACCTTGCGCCCGAGGTCAAACTGTCGATGAAGATGGGCCGGGAAGCCTGGGCTCCCCGGCAATTGCAAAGCCTATTCCGCCGCGACGCCCATGCGCATGCGTTCCATTTCGATCAGGGCGCGGCGGTATTCGACCGGCATGATCTTGCGGAACTTCGGCCGGAAAATCGTCCAGTCGTCGAGAATCTCGCGACCGCGTACCGATCCGGTGTAATGCACGTGGTTGGAGATCAGCTGGTAGAGCCGCTCCTCGTCATGGCTGGTCATGTCGCCGGAGACATCGACGCGACCCTTGTGGTCAAGGTCGCCGCCATGATGCAGCAGCCTTTCCATCAGGTCGTCTTCTTCCGGAACCGGCTCCAGCTCGACCATCGCCATGTTGCAGCGCTCGGCGAAATCGCCCGCCTCGTCGAGCACATAGGCGACGCCGCCCGACATGCCGGCGGCGAAGTTGCGGCCGGTCTTGCCGATGACGACGACGATGCCGCCGGTCATGTACTCGCAGCCATGGTCGCCGACGCCTTCGACGACGGCGGCCACACCCGAATTGCGCACGGCGAAACGCTCGCCTGCGACACCGGCGAAGTAGGCCTCGCCTTCGGTCGCGCCGTAAAGCACGGTGTTGCCGACGATGATGGACTCCGCGGCGACGATCTTGGCTTCTTCCGGCGGGCGAATGACGATGCGTCCGCCCGACAGGCCTTTGCCGACATAGTCGTTGCCGGCGCCGACAAGCTCGAACGAGATACCGCGCGCCAGGAACGCACCGAAGGACTGGCCGGCCGTGCCGGTCAACTTCACCTGGATCGTGTCCTCGCGCAGGCCCTTGTGCTTGAAGCGCTTGGCCACTTCACCCGACAGCATGGCGCCGGTGGAGCGGTCGACATTGCGGATATCGACCTCGATCTTGACCGGCTGCTTGCTCTCGAGCGCCGGCTTTGCCAGTTCGATCAGCTTGCGGTCTAGCACGTCGTCGATCGGGTGCTTCTGCCGCTCGGTCCAGTGCACAGCTTCATGCGGCGCATCCGGCTTGAAGAACATCTTCGAGAAATCGAGCCCGCGCGCCTTCCAGTGCACGATCAGGTCACGCTTTTCCAGGAGATCGGTGTCGCCGATGATCTGGTCGATATGGGTGTAGCCCATCTCGGCAAGCAGGCCGCGAACCTCTTCCGCGACGTAGAAGAAGAAGTTGATGACATGCTCGGGCGTGCCCTTGAAGCGCTTGCGCAGCACCGGATCCTGCGTCGCGACGCCGACCGGGCAGGTGTTGAGATGGCACTTGCGCATCATGATGCAGCCGGCCGCGATCAGCGGCGCGGTCGAGAAGCCGAACTCGTCGGCGCCAAGCAGCGCGCCGATGATGACATCGCGGCCGGTGCGCAAGCCGCCGTCGACCTGCAGCGCAACGCGCGACCGCAGACCGTTCAGCACCAGGGTCTGGTGCGTCTCGGCAAGGCCCATTTCCCACGGGCTGCCGGCATGCTTGAGCGACGTCAGCGGTGAGGCACCGGTGCCGCCGTCATAGCCCGAGATGGTGATGTGGTCGGCGCGCGCCTTGGCGACGCCCGCCGCAACCGTGCCGACACCGACTTCCGACACCAGCTTGACCGACACGTCGGCCGTCGGATTGACGTTCTTCAGATCGTAGATCAGCTGCGCCAGATCTTCGATCGAATAGATGTCGTGATGCGGCGGCGGCGAAATCAGGCCGACGCCCGGTGTCGAATGCCGGACCTTGGCGATGGTCGCATCGACCTTGTGGCCGGGCAGCTGGCCGCCCTCGCCGGGCTTGGCGCCCTGCGCCACCTTGATCTGCATCATGTCGGAATTGACGAGGTATTCGGCCGTCACGCCGAAACGCCCGGAGGCGATCTGCTTGATCGCCGAGCGTTCCGGGTTCTTGCCGCCGCCGGGCAGAGGCAGATAGCGGTCGGCCTCTTCGCCGCCCTCGCCGGTGTTCGACTTGCCGCCGATCTGGTTCATGGCGCGCGCCAGCGTGGTGTGCGCTTCGCGCGAGATCGAGCCGAACGACATCGCCCCGGTCGAGAACCGCTTGACGATGTCGGCCGCCGACATGACGTCGTCGAGCGCGACCTTCTCGCGGCCGGTTTCCTCGGCCAGCTTGAGCCTGAACAAGCCACGAATGGTCTGGGCGCGGGCCGTCTCGCTGTCGATCTGCGCGGAATAGTCCTTGAACGTTTCCCACGATCCCTGGCGCACGGCATGCTGCAATGTGGCGACCGCATCGGGCGACCAGATATGCGCCTCGCCGCGCATGCGGAACATGTATTCGCCGCCGACTTCGAGGCTGTTGCGCAGCACGGGGTCGTTGCCGAAACCGTCATTGTGGCGGCTGAGCGTCTCGGTCGCGATCTCGTCCAGCCCAACGCCTTCGATCAGCGTGGCGGTGCCGGTGAAGTATTGCTGCACGAAATCGCTCTTCAGGCCGATGGCGTCGAAAATCTGCGCGCCGCAATAAGACTGGTAGGTCGAGATGCCCATCTTGGACATCACCTTGAGAATGCCCTTGCCGATCGACTTGATGTAGCGCGAGACGACTTCGTAGGCGTCCACTTCCTTCGGCAGTTCGCCGCGCTTGTGCATGTCGAGCAGCGTGTCGAAGGCGAGGTAAGGGTTAATCGCCTCGGCGCCATAGCCGGCAAGGCAGCAGAAATGATGCACTTCGCGCGGCTCGCCGGATTCGACGACGAGGCCGACCGAGGTGCGCAGCCCCTTGCGGATCAGGTGATGATGCACCGCCGCCGTCGCCAAGAGCGCCGGGATGGCGATGCGGTCCGGCCCGACCTGGCGGTCGGACAGGATGATGATGTTGTAACCGCCGGCGACCGCCGCCTCCGCCCGCTCGCACAGGCGGTCGATGGCGCCCTGCATACCCGCGGCCCCTTCGGCGGAGCCATAGGTGATGTCGATCGTCTTGGTGTCGAAGCGGTCCTCGGTGTGGCCGATGGAGCGGATCTTTTCGAGATCGCCATTGGTCAGGATCGGCTGGCGCACCTCGAGCCGCTTGCGGCGCGAATTGCCGACCAGGTCGAAGATGTTGGGCCGCGGCCCGATGAAGGACACGAGGCTCATCACCAGCTCCTCGCGGATCGGATCGATCGGCGGGTTGGTGACCTGGGCGAAGTTCTGCTTGAAATAGGTGTAGAGCAGCTTCGACTTGTCCGACATGGCCGAGATCGGCGTGTCGGTGCCCATCGAGCCCACGGCTTCCTGGCCCGTCGTCGCCATCGGCGACATCAACAGCTTGGTATCTTCCTGGCTGTAGCCGAACGCCTGCTGGCGGTCGAGCAGGCTGACATCCTTGCGCAGTGCGCGCGGCTCGACCGGCTTCAAATCTTCGAGGATGAGCTGCGTGTTGGCGAGCCAGGTCTTGTAGGGATGCTTGGTCGCGATCTCCGACTTGAGCTCCTCGTCGGAGACGATGCGCCCCTTCTCCAGGTCGATCAGCAGCATGCGGCCGGGCTGCAGCCGCCACTTCTTGACGATCTTCTCCTCCGGCACCGGCAGCACGCCGGCTTCCGAGGCCATAATGACACGGTCGTCGTCGGTGACGATGTAGCGCGCCGGGCGCAGTCCGTTGCGGTCGAGCGTGGCGCCGATCTGGCGGCCATCGGTGAAGACCACCGCAGCCGGCCCGTCCCACGGCTCCATAAGTGCTGCATGGTATTCGTAGAAGGCCTTGCGATCGGCATCCATGAGCTTGTTGCCGGCCCAGGCTTCCGGGATCAGCATCATCATGGCGTGGCTGAGGCTGTACCCACCCTGGAACAGGAACTCGAGCGCATTGTCGAAGCAGGCGGTGTCGGACTGGCCGTCGTAGGAGATCGGCCACAGCTTCGAGATGTTGTTGCCGAACAGTTCGGAATCGACCGAGGCCTGCCTGGCCGCCATCCAGTTGTTGTTGCCGCGCACGGTGTTGATCTCGCCATTGTGGGCGACCATGCGATAGGGATGCGCCAGCTTCCATGACGGGAAAGTGTTGGTCGAGAAGCGCTGGTGGACGAGGATCAGCGCCGTCTCGAAGCGCGGATCGATCAGGTCCTTGTAGTAGGCACCGACCTGGTAGGCCAGGAACATGCCCTTGTAGACGATGGTGCGCGCCGACAGCGACACGCAATAGGAGCCGATGTCCTTGTTGTCGTTCTCGGCGTAGATGCGGCCCGATATGACCTTGCGCAGCAGATAGAGCCTGGCCTCATACTCCTCGTCGTCGGTAATGTCTGGCGTGCGGCCGATGAAGACCTGCCGATGGAACGGCTCGGACGCCACGATGTCAGGCGCCTTCGACAGCGACGAATTGTCGACGGGCACGTCACGGAAACCGATGAGCGGAAGCCCCTCGGATTGCGCCGATTCGGCGATGATGTCCTCTATATGGGCGCGCATCGCAGCGTCCTGCGGCATGAACCAATGTCCGACGCCGTACTGACCCGCCGGCGGCAGGTCGATGCCCTGGGCTGCCATCTCCTCGCGGAAGAAACGGTCGGGAAGCTGTACCAGCACGCCGGCGCCATCACCGACCAGCGGATCGGCGCCAACAGCGCCGCGATGGGTCAGGTTTTCGAGCACGGCAAGCCCGTCCTTGACGATCTGATGCGACTTCATGCCCTTCATGTTGACGATGAAGCCGACGCCACAGGCGTCATGTTCGTTGCGCGGATCGTAGAGGCCTTGGGCGGAAAAGCCGTTGGCAGTTCGGCCAATATTGGATCGCAAGGTGTTTTTGACGGTTGCCGCTTTCGTCTGCGCGGCCTGGCCGTTCGTCGCAGAGTGCGTCATGTCCGTCATCTCCTGTCCTCCATTCCAGCCCTTCGGGCGCTGGTTTGCCTCGGCAAGCGCTTGGCTCACCCTGATCCTTGTGGCACGTCTTGCGAAATCCTTGCCGAACCAGGCGGCTGTCCGCATGGTTCGTATTCGTACAGGCCAGAGTGTGGCCGTCCACCTGTCGCTCGCGGCAACAGCCGGAGAGGCCCAAATGATACGCCAATCCAGCTTGTTTTGTGCGACAAAATAAGACAGCACTACTGTCCTAAATTTTTATGACAGAATTCCCGGACGCACACAAGACCGATTCACAAAAAACTTAGGCGTTCCACGGCAGAAAATGTCGTGAGGCTGAGGAAAAACGTAAGCTTCAGTCGCGAGCCTCTGCCTTGCCGGCCGACTGGCTTTAATGGTTTTCCGGCGTCTGGCCCCTTGCGATCAGCGCGCGAAACCGGTCAACTTCATGCTGATTTCCCCAAACCCCGACTTCCCAAAACATAGGCAGATGCATGTTCTTCGCTTCCGACAACTGGGCAGGCGCCCATCCCAATATCGTTGCCGGCCTGTCGGCCGCGGCCGGCGGCTTTTCCACCGCCTATGGTGACGGTGCGCTCGACCAGGCCGTCTATCAGCGCTTCAGCGAGATTTTCGAACGCGAGGTCGCGGTGTTCTTCGTCGCCACCGGCACGGCCGCTAACTCGTTGGCGCTGACCGCTTACAACAAGCCAGGCGGCATTTCCTTCGCCCACCGCGAATCGCATGTCATCGAGGATGAATGCGGCGCGCCGGTGTATTTCTCCGGCGGCTCGCGCCTGCATGACATCGATGGCCCGCTGGGCAAGATCGATCCGCACAATCTGGAAAGGACCATCGGCCGTTTCGCGCCCGAAATCGTCCATTGGGGACGGCCGATGGCTGTTTCGATCACCCAGTCGACCGAGGTCGGCACCATCTACGGGCTGAATGAGATCGAGACGATCTCGGCGATCGCCAAGAGGCATTCGGTGCCCCTGCACATGGACGGCGCCCGCTTTGCCAACGCGCTGGTCGCGCTCGAGACGACACCGGCCGAAATGACCTGGAAACGCGGCGTCGACATCCTCTCCTTCGGCGGCACCAAGAACGGCTGCTGGTGCGCCGAGGCGATCGTGCTGTTCGATCTTGATCGCGCCAGGGAGCTGGCCTTCCTGCGCAAGCGCGCCGCCCAGCTGTTTTCGAAATCGCGCTTCGTCGCGGCGCAGTTCGAGGCCTATTTCAAGGACGGCTTGTGGCTGGACACCGCCCGCCACGCCAACGCCATGGCCGCGCGCCTTGCGGCAGCGATCGAGGATTCGGCCACGGCAAAGCTGGCCTGGCTGCCGCAGGCGAACGAGGTGTTCGCGGTGATGAAGAAGGCCGAAGCCGAAAAGCTGCAGGCAGCGGGCGCCGCCTTCTACGACTGGCACAAGCCGCATGGCTTTGACGGCCATATCGGCGAGGACGAGTTGCTCTATCGCTTCGTCACCAGCTTTGCGACGACGGCCGAAGATGTCGACCGCTTTGGCCAGCTGATCGCTGGATAATCGATTTCCTTGACAAAAAAGCGGCGCCTTTCGGCGCCGCTTCCGTCTCGGGAGGAGACTTGTACTTTAGGCAGCGGTCTTGGCCTCGATCTGCTTGGCCTTGGCCGAAGACGCCGTAATGGCGATCTTGCGCGGCTTCAGCTCCTCGGGGATGTTGCGCTTGAGGTCGACGAAGAGCAGGCCGTTCTTCAGCGAAGCACCGACGACTTCGACGTGGTCGGCAAGCTGGAAGCGGCGCTCGAAAGCCCTCGAGGCAATGCCGCGGTAGAGCAGTTCGGACCCTTCGCCGGTGCCCTCGTCCTTGCGCTCACCTTTTACGGTCAACACATTGCGATGGGCTTCGATCGAGATTTCCTCGTCCGAGAAGCCGGCAACCGCCATCGAGATGCGGTAGGAATCCTCGCCGGTGCGTTCGATGTTGTAGGGCGGATAGGTCTGCGCGCCATCCGGCTGCGCAAGCGAATCGAGCATGGTGAAGAGACGGTCGAAGCCGACGGTCGAGCGATAAAGCGGGGAAAAATCAACGTGACGCATGAGGTGTTCTCCTGTTGAGCAACATGGTTTGCGTGTGGCCGTTGCGAAACCCTTGAGCGGCGTTTCGGCTGGACCAGCGGCCCCGACATTGGCGACCGCATGAGACATTTGGGGAGCGCTCGAAAGCATTTCAAGATTTCATTTGGCGGCAAAAACCGCGCGGCTGATTCCCAGATGAACGGCAGATGAACCGGCGCTTCGGCGCGCGTTCAGACAGCCGGCGCTAAAGTGCATTCCAAGATCAAGGACTGGCGGCGCCGATTGCACAACAGGCACCGCAACGAGGCCGACCGGGTGTTAACGTCCCTTCCTCCCGGATCGACAGAGGCCGGAGGCACGCTTTCAAGCGGCTTCCGGCCTTCCCCGTTGCAGCCTCCGTCGCCGGGAATTCCTTTGCTTTTGGTGCATGGGCGTCTATCACCTTAGCGGAGCCAGCCAGCACAGGCGGCACGCCAGACGCCGAGCACGAAGCGCCGAATGACGGACCTTTTCCACGACATCCCCCTTTTCCACGAAACTCAGGGCAATCCTCGTCCGGAAAACGCCTCCGGCGGCTTCTTCACCACGCGCGACGGCAAGAAGATCCGCTATGGCCTGTTCGGCGGTACCGCCCGCCCGATGAAGGGCACAGTGGTGCTGCTGTCGGGCCGCAACGAGTGCATCGAGAAATATTTCGAAACCATCCGCAACCTTGCCGATCGCGGCTTTGGCATCGCCACCCTCGACTGGCGCGGCCAGGGCGATTCCGACCGGCTGATCCGCGATCGCCAGCGCGGCTATGTCAGGAGTTTCCGCGACTATACGGCAGACCTCGAACAATTTTTCGAGGAGATCGTGTTGCCCGACTGCCGCGGCCCTTATTACATCCTGGCGCATTCGGCGGGCGCGTTGATCACGCTGCTTGCCGCGCCGTCGATGGTGAACCGCGTGCGGCGCATGGTGCTGATCGCGCCATTCCTGACGCTGCCCGATCTGCCGGTCTCGATATCAACGGTTCGCCGCGTCTGTTCGTTTTTCTGCGCTCTCGGCCTCGGCCGGCTCTATGCCGCCTGGGGTCCGCGGCCGAAGGCAACGGCCCCTTTCGAGACCAACAAGCTGACGTCGGACCCGGAGCGCTATCGGCGCAACACACGGATTTACGAAGAGTATCCGCAACTGGCGCTTGGCGGCCCGACGATCCGCTGGCTGAAGGCGGCTGCCGAAGCATCCGAAGCCGTCAGCGATCCCGACTTCATGGCTCGGATTCAGGTGCCTCTGCTGATAATCGCCGCCGGCGCCGATCAGGTCGTCTCGACCAAGGCCGTGGAAGCCTACGCAAGGCGTCTGCGGCTCGGTTCGCTGCTGATGATCGACGGCTCCCGCCACGAAATCCTGCAGGAGGCCGACATCTACCGCGAGCAGTTGCTCGCCGCCTTCGATGCCTTCATTCCCGGCAGCGACGACCCGACTGCCTGATAGGCGCCGATCGCCGGTTCATGGCTGGCGGGCAAACTCCATGATCCAGTTGGTCTCCCAGGTGGTGCCGCCATCCTGCGAAAAGGCCTGCTCCCAGCGCGCCGTGTTTTGCGCGATCTCCGACCAGAGGAAACGAACCCGGATCGGCCGACCGTCGAAGACGTCCTCACACAGGAACGTGCCGACGCCGTCGACGAACGCGCCACGCACCGGCACGTCGATGATCAGCGGGTTGCGGCCATCGATCCACCAGATCGACCATTGCCGTGTCGCCGGATCGAAGGTCCGCACCGTGGCGGCACGATAGGCGCCATCAGGCAGTTCGATCACATTGTCGTCGACATTGCCGAGGCCACCGAGCAGCGGGCTCACCTCGCATGTTCCAGTGAATTCGTCCCAGTTGGTGTCGTCCGTCAGGCGCTTTTGCAGCCTTCGATGGCTGACATCCCAAGTGCCGAAGAAGAAATCGAAATCGCTGCGGCCGTCCGCGGGAATGTCATGGGCGGGGCTGGCTGTTGAGTGCTTCGGCATGTCTGGTTCTCCCTCTGGCAATGACCCTTCCATAGCCGGTGCCTACTGACACCCTGTTGTCAGTTGCGTGAGCCGGCCAGCGCCCGCGGCACGCAAAATGCTAAAGATTCTGACAGCCCGCATCGCCTTGAACTGCTCATCTGCTCGCGTCGAACTGAACGCCGTGGAGATGAGATCATGACCGAGAAAACCTGCGCTGCCTGCGATTGCCAGCTGGACGCCAACCCGATCCGCGTCAAGGTCGGCGGCAAGACCGTCGAAGTCTGCTGCGAGGAGTGCGCGCAAGCGCTGAACGAAGCCGGCGCCGCCGCGGCCGGCACCAGGGAGGACTGAGCGATGCGCCCCGACCATACAGCAGCGGCGCAATGCCTGGCTGGCCCTGCCCCGGCACGGGCATCGACAATCCGCACCGCGACCATGCGGCAGTCCCTGGGTGCACAATTCAATGCGGCTGCCAGATGGATCAGCCGCCAGATGGAAAGGCGCCGAAGCCGCCGCGCTCTGCTCGAAATGACCGACGATCAGCTCAAGGACATCGGCCTGTCGCGCAGCGAAGCCTATTCCGAATCCTTGCGCCGGTTGTGGGATTGAGGAGCGGCCTGTCGGGAAGTCTCCTGACAGGGATGGGCGGACCGATTGCGTAGAATGCCCTGCAATGCCGGAACCATGTTCCGGCGCAAGGGGAAGATCGCAATGGCCATGCCGCAATTCACCGTGCAACCGCTTCTGGACACCGGCACCGTCAGGGTGCGGGATGTCGTCTGCAGCGGCGAATGCCGGCACCGGAGCGAAGAAGAGTGCACGTCGGCCACTCATTTGGTGTTTCCCTACCGCGGCGTCTTCGTGCGCCATGTCGGCCGCCAGGATGCCGTTGCCGAGGCCAACCAACTGCTGTTTTTCAATGAGGCCGAAGCCTACCGGATCAGCCATCCCGTCGAGGGCGGCGATTCCTGCCTCGATCTCATCATCGAGGAGGCTCAGCTGCTTGAACTGGCGCCGAAGGAACAGTTGCGCACCGGCGGCGCCACTCCAGCCTTTCGCCGTCAGCGCCGGCGCATCGACCCGCGGGCGCAGGCTTTGGTGGCTTTGCTGCGCCACAGCCTGAGCCGCAAAATCGCCGAAACGCTCGAGGCCGAAACCCTGGCGCTGACGCTGGTGCGGCGCTCTCTTGGCGAGCGGACCTCGCATGTCGCCGGCGCCAGCGCTGGGCGCCAGAAGCTGGTCGACCGCGCCAAGCTTGTCCTGTCCTCGGATCTGTCACGACGCTGGACGCTGGCCGGAATTGCAGCCGAGGTTGGTGTCTCGCCGGTCTACCTGACGCAGGTTTTCCAGCAGGTCGAAGCCATGCCGCTCTATCGCTACCATCTGCGGCTGCGGCTGGCGCGCGCTCGACCTGCTGGGCAGCTACGACAATCTGACCACGCTGGGCATGGACCTGGGCTTCTCCAGCCACAGCCATTTCAGTCCCGCTTTCAGACAGGTTTACGGCCGCACGCCGGCCGAATTCCAGCGCTCGATAAGGTCGCGCTGAAATATGGCGGTCTCAGCCGCGCAAGGCGGCCATGGCAGCTGCGTGAAGCTCCGGCGTTGCTGCGGCGAGCACGTCGCCGCCCTTCTCCGCCGGCCCGCCATCGAATGTGGTGACGACACCACCGGCCTTCTCGATGATCGGGATCAGCGCCACGATGTCGTAGGGCTTCAATCCGGGATCGGCGACGATGTCGACGCTTCCTGAGGCAATCATAGCGAAGGCATAACAATCGGCGCCGTAACGGGCGAGCTGGACCTGCTTTTCGAACTGGTCGTAACGCTCGCGCGCCGCGTCCTTGAACAGCGCCGGCGTGGTGGTGAACAGCGTCGCCTCGGCGAGCTTCGTCGTCTTGCGCGTCGAAAGCTTGCGTGGCCCGCCCGGCCCCTCATAGTGGGAACCCGAGGCATTGGCGTAGTAAAGCTCGCCGGTGAAGGGCTGCGCCATCATGCCGGCAACAGCGTCGCCGTCGACCGTCAGCCCGACCAGCGTCCCCCACACCGGCAGGCCGGAAATGAAGGCGCGCGTGCCGTCGATCGGGTCGATCACCCAGACATGCCGGCTCGAAATGTTCTCGCTGCCATGCTCCTCGCCCAAAATACCATGGTCGGGATACTCAGCCGATATCAGCGCACGGATGGCGCGCTCAGCCTCGCGATCGGCCTCGGTGACCGGGTCGAAACTGCCCTGCTCCTTGTTGGCAACCGCGCCCTGGCTGCGAAAGCGCGGCAAGGTCTCCGCCGCTGCCGCCTGGGCGATGCGGCGCATAAAATCGATGCTGACGTCCAACTGATTCTCCTGCATTGCAGCATGCCCGAGCCGGGCCTTGCCGCCACTTCCGTCCCAAAACAAGGGTGTTTATCGATTTATCCGCGACGCTAGCTGTTGCCAAAATGTCACGCCACCGTCGTCGAAACACAATTTCCACATCAGAGTGAATTAAAAAAGGCTGAAGGTCGCTTGACATTTGTGCAGCGCACAATACCCTCAATCTCGGACAGGTTTTCCTGTCCATGCCCTCCTTGGGCGTTTCCTCCCTAGACTTCGACCGTATCGTGCAAACGATGCGGTCTTTTTTTACGCTGCGGTCCCCAACTCACTCCGCGGCCAGCGGCAGGTCGATGAAATGATGGTCGGGCATCGACATCAGGTCGGCTGAAAATCGCGTCAGATCGTCGGCCAGCGCGTCGAAGCCGGCGGCCTTCTCGAATGTCCGCTCGTTCATGTAGAGCCCGCGATTGACCTCGATCTGCAGCGCATGCAGATGGCGCGCCGGGCGGCCGTAATGCTCGGTGATGAAGCCGCCGGCATAGGGTTTGTTGTGGGCGACCGTATAGCCCATGGCGGTGAGCAGGCCGATCGCCGTCTCGGTCAGGGCGGCTGCGGCCGAGATGCCGAAACGGTCGCCGATGATGAAGTCGGGCCGCAGGCCGCTGTCGCCGACACGAATGCTCGCCGGCATCGAATGACAGTCGATCAGCACGGCAAAGCCAAACCGCGCATGGGTTCTCGTCAAAAGCCGCTTCAATGTCTCGTGATAGGGCTTGTAGACAGCCTCGATGCGGGCGATCGCTTCGGCCAGCGGCAGGCGGCCGGAGTAGATGTCGAGCCCCTCGCCGACCAGCTTCGGCACCGTGCCAAGCCCGCCCGCCACCCGCGCTGAGCGGATGTTGCAGAAGGACGGCACCGGCTCGGCGAACATGCGCGGATCGAGTTCCCACGGCTCGCGGTTAACGTCGAGATAGGCCCTCGGGAAATTCGCCGCCAGCAGCGGCGCGCCGAGCGCGACGGCGCCGCCGAACAGCTCGTCGACGTAACAGTCTTCCGACCGGCGGATGGCGTTGCGGTCCAGCCTTGCCATGGCAAGGAAGCGTTCGGGATAATAGCGGCCGCTATGCGGTGAGTTGAAGAGGAAGGGGACGCGCTGCTCGGCGCCCGACCGGATTTCGAAGGGTGGAAAGACCGAAAAATCCTCGGCTGCCGTCTTCAATTTGAGCGAACCCGAAAACACCAGTGCATCATGATGTGAAAGTGCCACCTTGCTGGCCGCCTGTCCAGCATTTCAGCGGCCACGCCGCCGGGCAAATATGGATCATCGCCTTGCTCGTTCACTTGATGTTTACCCTCACCTCCTCATATACAGGATGGTTAACGGGCTTGCCCAACGGCAATCTCGGGCGGGTGATTCGGACGGGATATCATGGCACGCATTCTTCTGGCGGAAGACGACGACGATATGCGTCGGTTCCTCGTCAAGGCGCTGGAGCGCGCCGGTTACCAGGTCAGCGATTTCGACAATGGCGCCAGCGCCTATGAACGGCTGCGCGAGGAGCCGTTCTCGCTGCTGTTGACTGACATCGTCATGCCGGAGATGGACGGCATCGAACTGGCGCGGCGCGCCACCGAGATCGATCCTGATTTGAAAGTCATGTTCATCACCGGTTTCGCTGCCGTTGCGCTGAACCCGGATTCCAAGGCGCCGAAAGACGCCAAGGTGCTGTCGAAGCCGTTCCACCTGCGCGATCTCGTCAACGAGGTCGAGAAGATGCTGCAGGCGGCCTGAGCCGCTTTCCGAGCCAATGCCTGTCGCCCAAAAGTGGTCCCGGTTCTGGGAAAACGACATGCATGAAACAAAGACCTGAAGCGCGGCGCGCTTTAGGATTGGCGCCCGTTCGCCGCTGCGGCGAGACGACGCCTTCTTTCCTTTTTCCTGCTATTGACGCGCTGGATCAAAAATGGTGTATGCGCGGCTTCGGATGGGCGTGTAGCTCAGCGGGAGAGCACTGCATTGACATTGCAGGGGTCACAGGTTCAATCCCTGTCACGCCCACCATCCTTTCAAATACTTAGCTAATCCCGTCTCCCGTCTGGCACAGAAACGGCACAGAAACCGGCCCTAAACCTCGGCCGCGTTCCGCTGAAAATCGACGTGGTGGTGACCATAGACTTTGTCGAGCGTTTTGGCCGACATGCCGAGCGCGCCGGCCGCCTCCCAGATATCCACACCCTTGAACATCATCCAGGTCGCGCGCGTGTGGCGCAGCACGTGCGGCGTGATCGCCGACTGGCCGGTGATTGCTGGATCCAGCCATCCGTTGTCGATCGCCATTTCCCAAGCGGTCCGGACAGAAGCGACCCCGCGCCCCATGTAGTTGACGACGTGCAGATAAGCCGACACTGGCTCGCCAGCCTGCCGCGCTGCCTCGTCGCGGGCGCTGTCGTCAATCCGCTTCCAGCGCGCCAGGTGGGCGCTGATACGCTTGCCTAGCCGTACCGGTGGCTGACGCTTGTTCGTCTCTGCCACGCCCTCCCCTCGCCGATGCATGACGCCGCGCTGGCTGTCGATCCATCCGCCTGTCGTGTTCGCCATCCACTGCACGTTGCAAATCGCCGCGCGCCGTGACCCGGTATAGAGGCCGAGCAGGATGAAGCGGGCCAGATGGCGGTTTACGGCAAACCGTTTGCGGCGCCACCGAACATGCTCCCGACGGCTTACGACATCACACCAAAATTCGCGATAGAAGCCGAGCGCACCGGCAAGCAGCATCGCGGCTTCCGTCCTTGTCAGCCATCGGTCCCGAGCCGGCGGGACATCGGGCATGGGTCTAAAATGATCCGTATGAACCGCAACCGACCATGCCGCCGCTCGCGGATCCGCTACTGCCGGGGGCTGTCGGCATGACTGCCTGGCTGGCATTCGCGTTGTCTGCTTGCGTCGTCCTGGCGCTAGCTTGGCCGTTCTAGTGGTGAAAGCCTGACGCTTGGTACGCGTGGGGCAGCTCAGGGTGGAGAGCGGACCGAGCCGTCTCAAAACGCTGTCGCGAACCTTGTCTCGCGCCGTGCTATACCGACCAAGCCAACCTGCACTGCGCGGCAGTTGGGGAAAATGCCTCACCGCTGCGGACACACAAAATGTTGACCTGAGGGAGTCGCCAGTCCGGATCAGAAATAAAACGACAGGGAGGATGACATGTCCCTCGACGCCAATGACTTCGATCAAGCAGTTGAAAAATACCACCTGGCTCTGGATGAGTTCATGAAAGGAAACCCAGCGCCTGCGAAGAAGCTCTATTCCCAACGAGACGATGTAACACTGGGCAATCCCTTTGGCCCTTTCGCGCATGGATGGAAACAGGTCGCTGAGAGGTTGGAGCAAGCGGCATCGAATTACAGGGACGGCGACGCTACCGGCTTCGAGAACATAGCGAAGTGTGTGACGTCTGAACTGGCATACCTCGTCGAAGTAGAGCGGCTCAGGTCCAAGGTTGGCGGTCGGAGTGATGTCACGCCTCTGGCGTTACGCGTGACGAGCGTCTTTCGCCCAGAAGATGGTCTCTGGAAGATTGTGCATCGTCATGCCGATCCGATAACGACGGCTCAGCCGGCCGATTCGGTACTCCGCCGATAGCCCGCGTCATTGGGCTCGCAGCATCGGATGGCCGCTCTGGGTCGGATCTTGCCGGTCAACGTGGGGTGGCAGCAAAATGCGGGATAGCGATCTAACCGAGCGTCCCGGCCGCGGAAGCGGAAATTTCGAAGCGGTCCCTTTTCAATAAGCCGAGAAGGCGCAATAAACACATTTGGCTTGGCCATGTGTAGGTTGATCCTCGCTCTCGCCTTCGTGCTCACCTGTGGCCCCGTGTCCGCAGTAGAGCATTGGTTTGCTCATGACGGCGACACGCTTTGGCATGACAAAAAACGCGTTCAGTTGCTCGGTATCGATGCCCCCGAACTTTCGCAGGCATGTTTTGATGCCGCTGACAAAATCTGGCCCTGCGGCAGGTATGCGCGTGACCACATTCGCCATCTCATTGCCTCCGGGGATGTATCCTGCACCATCGAAGGCAAGGACCGCTATGACAACGATGTCGGCGTCTGCTTCGTGGGAGGCATCGATCTCGCACGCGATCTGGTGAAACACGGATTGGCGGTCGCCGACGCACAATCGCCACGATACCTTGCCGAAGAGCGCGAAGCCCGCATTCTCAAACGTAACTTGTGGGCGGGGAACTTTATCGATCCCGGCGAATATAGACGGGGTGGACGCCCATAGCTGCCGGCGCGCGCCGCAATGCGCTTTCACTCATAGTTCCTGAGCCTTACCCGGCGCAACCGCCGTGCCTAAAGGTCCGTCAGGGGAAACCGGGCTCGATAGAACATTAGCGACTTCTAATAGTTTCTTCAGCGGCAGGGGTCGCCAACACCCCCGCAACTCCCGTTTATCCCTAGGGACGCCCGCCGCTGCCGTGAATGGGGCGGCGGGTTTTATTGCTAGAACCTCAGAGCAGCCGTCACCGGCTCGAACTATCGTCACATAAGCCCGGATACATGGATTAGGTGGGCAACTCGCATACCGATGCCAATGGTGAATTCGCCTTGGTTAGCGGCGAAGTCCCAACCGAAGAATGCTGCCCAGCCAAAAAGCAGAATCGAGAAACGCATTAGAATACGCTAAATTAGGCACATTGAGTAAAGGTTAAGGCCACCAGAGAGAGCGCAATCGCGACTGGAAACCGACTTTCGATCGCAAAGGCCCATGTGCCCCATAACGGGTCAATAGGTCTGGCACCGCAATTGCATTGACAGATACGGGGTTGGGGTGAGGTTCCGTCGCTTCGCAAATGGGGCGGCGGGCCTCCTCGTGCTTGTCTTGCTCAAGGAGATTACCTCTGCGCAAGCGGCCCGGACTGCGATACTTGCGCACTTGCTAAAATAATGAGATTTTGCAGGGGGGGGTCCGTTGGGGAACGGGAAGTGGGTTGGGGCAATGTATTTTCCGCAGTTTCTAGTGGGAATGCTGGCGACGTCTGTCGTCGTCGCGGCTTGGGCCTATCTCGACACGGGGTCCATCGGGAAGGGTGTAGTCTGCGGCGTCATCGCCGCTGTTTTGTTGCAGGTCGGGTATTTCGCGCTCGTATTTAGGCTTGTCTATGGGCGACGAAAAAACATCGAACAGCAGGCGGAGGAGACTACTCCCGAAAGCCAACGAATAGCCGGTCGGTCGGAGGCAGCTAATGCGGGGAGACAGGCGATAAAGAAAGGCTGACGCACCGCTAAACGGGTCTTTAGGGCCGCCAAACCAAGGACTTCAGTCTTAATTGCGTGACTGCCAATACAGTATAAACTTATCAGCGCGGGGGTTTTTCCCTCTATCGCAGTGGCCGGTGCGGCGCGCTTCACCCAAGCATCCGCACCGGCCATTCCCCGCGATTAAGTCACTCTCCAAGGCCGGAAGAATGACCGACAAGCCGGCGACAACTTACGTCGTGAGCGTGTTCGAGAAGCCGCATTGGCGCACCGTGCTGACCACCAAGGCCAAGGCGTTGGCCATGGCGAAAGAGATCGGCGACAAAGGTGCGGATCGAGGAGATCACGCCCAAGCCGAAGAAATAGGTCGTTACTTCTTCGGCGTCTGAGATGGCGCTAGTGTGACGTAAGGTGTCCTCGGCTCCTTGCCAATGGTCCGATAACGCGGCGCCGACTCACCGGGCGCGCCGAGCGATTTGATATAAAGATACAGCGAACGCATGTCGCTCTCGGCCATAGCCTGGACTTGGTACCAAGGCATTGGCGGCATTGTGAACCTGTTCTTGAGGTAGTCTACCCATTTGTCCTCCGTATATGACCTTGCCGATTCCCTTAGATTTGATGCATAGGTCGTGCCCCAGGGACCCCGCCAGCCCACGGAAGAGCCCTTCAACGCTTTCTCCGTATCGATTTTCCCCTCGGCTTCACGGTACCCTTCCGTATGGCAGAAATGGCAGCCGCCGATGATCGAAATATACAAACCGCGTTCGACGGAAACCTCGTCGGCCGCCAGTAGACTGGATGGCACGATGCACAGAGCGACGACCGCACAAAGATCGATTGTTCGCATATTCGCTCCCCCTGATTGATTGCCGCCCATCATACGCGAATGATCGACGGGCATCGTCAAGGCGGGCAAATTTCAAACTGACGTGCCCCCCAGGGGGCCCGCCAGCGCGCGTTTCGGTGAAGCGATGGCGGGACCGCGTAGCATGAAGTGTCGGCGTCGGCCTCTATGACCGGACATCTCTGCCGGCGCGCTGTGGCCAGAGCGGCGGCACGGGCGGGCCGCCCTTCAGTGGTGATGGGCGGAAACGCTCTTGACGTATTCGGACACCATTTCCCTCGGTGCCGACTGACTGACGTCGCCGACGCTAAGGATGCCGACCATCCGCATATTCTTGTTGATCACCGGCAACCTGCGGATTTTCAGTTCTTCCATGTGCTGTACGGCCTTGGCCAGATCGTCGTCTTCGCGGCAGCAGTGAATGCCGGTCGTCATGACATCGCGCGCCGTTGCGGTGCGGCCGTCGAAACCATCGTCCACCAGTCCTTTGCAGACAATATCGCGGTCGGTCACCATTCCGATCAGTCGGTCGTTCTCTCCGATGGGAATCGACCCGATATCCTGGGCTTGCATCATTTTCGCCAGTTCGGTGACAGCGGTTTCGGGGCTGACCCAGTCGACACCCTTATGCATTGCGTCTTTGACTTTCATGGCGGACTCCCTTGCTGGGTTTGTGAATGTCCCCCTGTCCCATTTTAACGCGGACGGGGCTTGACTGCCAGAGGTCATCATCCAGACCCGCGTCTGAATGGTTATCGATGTCGCCGATGACCCCTTTTTGCGGTTGGTTGTCATGCGTCCATCTCCAGCCAACTAGAGCCGCTTGGTGAGATCATGGCGTGATGCGTGGCGAGGAAGACGTTCGCCATACCTAGCTGCAGGATTTTCGTGACGAAGGCTAGCGCACCGATTGTTTCTTGGCGTATGCGGCGACTGCGCAGAGGAAAGCCAATGCGGCGGCATCGCATGCCGTCCGAGACGGGCCTTTGGCGAAAAGAACCGCGTCCGCAGCCGGTATCGTCAGGCCATGCTTTTTGGCGAAAGAGGTAACCTCGTAAGGCTGATCGTCAGATCGAATGGCAATGCCAAAATCATAATTCATGGACTACATCCTCCCAGTTCGCGGCCTTTTCCCCTTTTTTGGCCTGACGCAGAAATTAACTGCCGGCGCAACGCGCGAGTCCAGCAATTCAGGATTGTGTAAAACGATACACTCCGCAATCGCGCCTACATTTCCTTGTTTTCGATGATGCCGGTTTCGCCGTCGGGCAGTTGAGCGGCAGGCGCCGACAAGCAGCCGGATATATCTTTCAGCCGACGGAACGTTTGTACCCGCCCCGGTGTTATCGCCATGATCCCCGCATAGGGATCATAAAGGGCCTTGCCCCCCTCGGCCCCAGTTTGAGTCCGCTGTCTCCCCGGCAGCGGACCCGACATATTTCTTTTATTTCCGCAGCCTCAGCCAGCGCCGCGCTCTCAAGCTCATGGGCGATGGATAAGCGGGTCATCCGGGGATGCTCTCGGAATTTAGCTCGTACCGCAAGTGGGGTCCGTCTGCCAGCCTGCTTGGCACAGATACGGCACAGATATGTTTGAATGTTTTTGCTCTGTTCACCTTAGGTTGGCGGGTTTTTCGCAACAAAATCAGAGAGAGCACTGCATTGACATTGCAGGGGTCACAGGTTCAATCCCTGTCACGCCCACCATCCAAATCCAGACGATCAGACTTAGATCGACATCCTGGCCGGCTCGCCAGAGCTGGACGATTTCGGTCGCTCCCAAGGGAAGCTGGACATTGGCCAGGTTTTCGAGCGCAACGCGCCCGTCCCGGCGTTGACCGGAACGGGCCGCAGTCGATCAGATCATTGCGGTTCTGGATCGGGTGTATTTCCCGGCCTGTCCGGCGTGCCGCCCTTGCCTTCGCGGCAAGGCTGGCCGATACCGCAGCATTTGCCGTTGTAGGTTACGCCAGCCTGTCGCATTCCCTGGGAGCGGTTGTCTTGCAGCCGGCCAGCATCGAAACGGCGATGGCGGCCAAAAGGACGTTTCTTGAAACAGTAAACATGAGACGTTCTCCTTGATGGACCGTGTTTGGACACACCGCTTCGTCGCGCCTCGGGAGAAATTGGTTCAAAAGAAAAATTGCGATCACCGGCGAAATCTTTTGCGAGCTTGGCTTCGCGAGAAGGCGCATCGCCGATGCTGCGGCATTTGCCATGCTATGTGGTTTTCGGATTTGATTTATCGCATTGTCTTGTCGGCGTTGCCTGGCAACCTGCCATCACCGATGCCGTGAAACCGTAAGCAGGACATTCGCAACGTTACATGCGAGAGACGTTTTCCATGATTGATCGCGTTGGACAACGCAGGGCTCGGTCACCCCACGATCAGAAATGGTCCAGCACCGAAATCGGAATGGTTGACGAAACTGCGCGCGTCCCCGAGGCGGCGATCGGAATCCGGTCTCCCAGCGTGCCGTCATGAGTTCACGGTCCGGAAGGGCAAAGCTATCGTCCTGGCCGAAGCTACATCGCGAACTGAACCGTGTGCGCACGCAATTGCAATCGCCGTGGTCGACATTGAGCAACGCGCTCATTTCGGCAAAGCAGAACGCTGAATACCGACGCGGCCTCGGCAAGCGGATCGAGGCCGCCCGCGAGACTTACACAGCTTCGCCGATCTCGCAGATTGCCGACACCTTCATGCTCGTCCGGATCATCGGCAACGATCTGGAACCGCGACACCGCAAGGGCCAGTCATTCGACAATTTGCTGTTCATCCTGGACAACGAACCGGCCTTTGAGGGATGCGAAAAATTCTGGATCGTCAACCGGATAGTCGACACCGACGAGGAAGCCCGGATCATCGGCCTGCTCGAAAGCCGCCGCCAGAATTTTCACAGAATCCCTTTCGAGCTCGATGCGTACCGGAAGACGCCCTGGGATCTTGATCAGGTAGCTGCCAGCGAGATCAGATTCTCGCAGCAAGGCCGGGCGAGCGGAGCACAGTCCGCGCGTTACGAAACGCACATTCGCCGCGGCAAGAACCTCTATGTGATGAACAACAATGGAGCTCGCAACGCCGCGCTCGCGATTGCCCGTGACCGGGCAAAATGGCTGATGCCTTGGGACGGGAATTGCTACCTGACAGGGTCTGCGTTCCAGCGGATAGGGTCTGCGATCGAGAAAAACCCGCACCTTCCCTACGCCGTGGTGCCCATGGCGCGCATTGTCGACAACGCGCTTCTGCTGGACCAGGGTTTCCAGCCGCCGGCCGAGGAAGAGCCGCAGATCATATTTCGAGCCGACACCACGCAGCTGTTCGACGAAAACTATGGCTACGGAAGGCGGCCAAAAATCGAGATGCTGTGGAGGTTGGGAGTTCCCGGCTCCTGGGATCGCTACCGCGACGACGCCTGGGACTTTCCGCGCCCGGCCCGGGCAGTGGATGCCGGGCTGTTCCAGAAGGTGGGCTGGGTGGCGCGTCTGGATTCAGGGCGCTCGCATCTGGAGATCGGCAAGGCCGGCTTCGTCGCGCGCCTGGTCAGCCGCGATCAGGCGATCGTCGATATGGTCGATCAATGCGACGCCAGGGCGGTCGCCGCTCGGCTTGATACCTCCCGCCTGACTTTTTATGACGAAGACGCCCTGGCCCACGCGGTAAAGGATGCGCCCATCCTGCGCCATCTCGAAGCCGCGGCCGGACAAGCGCTCACCCGGGGTCCGTTCAGCGTGCTCGACAAGACTGGCCTGGCCCCCAGCGGAGACCCCCAGGACTATTTTCATCCAGCGCCTTATTGGTGGCCCGACCCCGACAGACCCGATGGCCTGCCCTATGTTCAGCGCGATGGCGAACGCGTGCCCGGCACGGCATTGTATGAAGCAGGAAGCGAAACCTACGATCGCACGCGCTTGCAGCGCGTCTTCGACGACACAACCGTGCTTGCGCTGGCCGCAATTGTGCTTGGCGGACATCATTATGCCGCCCATGCCGCGAAGCTCATCCGCGCATGGTTTGTCGATCCCAGGACAAGAATGAACCCGCATTTGCGTTATGCGCAGGTGCGGTCGGGCCACGACAGCAATGAAGGGTCCGGCTACGGCATCATCGAACTGAAGGATTTCTATTTCTTCCTGGATGCCGTGCGCCTGATCGAGCGAACAGGAGTGCTGGGCGACGAGGATCGCGAGGCGTTCAGAGCATGGCTCGGTTGCTACTGCGAATGGCTGGACACCGCGCCGGCAGCCGCGACCGCCTTCAACAGCAACAGCAACCAAGGGACGTTTTACGATTTGCAGCGGGCATCGATCGCCACATTTCTTGGCGACAGCGCCACGCTGGCCAAGGTCGGCCTTTATGCTCGGGAGAGATTCGCGGCCCAGGTCGCGGCCGACGGCTCATTGCCCAGGGAACTGTCCCGCACGCGCCCCAGGCACTACGCCATGTTTACCCTGCAAGGCTGGACGTCGCTGGCCCGTGTCCTGTCTTCGGTCGGCGACAATCTCTGGCAGCACCGGACCGCCGAGGGACTGGGGCTGGTTCAGGCACTGCACTGGCTTGTTGCCCACGAGAACAAGCCACACACGATGTCCACCGAAACTGTCGATCCGGATCGGCTTTGGCCGCTGCTTCTCGACCTGGCGAACCATGACCCCGCGGGGATGCCACCTGCCGACCTGAGGAGGTCGGCCAAGCCCATTTTTCACCCAGATGAGGCGATCGCGCCTTTTTGGCTGTGGCGACGGCGCTAGAGCCGGGACGTAGATCTGCGAGGGAACCCCTCCAGCTCAAACGCCCGCGACGGCGCAAAGACTCTTCATCCTGGCAACCGCCAGTTCCGGATCGGCCAGTAATCCGGCCTGGTCGGCAAGGCGGAACACATCGGCGTAGTGACGGATACCGCGCGCCGACTGCATGCCGCCGACCATCGCAAAATGGTCCTGATGACCGTTCAGCCAGGCCATGAAGACGATGCCGGCCTTGTAGTATTCGGTCGGCGCCTCGAAGATTTTTCGCGATAGCGGCACGGTCGGCGCCATCAACACGTTATAGCCGGCGCGGTCCCCCTCCGCCAGTTTCGCCAGTGCTGCGTTGGCGACCGGCGCTATCGCGTCGAAAATGCCGAGCAGCGCATGCGAATGCCTTTTCTCGTCGCCGGCGATCAGTTCGGGATAGTTGAAGTCGTCGCCGGTAAACATGACGACGCCGTCCGGCAGGCGGTTCCTCAGCGCAACCTCCTTGCCGGCATCGAGCAGCGAGATTTTTATCCCCTCAACCTTGCCGGCGTGGCGTTCGATGATGGCAACCACTGTATCGAGCGCGGCCTCGAAGTCGCTGCTGCCCCAATAACCCCTGAGCGCCGGATCGAACATGTCGCCCAGCCAGTGCAGGATGACCTTGCCGGAGGCCTGGCTCAGAATACGGTCGTAGACACTGATATAGTCGTCCGGACCTTTGGCCACCGTTGCCAAGGCTCGGCTGGCCATCATGATCGCCTTGCCGCCGAGCCCTTCGATGAAAACGAACTGCTCCTCATAGGCCTTGATGACGTCGTCGATTGTCTTGGCGGCGCTCGGCGCCAGATGGTCTGTCCCGGCGCCCGAAGCGAGGTCGGCGCCATCGACGGTACGCGCCTCGGCGATCGAGCGGCGGATCAGTTCCTGTGCATTGGCCCAGTCGAAACCCATGCCGCGCTGCGACGTGTCCATCGCCTCGGCGATGCGGAAGCCGAGCCGCCACAGATGGTGACGGAACGCCATCGTCCTGTCCCAGTCGACCACCGGCCTGGACCACGGATCGGTCATCGCAAGCGGATCGGCAACGACGTGTGCGGCGGCATAGGCGATGCGCGAAAACCGCGCGCCGATCACCGGCCGCACCGGCTGGCCGGCAAGCGCGTAGCGGGCGCTGCGGCCATCCTCACCAGGCAAGGAAATGTCCATCGATCTCTCCCTTTGCCGCGCCTATAAATGGAACGTTCCAATAAATCAAGAACCTTTAAGATTCAGAGTTCATTCATAGGCAAATGCTGCATCGCAACAGGGAAAGCCTTGAAGGCCATGCCATTTGAGTACGGACAATCGATCTTTCAAGTCGAGAAAAAATCCTGATTGACTCAGGATCGAACCGATGATTAGAACGTTCCAATAAACTTTGACCATGAAACCATGAAGTTGGGAGGATGCATCTGGATGGCCAACCGGGCCAAGGCGACGATATTCGACATCGCCCGTGAAGCAGGCGTGTCCAAATCGACGGTATCGCTCGTGCTCCAGGGCAGCGGGCTGATCCGGCCTGAGACAACCAGCAAGGTTCGCAAGGCGATCGAGGATGTCGGTTACGTCTACAACCGCGGCGCCGCCAATCTGCGCAAGGCTCACTCCAACGTCATCGGCATGGTCATCAACGATCTCACCAATCCTTTTTTCGCGGAACTGGCGGTCGGCATGGAGCGCGTCTTCCAGTCGGCCGGCATCGTGCCGTTCATCGCCAACACGGCGGAAAACCCGGTGCGCCAGGAAGAAGTGCTGAAATCGCTGATGGAGCAAGGCGTCGCCGGTCTCATCGTGTCGCCGGCACGCGGCACGACGCCGGGCGCCTTCCGGCGGATCGAGACGGCGGGCGTGCCGGTGGTCTTCGCCATGCGCCGGCTGCCGGAAAGCCGCATTCCGGTGATAGCGCCCGACAATCATCGCGGCGCCTATCTTGCCGCCGCCCATCTCATCGGCAAGGGGCATCGCCGGCTGGTCTTCTTCGGCGGCTCGTCCGACCTGGTGGTCTATCACGAGCGGCTGGGCGGCTTTCGTGAGGCCTGCGAGACGCTTGGCATCGCCGCCCGCGACATACTGATCGTCGAGGGCGAGACCAGCCGCAAAGGCGGCATTGCGTGCCTGGAAACCGCTCTCGCGATGGCTGAACCGCCGACCGCGGCCCTGTGCTTCAACGACGCGGTCGCCTTTGGCGCCATGCTGGCGTTGCGCAAGCGCGGGCTCGAGCCGGGAGCCGATTTCGCCGTCGTCGGCTTCGACGATGTGGTCGAGGCCGAGCACTATATGCCGGCTCTGACCAGCGTCGCGGTGGACTCGGCGGGCCTCGGCGAACGCGCCGCGCATGTCATGCTGAAAATGATCCAGTCGCGCACCACGCGGGCCGAGGACCATATCGGCGCGGTCAATCTCGTGGTCAGGGAAAGCTGCGGCCCGGATCGCCGCACCCGAAGCAGGCCCGCAGGTTCGGGGAACGCGGCATGAGTGTCAGATGGGGGTTGATCGGCGCCAGCACGATCGCCAGACAATTCATGATCAGCGCCATGCGCGCGCAAGGCGATGGCGAGATCGCGGCGGTGATGAGTTCCAGCCCCGAGCGCGCAACGACCTATGCCGGGGAGAACGACATTCCGCTTGCCGTCTCGACGCTTGACGCCCTGCTCGGCGCCGACATCGACGCCGTCTACATCTCGACCACCAACGAATTGCACCTCGAGCAGGCGCTCGCTGCCATCAAGGCGGGAAAGCACGTGCTGTGCGAAAAGCCGCTGGCACTGACCAGTGCCGATGCCCGAAAGATGGTTGCCGCCGCCAGGGCAGCCGGCATCGTGCTCGGCACCAATCACCATCTGCGCAACGCCGGCGCGCATCGTGCCATGCGCGAGGCGATAGCCGCCGGCCGCATCGGCAAGCCGATCGCCGCGCGCGTCTTTCATTCCGTCTATCTGCCCGTGAATCTGCAGGGCTGGCGCATCGCAAAGCCCGAGGCGGGCGGCGGCGTGGTGCTCGACATCACCGTGCATGACGCCGACACGCTGCGCTTTGTGCTCGGCGACGACCCAGTCGAGGTTTCCTGTTTCACCCAGTCGGCCGGCATGGCCGGCGCGGGGCTGGAAGATGGCGCCATGTGCATCTGGCGCTTCAAATCGGGCATCATCGCCCAGTCGCATGAAGGCTTCACCACCAAATTCGCCGGCACCGGCTTCGAAGTGCACGGTTCGGAAGGCTCGCTGATCGCCAGCAATGTGATGACCCAGAAGCCGGACGGTTCGGTGCTGTTGCGCACGGCAGAAGGCGAAGAGGAATTGAGCTTCGACCGCGAGGATCTTTATTCGCGCTCCGTGCATCAATTCCACACCGCGATCCGAGGCGAGGGCCAGCCAGCGGCCACTGGTGAAGACGGCGTCTGGTCGCTGACCTCTGCCGAGGCGGCGCTTCAATCGGCCAGCTCCGGCAAGGCCGTCAAGATCGACCCGAAACTCGGGAGCATGAATTGAGCAAGGTCGTTTCGGCAGCGCAGGCAGCGGGCCTGATCAAGGACGGCATGGTCGTGTCCGTGTCGTCGTCGAGTGGCCTCGGCTGCCCCGACGCCGTGCTGGCCGCGATCGGCGAACGCTTCGACGCAGAAGGCCATCCGAAGAACATCACCACGCTGCACCCGATCGCCGCCGGCGACATGTACGGCATTAGGGGTATCGACCATCTGGCCAAGCCTGGCCTGCTGAAGCGCACTTTGTGCGGCTCCTACCCGTCCGGCCCCTCCTCTTCCGAACCGCCGCAGATCTGGAAGATGATCGGCGACAATTCGGTCGCCGCCTACAACGTGCCGTCCGGCATCCTGTTCGACATGCATCGCGAGGCCGCCGCCAAGCGACCGGGCGTGCTGACCAAGGTCGGTCTCGACACCTTCGCCGACCCGCGCCACCAGGGCTGCGCCATGAACGCCGCCGCCAGCGAGCCGATCGTTTCGGTGCAGCAGTTCGACGGCGAGGAATGGCTCTATTTCCGCTCGATCGTGCCGCAGGTCTCGATCATCCGCGCCACGTCGGCTGACGAGCGCGGCAACCTCACCTATGAGCATGAGGGCGCCTATCTCGGCGGCCTCGAACAGGCGCTCGCCGCCCGCAACAATGGCGGTGTCGTCATCGCGCAGGTCAAGCGCGTCGTCGAAAACGGCACGCTGAAGCCGCATGACGTGCGTGTGCCCGGCGTGCTGGTCGACCACATCGTCGTCGCGCCCGACCAGTTGCAGACGACACTGACACCCTATGACCCGGCGATCTCCGGAGAAATCTTCCGGCCGCTGTCGAGCTTCCGCAACGCCGAGATGAACGTCCAGAAGGTGATCGCGCGCCGCGTCGCCATGGAGTTGCGCGACGGCATGGCAGTCAACATCGGCTTCGGTATTTCCGCCAATGTGCCGCGCATCCTGCTCGAGGAGGGCCAACACGGCAAGGTCACCTGGGTGATCGAACAGGGCGCGGTGGGCGGCGTGCCGCTGCTCGACTTCAAGTTCGGCTGTTCGTCGAACGCCGACGCCTTCATGCCCTCGCCGCACCAGTTCATCTATTTCCAGGCCGGCGGCTTCGATGCTTCGCTGCTGTCCTTCCTGCAGATCGACCGCCATGGCTCGGTCAACGTCTCGAAACTTTCGGCGCGCCCGCATGTCACCGCCGGCGCCGGCGGCTTTGTCGACATCACCGCGCGGGCGAAGAAGATCGTGTTCTCCGGCTTCTTCAACGCCGGGGCAAAACTTTCATTGGCCGATGGCGGCATCCGCATCGACCAGGAGGGCAAGGTCAAGAAGGTGGTCGCGGAGGTCGAGCACATCTCGTTTTCGGGCAAGCGGGCGGTCGCGCAGGGACAGGACATAACCTATGTCACCGAGCGCTGCGTGATGAAGCTGACGCCGGAGGGCCTGGTCGTCACAGAACTCGCACCCGGCATTGATCTGCAGCGCGATGTGCTGGCGCAGTCGGAAATTCCGTTGGGCGTTGCCAAGGACCTCAAGACGACACCGGAAGCTCTCTATCTGGACCAACCAATAGGCCTGTCGCTGAATGGCGGCGCCTCGCTCGGAGGCGCGCATGGCTGAGCCTCTCGTCACCTTCGAGCAGGATGGCGCCATCGGCATCGTCACGCTGCGCCGGCCCGAGAAATTCAACGCGCTCGACATCCCGATGCTGCGCGCGCTGGAGACGGCGCTCGACGCGGCCGAGATGGCCGAGGGCGTCCGCGTCGTGCTGCTGCGCGGCGAAGGCAAGGGCTTTTGCGCCGGCGGCGATGTCGAGGCGTGGGCGCAGATGAGCGCCCCCGATTTCCAGGCGCAATGGGTTCGCTACGGCCACCGCGTCTTCGACCGGCTGGCGCGGCTCAGGCAGCCGACCATCGCCGTTCTGTCCGGCCATGCGCTGGGCGGCGGCCTGGAACTGGCTGTGGCTTGTGATTTCCGCGTCGCGGAAACACAGGTGAAACTGGGCTTCCCCGAAACCTCGATCGGCGTGGTTCCAGGCTGGTCCGGCACGCAGCGCGCCGTGCGCCGCTTCGGCGCGCAGACGGTGCGGCGCATGGCGCTGGGCGGCGAGATCATTCTCGCGCCCGACGCGCTGGCCCTGGGTGTGGTCGACCGGGTGGTCGAGACCGGCAAGGCACACGAAGAAGCCAAGGCCTGGGCCGAAAAGATCGCCGAGCGCGGACCGCTGGCAACGGAAGCCGCCAAATTGATGATCGCGGTCGCCGAAGGCGAGGAAAGTGCCGCCGCCACCGAAGCGCTGGCCAGCGGCTTCATCGCCATGACTGGTGACCTCAAGGCCGGCGTCGATGCCTTCAAGGCCAAGCAGAAGCCGGTCTTTTCGAGATCCTAGAGGAAACACATGAACGCACCCCTCAAGATTTCCATGCCGGCCGAGGCGTCCGCGGCGCCGAAGGCGTACAGGCTGCTGATCGACGGCAAGCATGTCGATGCCCGCGACGGCCGCACGATAGCGCGCCAGAGCCCCGGCCACGGCTTCACCGTTTCGCACTATGCGCAGGCCGGCGAGGCCGAAGTGGAAGCGGCGATGCAGGCCGCGCACAAGGCTTTCGAGACCGGTCCATGGCCGCGCATGAAGGCTGCTGAACGCGCCGCGATCTTGCTCAAGGCGGCCGACCTGATCGAGGCGCGGCTCGAAGACATCGCCCGGCTCGACGCGCTGGAATCGGGTAAGCCAATCGCCCAGGCGCGCGGCGAGATCGGCGGCGCCGTGGACATCTGGCGCTATGCCGCCTCGCTGGCCCGTACGCTGCATGGCGAGAGCTACGCCAATCTCGGCGACGCCATGCTGGGCGTCGTGCTGCGCGAGCCGATCGGCGTCGTCTCGATCATCACGCCGTGGAATTTCCCGTTCCTGATCGTCAGCCAGAAACTGCCCTTCGCGCTCGCCGCCGGCTGCACGGCCGTCGTCAAGCCGAGCGAAATGACCTCGGCCTCGACCTTCGTGCTCGGCGACATCCTGATGCAGGCCGGCCTGCCCGCCGGCGTCGTCAACATCCTCGCCGGTCTCGGCGCCGATGTCGGGGCGCCGATGGTCAGCCATCCCCTGGTCGAGATGGTGTCGTTCACCGGCTCCACCCGCGTCGGCAAGATGACGATGGCGTCGGCCGCGCAATCGCTGAAGAAAGTCTCGATGGAGCTCGGCGGCAAGAACGGCCAGATCGTCTTCCCCGACGCCGACCTCGAAGCGGCCGCCGACGCGGCGGTGTTCGGCGGCTTCTTCAATGCCGGCGAATGCTGCAATGCCGGCAGCCGGCTGATCGTGCATGAGGCGATCGCCGACGATTTTCTCAGCGCCGTCAAGACGCTCACCGCTAGGGTGACGGTCGGCGATCCGCTCGATGACCGTACCAAGGTTGGCGCGATGATCTCATCCGACCACCTGGCCAAGGTGGCCGGTTACGTTACGGCAGCAGCGACCGAAGGCAGCAGCGTCTACAGCGGCGGCAAGCAACTGGCTTCCAATGCCGGCCAATACCTCGATCCCACCATCATCCGCGGCGTCACCGAGGATATGGCCATAGCGCGCGAGGAAGTATTCGGGCCGGTGCTCTCGGTGCTGACTTTTGAATCGATTGAAAAGGCGTTGCACATCGCCAACAACACGCCCTATGGTTTGTCGGCGGGCGTGTGGAGCGCCAGCATCGACACTTGCATGTCGGTGGCGCGTGGGGTGCGTTCGGGGACCGTCTGGGTGAACACATTCATGGAAGGTTATCCCGAGCTGCCTTTCGGAGGCTACAAGCAGTCCGGTCTCGGACGCGAACTCGGCAAGCGTGCCGTCGAGGATTATACCGAGGAGAAGACAATCCAGTTTCATCGCGGCCAGCGCACCGGATGGTGGGTCGGCTGAGTTGGGAAGAACCCGGTGGGCTTCCACCGGTCGTGTAATGCAACAAGGGAGGAAGTACATGTTGCGCAAACTGCTTATCGGAACGGCTCTCGCATCCGGTCTGGCTTTCGCGGCCCATGCCGAGGACGTCAAGGAAGTCCAGATGCTGCATTGGTGGACGTCGGGCGGCGAAGCGGCTGCTCTCAACGTCCTCAAGGGTGATCTGGCCAAGGAAGGCTATGCCTGGAAAGACGTGCCGGTGGCCGGCGGCGGCGGCGACGCTGCCATGACCGCGCTGAAGGCGATGGTTGCCGCTGGCAACTATCCGACCGCCTCGCAGATGCTCGGCTACACCGTGCTCGACTATGCGGCCGCCGGCGTGATGGGCGACCTGACCGAAACGGCGAAGAAGGAAGGCTGGGACAAGTCCGTTCCGGCAGCCCTGCAGAAGTTCTCGGTCTATGAAGGCAAGTGGGTCGCGGCTCCGGTCAACGTCCACTCGGTCAACTGGCTGTGGATCAACAAGGCCGTCATGGACAAGATCGGCGGCACCGAGCCGAAGACCTTCGACGACTTCGTTGCCCTGCTCGACAAGGCCAAGGCGGCAGGCGTGATCCCGCTCGCTCTTGGCGGCCAGAACTGGCAGGAAGCCACCATGTTCGACTCGGTCGTGCTGTCGACCGGCGGACCTGAGTTCTACAAGAAGGCCTTCAACGACCTCGACGACGCGTCGCTCAAGTCCGACACGATGAAGAAGTCGTTCGACAATCTGGCCAAGCTCGTCACCTATGTCGACCCGAACTTCTCGGGCCGCGACTGGAACCTTGCCACCGCCATGGTCATCAAGGGCGACGCCCTTGTGCAGGTCATGGGCGACTGGGCCAAGGGTGAGTTCCACGCCGCCAACAAGACCCCGGGCACGGACTTCCTGTGCTATCGCTTCCCGGGCACCGACGGCTCCGTGATCTACAACTCCGACATGTTCGGCATGTTCAACGTTCCGGACGACCGCAAGGCCGCCCAGGTCGCACTGGCCACCGCCACCCTGTCGAAGAGCTTCCAGTCGGCCTTCAACGTCGTCAAGGGTTCGGTTCCGGCCCGTACCGACGTTCCGGACACCGACTTCGACGCTTGCGGCAAGAAGGGTATCGCCGACCTGAAGGCTGCGAACGACGGCGGCACGCTGTTCGGCTCGCTGGCTCAGGGTTATGGCGCGCCTCCGGCAGTCGCCAATGCCTACAAGGATGTCGTCTCCAAGTTCGTCCATGGTCAGATCAAGACCTCGGACGAAGCCGTGACCGAGCTGGTCAAGGCAATCGACGACGCCAAGTAAGCACCACACACCCAAAACGCCTTCCCCGCTCCGGCGGGGAAGGTTCCGATCCGCGAACCTGGTTGGCATCGCGTCGACGGGAGGAGCCCTATGAGCACGGTAGCGACAAGCCAGATCAAGCTGACGCCGGAGCGGCACCACGCCTCGGTGCGCTCGCGCTTGCAGGACGCCCTGCCGAAGATCGTTCTGGCGCCGAGCTTCGCCATCACCATCGTCTTCGTCTACGGCTTCATCCTGTGGACGATCTATCTGTCCTTCACCAATTCCAAGACCTTCCCGTCCTATGTCATCACCGGCTCGCGCGCCTATCAGCGGCTGTGGGGCTGGACCTTCGACACCGACCCGCCATCGAGCTGGTACACGTCGATCACCAATATGGGCATTTTCGGTTTCCTCTACATCTTCATCTGCCTGGCGCTCGGCCTGTTCCTGGCCATCCTGCTCGACCAGAAGATCCGCGGCGAAGGCGTGTTGAGGCCGATCTATCTCTACCCGATGGCGCTGTCCTTCATCGTCACCGGCGTCGCCTGGAAATGGTTCCTCGATCCCGGCCTCGGCCTTGAGCAGACCTTGCATCAATGGGGCTGGACGAGCTTCCATTTCGACTGGATCAAGAACAAGGATTTCGTCATCTACACGGTGGTCATTGCCGGCGTCTGGCAGGCCTCCGGCTTCATCATGGCGATGTTCCTGGCCGGCCTGCGCGGCATCGACGGCGAGATCATGAAGGCGGCGCAGATCGACGGCGCCACCACCTTCCAGCTCTACCGCCGCATCGTCATTCCGCTGCTGCGGCCGATCTTCCTGTCGGCCTTCATCGTGCTCGCGCACCTCGCCATCAAGTCCTACGATCTGGTCGTGGCGCTGACCAGCGGCGGGCCGGGCGGCTCGGCCTGGCTGCCGTCCAACTTCATGTATGAGTACACGTTCAAGCGCAACGAGATGGCCGTCGGCTCGGCCAGTGCGGTGATCATGCTGATGACCATCGTCGCCATCATCGTGCCCTATCTCTATTCGGAACTGCGGGAGAAGCCGCGATGAGCGCTGTCACCACTCCCGCCCGCCAGGCCTCCGGCGGCGTCAACGTCAAGGTCATCAACCGCATCGTCATCTACGGGCTGCTGGCGCTGTTTGCGCTGTTCTACCTGATGCCGCTGTTCGTCATGTTGGTGACCTCGTTCAAGACCATGGACGAGATCCAGAACGGCAACATGCTGGCATTGCCCAAGGCGCCGACCTTCGACCCGTGGCTGAAGGCCTGGGGCGAGACCTGCGTCGGCCTGACCTGCGCCGGCATCAAGGGTTATTTCTGGAACTCCATCAAGATGGTGGTTCCGGCCGTGCTGATCTCGACGATGCTGGGGGCGCTGAACGGTTACGTGCTGACCAAATGGCGCTTCCGCGGCGCAACGCTGGTGTTCGGGCTGATGCTGTTCGCCTGCTTCATCCCGTTCCAGTCGGTGCTGTTGCCGATGGCGACGATCCTCGGCAGCGTCGGCCGCTTCGGCGTGACCCTGCAAAACTCGATCGGAACGAGTTTCGGCCTCGGCAATTCGACGGTCAACCTCGTCTTCGTCCACGTCGTCTACGGCATCGGCTTCACCACGCTGTTCTTCCGCAACTATTACGAGGCGTTCCCGACCGAACTGGTCAAGGCGGCTCAGGTCGACGGCGCCTCCTTCTTCCAGATATTCCGCCGCATCATGCTGCCGAATTCGATGCCGATCTTCGTCGTCACGGTGATCTACCAGTTCACCAACATCTGGAACGACTTCCTGTTCGCCTCGGCTTACGCCGGCACCGGTGACTCGATGCCGATGACGGTGGCGCTCAACAACGTCGTCAACACCTCGACCGGCGTCGTCGAATACAACGTCAACATGGCGGCCGCGATGATCGCGGCACTGCCCACCCTTCTCGTCTATGTGCTCGCCGGCCGCTACTTCGTGCGCGGTCTCATGGCTGGCGCCGTCAAAGGATAATCTGATGGCTTTTCTGGAAATTGATGGTCTGAGAAAGCGCTTCGGCCAGGTCGAGATCCTGAAAGGGATCGATGTCGAGCTTGAGAAAGGTGGCTTCCTGGTGCTGGTCGGCCCGTCGGGCTGCGGCAAGTCGACCTTGCTCAACACCATCGCCGGCCTGGAGACGATCACTTCGGGCGAAATCCGCGTCGACGGCCGCCAGATCAACGATCTGCATCCCTCCAAGCGCGACATCGCCATGGTGTTCCAGAGCTATGCGCTCTACCCGAACATGACGGTGGCCGGAAACATCTCCTTCGGCATGGAGATGCGCGGCGTACCGGTGGCGGAGCGCCAGAAGGCGATCGACAAGGTGGCCAAGGTGCTGCAGATCGGCCACCTGCTGCAGCGCAAGCCGAGCCAGCTTTCCGGCGGCCAGCGCCAGCGCGTCGCCATGGGCCGGGCGCTGGTGCGCGACCCCAAACTGTTCCTGTTCGACGAACCTTTGTCCAACCTCGACGCCAAGCTGCGCGTCGACATGCGCATCGAGATCAAGCGCCTGCACGCCACCACCGGCACCACCATCGTCTATGTCACCCACGACCAGATCGAGGCGATGACGCTGGCGACCAAGATCGCCGTCATGCGCGACGGCGAGGTGCAACAGTTCGGCACCCCGGCCGAAATCTACAACAACCCGACCAATCTCTTCGTCGCCGATTTCATGGGCTCGCCGGCGATGAACCTGATCCCGGCGACGATCGGCACCAATGGCAACGCGCTGTCGGTCGTGCTGCAGCGCGAGGCGCGCGAGCCGATCAACCTGCCGATGGCCAATGCGCCGGCGGGCCTGTCGGCATTCCAGGGCAAGCCGATCATTTTCGGCGTCCGCCCTGAGGCGCTGACCGATCCGGAAGGTGCCGAGCGCAATGCGTCGAATATTGCCACCGCCGACTGCCATATCGAGGTCGTCGAACCGGCAGGCTCGGACACCTTCGCCGTCACCAATCTCGGCGGCAAGGGCGTGGTGGCGCGGCTGCGCGCCGACGCCAACATCCAGCCGGGCACCAGCACGCCGCTCGCCTTCAACCTGACCAAGGCGGTGTTCTTCGATCCGGCGACCGAGAACCGCATTCGCTGACGGCCATGACAAATCCGGACATCGTCATCATCGGCTCCGGCATTGGCGGCGCCACGATCGCCTCCGGCCTTGCCGGCAGCGGCGCCTCGATCCTGATGCTGGAACGCGGCGAACCGTTGCCGGCGACGCCACACGCACGCGACACGCGCTCGATCTTCGTCGATGGCCATTACCGGCCAAAGGAGATGTGGCGCGAAGCCGGTGGTGCCGCTTTCAACCCCGGCAATTACTACTATGTCGGCGGCAATTCGAAATTCTACGGCGCGGTGCTGATCCGCTATCGCAAAGAAGATTTCGCCGCCATGGAGCATTTCGGCGGCGTCTCGCCGGCCTGGCCGTTTTCCTATGACGAGTTCGAGCCTTGGTATTCGAAAGCCGAACAGCTGTTTCGCGTGCGCGGCACGCTGGGCGAGGACCCGACCGAGCCGTTCCATTCGCTCCCCTATGCCTTCAAGCCGGTGCCCGACGAAGCCCCCATCGCCCGCGCCCGCGCCGAGCTCAAGGGGCTCGGCCTGCATCCGGCCTCGCTGCCGCTCGGCGTCGACATCGACACCTGGCTGAAAGAGGGCAAGACCGGCTGGGATGCTTTCCCGAACACCGGCCAGGGCAAGGTCGACGCACAAACGGGACCGCTGACGGCAGCCCTGACCGACACCAACATCAGGCTCGAGACCGGCGCTTACGTCGACTATCTCGAAGCGTCGCCCGACGGCAAAACCATATCAGCCATTCACTATCGCCAGAACGGCGAACTGAAGAAAGTGTCGCCGAAGTTGGTCATCCTCTCGGCCGGCGCGGTCAATTCCGCCGTCATCCTGCTGCGCTCGCCCTCGCCCAACAACGGCAGTGGGGGTGGCAAGGGCCTTGCCAACCGCTCCGACCAGGTCGGGCGCAATTTCATGAACCACAATTCCAGCGCCATGCTAGCGATCGACCCGCGCCGCAGGAACGATTCCGTCTACCAGAAGACGCTGATGCTGAACGACTATTATCTGTCCGACGGCAAGGGCGGCAAGCCGCTCGGCAATGTCCAGTTGCTCGGCAAGATCGATGGCAACATGCTCAAGGCCAATGTCAAATATACGCCGAAATTCGCGCTCGATTTCATGGCCGGCCACGCTGTCGACTGGTACCTGATGTGCGAGGATCTCCCCGACCCTGAAAGCCGCATCATGGTCGATGGCAAGGACATCGTCATGCAGTGGCGGCGCTCCAACATGCAGTCGCTCGACGGGCTGACCAAGGTGATGCGCGACAACTTCCGCGCCTGCGGCTATCCCCTAGTGCTGTCGCGGCCCTTCGACAAACGCACGCCCTCGCACCAGTGCGGCACGGTCAAGATGGGCGACGATCCGGCGACCGCGCCGCTCGATCCCTTCTGCCGGTCGTTCGATCACCGGAACCTGTTCGTCGTCGACGGCGGCTTCCTGCCCAATTCGGCGGCGGTCAATCCGGCACTGTCGATCGCCGCACAAGCGCTGCGTGTCGCCGACCATATCCGCAAGACGGAACTCGCCGCATGACCCGCCCGGCGGCCATTGTCACCGGCGGCGCGCGCGGCATTGGCCTTGCCTGCGCCCAGGCACTCGCCGATGCCGGCTTCGATGTTCTGGTCGCCGATCTCGCCGAAGCAGCCGCTGACGGACTCGCCATCGACATCGCCGGGCGCGGCGCGAAATTCGCTTATGTCCGTTGCGACATTGCCGACCTCGCCAGCCACACCACACTTGTCGACGCAGCGATGCGCGCCTTCTGCCGTATCGACTGCCTGGTCAACAATGCCGGTGTCGGCGCCGTTGTGCGCGGTGACCTGCTGGACCTCCAGCCGGAGAATTTCGACCGCACTCTGGGCATCAATCTGCGCGGCACCGTCTTCCTCAGCCAGGCCGTCGCCAAGGCAATGCTGGCCACATCGGGCGATCAGAGATCCATCATAACCATCACCTCGGTCAGCGCCGAAATGGCATCGCCGGAGCGACCGGACTATTGCATCTCGAAAGCCGGGCTTTCGATGTGGGTGAAGAACCTGGCGCTGCGGCTCGCGCCCGAAAACATCGGCGTGTTCGAGGTGCGGCCCGGCATCATCCGCACCGACATGACATCAGGTGTCACCGCCAAATACGATGCGCTCATCGACGGCGGACTGGTGCCGGCCAAACGCTGGGGCGAAGCGTCGGATATCGGCGCAGTGGTGGCGACCCTCGCCGGCGGCAAGCTCGGCTTTTCGACCGGCTCGATCATCAATGTCGACGGCGCGCTCTCTGTGCCGCGACTGTAAGTGGACAGTGTCATGACCGACTACATCATCGTGGGTGCCGGTCCGGCCGGCTGCGTTCTGGCCAACCGGCTGAGCGAGGATCCGGCCAATTCGGTCCTGCTGCTGGAAGCTGGCGGCAAGGACTGGCATCCCTACATCCACATGCCGGCCGGCTTCGCCAAGATGACCAAGGGCATTGCCTCCTGGGGCTGGTCGACGGTGCCGCAGAAGCACATGAAGGACCGCGTCTTCTGGTACACGCAGGCCAAGGTGGTCGGCGGCGGCTCCTCCATCAACGCCCAGATCTACACGCGCGGCAATGCCCGTGACTATGACGCCTGGGAGAAGGAAGAAGGCCTTGTCGGCTGGGGCTATCGCGACGTGCTGCCTTACTTCAAACGCGCCGAGAACAACCAGCGCTACGCCAACGACTTTCATGGCGACCAGGGCCCGCTCGGCGTGTCGAACCCGATTTCGCCGTTGCCGATCTGCGAGGCCTATTTCCGCGCCGGCCAGGAGATGGGCATCCCCTTCAATCCGGATTTCAACGGCGCCAGCCAGGAAGGTGTCGGCTATTACCAACTGACCCAGAAGGATGCCCGGCGCTCCTCCGCCTCGGTCGCATATTTGAAGCCGATCCGCGCCCGCAAGAACCTCACCCTCCGAACCGATGTGCTGGTGACCCGCATCGTCGTCGAGAAGGGCCGTGCCATCGGTGTCGAGGTGGTCGACAGGCCAGGCGGCGAGAAGAAAATCCTGCGCGCCGAGCGCGAGGTGATCGTCTCGTCCGGCGCCATCGGCTCGCCGAAGCTCTTGATGCAGTCGGGCATCGGCCCGGCCGACCATTTGAAGGCGGTCGGCGTCAAACCGGTGCACGACCTGCCCGGCGTCGGCTCCAACATGCAGGACCATCTCGATTTGTTCGTCATCGCCGAATGCACCGGTGACCACACCTACGACAACTACGCCAAGCTGCACCGCACGGCCTGGGCCGGCCTGCAATATCTGCTGCTGAAGAAAGGGCCGGTGGCCTCCAGCCTGTTCGAGACCGGCGGCTTCTGGTACGCCGACCCGACCGCCGCCTCGCCCGACATCCAGTTCCATCTCGGCTTGGGCTCCGGCATCGAGGCCGGCGTCGAGAAGCTGAAAAACCCCGGCGTCACTTTGAACTCGGCCTTCCTGCGGCCGCGCTCGCGCGGCACGGTGCGGTTGAAGAGTGCCGACCCGTCCGATCATCCGCTGATCGATCCGAACTACTGGTCCGATCCCTATGATCGCGCCATGTCGATCAAGGGGCTGCGACTGGCGCGCGAGATCATGCGGCAGAAGGCGCTTGCCCCTTACGTGCTGCGCGAAGTGCTGCCTGGCCCGACACTCGCCAGCGACGACGAGCTGTTCGACTATGCCTGCCGCAGCTCCAAGACCGACCACCACCCGGTCGGCACCTGCCGCATGGGCCATGACGAGATGGCTGTGGTGACGCCGGACCTGCGACTGCGCGGTATTGAAGGCCTGCGCGTCTGCGACGCCTCGGTGATGCCGCGCGTGCCCTCCTCCAACACCAATGCGCCGACCATCATGGTCGGCGAAAAGGGCGCCGACCTGGTCCTCGGCCGCGAGCCATTGCCGCCGGCGGTGTTTTCCGGAAACCGGGCAGCTTAGCCACTCAGGAGCAAGAAATGATCAGGCACTGTGTTTTCGCTAGATTCCGCAACGATGTTGGCGACGGCGAACGCAAGGCAATCCACGCCGATCTCGAGGCGCTGCGACAGGTGATCGACGGCATGGACACGGTAAAATTCAGCGCCAATGTCAGCCCGGAGCCATTTGCCCGCGGCTTCAGCCATGGCTTCACCATCGATTTCCGCGATGCCGCCGCGCGCGACGCCTATCTGGTGCATGAGGCGCATCAGCGCGCCGGCGCGCGGCTGGTGGCGGCTCTCGAAGGCGGCACGGACGGACTGATGGTCTTCGATCTGGAGATCAGCCAAGCCTGAGCGCGACGACACCCGCAACGATGCTGAGCGCGGCGGCACCGCGCCAGCCCGTCATCTTCTCGCCGAGCGCGAACACCGAGATCATCATGGCAAACAGGATCGAGGTTTCGCGCAGCGATGCCACTGAGGCGATCGGCGCGTTGGTCATCGCCCACATCACGATCCAGTAGGCCGCACCGCTGAGCACGCCGGTGAACAGCCCCGTCTTCCAGTCGCGCGCCAGCACCGGCAGCGCCTTCGGCCCACGGAAGATGAGGCACAGCACCAAGGCGCCAAAAGCGTCGCAGATGAACAGCCAGGCGGCATAGCTCTGCGCCGTGGCGGCCAGCCGCGCGCCGCTGCCGTCGGACAGCGTGTAGCTGGCGATGAAGATCGAGGTGCCCAGCGCAAAGCCGACCGCGCGCAGGTTCAGCTTTTCCAGATGCGCGCCGCCGCGAAACGACATCACCAGCGTGCCGGCCGACAGCAGAAAAATGCCGAGAATGGCGAACGGCCCCGGTATCTCGGCAACGACGAACATGCCGCCAAAGGCCGCCAGCAGCGGTGCGGTGCCGCGCGCCAGCGGATAGGTCTGGGCGAAGTCGCCGGCCTTGTAGGCGCCGATCAAGAAGGTCCGGTAGCCCATGTGGAAAATGACCGAGGCGATGATGTAGGGCCACACTTCCGCCTTCGGCACTTCGACGAAGGGCAGCACCACCAGTGCTGCGGCGCCCATGCCGAGCGTCATCAGCGTGATCGACAGGAAGCGGTCGAGATGGACCTTGACCAGCGCGTTCCAGATCGCGTGCATGGCGGCGGCGGCAAGCACTGCGAAGAAGACGAAAAGTGTCATGCGCGGCTCATGGGGCGATGCCGGGCGTTTCGAGATCGATGTCAACCCGCAGCGGGAAATGGTCCGAGGCAATCTCACCGATGTCGGCACTGATCGAGCGCACGCGCCCGGCAAACATACCACCGACGAAGCAATGATCGAGCCGGCGTTTTGTAACCTTGCCGTCGATGGTCTTCACATGGGTGTGGAAATCCGCGGCCGGCTCGCTGGCGACAGCGGCGGCATCAACGAAGCCGTCAAGGTAGGCCGCGCCGCGATGGTAGGGCGTGCTGCCGACGATGCGGCGGTATTCGGCACTGCCCGGCTCCATGTTGAAATCACCCATCCAGATCGCCGCCAGCGGGTTTTCCGGCTCCGCTTCGCCGCTGGTCCAATTGCGCGTGGGCTCGTCGTCGACACCGCTCCACGGCCCGCCATCGGACGGTGCCCGGCGGTGCTCGGCCATGAGATAGTCGATCTGCTCCAGCCGCTCCTCGACCGCGATATGAGCGAGATGCAGCGATAACACCCGCACCGGGCCGGCCGGCGTGCGGATCATGCATTCGAGCGCCGCATTGCGCGTGTTGAGCGGCCGCAGCGTGCGGCGCATCGGCAGCGCATGCAGCCGGGACCAGACGATCGGCAGCTTCGACAGCACCATGGTGCCGAACTGGCGGCGCCGGTTGACCAGACGACCGTCGCGCTGCTCGCTGGCATCCATGTCGAAGGCTGGGCCATAGACCCAGTGATAGTCCGGCAGCAGGCTGGAAAGCTGCTCCGGCTGGTCGTCGAAATTGCTGCGCTGCCAGTGTCGTTCGACTTCCTGCAAAGCAATGATATCAGCGCCGGCAACGATCCGCGCTGCACGCGAAAGATCGTAGCGGCCGTCGCCGCCGAACCCGTACTGGATGTTGTAGCTGACCAGCTTCATTGCTTATCCGGCTCAATTTTGTGATGGCAGTAGCCGTTCGGCGATAGCGTTGCAATGTACCGAGCGAGCGACGGGGATGGGCCAGCGGTCAGGAGGTCGTCAGCGGCTGGAAACTTCCAGCCGGCGATGCCGCCAGTTCCGCCCAGTCGATCTCTTCCTCCAGCCGGTGATAGGCCTCGTCACCGATCGTGCCGTTGCGGCGCAGTTCCTCCAGCGTGTCGCGCTGGCGGTTGATGGCATAGAGGCGCAGCCGGTCATATTCGGTCGCCGCCTGTGCGTCGTCCGGATTTTCCGCGACCAGGCGCTGGGCCTCGTATTGCTCGCGCACAACAGCTGCCGCCGCGGACGTCTTGCGGCTCAACACATCGAGCGCGGCCTGCATGATGGCAACGCGCGCCTGCGCCACCTCGTTGTCGACGGTTCTGTCGGGATCGAAGTTGAGTATCCGCAGCAAAGGCTTCAGGGTCATGCCTTGCAGCACCAGCGTGCCCAGAACCACCGCGAAGGCGGCAAGCACGATCGGATCGCGGCCGGGAAAATTGGCCGGCAGGGCAATGGCCACCACCAGCGTCACCAGCCCCCGCATGCCGCACCAACCGACCAGCACGGCGCCGCCAAACGTCGGCACATCTCGCCTCCTCTCTTCGCTGCCGAAGCGGGCAAACCATCTTATGATCGCAACGTAACTCGCCACCCAGACGAGGCGCGCCACGATGACGACGGCCAGCACCGTCGCGGCGAAGAGAAAGGCTTCGCCTTGCCCTTCTCCGGAGAGCCGGCCGACGATCGACCGTGCCTGCAGGCCCATCAGCACGAAAGCCAGCACATTGAGCACGAAGACGGCCGTCTCCCAGACCGAATAGGTGCTGACGCGGCGTCTCGCCGACATGCGGCGCGGCGCCCTGCGCGCGATGGTCATGGCGTAGACGACGATGGTGATGATGGCCGAAAGGCCGAGCCTGTCGGCCAGGATCCAGACGCCGAAAGTGCCTGCGAATTGCACCACCGTGCTGCTCGCCGCATCCTCGATCCGGGTGAGCGTCATGAGCGAGAAGCGGCCAAACAGATAACCCGCAACCAGGCTGCCTATGGTTGACAACAAGATCGTCGGAATGGCGTTGCTCAGCATAATCGAGCCGAGCGCTGCCGAAACCGCCAGCCGATAGATCAGCAGTGCCGTGGCATCGTTGAGCAGGCTCTCGCCCTGCAGGATGGCGGTGATGCGGTGCGGCACCTTGAATTGTCCGAGCACAGCAGATGCCGCCACCGCATCCGGAGGTGCTACGATGGCGCCGAGCGCGATCGCCGCCGCGATCGGCAGACCGGCCATCTTCCAGCCAACGAACGCAACCACCACAGTGGTGAAGACAACGGCGCCAAGCGCCAGCAGTGCCAGCGACAGCCGGTAGCGCTTCAGGTCGCGCAACGAGGTGTCATAGGCGGCGTCGAGAAGCACCGGAGCGATGAACAGGGCAAGCGCCAGTTCCGGATCGATCTCGATCATTGGCGCGCCAGGCACGAACGCAATCCCGACCCCGGCCAAAGCCAGCAGCGACGGATAGGGGATCTCCAGCCGTCGCGACAGCGCCGTCAGCGCGACGGCAGTCAAAAGCAGGACAAGGGTGAGTTCAAAAAGAGCCATGTGGCTTTAGATCCGTGAGACGGGATTGCCGGCGCAGACATCCATGCAGGATGCGGCGGATTGGCCATCAAACTCAAGCCCTCTGGCAGTACGCCTCAAACAGGCTCCTGCCGTACAAGACCGATATGATCCTCATCGGCCAATATGACTCCCCCTTCGTTCGCCGCGTCGGCATCGCGCTGACGCTCTACGGGATATCCTACGAACATCATCCCTGGTCGGCCTTCGGCGATGCCGACAAGATCCGGTCTTACAACCCGCTGACACGGGTGCCGACGTTGGTGCTCGACAATGACGAGGTGCTGATCGAGAGCCATTTGATGCTCGACTATCTGGACAGCCTCGTTCCGGCCGACCAACGGATGTTTCCGACGACCGAACCGGCCCGCCATCAGGCGTTGAAGGTCTCGGCCCTGGCCACCGGGCTCGGTGACAAGGCGGTCAGCCTGTTTTACGAGATGCGCTTGCACGAGAAAGTCTCGGATCTCTGGATCGGACGCTGCCGCACACAAATCGCAACCGTCCTTGCCGCGCTTGAAGCTGACCGTCAGGGAAGGTCGACGCCCTATTGGTTCGGCGACCGCATCAGCCATGCCGACATCGCGGTTGCCGCGGTGCTCCGCTTCATCGACGAGGCGCATCCAGAGCTGGTTTCGCTCACGGACTTCCCAGCGCTCAGCGCGCATTCTGAGCGGATGGAAGCACTGCCGGTCTTTCAAACGGTCTCACAACCGTTCATCGCGCCCGCCTAAGCGAGCGCTGTCGCTGCCTAGTGCAGCACCAGCATGTCATCCGACGAGAACGAAATCTCGGCCTTTTCACCGACCGCGGGGGGCGGGGTTGCCGGGCTGTTGAACGTGTCGAGCGAGACCATGTTGCCGCCGATGCCGACGCGAACCCGGATGACCGAACCGAGGAAGTGCACCTCGGAGATCTCGCCGGAAAGGCTGGAGTCGCGGCCGGGCTGGCGGCCAAGCGAAATCGCCTCCGGCCGCAGCGCCAGTGACAACGTATCACCGGACTTCGAGCCGTTGAGCTTGCCCTTCAGCGAGACCTGTTCGGAATTGACCCGCACCGTGCCAGCAGCGGCATCGGTGACGGTGCCTTCCAGCACGTTCAGCGTGCCGACGAAATTGGCGACGAACTTGGTTGCCGGGCGGTTGTAGATCTCGAACGGCGTGCCGACCTGCTCGGCCTTGCCGCCATACATGACTGCGATGCGGTCCGAGATCGACAGCGCTTCTTCCTGGTCGTGCGTCACGAAGATGGTGGTGATGCCGAGCTTCTTCTGGATCGAGCGGATTTCCTCGCGCAACGACACGCGCACCTTGGCGTCGAGCGCCGACAGCGGCTCGTCGAGCAGCAGCAGCTTCGGCTTCGGTGCGATGGCGCGGGCCAGCGCGATGCGCTGCTGCTGGCCGCCCGAGAGCTGGTAGGGATAGCGATCCGCCATCTGCGGCAGCTTGATGATGCCAAGCATCTCGGCGACACGAGCATCGATGTCCGCCCTGGGCATGCCTGCGACCTTCAGGCCGAAGCCGATATTCTGCGCCACGGTCAGGTTCGGAAACAGCGCATAGGCCTGGAACACCATGCCGACATTGCGCTGGTTGGGCTTCAGCCTCGTAATGTCCTTGCCGCCGACGACGATCGTGCCGGCGCTCGGCTCCTCGAAGCCCGCCACCATGCGCAGCACGGTGGTCTTGCCGCAACCGGACGGGCCGAGGAAGGAGACGAATTCGCCGCGCTCGACGTCGAGATTGAAATCCTCCACGACCGTGGTGGCGCCGAAGGATTTTCGAACGTGCTGGATGGAGAGGAACGGATCGGCCATGGCTTTGACTTTCAGTTCGGACGGTTCGCCGATCTCGGCGCGAAGCGGGACAGGATCTGGATCAGCGACATGCAGCCCCAGGTGATGGCGAAGGCGATGATGGCAAGTGCCGCCGGCTCATAGGCGCGGTTGGCGCCAATATTCTGCAGATACGGGCCGAAAGCAGGCCGGTTGAGCAGGCTCGCCATGGTGAACTCGCCAATGACAATGGCGAAGGTGAGGAAGGCGCCCGAGAGCACCGCGATCAGCACATTGGGCAGGATGACACGGGTGATGATCGTCCCCCAACCAGCCCCGAGGATCTGTGCCGCTTCCGTCAAGGTACGCACGTCGATGGTGCGAAGCCCGGTGTCGACGGCGCGATACATATAGGGCAGCGCCAGTGTCGCATAGCCGATGACCAGCAAGGCATTGGTGCCTGTGTCGGTCGCCAGGAACGGCAGCGGCGAATTCGACCCGTACATTCTGATGTAGCCGAAGACGATGACGATGGCCGGGATGACCAGCGGCAGCAGCGTAATGAACTCGACGATCGGCCGCAACTGCGGCAGGCGAAGCCGGATCCAGTAGGCAGCCGGCACCACGATCAGCACACCGAGAATGATGGTGAAGACGGCGGCAAGCACCGAATAGCCGAACGTCGCCTGGAAGCGGGCATCGCCGAGCACGACCTTGTAGGCGTCGAAGGAGTACTCGCCACGCCGCATGCGCATGGAAAACTCCACGGTCGCGATCAGCGGAATGAAGAAATAGGCCGCGCCAAGCGCGAAAACGACCCAGGCCCAGAACTTTCCCGACTTCATTTCAGCCACCTCTCGGAACGGGTCCGGAACCAGATGTAGAAGACATTGGCCAGGCCGGTGATGAAGATCATGCCGAAGGCGATCGCATAGCCGAGATGGGCATTGTGCAGCACATCACCGCGGATCTGCGCATAGAGCAGGATCGGCACGATATTGAGCGACGAGCCGGTCAACGCATAGGCGGTGGCGATGGCGCCGAAGGCGTTGGCGAACAAGAGGATGACGGTGCCGAGGAAGCTCGGCCAGATCACCGGGATGACCACCATGCGCCAGTATTGCGCCATGGTCGCACCAAGCGTTGCGGCGGCCTCGCCCCATTCCTTCTTCAGACCATCGATTGCCGGCACGATGATCACCACCATCAGCGGAATCTGGAAGTAGACATAGGTCAGCGTCAGCCCCCAGAACGAAAGGATGTTGAAGCCGTGAGCGTAGATGTTGAGGCCGAACAAGGTGTTCAGGATCACCGTGGCAAGGCCCAGCCGGCCGAGCGTTGCGATAAAGGCGAAGGCCAGCGGCACGCCGGCGAAATTGGAAGCAACGCCGGAGAAGGTCAGCGTCGCCGAGCGTATCCACTCCGGCAGGCCGCCGCGCACGATGGCGATGGCGATGGCGAGACCCGCGAAGGCGCCGATCAGCGATGAGGCGAGGCTGACCTTGATCGAAATCCAGTAGGCGGCAACGATCGACGGCTGCGCCAGCGCGGCAATATTTTCGAAGGTGAATTCACCCGCATCATTCTGGAATGCGCCCAGCATCAGATAGAGCGTCGGCAGGATCAGGAACATGATGGCGAAGATGAAGAAAGGCGCGACACCAAGCCACTGCGTCGGCAGCCTCATGCTGCGTGCCTCGGCGGGAGGCGCGGTCTTCCCGGTAACAGCATGGTCGGACATTGAGATATCGGTCATGCGCCGGCTACCGTCTTCGAGAGAAAGACCGGGCGGCCGTGAAGCCGCCCGGTGGATTTCAAGTCTTACTTGACGTTGGCGCCGACAACGGCGTCCCAGTTCTTGGTGATGGCTTCCTTGGCTTTGCCCTGCTCGTCGAGCGTCGGGAACACCGCAGCCGCATAGGACTCAGCCGGCGGCAGCTTGGCCAGGACGTCAGCCGGGATCTTGCCGTTCTTGGCGAGATCGTTGAAGCGGATCGGGTGGCAATAACCCTTCAGCCAGGCGACCTGGCCTTCGTCCGAGTAGAGGTATTCCAGCCAGAGCTTGGCGGCGTTCGGATGCGGCGCGTAAGCGCTGATCGCCTGCACGTAGACACCGGCGACGACACCGGTCTTCGGCACGACGACGTCGACGGGCGGGTTGCCCTTCAGCGTGTCGCGGCCGGCGAGCGCGTTGTAGTCCCAGGTGATCAGGATCGGGGTCTGGCCCTGGGCAAGCGTCGCGGCCTTGCCGATGACCGGCACGAAATTGCCGGCGGCGTTGAGCTTCTTGAAGAAGTCGAGGCCAGCGGTACCGGCGGCTTCACCAGCGGCGGCGCCCGACGACAGGCCGGCGGCATAAACGCCCTGGATGGCCTGGTTCGAAGCGCGCGGATCACCGGCGAGTGCGACCGTGTTGGCGAATTCCGGCTTCAGAAGATCGGCCCAGTCGGCCGGAGCTTCCTTGACGATGTCCTTGTTCACCTGGAAGGACAGCACGCCGTAATAGTCGCCAGTCCAATAGCCTTCCGCATCCTTGGCGCTGTCGGGGATCGAGTCCCAGGTCGACACCTTGTAAGGCTGGATCAGACCATCCTTCTTAGCGGACGGGCCGAAGGACAGGCCGACGTCGATGACGTCGGGCGCCTGCGGGCCCTTGTTGTCCTTGTTGGCCTTGATCGCCTCGACCTCGTCGCCGGAACCGGCATCGGGATTGAGTTCGTTGATGGTGATTTCCGGATACTTCGCCTTGAAGCCGGCGATGACGTCGCCGTAGCCGCACCAGTCATGCGGCAGCGCGATGGTTGTGAGCTGGCCTTCTGCCTTCGCGGCCTTGACGAGATCGTCCAGCGAAGCCGCGGACGAAATCACCGACGACACCATCAGGGTCGCGGCCGAAAGGGAAAGCACTTTCCCCGTGAATTTGAACATGTGTTCTCTCCGTTGAACTGACGCCGTTGGACGCCTGCGATCCGGTATCGTTTTCATGTGACAGCCAGATGAAAGCTTTATGAAACCGGCTGCTCGCAGTGCGAAAAAGTAAACTCTTTTTAACCTGATGTAGCAATCGCCTCGCGATTCTTTTTCCGGCTAACTAGTTTGTGCCTTGCCCGTCGCCCCTCCCCTTGTTTTTGTAGCCCCTTTTCAGATCAATTCCCTGCGCGGAAAACGCCTCAGATCGTGCCGGCGATGGCGTTTTCGAGCAAGGTCAGCGCCGCCTTCTTGGTCAGCTTGACCGGGTTGCCGCCAGCGGTCGGATCGACCACCGCCATGTCGGCGATCAGCGCCTTGCACTTCTTGTCCATGTCGAGCCCCTTGATCAGGCCCGGCAGGGTGTGCGGCACCTTCAATTCCTTGCGCAACTTGATGATCGCCTTGGCGAAGCCGTCGAAGCCGCCCTTGATGCCGCAATAGGCGGCGAGCCGGCCAATACGCTCCTCGATGGAGTCCCGGTTGAAGGCCAGCACATAAGGCATGAACACCGCATTGGTCATGCCGTGATGGGTGTCGTAGAGCGCGCCGACCGGATGCGACAGCGAATGGATGGCGCCGAGCCCTTTCTGGAAGGCGGTGGCGCCCATGGCGGCGGCGCTCATCATATGGGCGCGCGCGACGAGGTCCTTGCCGTTGGCATAGGCCTTCGGCAGGTTCTCGAAGACCAGCCTCACACCTTCGACAGCGATGCCGTCGGCCATCGGATGATAGCCCGGCGCGCAATAGGCTTCGAGACAGTGGGCAAGCGCATCCATGCCGGTGCCGGCGGTGATGAAGCCGGGCATGCCGACCGACAGTTCCGGATCCGCAATGACGATGGCCGGCAACAATTTGGGATGGAAGATGACCTTCTTGGTATGCGTCGCCTCGTTGGTGATGACGCCGGCGCGGCCGACTTCCGATCCGGTGCCGGCGGTGGTCGGCACCGCAATGATCGGCGCGATGGCATCCGAATTGGCACGCGTCCACCAATCGTCGACATCCTCGAAGTCCCACACCGGCCGCGTCTGCCCGGCCTGGAAGGCGATCAGCTTGCCGAGATCGAGCGCCGAGCCGCCTCCGAAGGCGATGACGCCATCATGCTTGCCCTTCTTGAACACGGCGATGCCGGCGGTGAGGTTGGATTCGACCGGGTTCGGCCTGACCTCGGAGAAGACGCCGTAGGGAACCTTGGCGTCGTCGAGGATCTTCAGTGTCGAGGCGACGACCGGCAGTTTCGCCAAGCCAGGATCGGTGACGAACAGCGGCCTCTTGATGCCGGTGGCCGCCAGCACCTCAGGCAATTCCTTGATGCGCCCGGCGCCGAAGCGGACGGTGGTGGGGTAGTTCCATTTGGAGATCAGCTTGGACATTTTTGTCTTTCAATAAATCAGATGGCTTCGCGCAGATGGAATGATTTCGGCCTGGTCAGATTGTCGTAGCCGATGGCCGACAAGCCCGCGCCCTTGCCGGTGTCCTTGACACCGGTCCAGACCAAGGCCGGGTCGAGGTAGTCGCAGCGGTTCATGAACACCGTGCCGGTCTCGACGCGGTTGCCGATCGCCACCGCATGCTCGGTATCGCGCGTCCAGATCGAAGCGGTCAGTCCGTAGGGGCTGTCGTTCATCAGAGCGATCGCCTCTTCGTCGTTGCGCACCTTCATGATGCCGACGATCGGGCCAAAGCTTTCCTCGCGCATGACGCTCATCTGATGATCGACATTGGTCAGCACTTCCGGTGCCAGATAGGGCGAACCGGCCTTGTCGTTAGCCACCTTCATGTTGATGTGCGCCTTGGCACCCTTGCGCAGTGCCTCGGCCTTCTGTTCGCGGATCAGGTCGGCGAAACGCGCCTGCGCCATCGGCCCCATCGTCGTTGCCTGGTCCAGCGGATTGCCGACGACGTAGTTCTTGGTCTCGGCGATGAAGCCCTCGACGAATTCGTCATAGACCTTTTCGTGCACGTAGACACGTTCGATACCGCAGCAGCACTGGCCGGAATTGTAGAAGGCGCCGTCGACCAGATTGGCGACGGCATGATCCATCTTGGCGTCGGGCAGCACATAGGCCGGATCCTTGCCGCCAAGCTCGAGGCCGAGCGTCATGAAGGTGCCCGCCGCCGCCTTTTCGATGGCGCGGCCGCCGCCGACCGAACCGGTGAAGTTGACATGGTCGATCTTGCCCGAGCCGAGCAGTTTTTCGGTCTGGGCGTGGTTCAGCACGACATTCTGGAACACGCCCTTGGGCAGGCCCACTCTGTCGAAAGCCTGCTGAAAGCGCTCGCCGACCAGCAGCGTCTGCGCCGCATGCTTGAGGATGACGGTGTTGCCGGCCATCAGCGCTGGCACGATGGTGTTGACGGCGGTGAGATAGGGATAATTCCACGGCGCGATCACCATGACGACGCCGAGCGGGTCCTTCTTCACGTAACGACGGAAGCCGTCCTTCGGATTGGAGGCCGGCACCGCCTTGAGCGCCTGCTCGGCGATCTCGACCATGTAGGTGGTGCGTTCCTTGACGCCGCCGAACTCGCCGCCATAGCGCACCGGACGCCCCATCTGCCAGGCTATCTCCGGCACGATCTCGTCGGTCATCGCGACCAACGCTTCCAGCATGGCCAACATGTACTTGCCGCGCTCGACGACAGGCGTCTCAGCCCACTTCTCTTGCGCCGCCTTGGCACGCTCGACCGCGGCATTGATCGCCTGATCTGTTGCGATCGGCCGCTCGGCATAGATCGAGCCATCGATGGGGGATATGAGTTTGACCGTTTCGGTCATTTTTTAAGTCCTTTGTCTGCTAGTTTCTCGGCTCGACGCCAATCTTTTTTCGCTTGTCGGCCCTCATTTCGAGCAGGCCGAAATTCACGGCACTTTACCCTCCCCCTTGTGGGGAGGGTCGGAGAGAAAACGTCGCGAAGCGTCGTTTGCTCTTCGGGGTGGGGGGTAAGGCGCTGGAGCTTCTCACCTCCCAACCCCGATCCGCTTCGCGGAACGACCCCCGCCACAAGGAGGAAGGTAAGCTTTAATACCGCTCGAACCCTCTATGCAGTTCCCAATCCGTGATGCGGCGGTCGTATTCGAACTGCTCCCACTTTGCGGTGTGGACATAGTGTTCGAGCACGTCCTCGCCGAGCGCCTGCTTGAGCATCTTCGACTTCGCCAGCGTCTCGGTGGCATCGCGCAGCGTCTTCGGGATCTCCGGCAGGCGCGATGCCTGATAGGCATCGCCGACAAACGGCTTCTGCAATTCCAGCTTCTCGTCGATGCCGGCAAGGCCGGCGGCGATCAGCGCTGCGAAAGCAAGATACGGGTTCAAGTCGGCGCCGCCGATGCGGCATTCCATGCGGATGCCCTTGGTGCCCTCGCCGCACAGGCGGAAGCCGGCGGTGCGGTTGTCCTCGCTCCACATGATCTTGGTCGGCGCAAAGGTGCCGGCCTGGAAGCGCTTGTAGGAGTTGATGTAGGGCGCCAGGAACCAGGTGAATTCCTTGGCGTATTTCAACTGCCCGGCAGCCCATTGCTGGCCGAGCGTCGACAGCGTCCAGTCCGCCTTTTTGTCGAAGAACAGCGGCGTCTTGCCGTCGGCGCTCCACAGCGAATTGTGGATGTGGCTGGAATTGCCGGCGAACCCGTAATTGTACTTGGACATGAACGAAATCGCCTTGCCCTCGGACTCGGCGATTTCCTTGGCGCCGTTCTTCAGGATGACGTGGCGGTCGGCCATGTCGAGCGCCTCGGCATAGCGCACATTGATCTCTTCCTGGCCCGGACCCCACTCGCCCTTGGAATTCTCGATCGGGATGCCGGCCGCTTCCATCTCGTTGCGAAGCCGGCGCATGACGCCCTCTTCCTTGGTGGTGATGCCGATCTGGTAGTCGCCGATATAGGGCGATGCGGTGTCGAGACCCTGCCAGTGCTTCTTGCGGGCGGAATCGTAGGTCTCGTTGAACAGATAGAATTCGAGCTCGGAAGCGAAATAGCCGATATAGCCGCGCTCCGTCAGCCGCTTGACCTGCTTCTTGAGGATGGCACGCGGTGAGTGCGGCAGGTCGTCATGGGTGTGGTGGTCGAGCACGTCGCAGATCACGAGTGCGGTTTTTTCCAGCCAGGGAATACGCCGCAGCGTGGCGAGATCCGGCTTCATGACGAAATCGCCATAGCCCTTCGACCAGCTCGCCGCCTTGTAGCCGGGCACCGGCTCCATATCGATGTCGGCGGCCAGCAGATAGTTGCAGCCATGCGTTTCGTCATGCGCGGAATCGACGAAGTATTGCGCCAGGAAGCGCTTTCCCGCCAGCCGGCCCTGCATGTCGACGATGCAGGCCAGCACCGTGTCGATCTCGCCGCTGGAGACCGCTTTCTTCAACTGATCGAACGAGAAATTTCCGGCCATTCCTTTGGCACTCCAGCGCTGGGCGATTGAGGGTAAACGAAACCATGGCCGGCAACATGCCGGCCATGGCCATGGTAGGGAGCGTCAGTGGCCGGTCTCGCCTATGGCCACCTCGGCGGCCGCGATTGCGGCCTGGCGCTTGGCAATCTGGTCGCCGATCGGCGGACCCTGGAAGCGACGGTTCTCGAAACCGAACCAAAGCACGGCGGTCAGCACGATGAAGCCTATGGTGATGTAAAGCACCTTGTCGTTCGGCGGCTGGATGGCGATGTAGAAGATGATCACCATGCCGACAACTGACAGCGCGCAAAACAGCTTGAACAGCCCGGCGCCGAGATTCCACGGTCCCGGATTCGGCCATTTCGCCGTTCCGAAAGCCAGCATGCCGAGCACGATCGGAATGGTGAACGACAGGAACAGGAACACCAGCGTCGAATTGACGACGATAGTGTAGATGTTGGTGCCGCCGATCGAGATGAACTGGGCAAGAAAGACATAGATGATCTCAAGGATCGCAGCGGTCCAGATAGCGTTGACCGGCGTGCGCCAGGTCGGATTGACCCTCGCGAGAGCCGCCGAGCCAACGGGCATGCCGCCGTCGCGAGAGAAGGCAAACAGCATGCGCGAGGCCGACGTCACGGTGGCCAAGCCGCAGAGGAATTGCGAGATCAGGATTGCCAGATAAAGCAGTTCCTTCAGCCAAGCCGGCAGGATCGCGTCCATGGTCAAAAAGAACACGCTCCAGCCCTGCTTGGCGCCGGCCGCCAGATCCGGAATGGCCAGAACAATCGCGCACAACATGACCCAACCGATGAGCGAGGACCAAAGCACGGACGAAACGATCGCCCGCGGAACCGAGTGCGCTGCCTTCACCGTTTCTTCCGACGTGTGCGCCGACGCGTCATAGCCGGTGATGGTATAGACGGGCAGGAGCAGGCAGAGCAGGAACAGGTAGCTCATGGAATCGGTCTGCGGGAAAACACCGCCACCAGCATCACCCGAGTAGTTGGTGAAGGTCCAAAGCCGCGTGATGTCGATCGCCGGCGCAAACACCAGGCAAGCCACGATCAGGACCGCCGTTGCTCCGAGAATCAGGAAGCCGGAAGCGTCCGTCAGCATAGCCGTCAGCTTGATACCGAAATGGTTGAACAGCGCCTGCAGCACGGTGATGAAGGCGACGAACCCGACGATCTCACCAGGAGTGCCGGTGATGCCAAACCAGCTGCCGAACGTTCCGACAAAGAAGAAGGCGGTGCCGATATTGATCGCGCCGAGCACAGTGATCAGGCCAAACAGGTTGAGCCAGGCCGTCAGCCAGCCGGTGAAGCGGTTGCCGAGGATCGACGACCAATGATAGAGGCCGCCGGCAGTCGGAAATGCCGAGGCGATCTGCGCCATGGCAAGGGCGAAGAAGCCCGATACGCAGCAGCCGACGATCCAGCCGATGCCCGCGCCCGCGCCACCGATCGACGACGTCGCCTGCGCGAAGGAATTGATGCCGCCCGACAGGATGCAGATGATCGAGAACGAGATCGCGAAATTCGAGAAGCGGCTCATGCTTCTCGACAGTTCCTGGGCATAGCCCATTCCGTGGAGAACCTTGAGGTCCTCCTTCTTGTCAACTTCAGTATAACCCGGTGCTGCCATTTTGGTGTCCCCTGTTGGTTCTTAGCTGGCCGATTGAACTGACTTTCCGACTGAATGCGATCTGGTGTGTCCGGCCTCCTCTGGCTCCAGATCCGAAAAAATGCCCGTGAGCAGATCCGCCCATTTCCGCTGCCCGGTCTCGCCGGAGATTTCATCGTTGCGGATTTCGATCATCGCGCAGGGCAAGCCGCGCGAGCGCGCATGCCGTTCCAGCGTGAAATAGACGCGATCGGCCGGCGAATAGGGCTCGTTGACGCCGACGGTGACGCCGGCAAGCCGCTTCAGCGCCGATATCAGCGGTGCCGCCAATCGGCGATCCTCGTCATGGATGATGCCGATATGCCAGGGCCGGTTGCGGCCCTTGTAGACCGGCGTGAAGGAATGCACCGAAACCAGGCGGGTCGCCTGTCCACGCGCCAGCCTGTCGTCGACAACATGCTCGATGGCGGCATGAAACGGCTGCCACGACAGGGCGACACGGGCCGCGCGCTGCTTTTCCGACAGGCCGGTATTGCCCGGTATGGCCGTTGTCTCACTGACCGGCGGTACCAGGTCGGGCGCGTCGAGCGGCCGGTTGCAGTCGACGACGAGACGCGAAATGCGGGTTTCGACCAGCGTCGCGTCGAGCGCCTGCGCCATGCGGCGGGCAACCGGCAGCGCGCCTGGATCCCAGGCGATGTGACGGGACAGATCCTCGGCGGCAAGGCCGAGCGTGCCGAATTCGGCGGGCAGGAAGTTCGAGGCGTGATCGCAGGTCAGCACGAAAGGGCTCGATCCGCCGGGGTTCGTCACCCTCACGGTATCAGACGATGCAAGGCTGGCGGGCCGTGCTTTCTCCATAGTCTGCCGTCCCCGGGGAGCGCTGTATCGTATGTTACGTATTTTGCCTCATTGCGTCCCTGTGGATGATTTCATACAGTTTGTCCGGCTTTGTCAAATGCGATTTCGGAAAAGACCATCGACCGAGCCAGGGTGGGGAAAAGATGATTTCCAACATTGCCGAACTGATCGCCGACCGCATCGGCACGATGCCGGCCAGCGAACGGCGCGCGGCCCAGACGCTGATCGCTTCCTATCCAATGATCGGCCTGAAGACGGTGGCCGAATTCTCGGCCGCGGCCGGCGTTTCCTCGCCGACGATCCTGCGTTTCGTTGCCCGGCTCGGCTTCCAGAACTATCCGGAATTCCAGTCGAGCCTGCAGGACGAACTGGCGGCGCAATTGCAATCGCCGGCGACAAGGACGCTCAACCCGCCCTCGCCCGGCGGCGGCACGGTGTCGCCGATGCTGGAAGCAACGCTCGACAATATGCGCGAGACGTTCAGGCACCTGTCCGACAAGCAGCTTGCCGACATTGCCGCCCGGCTCGCCGACCGGCGCGGCAAGACCTTCCTGATCGGCGGCCGCTTCACCGATCCGCTGGCGCGCTACATGGCCGCCCACCTCGCCGTCATCCAGCCCGATGTCTTTCACCTCGCCGGCCAGGAAAGCATGTGGCGCGACCGGCTGATCGACATGGGCAAACGCGATGTGCTGGTGATCTTCGACATCAGGCGCTACCAGGACAGCCTCGTCCGCTTCGCCGAGAAGGCGCATCAGCGCGGCGTGCAGATCGTCCTGTTCACCGACCAGTGGCTGTCGCCGATCGCCCGGTTTGCTCGCCATGTCATCGCCGGGCGAACCGCGGTGCCGTCGGCATGGGACTCTTCGGCTGCCTTGTTCGTCGTCGCCGAAACGCTGATCGGCGCCGTTACTCGCCAGCTGGAAGCAGAGGGCGCTAAACGCATCCGCGAGATGGAAAGTCTGCGTTAGTGCATGTAGCGACGATCCCAAACGTTACGCATATTTTCTCAAATGTTACATATATTTAATGTGCGCGGCCCCTGGAGAGTTGTCATAAAGACGCGATATCGAGGTGGCTTCTTTGCCTTACAATAGCCTCGCTGCGTCTGCTTCATTTCGGGAAACCGGTAGACGGAAGGATTGTTTTACCAACCGGAGTGCCGATGGCCGCCTGGAAACAGATACTTGTCGCGCTTGTGGTGCTGGTTGTGGCGGCAGCCGCCTGGCTGCGCTTTTATCCGGGCGCGCCGGATGTGCTGGCACGCTGGGGAATAGACTGGGTTTATGCGGCAGCGCCCCCTGCTGAAATCGGTGGGGCCAACGCGAAGCAGGCAAACGGCCGCAGCGGCGGCAACCAGCGGGTGAACGTGGTCGCCCTGGCGGCCACTTCGGCTGTTGTCAACGACCGCCTGCAGGCGATCGGCACCGGCCGTGCCAACGCTTCGGTGACCGTCAATCCCTACAGTTCCGGCCGCCTCGCCGAACTGCTGGTCGAATCCGGCGGCCATGTCGACAAGGGACAGATCCTCGCGACCCTCGATTCCGAGACCGAAGTGATCTCCCAGGACCGGGCCAAGCTCGCCTTGCAGGATGCGCAATCCAAGCTCGACCGCGTCAAGTCGCTGCGTGCCTCCAACGCCGCGACACCGGTCGCCGTGGCCGATGCAGAAGTGGTGTTGGCGGGCGCCAAGCTGGCACTTCAGGATGCGGAGCTTGCGCTGCAGCGCCGATCGATTCTGGCGCCGATCGCCGGCACCGTCGGCATCCTGCCGATCTCCGCCGGCAACTATGTCACCAACCAGTCGGCGATCGCCACGCTTGACGATCGCTCCAGCATTCTGGTCGATTTCCTGGTGCCGGAGCGTTTCGCCGCTGCCGTCAAGGTCGGTGCGCAATTGACGGCGACGCCGATCGCCAATCCCAGCAATGCCTATACCGGCACGGTTTCGGCCATCGACAATCACATCGACGAAAAGAGCCGCACCCTTCTGGTCAAGGCCAAGATCGCCAATCCGGCCGATTCCCTGCGCGCCGGCATGTCGTTCGGCATCACCATGAAATTCCCGGGGCAGACCTATCCGGCCGTCAGCCCGCTGGCGATCCTCTGGGGGTCGGACGGCGCCTATGTCTGGCAGATCGAGGACGGCAAGGCCAGGCGGGTCCCGGTGCGCATCATCCAGCGCAACACCGAGACCGTGCTGATCGACGCCGAGATCGACAGCGGCGACATGGTGGTCACCGAAGGCACCCAGAGCGTCAGCGAGGGCGGCGCGGTCCGCCTTGCCGGTGAAGAGCAGCGCGCCGCGGACGCAGCCGAAGGCTCATGACCGGAACCATCAACGCCGCCAGCGATACCGGCTTCACCGCACTGTTCATCCGCAGGCCGGTCATGGCCTTCGTGCTGAATACCCTCATTGCCGTCGCCGGCCTCGCCGCCTTCTACGGCGTCGAAATCCGCGAACTGCCTGACGTCGATCGTGCGGTCGTCACTGTTTCCACCGCCTTCGAAGGGGCGGCTGCCGAAACCGTCGACCGCGAACTGACCGACACGATCGAGGGCGCTGTCGCCCGGGTCTCCGGCGTCAAGTCGATCTCGTCTTCTTCCTCATTCGGTTCGAGCCGCGTCACCATCGAGTTCAACGATGGTGTCGACCTCAATGTCGCCGCCTCGGACGTGCGTGATGCCGTCGGCCGCGTCGCCAACCAGATGCCGGACACCGCCGATCCGCCGCGCATCGTCAAGGCCGATGCCAATTCCGATGCGGTGATGCGACTGGCGGTGACCTCGGACAACATGTCGATCCAGGACATGACCGTGGTGGTCCAGGATCAGATCGAGGACGAGCTGGCCGCCGTGCCCGGCGTTGCCGACGTCCAGGTGTATGGCGACCGCGACAAGATCTTCCGCATCGACGTCGACCAGAACAAGCTGGCCAGCCTCGGCTTCACCGTTGCCGACCTCAGGGCGGCGCTTGCCTCTGTCGCCTTCGATTCACCGGCTGGTTCGATCACCACGACCAACCAGGATCTGATCGTCCGCACCACCGCCGACGTCACCACGCCGGAAGAGTTCGAAAACATCATCGTCGGCGGCACGACGCGCATCCGCGACGTCGCCACCGTCACGCTCGGCCCCGATGTCGGCCAGACCACGCTGCGTTCGGATGGCAAGACCGGCATTGGCATCGGCATCATCCGCCAGGCGGAATCGAACACGCTGGACATCTCGACCGGCGTCCAGGCCGCCGTCGCCAAGCTGCAGGAAAACCTGCCCAAGGGCATGTCGATCAAGATCACCAGCGACGATGCGGTCTTCGTCAAGGGCGCGGTGCACGAAGTCGAGATCGCGCTCGGCCTGTCGGTGACCATGGTGCTGATCGTCATCTATGTGTTTCTGCTCGACTGGCGCGCAACGCTGATCCCCGGCCTGTCGATGCCGGTCGCCATGATCGGCACCATCGCCGCCATCTATCTGGCCGGCTTCTCGGTCAACATCCTGACGCTGCTCGCTCTGGTGCTGGCGACAGGGCTGGTCGTCGACGACGCCATCGTCGTGCTCGAAAACATCGTGCGACGACGCAACGAAGGCATGGGACCGCGCGCGGCCGCCGTGCTCGGCGCGCAGGAAGTGTTTTTCGCCGTCATTGCCACCACCTTGACGCTCGTCGCCGTCTTCGTGCCGATCTCGTTCCTGCCCGGCCAGACCGGCGGCCTGTTCCGCGAATTCGGCTTCGTGCTTGCCATGTCGGTGCTTTTGTCCTGCGTGGTGGCACTCACACTGTGTCCGATGCTCGCTTCGCGCATGCTGACCAGCGCATCCCTCCACCACGAAGGCGGTGATGGCATCGGCGCCCGCGTCGGTGGCGCGCTCAATACGGCCTACAGGCGCGGCCTGCACGCCTGCCTCGACGCGCCATGGATCGTGCTTCTGGTCGCGGTGCTGTTTGCCGGCACCGCCTTCACGCTGTTCGGCACCATCCGCCAGGAACTGACGCCGACCGAGGACCGCGCCGCCGTGCTGTTGCGCATCAGCGCCCTACAAGGTGTCAGCCTCGACTACACCACCCAGCAGATGCAGAAGATCGAGAAACTGATCCAGCCGATGCGCGATTCCGGCGAGATCCGCAGCACTTTCGAGAATGCCGGCCAGAACGGCTCCTACAACTCCGGCTTCATGGTGATGACGCTGGCACCATGGAATGAGCGCAGCCGCAGCCAGCAGGAGATCATGGCCGAGATCAGCCGGCTGACCAGGCAGGTGCCGAGCGTGCGCATCTTCCCGGTGCAGCCCAACAGCCTCGGCATCCGTGGCGCCGGCAACGGCCTGCAGTTCGCGCTGGTCGGCAATGACCGCAAGGCGCTTGGCGACGCAGCCGTGAAGATCATCGCCGAGATGCAGAAGGACCCGCGCTTCCAGACCCCGCGCCTGTCGATCGACTCGACGCAGCCGCAGCTGGCGGTGGCCATCGACCGCGAGCGCGCCTCCGACCTCGGCATCGACATTACCGGGCTGGCCAACACCCTGCAGGCCATGCTCGACGGCAACGATGTCGTCGACGTCTACATCGCCGACCGCAGCTATGGGGTGAAGCTGGTCTCGACCACCAATCCGATCAACGATCCGACGGATCTGGAAAACATCTTCCTGAAAACGGCCGACGGACGCTTCGTGCCGATGTCGACCATCGCCACGCTGACCGAGCGTGCCGTGCCGCCATCGCTGTCGCGCGAACAGCAGCAGCCGTCGGTGGCCATCACCTCCAACCTCAGCGGCGACTTCGCGCTCGGCGATGCGCTCACCCGAGCCGAGGAGATCGCCACGCCGCTGCTGCCGCCAGGCAGCCGCATCCTGCCGCTGGCCGAGGCCGCGACGCTGGGCGAGACCAACAGCGCCATGGTCACCATCTTCGGCTTCGCCCTGGTTATCATCCTTTTGGTGCTGGCCGCCCAGTTCGAGAGCTTCGTCAGCGCCGTCATCATCATGGCGACGGTGCCGCTCGGTCTCGCCTGCGCGATCTTCGCGCTGCTTCTCAGCGGCACCAGCCTCAACGCCTACAGCCAGATCGGCCTGGTGCTGCTGGTCGGCGTCATGGCCAAGAACGGCATTCTGATCGTCGAATTCGCCAACCAGTTGCGCGACCGCGGGCTTGGCGTGCGCGAGGCGATCGAGCAGGCCTCGATCATCCGCGTGCGGCCGGTGATGATGACGATGATCTGCACCGTGCTCGGCGGCTTGCCGCTGGTTCTGGCGAGCGGCGCCGGTGCCGAGGCGCGCGTGGCACTTGGCTGGGTCATCGTCGGCGGACTGGGGCTGGCCACAGTCTCGACACTGTTCCTGACGCCCGTCGCCTATCTCCTGCTTGGCCGCTTCGTCACGCCGAAGACGCATGAGGAAGCGCGGCTGAAGCGCGAGCTCGAGGAAGCCGCCTACACCAATGTAGAGCCGGCGGAGTAGAGAGAAATTCCAGGAAAAGTGTGTAGCGGTTTTCCGTCCGGAATTTCGTAAGATAAAATAGTTCCGCCTATCTCAAGAACCGGCCTTCGATCGACCAGCGCGCGGCGAGGAAATTCAGCACCGCCGCCACTACGACACCGCCGATCTTTGCCGGCCACACCCCGGCGATACCGGCGAACAGCGCGATCGAAAGGCTGGAGACGCCGAGCGAAATCAGCCCCCCAAGCGAGGCGAAGCGAAGGAACGCGTCATGCAGCCGGATGGCTCGATTGCGCTCGAACGACCAGAAGCCGTTCGCCGCGAACGAGAAGGTGACAGCGATGAACCAGGCAGCGATGTTGGCGGGCAGCGGCGAAACCCCGAGCTTGAGCAGCAGGAAGAAGCTGGCAAGGTCGATGGCTGTGTTGGCAAGTCCGACAATGGCAAAGCGGACGATCTTGTTGCCGGTCGAACGCTGGGGCCGCTCGGCGCCGCTCATCCCTTGCCATCCATGATTGCGACACCGGCGCGGGCCAGGCTGGCGCCGAACGCGTCCGATGCCAAGGCCGCGAATTCGACCTCGCGCACGCCTTGCATCGTGTCGCGCGCGCGCAGCGTCTCTTCGACACGACCGGGGTGGCACATGAACAGCCCGCGTTCCGGCAATGCCTCGACGGCGGCCTGCAGCACGGAAGCGAATTTTTCGGGTTGCCGCCAATCATAGATGCCGGTGAGCGGCTCGAAAAGGGTGAAGCCGGCGCGCTGCATCGACCGGTTGAAGCCGGCGGCGAGCGCCGCAATCGCGGCGACTTTCGGCGCCGAGGCGAATTGGCCCGCAAGTGCCGGGGCGCCGCGCAGCGTCGGCCTGTCGCTTCCTTCGCCAAGGCGCGCGCACAGCCATGTGCGCACGACGGGAAGGAAATGCACATGCTGGTGCCCATCGACGAAATCAGGCCGGCGGCCCAGCGCTTCGACGAAGCGGCTGTACTGGGCGTCGAGCTCGGCATGGACATCGCGATCGTCGATGCGGCCGCGCAGAACAGGCAAGGCCAGCGAGCGGAGCGGCGGCAGCCGGCCTTCCGGCGCCAGGCTCGACCGGCCGGTGACCGCCGGCTGGTCGGTCAAGGTAAGATGCAGCCCGATCGCGACACGGCCGCACAGAGGTTTTATGCGCGCCGCCTCATCAGCCCATTCCGGAAAGCCGGTCATGCAGCTGGTGCCTGTCAGCCGCCCGCGATCGAGCAGGTCGAGAATCGCGGCGGAAACGCCGGGCGCCAGGCCGTAGTCGTCGGCGATCAGGCGGATGCGCCGCGTCATCTGTTCGAAGCGCCCGGCTCCGGCCGGTCGGCGGGGGCCTCGCTGCGCACGACATCGCGCACGATATAGACCGGCCGATCCTTGCTCTCTGAGAGCGTGACCCAGACATATTCGCCGATCAGGCCAAGCAGGGTCAGGTTGAGGCCGCCGAGCAGGACGACGGCGACCAGCAGGCTGGGGTAGCCCGGAACGGCAATGCCGTAGAAGATCACCTCGAAGAACACCTTCGCGCCGTAGACCACGCCGGCCAATGCCGCGAGCAGCCCGCTGAGGCTGATCAGCCTGAGCGGAATGACGGAGAACGAGGTGAAACCCTCCAGCGAGAAGGCGATCAGGTTGAGCCGGCTCCACTTCGACGTGCCGCTGGCGCGGCCTTCCGGCGAATAGGGCAACGCCTTCTGGCGAAAGCCGGCCCAGGCAAACAGGCCCTTGTTGAAGCGACGCTTGTCGCGCAGGCTGGTCAGCGCGCGCGCCACGGCGCCGCGCATGACTCGAAAGTCGCCGGCATTTTCGGGAATGTCGAAACGCTGGCTGCTGTTGATCAGGCTGTAGAAAAGCCGGGCCAGCTGACTGCGCCGCCAGCTCGCCTCACGGCGGTCGTTCTGCGCATAGACGACGTCGATGTCCGAATGGTCCACCAGCTCGGCGATCAGCTTCAGGCTGATGTCCAAGGAATGCTGGAGGTCGGCGTCCATGATCAGCACCATGTCGCCGCGCGACTGGTCGAGGCCGGCGAGCACAGCGACTTCCTTGCCGAAATTGCGGCTGAGGCGGACGATCTCCCACGACCCCGTCAGCGCCTGCGAAAACCGCCCGGCGCCATCGTCACGGCTGCCGTCATCGACGAGGATCTTGTGCACGGTCATGCCGAAGCGCTGTGCCACGGCCGCTTCGAGTTCGCCGAGCAGGCGGGCGAAGGCCGATGCCGATGGCGCCTCGTTGAAGAACGGCGCGACGATATCGAGTGTCGGCCGCAACTCAGCCATTTGCGATCCCCGCATTCACCACCTTATCCCGTGCCCTGGCCCAAAACCACCAGATCAGCGAGCCGGCGATGAACGTAACCGCGATCGGCCGGAACCAGGGGTAGAGGAAATCGTGCACATGGCGCTCGACGCCGCTCAGCCCGGTCACGAACAACGCCGTGGACAACACCGAGGCGAGGGCGCCGCCGCGTTCCTCGCGCCAAAGCAGGGCGATGGCAAGACCGGCTGGTACGGCAATCATCGCATAGGTGTTGGGCTCGACGCGCGGATTGAAGACGCACATGTAGAAGGTGGCCGTCAGGAAGATCGCCAATCCCGCAGTTCCACGCTCGAGCTTGCGGTCGAACCAGATGACGGCTGAAAGCGTAAGCAGAGCCATGACCATGCGCACGATCGTTGCACCGAATTCCGGAATCGGCAGCCCTATCCTGGTGAATGGCGCCGTGAAATCGGTGGGCACGAAATGGCTGGTGTTGTCGACCGCCATAGACGTCAGCATCTGGGCGAAGACACGATACTGATCGTTGAGATAGCCGGCGGGAGCGAAAGCGTAAGGCAGCGCGAGCACGAACAGGACCGCCAGCACCAGCACCGGTATCAGCCGGGGCCGCAGCGCTCCTGCCAGGAGCAGCATGATAATCGCGGTCGGCTTAGCGATAATGGCAAGCGAAGCCCAGAAGAACGTTTCCGCCCGCCGCCCTTCCAGCGCCGATAATGTGAGAAGCCAGCAGGCACCGGTCAGCAGGATCGTCGCCTGGCCGTTGCGGATCGCCCCCGCTGCCATCGGCAGAGCGAGGAAGAGACCGAACGAAAGCAGCCAGGTCAACTCCCCGCCGCCAAGCTTGCGCACCTGCCGCATGGCGGCGTAGGTCAGCACCGCGAAGCCAAGCGTGTGCCACACCACGCCGCCCAGGTACGGGCCGAGTTTGACTATTGGGATATAGAGCGCGGCAAAGGCCGGCGCGTAGAGATACCCCATCTCGGACTGGGTGTCGTAGAGTGGCAGACCGGCCAGAAGCGCCTCGCTGCCGTCTATATAGGCCTTCCATACCGTCCGCGTGTGAGGCGACCACAGGACCAGGGCGAGAACGATCAGGAACGCTCCGATCCACAGGCCAAACCCCAAACGGTCGAAAACCGGCTTGGAAATCATCATCAAGGCATCCCACACCACCCCGGAACTGGCTCATTCCAGCATTGTCCCGGCATTCGATGGCGGCGGCATATCACGGACAAAGCAGCGTGGCATAGGGGGATTAACAGGCGCGGAACCTCCACCATCAGCCAATAGCTGCGTCATTGTCGATCCCACGCCCTTTCGGGTGTCGCCCTTTTTCAGCAATCCCGAAGCCGTCAGAACTTGATGCCGAGATCGACCTTGGCGCCCTGGTCGACACCGCCGCCGCCGAACTGGCCGGTATAGGACAGACCGAGCGTGGCATTGGCCGACATGTTGAGGTCGAGACCGGCCTCGATGATCGCTGCATCCCTGGCGATCGGCACGCCGGCAATGGTGAAGGCGTCGCCTCCGGCGAAGGCGAAGCTGGAGGTCGGCGTGACATCGCCGAAAGCGTGTCGCCACCCCAGCATGCCGCGCGCTGTGGCGTTCATGCCGCCCAGTGAAAAGTCGGTCGTGATCATGATCACCGAAGTCGCCCGGCGCATTCCAGATGGCTTTGAAACGCACATCCGCAGCCTGTTCGGCTTGACATTGGCCGAGGCCCGGCTCGCCACGGCATTGGCGTCAGGCTTGTCGCTGAAAGAGGCCACGGTAAGTTCCAGGATTACCGTGAAAACCGGCCGCGGCTATCTTGAACGGATTTTTGCCAAGACCGAAACCCATCAGCAGAGCGAACTGGTTGCACTTCTCAAAAGCACGGAACCGCTCAGCGGGCGATAGTGCCTCCGCACAGAGGATTTGACCCTTGACCGAGCCCGAACGGAATCGTCGACGGGCACTGCTGCCTGCCCAGAGCAATTCCAGGAAAAGTGTGAAACGGTTTTCCCGGGAAAAGCGCATAGCGCTTTCCCTTGGGAATCGCGTCAAATCAAAGAGACAGAGCGGTTCGGCGTTTCCGTCAAACGATGAACCGCTCTAAGGCCGGATGAACACCTTGCCGTTGGGCTTGACCAGTTCGGCCGGCAGCCGCGCCATGGCCTCGGCGAGCGGCACCACCGCCGTCGCGTCGGTCGACCAGCGCCCGTCGGAAAACCGCTTCTGCGCTTCCAGGATCGCCGTGCCGCGGCGATCGCGGAACTGGCGCATCCACTCGCTCAGCCAGAAACCTTCGATATGCTTGTGCTGGAAGATCAGCTGGCCGGGCTCGCGGATAACAGTGGCTTCGGGATCGAGCCGCCCGTAGATGATCCAGCGCGAGCGCTTCGGCATGGCGTCGAAGATGGCGGAGGCCAGCGGCCCGGTCACCGCGTCCAGGAAGATGCGCGGCTGCTCGGCCTTCATCACCTCGCGCAGCGCCGCCTTGAAATCCGGCGCCTTTTCATTGAGGACGTGCGCCGCGCCAAGCTCTTTCAGCAAAGCGATCTGGTCGTCGCGGCGTACGGTGACGATTGGCCGGAAACCCTCTTCCCTGGCCAGGCCGATGATCAGCTTGCAGAGCTGGCTGGCGCCGGCGGTCATGACGAAGGCCTTTTCTCCTTCCTGTTTGACGATGTCGAACATGGCGAGCGCGGTGAGCGGGTTGACGATCATCGCCGCGCCATCCTCGTCGCGGACGGTGTCAAGCAGCGGGATGCAGGCAGCAGCCTCGGCAACGGCATAGTCGGCCCACGAGCCCCAGTTGGTGACGCCGGTGGCAAAGGCGACACGCTTGCCGATCAGGCTTTTGGGATAGGTCTCGTCGCCGCTGGCGACGACAGTGCCGACGCCCTCGAAGCCGGCCGGCTGGCCCTTGACGCGCGGCTGGCCGTACTGGCCCTTGATAAAGGCGACATCGGACGGGTTGATCGAGGCGAGGCTGACCTTGATCAGAACCTGCGTCGGTCCGGGTGTCGGCACCGCGATGCTGCCCGGCTCGAGATAGGGCTCCATCGCCTCCAGCACACTGCCGCTGGGCGTCCTGGTGTAGCCATCGCCGACCAGCAACAGCGCCTTCATTTCGGAGGGAATCGTCATCGGAACACTCCTTGCTTGGACCTGCCGGCGTCGCCGGATGGCGGTGCCGGTGCTCAGACCTTTTCCTGCGTGTATTTCTTCAGCTCGGTACGCGCCACCTGACGGCGATGCACGGCGTCAGGCCCGTCGGCAAGGCGCAATGTCCGCAGATGCGTCCACGAACGCGCCAGCGGCGTGTCCTGGCTGATGCCTTGCGCGCCGAACATCTGCACCGCCTCGTCGGTGACCTTGAGCGCAACGCGCGGCGCGATCACCTTGATCTGGCTGATCCAGGGAGCCGCGGCCCGCGCATCGCCCTGGTCGATCATCCACGCCGCCTTGAGGCAGAGCAGGCGGGCCATCTCGATCTCCATGCGGCATTCGGCGATGATGTCGAAATTGGCGCCGAGCTTTGCCAGGGGCTGGCCGAAGGCCTCGCGGCGCACGGAACGCTGGCACAGCATCTCCAGCGCCATCTCGGCCTGGCCGATGGCGCGCATGCAGTGATGGATGCGGCCGGGGCCGAGCCGCCCTTGCGCGATCTCGAACCCCCTGCCTTCGCCGAGGATCAGGTTCGACGCCGGGATCCGCACATTGTCGAAGCGAAGGTGCATGTGGCCATGCGGCGCATCGTCATCGCCATAGACCTGCATGGCCCGCACCTTGGTCACGCCTTTCGTGTCGGAAGGCACCAGGATCATGGAATGGCGGCGGTGCTGCGGCTCTTCATCGCCGCCAGTCCGGACCATGACGATGTAGATGGCGCAGCGCGGATCGCCGGCACCCGATGCCCACCATTTCTCGCCGTTGAGCACATAGTCGTCGCCCTGACGTTCGCAGCGCATGGCAATGTTGGTGGCGTCGGACGAGGCGACATCCGGCTCGGTCATCAGATAGGCCGAGCGGATCTTGCCCTCGAGCAGCGGTTCCAGCCATTCTTTCTTGTGGTCGGCCGAGCCGTACCGCTCCAGCACCTCCATGTTGCCGGTGTCGGGCGCCGAGCAGTTGAAGGTCTCGGCGCCGAGATGCGCCTTGCCCATCTCCTCGGCCAGATAGGCGTATTCGACGGTGGAAAGGCCATAGCCGCGTTCCGAGCCGGTCAGCCAGAAATTCCACAGGCCGCGCTCTCTTGCGGTCTTCTTCAGCCCCTCGAGGATCTCGCTCTGGCGCGCGCTATAGACCCAGCGGTCGCCTTCCTTGCCCACCTCGCCCAGAAACTCCCTGTCGAGCGGCATGATTTCGTCGCGCACCATGGCCGCGACGCGCGCATGGATCGGCTTCAGCCGCTCGGTCATGCCGAGATTCATCTCCGTCATCGGTCGCTAACCCTTCATACACGCCAGGCATTTTGTCAGTGGCAAGGATGACCGTACTTCGGATAGCCTTGTCAACGCGAACTGTTTGCCCGCATGCCGAGCGCTGAGGATTGTGATGAGCTATCTCGACGAGCTGTTTTCGGTGGCCGGCAAGACGGCGCTGGTGACGGGTGCCGCGACCGGCATCGGCCGCATGGCGGCGACCGCGCTGGTGCAGGCCGGCGCCAGCGTGATGATCGCGTCGCGCAAGGGCGAAGATTGCGTCAAGGTCGCGGCTGAGTTGAACGAGATTGGTGCACCGGGCCGGGCGGAAGGCTTTGCCGGCGATGTCTCCAGCGAAGCCGGCATTGCCGCACTCGTCGCCGAGGTCAAAGCGCGAACCGGGAAACTCAATATTCTCATCAACAACGCCGGCGTCTCCTGGGGCGCGCCATTGGAGAGCTTTCCCTATTCAGCATGGGCCAAGGTGCTCGGCGTCAACGTCACCGCGGTCTTCCATCTGACCCGCGAACTGCTGCCGCTGCTCGACGCCGCCGCCAGCGACGCCGATCCGGCCAGGGTGATCAACCTGGGTTCGGTGATGGGTACACAACCGCTGGCCGACGACGCCTATTCCTACACCGCCTCGAAGGCCGCGGTTCATCATCTGACGCGCACGCTGGCGCTCGAGTTCGCTGCCCGCCGCATCACCGTCAACGCTTTCGCCCCCGGCCCCTTCCAGAGCCGCATGACGGCGTTTGCCACCGGCACGCAAGAACAGGCCAGACATGTCGGCAACCATGTTCCGATCGGCCGTATCGGCGCACCGGATGACATTGCCGGCGCAACGCTCTATTTGTGCAGCCGTGCAGGCAGCTATGTCACCGGCGCCATCCTGCCGATCGACGGCGGACAGTCGGTGCAGCATGGGCTGACGCTGTTCAAGGAATGACATTTTCCGGCCACAGAAGCCGGAGGTGAACTGGAGGACATGAGCGTGGAACCGATCAGTCTCGATGTGCTTCTGGCCAACGTTGGCAAGGAGGTTGGCGTGTCGCCGTGGCGGGTGGTCACGCAACGCATGATCGACCAGTTCGCCGATGCCACCGACGACCACCAGTTCATCCACTGCGACCCTGAGCGCGCCATGCGCGAGACGCCGTTCGGCGGCACCATCGCGCACGGCTTCCTGTCGCTGTCGCTGTTGTCGGCTATGACGTTCGAGACCATGCCGCCACTGGAAAACAGCAAGATGGGCGTCAACCACGGCTTCGATTCGCTGCGCTTCCTGGCGCCGGTGAAGACCGGCGCGCGCATCCGCACCCGTTTCGTGCTGGCCGACGTCAAGGTTCGGCCGTCGGGCTGGGTGCAGACGGCGCATGACGTGACGATCGAGATCGAGGGCTCGAAGAAACCGGCGCTGACCGCCCGCTGGCTGACGCTGACCCTGATCGAACGCCAGCCCGAGACGGCATGAGCGATCCGAACGTTCTCGACCAGGCAGCGCTTGCGCCTTACCTCGAGGCGAACATACCGGGCTTTTCCGGGCTTGCTGCAGTCGAAAAATTCAAATCCGGCCAATCGAACCCGACCTATCTCATGACAGCGGCAAGCGGCCGTTATGTGCTGCGCGCCAAGCCGCCGGGGCAGTTGCTGAAATCGGCGCATCAGGTCGATCGCGAATTCAGGGTGATGAGCGCGCTTGCCGGCACCGCCGTGCCTGTGCCTGACATGCTGCATCTGTCGGCGGAGGACTCGCCGATCGGCCGCATGTTCTACGTGATGGATTTCCTCGACGGCCGCATTTTCTGGGACCCGGCGCTGCCGGAGGCAGGCGACAACGAAGAACGCGCCGCCATCTACGATGCCATGAACGACACCCTCGCCGCCCTGCACGATGTCGACGTCGAGGCCGTCGGGCTTGGCGATTTCGGCCGGCCGGGCAATTATTTCGAGCGCCAGCTGGCGCGCTGGACCAGCCAGTACCGCGCCTCGGAGACCGGCACGGTCGCCGACATGGACCGGCTGATTGCCTGGCTGGAAACGCATATGCCCGCAGATGACGGCCGCGTCTCGCTGGTGCATGGCGACTACCGGCTGGACAATCTGATCTTCGCGCCGGACCGGCCAAAGGTTCTGGCGGTGCTCGACTGGGAACTGTCGACATCAGGCCACCCCTTCGCCGATATCGCCTATCAGTGCATGCAATGGCGGCTGCCGCACGCGTCGGGTTTTCGCGGCCTGGGCGGTGTCGACCGTTCCGCACTCGGCCTGCCCTCCGAGGAGGACTACGTCGCCAGCTACTGCCGGCGGCGCGGGCTCTCCGGTATCGGCAACTGGACGTTCTTCCTCGCCTTTTCCTTCTTCCGGCTGGCTGCAATCTGCCAGGGCGTCTTCAAGCGGGCGCTGGACGGCAACGCCTCCAATCCGGAAAAAGCCAGGACCTATGGCGAGGCGGTAAAGCTGCTTTCGCATCTCGCCGCAAAACTGATCGACAAGGAGGCGTGATGGGCCGCTTTGACGGCGCAACGGTGCTGATCACGGGTGCTGCCGGCGGGCTCGGCCGAGGTGCGGCGAAAGGCTTTGCCGCTGAAGGCGCAAAGCTGGTGCTGTCGGACATCGACGAAAAGGCGCTGGCGGATCTTGCAGGCACGCTGCCGGTCGAAACGGCAATCCTCGCCGGCAACATATCAGACGAAAGCCTGTCGGAGGCGCTGGTCAGGCTGGCGGTCGAGACATTCGGCCGGCTGGATATCGCCGTCAACAATGCCGGCATCGTCCAGAGCTTCGTGCGTCTGCCGCAGGTCGAATCCGACGAGGCCCGCCGCGTCCTGGAGGTCGATCTGCTCGGCGTGTTCTATGCCATGAAGCACCAGATCCCGCAGATGGAACGGCAGTTCAAGGCGGACGGCAAGGGCGGCGCCATCGTCAACATCGCCTCGGTCGCCGGGCTGGTCGGCGCGCCAAAACTTTCGGTTTATGCGGCCGCCAAGCATGGCGTCGTCGGGCTGACAAAATCGGCGGCGGCCGAATACGCGACCAAGGGTGTGCGGATCAACGCGATCTGCCCCGCCCACACAAGGACGGCGATGGTGGACGGCTTCGTGCGCGTCTCCGGGGCGCCGGAAGAAGAGGCGTTGGCCGAGCTGACGCGTGGCGTGCCGATGAAGCGGGTGGCCGAAGTCGACGAAATCACCACCGCCATCCTGTTCGCCGCCGACCCCGCCAATTCCTTCATGACCGGCCATGCTCTGGCCGTCGACGGCGGCGTCGGCGCGATCTGACACCTGCCGTTTGGGAACTTCCCGCGCCCTTGTCCGTTTTCGTACAGCGTATATAATTTAGCCAGGCACCAACAAAAGGCACGAGATCTTGCCGCCGAGCGTCCAGACACGCCGTGAGAAACAAAAGGCCGAACAGCGCTCCGAGCTGGTCGCGGCCGCCCATAAGCTTGTCCAGGAAGAGGGCTATGAGGGCCTGACCATCCGCAAATTGGCCAAGCGGGTCGGTTATGCCCCGATGTCGGTCTATTCCTACTTCGCCGACAAGCAGGACATCCTGTTTGCGCTGGCGGAAGATGCGTTCGAGACGCTTGCCCGACGCATCGAGGAGCATTCGTCCGACGATCCGATCGAGGCCTTGCAGGCGGTCATGACCGAATATGCCGCCTTCGGCCTTGGCAATCCCAACGAATACCGGACTGTCTTCATGACCGAAAAGACCAAGCTGCCGGAAGGCAGAAGCTACGAGGACATGGAAGAGGGCAACCCGGCTATGAAAGCGCTGATCAGCCGGGTCGAGGCCTGCGTCGCCGCCGGCAAATTGCAAGGCGACCCGCGCGCCATCGCCACCATGCTGTGGGCGGTCGGCCACGGCACGATCTCGCTGCTCATCACCTTTCCGTTCTACCCCTTCGGAGATCCGCAGGCTTTCGTGAAGCGGATGTGCGATTTCACGCTCGCCACGCTCAGCACGCAAAACGTGCCACCGCTGACCGAGACACCGGTCAACTGCTGAACGCCAGTTCCTTTCGTTTCCATATTTTCTCTCTACCCCAGCCAAAGCGGGGCGAATTTCTTGGTTAACAAAAAATTTACCGTACGCGTACGGGTTTGACTTGAACTTCGCGATCGGCGGGCGTATCTGTACAGTGTATCGTACATGTACGAGAAAAAATCACCCGTCGAAAACGGAGACTGACAATGAAAAAGACCCTTCTCACCCTCGCCGCCGTGCTGGCACTGTCTGGCTCGGCCTTCGCCGCCAACACCACCCACCCGGTCAAGCATGCGCCGGCTGCAACCTGCGTCGACACCAAGACCAACGTGAAGCTCGATTGCGCTTCGACCGGCTCGGTCGAGAAGAAGGGCGCCACGGAAAACACCGCTGAAGGCAAGGGCCCGCGGCTCGGCATCGACATCAATCCTTGGATCGTGCCGAGCTCGTTCTGAGGACATCACTTCTGGCCGGCACAAGCCGGCCAGGTGGGCATTTCAGCCGACCGAAATCGGCAGTTTAGCCGCTGAACTCTCGAAGGCCGCGTCGATTAGCTTCTGCATATCGGCGGCGCGCCGGAACGACGGATCGCCGTTCCGGCCTGAATCCAGTGCATCGGCAAAGCGCCGGGCGTTGCGCTTGACACTAGGCAGCGCCAGTGTCTGCCAGCGCTGCAGATCGACATCCCCACCCAGGCAGGTGGACAGGTTCGATACCTTGCCGTCGGTCTCGACCTTGATGGCGCCTTTGGTGCCGTGCAGGGCCAGCGACAGATCATTGGTATGGCCGGTCATGTAGCGGCTCGCCACGATCGTGGCGAGAGCGCCCGAATTGAGCCGCGCTGTCATCGCCACGCTGTCATTGGCATCCAGCACATAGTCGCCGATGCGCTCGCCCTCGGCCTTCGGAAACGTCACCAGATCGGCATGCAGGCTGACAATATCCTGATCGGCTCCATAGGTGGCGAAGTCCAGGATATGAATGCCGACATCGCCGAGCACGCCGGTCGAACCGTGCCGGCTCGACAAGCGCCACAGCCATTTGTCCTCGACCCGCCAGTCGCCCCACGATTGGCTGACCAGCCAGCTTTGCCGGTAGCTCGCCTCGACATGGCGCAGCTCGCCGATCTCGCCGGCCTGAACCATGCGCCGTGCCTCCTGGATCGCCGGTGAGTTGCGATAGGTCAGGTTGACCATGTTGACCACCCCGGCTGCCTCGGCCGCTTGCGTCATTGCCAGCGCGTCGGCGTGGTTCGGCGCCAGCGGCTTTTCGCAAAACACATGCTTTCCCGCAGCAAGCAGCGCCAGCGTCGTCGCCATATGCGCACCATCCGGCGTCGCGTTGATGGCGGCATCGAACTGACCCCAGGCGATCGCCGCTTCCAGGCTCTCGAAGAAATCGCCGATCTTGCTGACGGCGGCGAACGCCGCCGCGCGGCCGGGCACCTGGTCGACGCAAGCGACGATGCTGCAGCCCGGGATTTCTGCAAACTCCTCGACATGATGCCCGGCGATGCCGCCGGTGCCGAGCAGAAGAATTCGATGCATCAACTCAAGCCCCCGATGAACTCAGCCCCAATCAGCTCAGGCCCCAATCAGCTCAAGCCCTTGTCGCCATCGGCATGCAGGCGCAGCCCCTTCTGGACGATCTTCTCCTTGGCCGCATCTGTCGGCACGTTCGGCGCATTGGTGATGCCGGACCATGCCGGCGCCGGATTGTGCGCCCAGTGCACGGCGTTGCGCAGCACCTGCTGCACGCCCTCATTGTGATAGATCGGATAGGTCTCGTGGCCCGGCGAGAAATAGAAGATCCTGCCCGCGCCACGCTGATAGGTCAGCCCGGACCGGAACACCTCGCCGCCCTCGTACCAGGAGACGAACACCGTCTCGAGCGGCTCCGGCACGGCGAAGGGCTCGCCATACATTTCGGTCTCGCCGATCTCCAGGCACTCGCCGATGCCTTGCGCGATCGGGTGGCCGCGGTTGATCGCCCAGACGCGCTCGCGTTCGCCAGCCTCCCGCCATTTCAGCGAACAGGGCGTGCCCATCAGCCGCTTGAAAATCTTCGAGTAGTGGCCTGAATGGAGCACGATCAGGCCCATGCCTTCCCACACACGCTTCTGCACCCGCTCGACGATCTCGTCCTTGACCTCGCCATGCGCCGCGTGGCCCCACCACAAAAGCACGTCGGTGGCCGCCAGCCGCTTCTCGCTCAAGCCATGTTCAGGTTCCTGCAAGGTGGCGGTGGTCGCCTCGATGCCCTTGTCCTGGTTGAGCGCCGCGGCAATGGTGCCATGCATCCCCAAGGGATAGAGGTCGCGCACGGCGGCATTGGTCTGCTCGTGGACATTCTCGCCCCAAACGATCGCTTTTGTCGGCATTTTCATCTCCCAAAGCGCTTTAAATAGCATGTCCAATGGGATTGAGAAGGTCCGATCCGATCTGGTCCGATGGAAACTACGTCTTGCGCTTCTTGCGCCCGGGCACAGTCTTGGCCTGGCCCGGCTTCGCCGGAGCGCCGGAGATGGACGATCCGGTGATCGACACCGGATCGCTGGCCGGGAACGTGTCTTCGAGGCCTTCCTCGAGTTCCTCTTCGGCGCTCGACGCTTCGTGTCGCTCATGTTCGAGCGAACGGACGGCCGATGTCTTTTTGACCGGCGACTTCGGCGAATTCGACGGCATCGGCATTCTCCCTCGGCGTGCGGATGCAGAACGAGCGTGCCCTGCAAAACGTTCCGAGTTCAGACCGCCGCGTCCCGCGATCCCTCGGACAGGAAAGTAAAGACATAGTCCGAGAAGGAACGCCAGCATTCAACACGGAAGGCGTCCGCCGCCGTGCGCAGCAGCACGATCTCCGTCTTGCCCAGGATGGTGCGCGACGCCGCGCCCACCGGGAAGGCGTCGAGCGACAAATCCTGCGGACAACCCGCATTGATCGTCGCCGCTGCCCCGGCGCCAGTCACGGCGATCGCGATGTTGCGATGCGAGATGCCGACCGCCGAGTGCAGCGACGTGACTTTGGCGCAATCGGCGAGCGGATCATTGCCGGCCTCGTCGATGACCAGCCATTCGTCAGGGCCGAGCCACAAGGCGGTGCGCCCGCCCTTCGAGGCAGACGTTTTCGGCTTGTTCGGCAAGGTCACGCCGAGCGCCTTCGAAAGCGCTGCAACCGAAGCCTCCGGCGCACGCAATGACATGCGCTCGGCCGGCGGCAGCACCTCGACCTTGGCGCTGGTCGCGGCGGTGCTGCGACCAGCCAGCGCCGGACGGCGTTCAATCGAAGGCGATGCAGCCGGAGCCGTCTTCCTTGCAGCGGCCTTAGCCATTGAGGCGCCCTCCCGTCTCGTCGAAGAACACCATGCCGGTAACCTCCACTTCGATCACCCCGTTCGGCATCGGCACATAGAGCGTGTCGCCCATGCGATCGCGGCCGCCGGCGACCAGCGCCAGCGCGATCGAGCGGCCGCAATTTTCCGACCAGTAGCTCGAAGTGACATGGCCGATCATCTTCATCGGGATCGCCTGCTTCGGATCCTCGACGATCTGCGCGCCTTCTTCCAGCACCACCTTGGGATCCTTGGTCTTGAGGCCGACCAGCTGCTTGCGGCCCTTGGCGACCAGATCCGGCCGCGCCATGCCGCGGATGCCGACGAAATCGGCCTTCTTCTTGCCGACCGCCCAGTCGAGACCGGCATCGTTCGGCGTCACCGTGCCGTCAGTGTCTTGACCGACGATGATGTAGCCCTTTTCGGCGCGTAGCACATGCATCGCCTCGGTGCCGTAGGCGGCAGCGCCATGCTTCTGGCCTTCGGCCCACAGCGCTTCCCAGACGGCCTGGCCGTAATCGGCCGGCACGTTGACCTCGAAGCCGCGCTCGCCGGTGAACGACATGCGGAACAGCCTGGTCGGCACGCCGCAGATCTTGCCTTCGCGCACCGACATGTGCGGCAGCGCCTCGTCGGACATGTCGATGCCTTCGACCAGGGGTTCGATAATCTTCCGCGCGTTCGGCCCCTGCACGGCAATGACCGCCCACTGCTCGGTGATCGAGGTCAGCCAGACATTGAGATGCGGGAACTCGGTCTGGAGATAATCCTCCATGTGGTTCATCACGCGCGGCGCGCCGCCGGTCGTCGTCGTCACATGGAAACGGTCCGGCGCCAGCCTGCCGACGACGCCGTCATCATAGATGAAACCGTCTTCGCGCAGCATGATGCCATAGCGGCAGCGGCCGGGCTCCAGCTTCTCCCAGGGATTGGTGTAGAGCAGCTCCATGAACTTGGCCGCGTCCGGCCCGACCACTTCGATCTTGCCCAGCGTCGAGGCATCGAACAGGCCCGCCGTCTTGCGCACCGCGACGCATTCGCGGTCGACCGCAGCGTGCATGTCCTCGCCCGCCCTGGGGAAATACCAGGCGCGCTTCCACTGGCCGACATCCTCGAACACCGCCCCTTGCGCCTCGGCCCAGGGATGGATCGCCGTCTTGCGCGTCGGGTCGAACAGCGGCCCGCGCGCATGGCTGACGATCGCGCCAAACGTCACCGGCGTATAGGGCGCCCGGAACGTGGTCAGGCCGACTTCCGGGATCGGCTTGCCCAGCGTCTCGGCGGCAATCGCCAGGCCGTGCATGTTGGAGGTCTTGCCCTGGTCGGTCGCCATGCCGTTGGTGGTGAAGCGCTTGACGTGCTCGATCGAGCGCATGCCCTCATGCACCGCCTGGCGGATATCCTTGGCGGTGACGTCATTCTGGAAATCGACGAAAGCTTTCACCGTCGTGTCCGGCCCGGCGCCGGGAGCCGCACCCAGCATGCCGCGCGACCAGCTCTCCGAGGCATCGACCTTCGGCTTTGTACCCTTGGCGGTCTTGGCACCCGCATCCTTGGCCGCCTTGGCGCCAGCCGCATAGGCCTCGTCCACCGTCGCAGACAGCCCGTCGGTGCCGTTGCAGGCGCCGACCGAGACGCAGTCCTGCGCATAGGTGCCCGGCACGAAGCGCTTGGTCTCGTCGTTGAAGGCGACCTTGCCGCGCGATTGCGAGAACAGATGCACCGACGGCGTCCAGCCGGCCGACATCAGGATCGCATCGACCGGGATGGTGCGTTCGCCGCCACCATTCTTCGGCTGCACAGACATCGATGAGACCCGCAACTTACCGCCGGCGCGGATCACCGCGCGGCCGAAATTGACCTCGATGCCGAGCGCCCTCGCCTCGTCGATCACCGGTCCGGTCGGATTGTCGCGCAAATCGACGATCGCCGCCACGTTGACGCCGGCCTTCTTCAGGTCGATTGCCGCCGCGTAAGCGGAATCATTGGCGGTGTAGACGCCGACATTCCTGCCGACGGCGACGCCATAGTGGTTGAGATAGGTGCGTGCCGCACCCGCCAGCATGATGCCCGGCCGGTCGTTGTCGGCGAACACCATGTGCCGCTCGATCGCACCGGAGGCCAGCACCACGCGCTTGGCCCTCACCTGCCACAGCCGCTCGCGCGCCAGATCGTGGCCGGGGGTTTTTAGATGATCGCTGACACGCTCGACCAGCCCAACGAAATTCTGTGCGTAATAGCCGAACGCCGTCGTGCGCGAGAGCACGCGGACATTGTCCATGGCGGCGAGCTTCGCCACGGCACCTTGAGCCCAGGCAAAGCCGTCCTGGCCGTCGATCTTCGCACCGGTCTCGAAACGCAGGCTGCCGCCGAACTCGGCCTGCTCGTCGGCGAGGATGACCCGCACGCCCGTTTCGGCCGCTGCCAATGCTGCCGCGACGCCGGCGGCACCGCCACCCAGCACCAGCACGTCGCAATGCGCATAGCGCGACGAATAATGGTCGGGATCCGGCTGGTCCGGAGAGACACCAAGGCCGGCCGCGGCGCGGATCTTGGGTTCGTAGAGGCTCTTCCACGCCGCCTTCGGCCACATGAAGGTCTTGTAGTAGAAGCCAGCCGAAAACAGCGGCGACGCGATGTCGTTGACCGCACCAACGTCGAACGACAGCGACGGCCAGCGGTTTTGCGATTGCGCGTCAAGCCCGTCATACAGTTCCTGCACGGTGGCGCGTACGTTCGGCGTCTTGCGCGCCGCGTCGCGCTTGATCTCGACCAGCGCGTTGGGCTCTTCCGCACCCGCCGACAGGATGCCGCGCGGACGGTGATATTTGAACGAGCGGCCGACGAGATGGACGCCATTGGCGAGCAGCGCCGAGGCCAGCGTATCGCCCTCGATACCGGCATAGGACTGGCCGTCGAAGCTGAAACGCGCGGTCTTTGCCTGCTTGAAGCGGCCGGCGCCGGGAATGCGGAACGCGCCGCTCATTTGGCAACTCCCGGGAGCTTCGACGGCTTCGGCTCGCCGGCCTTGTAGGTCATGACGAACTTGTCGGTGACGGTGTCGCGCACGGCGTTGAAGAAGCGGGCGCAGCCATGCATGTGCCGCCAGCGCTCATAAATGATGCCCTTGGGATTCGAGCGGATGAAGAAGAACTTCTCGAAATCGTCGTCGGTCTCGCCAGCCATGTTGGCCGAGCGCGCGATATGCGCCTCGCCGGCGTTGCGGAACTCGAGTTCCGGGCGCTCTTCCTGGCAATAGGGGCAGCGGATGAGAAGCATTTTGGTTCGTTCCTACAATTCGCCGTGGCCGACGCGGGCGCCCGCCGGTTGATCGCAAAGCTTCTGTCCCAACGTCGCGAACGGCGCGACGAGCCGGATGCGCTCCTCCACGCTTGCGGCTGGGCGAAACAGGTCGCGATACGCCATGTTGCCGAGGGTCAGCTGCATCGGATCGGTGGTGACGATGACTTGACGTGGCTGGAATGTCTCGTCCTCGCCGAAATCGGAAGGCCTTTTCTCAAGGAATATGACCACCCTCTGACCGCCGCTCCAGACGCAAGCCAGCGTGCCTTCGTCAACCGAAAACGGCCAGTTGGCCTCGTCCCCGGCACGGCTGATCGGCTGCGTGCGCACTTCGTCCGCCGACGGAAAATGGAACATGCCCCGTTCCCCCGCCAGCACTTGTTCCCCCGCCAGCATCAGCGGCATCGCCACAGCCATCTGCGCCATCATCAGTGCGCCACCGCCGCCGCCGCCGCCTCGTCGATCAGGCGGCCGGTGCGGAAGCGCTCGATGGTGAAAGGCGCGTTGATCGGATGCGGATCATCCTTGGCGATGGTGTGGGCAAAGACATGGCCCGAGCCCGGCGTCGCCTTGAAGCCACCCGTTCCCCAGCCGCAATTGACATAGAGGCCGGGCACCGGCGTCTTGGCCAGGATCGGCGAACGGTCGGGCGTGACGTCGACGATGCCGCCCCACGAGCGCAGCATCTTCATGCGCGTGAAGATCGGGAACATCTCGCAGATGGCGTCGAGCGTGTGCTGCAATATGTGCAGGCCGCCGGTCTGCGAATAGGAGACATACTGGTCGGTGCCGGCGCCGATCACCAGCTCGCCCTTGTCGGACTGCGAGATGTAGGCGTGCACCGTGTTCGACATGACCACGCAGGGCACCACCGGCTTGACCGGCTCCGACACCAGCGCCTGCAGCGGATAGCTCTCCAGCGGCATGCGCACGCCGGCCATGTTCATGATGACCGAGGAATGGCCGGCGGCAACGACGCCGACCTTCTTGGCGCCGATGAAGCCGCGCGTCGTGTCGACGCCCATGACCGCGCCATTGGCCGCCCGCTTGACGCCGGTGACCTCGCAATTCTGGATGATATGCACGCCGCGCGCCGAGGCGCCGCGCGCATAGCCCCAGGCAACCGCATCATGGCGCGCCGTACCGCCTCGGCGCTGCAAGGCAGCGCCGACCACCGGATAGCGCGCGTCCTTGGAGGTGTTGAGCGGCGGGCAGAATTCCTTCGCCTGCTCCGGCGACAGCCATTCATTGTCGATGCCGTTCAGGCGGTTGGCGTGCACGTGGCGCTTCAGCACCTGGACGTCGTGCACATTGTGGGCGAGCATCATGACGCCGCGCGCCGAATACATGACGTTGTAGTTGAGTTCCTGGCTGAGCCCATCCCACAGCTTCAGCGCATGGTCGTAGATGCCGGCACTCTCGTCATAGAGATAGTTGGAACGGATGATGGTGGTGTTGCGGCCGGTGTTGCCGCCGCCGAGCCAGCCCTTTTCCAGCACCGCGACATTGGTGATGCCGTGCACCGTGGCAAGGTAATAGGCGGTGGCCAGGCCATGGCCGCCGGCGCCGACGATGATGACGTCGTATTCCTTCTTCGGCTCAGGCGAGGACCATTGTTCCTCCCAGCCCTTGTGGCCGCGCATGGCCTCGCGGGCGATGGCGAATACCGAATATTTCTTCAACGTCCTGGCCTCGCAAATAGCGGCCGGGCATTCATTCGGTCCCGGCGCGCGAGGTGTATCACTAGCGAAACCGGGCTTCCACCCTTGCGCTGTTTGCGACGGCGCTTGCCGTTTTGCGCCGCGACGAAAAAGACGCATGCGATCTGGCTGCCATGGCTGCGTTCAGTCACACTGCCTGCCGCGAGACTCGGGAGGACGAATATGGGTAACGCGTGGTGGAATATGACGTTGCGCTTCCTGCTGGAGCTTGCCGCCTTGCTTGGCCTCGGCATCGCGGGCTGGAGCCTCTCCGACGGATGGTGGCGCTGGGTTCTCGCCCTGGCCTTGCCGCTCATTGCCGCTGTGCTGTGGGGAACCTTCGCGGTACTCAACGACCCAAGCCGGTCGGGCCGCGCACCGATGCCTGTGCCCGGTGCGGTGCGGTTGGTGCTCGAACTGGTCATCTTGTTCGGCGGTGCTGCCGGATTCTATGTCGCCGGTTACACGATTACGGGCATCATCGTCGCCCTGCTCATCGTCATCAGCTACGCATTCTCGCTCGATCGGCTCGGTTGGCTGCTGAGGCAATAGCTCAGGGCGACGCGGTCTTCGCAGGTATCGGGTGGCTCTGACCCGCCCCATTTGCGACCAAGCATCCAATTGCCGGCAGAGCTGGCGCGAAGCAAAGGATGCAGAAAATGTTCGCACTCACCAACAAGGTCGCCATCGTCACCGGCGCCAGCTCCGGCATCGGCCGCGCCACCGCAAAACTCTTTGCCGAGGAAGGCGCCAAGGTCATCGTCGCCGCCCGTCGCCAGGCCGAGCTCGATGCGCTTGTCGCCGAAATCGCGGACGCCGACGGCACGGCGGTCGCGCTTGCCGGCGATGTCCGCGACGAAGCCTATGCAAAGGCCCTTGTCGATCTGGCGGTCGAAAAGTTCGGTGGACTTGACATCGCCTTCAACAATGCCGGCGCCGTCGGCCAGATGGGCTCGATTTCAGAGCTGTCGCTGGAAGGCTGGCGCGAGACGCTCGACACCAACCTCACCAGCGCCTTTCTCGGTGCGAAATACCAGGTGCCGGCGATGATCGAGCGCGGCGGCGGTTCGCTGATCTTCACCTCCACCTTCGTCGGCCACACCATCGGCATGCCGGGCATGACCAGCTATGCCGCGAGCAAGGCAGGCCTGATCGGGCTGACGCAGGTGCTTGCCGTCGAATACGGCCCGAAAGGCGTTCGGGTCAACGCGCTGCTGCCCGGTGGCACCGACACGCCGGCTGCAACCTTCAAGACTCCGGAATCACGGGCTTTCGTCGAAGGTTTGCATGCATTGAAGCGCGTCGCTGTGCCCGAGGAGATCGCCCGCTCGGCGCTCTATCTGCCTCCGACGCCTCGAGCTTCACCACAGGAACGGCGCTGCTGGCCGATGGCGGCGTGTCGATCAACCGGACGTGATGGATTTTTCGCGGCCAAGATGCATGTTCATAGCCGCAAGGCAGACGGCCGGTCTTGCTTTTTCGCCGCGATTTGGCGATGCCGTTTCCTGTCGAAACGGGTCTTCTTGCCAAAACCGGTCCTGCAAACATGATGCTGATCAGAACCTATGTGGCTGCGAGCGCGATCGAGGGCGTTGGCGTGTTCGCCGCCGAGCCGATCAGGAAAGGCGCTTCGATCTGGCGGCTCGATCCCGATTTCGACCGGCTGATCCCGATGGCCAAATACGAGGCAGCACCCTCGCATCTCAGGGAACTGCTCGACCGCTATGCCTATCCAAGCCCGGACCGGCCGGGCTTCATGGTCTATGAAGTCGACAATGGGCGCTTCATGAACCATGCCGGCAATCCAAACACGGATTTTTCACAGTATGGCGGAGCCACCGCGACCCGCGACATCGCCGCGGGCGAGGAGATCACCTGCGACTACGGCGAGTTCTTCGAGGATTTCGAGCGGCTTCACCTCGCCACGGCCTAGTCGGCCCCTTGATCTCCAGGCAAACCGACTGCGGTTTGGCCCTCCAAGTGCATTTCGACTGTGGACAGCGCGGCATGATTCTGCTATCAGCCGCCCCAATTCGTGGTGTAAACCGCCGCGGAGGCTAGTGGCTATGGCCGCTTGCCTGTTGATATCAAACCCGAAAGACAGGATTGCCCGTGCAGGTACTCGTCCGCGACAATAACGTTGATCAGGCGCTTCGCGCTCTCAAGAAGAAGATGCAGCGCGAAGGCATTTTCCGCGAAATGAAGATGCGCGGTCACTACGAGAAGCCGTCCGAAAAGCGCGCCCGTGAGAAGGCTGAAGCCGTCCGCCGCGCCCGCAAGCTGGCCCGCAAGCGCGCCCAGCGCGAAGGCCTGCTGCCGATGACGCCGCGCCCGGTTGCTGCTGGCGCTGCCGGTGGTCCAGGTGGCGCTCCGCGTCCGCCGCGGTTCTAACGCCAATTTTTCGTCCTTTTCGAAGGATATCAGAGGTGGCGCGATGCGGAATCGCCGCCACCTTTTTGTTTTGATTGTGACCCGGCCCGGAGGGGGGAACCGGACCCGAGCGACGCGGCTTGAAGTGAGGACAGGGCAGACATGAACGCAACAAGCGTGGAGCGCGGGACCGCATTGCGTGGTTTCGCCCTGACAGCGGCTCTGCTCTCCGGACTGGCACTTGCCGGTTGCCAAACGGCCGGCCCGACCGGTGAATTCAACAACATCGACAAGGCGCAAGGGTCGAGCGAGAACATCTCCTCGCTGTCGGCGGTCATCCAGCGCAATCCCCAGGATCCCGAAGGCTACAATGTGCGCGGCTCGGCCTATGGCCGTGGCGGCCAGTACCAGGCGGCGCTCAAGGACTTCAACCAAGCCATCCAGCTCAACCCGAATTTCTTCCAGGCCTATTCGAACCGCGCGCTCATCCAGCGCTTCCTCGGCAATCAGACGGCCGCGCTCGAGGACTACAACCGTTCGATCCAGATCAACGGCAATTATGACGCCGCCTATATCGGCCGCGGCAATCTCTACCGCAAGGCGGGTCGCACACAGGACGCCTTCAACGACTTCCAGAAGGCGATCCAGCTCGACACGACCGACGCGCGCGCCTACCACAATCGCGGCCTGATCTATCAGAGCCAGGGCCAGCACAAGTTCGCCATCGAGGATTTCTCGACCGCCATCTCGCTGGCGCCGGACGCCGCCGAGCCCTACAACGGCCGCGGCCTTTCCTATCTGGCCACGAACGACGAAGACAACGCCTTTGCCGACTTCAACATGGCGATCAAGCTCGACGGCAAGAACGCCGAGGCCTGGGCCAATCAGGCGCTGATCTACGAGCGCCGCGGCGACAAGGTCAAGGCGGGGAAATCCTACCGCGAAGCCGTGCACCTTGATCCGACCTACCAGCCGGCCAAGGATGGCCTCGCCCGCGTCAGCGGTGGATCTTAGGCGCAAATCACAGCACTGCCCTCTGTGCGCCCGACGCCGCAAACCCGCCCATCCGGCAACCCCGCGTTAACCCCGGCAGCAAGGTGCCGACCCGCGCCTTGTTCGCGCCAAGTTTTCGGTGGAACGGTCTGGCCACTCCAGCCGTTATTCCAGGCAATTTGCGAAAGGACCCTCCCATGATCAAGAAACTCGCCTGCGCCGCTGCCCTCGCCACGACGGTCTTCGCTGTTGCCCCGGCCAGCGCCGGCAAGCTGCAGCTCGGCACGCTCGACTGCACCATTGACGGTGGCACCGCCTACATCGTCGCCTCCAACAAGGGCGTGTCCTGCACCTTCCGCCCCCACCATCACGGACCGTCGGAGAGCTACACGGGCGTCATCTCCAAGATCGGCCTCGATGTCGGCCAGACACATCAGGGCCAGCTGGTCTGGGCCGTGCTGGCCGCGACCCGCGGTAGTGACGGGGGCGATCTCGCCGGCAGCTATTACGGCGTCAACGCCGAGGCGAGCGTCGTGACCGGCGGCGGCGCCAACCTGCTGGTTGGCGGCCTGGACAGCGCCTTCATGCTGGAGCCGCTCAGCGTCCAGGCGCAGACCGGTGTCAACCTTGCCGTGGCTGTGACCTCGCTCCAGCTCATCCACTCGTTCAAGTAAATGCATGGAGCCATGCGCTCCATGCCCCCTCACCCTGCGGCGCGGAACCAGATAGGATGGTTCCGCGCCGTTTGTTTTATGTTTGAGGGGACCGTCATGCCGAAGACAGCCTTTGCCGCTGCCGTGATCGCCACTGTGTTTGCCGGGGCGGCGCAGGCGCAGGACCAAGGCATAGAGCTCGGCACGCTCGATTGCGCCATCGGCGGCGGCACCGGCTTCATCTTCGGCTCGAGCAAGGATCTGAGCTGCACCTTCAACCCCGCCGACAAGAGCTTCGCACCGGAAGCCTATTTCGGCGCCGTCAACAAATACGGCCTCGATATCGGCACGACGAAGCAGACGGTCATGCAGTGGATCGTGCTGACGCCGCTGAAGAACATCTATGCGCCGGGCGCGCTGGCCGGAGACTACATCGGCGCCAGCGCGGAGGTGACGGCCGCCGTCGGCGCCGGCGCCAATCTGCTGGTCGGCGGCTCCTCGCAGGCCTTCACCTTGCAGCCACTCAGCCTGCAGACGCAGACTGGTATGAATCTCGCGATCGGCGTCAGCCAGTTCCAGTTGCGCAGCACCGAGAACTGATCGCACCACCGGACCGCAAAAATCCCGAAAAATTCGCTTGAGCTCAATCGCGGTTGAGGTTTTACAAGCCTGCCCCGAACGCAACAACGCCTTGATGCGGCGCGCAATCCGGCGCCGTCGATGCACATGGTCCTGCCGGAAACCCGTGCTGGCTTCTGGCGTCCTGCGCTGGCGTCGAGATATGCAAGGCAGGGGTGGAAATGACCGAAATCAGCACAAACAGGGTCGACTGGCGCGCATTGTGGGCAAGCGGCGACCTGGCGCGCTTCTGCTTCATCAGCCTCGGCATCCTGCTGCACGCCACCAACGAAACGATGGTGGCAACAGTGATGCCGGCCATGGTCGGCGAACTGGCCGGCGTGCAGCTCGTCGGCTGGTCGCTGGCGATCTATGAACTTGGCGCCATCGTTGCCGGCGCGGCGGCCGGACGGCTGGTGAGCTATGTCCCCCTGCGCACCAACATGGTGGTCGCCGCGCTGCTTTACGCAGCCGGAGCGCTGATCTGCGCCACCTCTCCTTCCATGCAGCTGTTCCTCGCCGGCCGCCTGATCGAGGGGCTTGGCGGCGGCGCGCTGGTGTCGCTGGCCTTCGTCTCGGTCGAGCGGCTGTTCTCGCGCGCCATCTGGCCGCAGCTTTTCGGCATCATGTCGGCAATCTGGGGCGTAGCCGCCTTCAGTGGACCGTTGCTCGGCGCGATCATGACCGAGTTGTTGTCATGGCGCTGGGCCTTCGGCATCTTCACCTTCGGCGGCACCGCCATGGCGTTGGCAAGCTTCATCGTGCTCAACACGCCGCAGGCAACGAAACCCAGGACGAGCACAGGCAAGGCGCCGCCCTTCCCGTTCGCGGCCCTTGGCTGCCTTGCCGTCGCCGTGGTGCTGATCGCCTCGGCCGGCGTCGACATCGCCTTGCTGCGCTCCTCGCTGCTGATGGCCCTCGGCCTCGTCGGCCTGGTGCTGTTCTTCACCATCGATGCCCTGAAGCCGCCCTCTCGGCTGTTCCCGGCGCGGCTGTTCTCATGGCGCACGCCGGTCGGTGCCGGCATGACCATGGTTGCCGCCTTTTCGGTGGCGACCTGTTCCTTCGGCGTCTACGGGCCGCTGCTGCTGACCAGCCTGCACGACATTCCGCTGCTGACCACCGGCTACATCATTGCCGCCGAATCGATCGCCTGGTCGATCCTGTCCATCCTCGTCGCCAACGCGCCGCCGCAGCGCGAGCGGCTGATCATCGTCGGCGGCGCGGTGATGATCGCGGCCGGCATCGCCGGCTTTGCCTATACGATACCGCTGGGCTCCATCCCGCTGATCCTGGTGTGTGCCTTGTTGCAGGGCGGCGGCTTCGGCATCGCCTGGCCCTTCCTGACGCGTGTCATCGTCGCCTCCGCGCCGGAGGGCGAGCAGACCATCGCCTCGGCGGCGGTGCCGACCATGCAGCGCATCGGCTATGCCGTGGGTGCCGCACTTGCCGGCATCGTCGCCAATGCCAGCGGCTTTTCGCAAGGTTTGGACCATGACGCGGCGGCGAATGTCGCGTCGTGGCTGTTTCTCGCCTTCGTGCCGCTCGGCATTGTCGGCTGCCTGGCGGCCTTGCGGGTATCCATGCCCCTTGGTCAGCCGCGGGAAGCTATCGGCTAAAAGCAACTGCGTGGCTATTGGAGCATGTCGGCGAGTTCCAGCAGATCCTTCGCTTTGTAATCCCAGCCATCCTGAGCTCTCTGATTACCCACCCTGGAAGGATCTTCGGCATTGGCGCGAATAATGTAGGCGGTCTTCAATCCGCAACGGCGGGCCGCTTCCAGGTCGTAGTCATGCGCCGCTACCAGCATGGCATTCCCCGGCTGAACCTCGAGAAGTTCGCACGCCCGCAGGTAGACCTGCGGCATGGGCTTGTAAGCTTGAGACATATCGGCGCCGGCAATAAAATCCCATGGCAGATTGTTGTATTTTGACAGGTTCACCAGAAGCCGGGCGTGTCCATCTGACAATGGCGCAACGATGAAACGCGACTTCAAGCGAGAAAGACCTTCGGCCAGGTCCGGCCAGGCCTTCAGGCGATGCCATGACAGATTGAGGTGTTCAAGCTCTTCCGGTGGTACTGAGGCCGGGGCCAAACCAAATTCTTCGAAGCTGGCAACGAGATTTTCTCTGTTTACCTGATCGAGCGAAACGAATGATCGCTTGCCGGTCCGAATCGGGTCGACTGAAGCGTCGTAGCGTCCCACCCATGCATCTGCAAAATCAGCAGGGTCAATGTGGCCAAGGTCGTGGCGTTTCAAAAACTCTCCCACCTCGACCGTGATGCTGCCACGCCAGTCGACCATCGTCCCCAGGACGTCGAAAAACAGAACTTCAATATTACGCACGTTCTCTCCTTGAGCCACGAGTCTTGGGCTAGTCGCGATACGAGGGGTCGGTTTTGTCCAATTGCCGCTTGAGGTAGTCGAAGTGCGCGAATGCCTGATCATTGTAGGGAAGCCAGCCATCGGCCGTCTTCTGTGCAAGGTCATCGGACATGACGTTCAGCGGCTGGCCAGTTGAATATGCGAGCACGAGGATCTTGGCCGCGCGCTCGACGAAATACAGGTCTTCAAACGCCTCGGCGACCGTTCGTCCCGTGACGGTCACACCATGGTTGCCCATGATGATGACTCGCTTGCTGCCGAAAGCAGCCGCCAAGCGCTGCCCTTCGGCAGCATCGTCAGCCATGCCGCCGAACCCAAGATCGATACCGAACTGGCCAAAGAAACGAGCCGTATTTTGGTCGATGGGCTTGATGCCGGGGTCTTTGAGACCGGCCAGCGCCGTCGTGTATGGGGGATGGCAATGCAGCATGACCCGGACTTCCGGCCGCCTGCCGTGGACGGAGCCGTGGATCGTCCACGCGGAGGGATCTGGAGCATCAGGTCGAGCCATCACCCCGCTGTCATCCGCATTCAGAACCAAGAGATCGCTCGCCCGAATCTCTCCGAAGTGCCGCCAGCGAGGGTTCATGAGGAATTTCTTCCCGTCGGCGGAAAGTGCGGCACTGAAATGATTTCCCACCGATTCATGCCAATCGAATTGAGCTGCCAGACGAAAGGCCGCAGCAAGATCCACCCGCAGCGACTGCGTTTCGTCCGCAGTCAGTTCGGATCGGCGGGAATGGGCGTTCATGAACTCTCTCTGGTTAAGGTGTGCTTATGTTGTGACCGCCAGCCGGCTGTCGTTGGTTGCAACAATTGCGCTATCGGATTACGTTTGGAAGAGCTGAAAGTCTAATCTGACATAAGCGAGAGGTTATGATATTGCGCCGACATCTCCCTCCCCTCCGGCTTCTGACGGCATTTGAAACCGTGGTGCGTGCAGGCGGCGTCCAGAGCGCGGCGGCGGAGTTGAATGTCACGCAGCCCGCCGTCAGCCAAGCACTTCGGAATCTCGAGGACCATATCGGCACGAAACTGCTCGATCGACGGATGCGTCCTGCTGCGTTGACAGACGCGGGCCGGGTTCTGCTTCACGCAGTTTCGGACGGAATGGACCGGATCGAGAGCGCAATCGGAAAAATTAGAGCCTTGGAGCGAAACGAACAGAACGTCGTTACGATCGCTTGCACTGTCTGTACTGGCACATATTGGCTAATGCCGCGCTTGGCGACGTTCTACGCTCGGCACCCTGACATTGTCGTACGAGTTGTACCAACATCCGGCAGCCCGCGGTTTACGCCCGAAGCCGACCTGTTGATTCGTTATGGGGCCGGCGACTGGCTAGATGGCAACTGCGAACGGCTTTTCGATGAGCGCCTGATCCCCGTCTGCAGCCCAAAGGCCGTTGAACATGTTGGCTCTGGAAATTTTGCGGAAGCGACCCTGCTCCACGTTGAAACCGACGAGGAATTTTCTCCCGGCTGGGACGAATACTTCGACGCGATCGGTCTACCGCACGACCGGCAAGGGGATCTCTCGTTTGGCAACCATGTTCAAGCGACCCAGGCTGCGTTAGCGGGGATGGGAGTGATGCTCGGATGGATTGCGAATACCGGTGACCTCGTCCGGGAGGAGCGGTTGGTGATCTTCCGTAATCAGCCGATCATACCTGGCGGCGCCTACTACTTGATGAGTCCGCTGCGGAGTCCAAGCAAGCCGGCATCTGAGCTATTGGCGTCCCACCTGCGGACGTGCGTGGCGGCCTCTTAGATACGTCATGCATCATTTTCGGACGGGTGAGCTGCTCCCGCCAGGCTTATCGTATTCACGCCCGTGCCAAGATCTATTAGCCCGCTCACTCGACCTCGCGCAGGCGATAGCCGACGCCGGTCTCGGTGGTGATATAACGCGGCTGGTCGGGGCTCTTCTCGATCTTCTGCCTGAGCTGCCGGACATAGACCCTGAGATACTGCACGTCGGTCGAATCGCCCCAGACCTGCTTCAAAAGGAAATGGTGGGTCAGCACCTTGCCGGCGTACTGCACGAGGATGCGCAGGATGTCATATTCCTTCGGCGAGAGCTTTACCTCCTTGCCCTCGACCTTGACGATGCGTTTGACCAGATCGACCGACAGGTCGCCGGTGTGGAACACCGGTTTTTCGCCCTGTTGCTGGAACTTGTGCCGCAGCGCCACGCGGATGCGTGCGACCAGTTCGTTCATCCCGAACGGCTTGGTGACATAGTCGTCGGCGCCGAGTTCCAGGGCCTGGACGATGCCGGCCTCGTCGGTACGGCTGGACAGGATGACCACCGGAATGTCGAGGCCATCGTCGCGCCATTTGCGCAACAGCTCATGGCCGCTCATGCCGGGCAGGCCGAGGTCGAGCAGGACGAGGTCCGGCTTCTCCGCCTCCATCAGCTCGATCGCCACCCTGGCGTTCGGCGCCTCGCTGATCGCGTAACCCTGGCTGCCGAGCCCGACGCGCAGCAGCTTGCGGATCGGCGGCTCGTCATCGACGACCAGTATCCTGACGTTCGAGTTTGTCATGCCAAGTCACCCACATCGTCCGTATTCGAGGCGTCGAAACTGGGCGGGTTCGTCGGCTTCGGCATCTTGATGGTGAACACCGCGCCCGAACGATCTGTGCGGTTTGCCGCCGTGATCGTGCCACCCATCGCCTCGATGAAGCCGCGGCAGATCGACAGGCCGAGCCCGGTGCCGGCGCGGACCTGATCGCGCTTGCGCACCCGGTAGAACGTATCGAAAATCCGCTCCAGATCGCCAGGGGGAATGCCCGGCCCTTCATCCATGATCTGCAGGATGACGGAACCATTGTCGGTCCAGCCCTGCACGCGGATCGTCGAGCCGGCTGGTGCATATTTCGCCGCATTGTCGAGGAGATTGAACAGCGCCTGCTCGAACAGGACGGGATCGACCTTCAGCATCGGCAAATCCGAGGGGATGTCTGTCTCGGTCTTGTGCTCGCCGATGATTTTCCTGGCCCGCTGCAGGGCAGAGCCGACGATGTCGCCGACATAGTGGAAGGCGTAGTTCGGCTCCATTGCGCCCGACTCGATTTTGGTCATGTCCAGCAGATTGGCGATGAAGCGGTTCAATCGCTCGGATTCATCGAGCACGGTCGTCAGCAGCTCTGCCCGGTCCTGTTCGGGAAGTGCCGGTGCGAATTCCCTCAGCGTGCCGGCCGCGCCCATGATGGCGGCGAGCGGCGTCTTCAAATCATGCGAGATGGAGGTAAGTAGCGCCGAGCGCAGCCGGTCCGCCTCGGCGGCGAGCTTGGCGCGATCGACATCGGCGACCAGTTGGATACGCTCGATGGCGACAGCTGCCTGATCGGCCAGCGCATCGAGCAGGCGCTGCTGCTCGGGCGTCAGCAGCGGCCCCTGCTTGTCATTGTCGAGGCCGACGACACCGATTGCTGTGCGCCCTGTCCGTAAGGGAAGATAGAGGCGCTTGGCGCCGGGAAGCGTGTCGGCGCCGCGACCCGCGGCGCGGTTGTGTTCCCAGGCCCAGCGGGCGGCGGCGATGTCGGCTTCGGCCAGCGTGTCGTCGGGCGGATAGCCGGCCTTGACGGTGATCGTTCCGTCTTCCGGCAAAAGCAGCACCACCCGCAGCTTCAGCATCGAGGCGATCTGGAAGGCGGTGGCCCAGAGGACGTCGTCGAGCGTGCCGGCGCCGGCGAGCTTCTTTGAAAAAAGGTAGATGTCCTCCGTGGCCCGCGCCCGTGAACGGGCGGCGACCGCCTGGCGCTGCACGCGCGCCGTCAGATTGCTGGCAATGACGGCGACAACCAGGAAGACACCGAGCGCAACAATGCTCTCCGGATCCCGGATGGTCAGCGTGTAGCGCGGTTCCAGGAAGAAATAGTTGAAGGCAAGGGCGCTGACGAAACAGGCATACAGAGCCGGCCAGAGACCACCGGTTACCGCCGACGCCAGCACCCCGATGAGAAGGATGATCGCCAGATTGCGAACGTCGAGAAACTGGTCGAGAAGAACGGCGAAGGCGAGCGAGCCCATGACAAAGGCCGTGGCCTTGAGATAAGGCCAGATTTCGAACTGCCACTGCTCGTCCGCCGCCCTGACGCTCCTCGACGCCGTCTCGGTGCCACGTTCGTTTCCCGAAATGACATGAACGCTGATGTCGCCGGCATTGCGGATGAGATCATAGGTGAGCGAGCCTTCGATCAACTCGCGCCAGCGCGACCGGGTCGGCCTGCCGACCACGATATGGGTGAAATTGTTCGCCGTCGCATAACGCACGATGTCCTGCGCCACATTCTGACCCGGAATGGTGGTCACCTCGGCACCAAGCTGTTGGGCAAGGCGCAGGTTCGTTGCCAGCCGGTCCTTGTCCTCCTCGGGCATGCTGGCCGAGCGGGTGCTGTCGACGTGCAGCGCCGTCCACGGAGCACGCAGCCGGTCGGCCAGCCTGCGTGCATAGCGCACGCGCGCCGCTCCTCCCGGGCGCGCGTCGAGGCAGACGAGAACCCTTTCCCCGGCTGCCCACGGTCCGGGAATGGCGTGGGCCTGCATATGGATCAGCAACTGGTCGTCGACGCGCTGCGCGGTGCGGCGCAGCGCCAGCTCCCTGAGCGCCGTCAGATTGCCCGGCGAGAAATAGTTCTCGATCGCGCGCTGGGCGGTGTTGGGGAAATAGACCTTGCCTTCTTCGAGCCGCTTGATCAGGTCGTCGGGGGTGAGATCGATGATCTCGACATCGTCGGCCTGGTCGATGATGGAATCGGGAACCGTCTCGCGCACCCTGACCTTGGTGATCTGGGCGACGACATCGTTCAGGCTTTCGACATGTTGGATGTTGAGCGTCGTGTAGACGTCGATGCCTTGCGTCAGGATTTCCTGGACGTCGAGAAAGCGCTTGGGGTGGCGGCTGCCAGGCGCATTGGTGTGGGCGAGCTCGTCGACGAGAACCAGTGCCGGGCGCCGGGCTAGGATGGCGTCGATATCCATCTCGTCGAGGATGCGCCCCTTGTAGTCGACCTTGCGGCGGGGAATGACCTCATAGCCCTCGACCAGAGCCAGTGTCTCCTTGCGGCCATGCGTCTCGACGACGCCGATCACCACATCCACGCCGTCGGCCAGCCTGGCGCGGCCCGACATCAGCATTTCGTAGGTCTTGCCGACGCCAGGGGCGGCACCCAGGAATATCCGCAGACGGCCTCGCGCCTCCCGCTCGGCATGATCAAGCAGTGCGTCGGGAGAAGGTCTGGTGTCGTTGCTTCTGTCGTCCGGCATCAGGATCGATCATGGATGGCGCCGGGGATACTGTCGATCCCCGGCCCGCACCATTCACTGTTTCGCGGCGTCCAGCGCAAGGTTGAGACCGAGCACATTGACCACCGGCTCGCCCATGAAGCCGAGCTCCCTGCCCTCGACCTGGCTGTCGACAAGCGCCTTGATCTTGGCTTCGTCGATACCCCTGGCCTTGGCCACGCGGGCGACCTGGAAGTAGGCCGCTTCGGGACTGATATCGGGATCGAGGCCGCTGCCGGACGTCGTCACCAGGTCCATCGGAACAGGCTGGTTCGGGTTTTCCGCTTTCAACTTCTCGGCGTCGCCCTTGATGCGGTCGATCAGCTTGGGATTGGTCGGGCCGAGGTTGCTGCCGCTCGAGGCGGCGGCGTTGTAACCGTCGCCGGCAGCCGAGGGGCGACCGTGGAAATAACGGTCGCTGGCAAAGCCCTGGCCGATCAGCTCGGAGCCGATGACCTTGCCGTCCTTCTCGATCAGGCTGCCATTGGCCTGACGCGGGAACAGCGCCTGGGCGATGCCGGTCATGCCGATCGGGTAGATCAGGCCGGTCAGCACCGTGAAGAAGACGATCATGATGATCGCGGGTCTTATCTGGGTGAGCATGGACGTGTTCCTCAGAGCAATTCCAGGAAAAGTGTGGAGCGGTTTTCCCACAGGAATTGCGTTAAAACAAAGAGTTAAGCGAGGCCAAGCGCGATGACTATCATGTCGATCGCCTTGATGCCGACGAAGGGGACGATGATGCCGCCGAGGCCATAGACGAGCAGGTTGCGGCTGAGCAGTGCACCGGCGCCGATGGCGCGATATTTGACGCCTTTCAGCGACAGCGGGATCAGCGCGATGATGATCAGCGCGTTGAAGATGATGGCTGAGAGAATGGCGCTCTGCGGTGTCGCCAGATGCATGACGTTGAGTGCCTGCAACGGGCCGGTGGTCTGCCCCGGCGCGACGTAGAAGGCCGCGAACATCGCCGGGATGATGGCGAAATATTTGGCCACGTCGTTGGCGATGGAGAAGGTCGTCAGCGAGCCGCGCGTCATCAGCAGCGCCTTGCCGATCTCGACGATCTCGATCAGCTTGGTCGGATCGCTGTCGAGGTCGACCATGTTGCCGGCCTCGCGGGCGGCGACCGTGCCGGTGTTCATGGCGACACCGACATCGGCCTGGGCAAGGGCTGGCGCATCGTTGGTGCCGTCGCCGCACATGGCGACCAGCTTGCCCTTGGCCTGCTCGTCGCGGATCAGCTTCAGCTTGTCCTCGGGCGTCGCTTGGGCGAGGAAGTCGTCGACGCCGGCTTCCGCGGCAATGGCTGCCGCCGTCATCGGGTTGTCGCCGGTGATCATCACCGTGCGGATGCCCATCTTGCGCAGTTCGGCGAAGCGCTCCCTGATGCCGCCCTTGACGATGTCCTTGAGGTGGACGACGCCGAGCAGGCGCCCGTCGCGCTCGACCGCCAGCGGTGTGCCGCCCGATTTGGCGATCTCGTCGGCGATCGCCTGGAGATCCCTGACGGTATCGCTGCCGGGCCGCGTGGCGTGGGCTGCGACCGTCGACTGGCTGACATGGGCGAGCACGGAATCGACCGCGCCCTTGCGCACCGAGGAGCCGTCGATGTCGACGCCGCTCATGCGGGTCTGCGCGGTGAACGGCACGAAGGTGGCGTGCAGCATCGCCATATCGCGGGCACGGATGGCGTATTTCTCCTTGGCCAGCACGACGATCGAACGGCCTTCCGGCGTTTCGTCGGCGAGCGAGGCGAGTTGCGCAGCGTCAGCCAATTCCTGTTCGGTGACGCCCTTGACCGGGCGGAACTCGGTTGCCTGCCGGTTGCCGAGCGTGATCGTGCCGGTCTTGTCGAGCAGCAGCGTGTCGACGTCGCCGGCGGCCTCGACGGCGCGACCCGACATGGCCAGCACGTTGAAGCGCACCAGGCGGTCCATGCCGGCGATGCCGATGGCCGACAGCAGCGCGCCGATGGTGGTCGGGATCAGGGTCACGAACAGGGCGACCAGCACGGTCACCGAGATATAGCCGCCCGAATAGGAGGCGAAGCTCGGAATGGTTGCGGTGGCCAGAACGAAGATCAGCGTCATGCCGACGAGCAGGATGTTGAGCGCGATCTCGTTCGGCGTCTTCTGGCGCTCCGCGCCTTCGACCAGCGAGATCATGCGGTCGAGGAAGGTGTGGCCGGAAGCCGCCGTGATGCGCACGCGGATCCAGTCGGACAGCACCTGCGTGCCGCCGGTGACCGCCGAACGATCGCCGCCGGATTCGCGGATGACCGGCGCGGATTCGCCTGTTATCGCCGCCTCGTTGACCGAAGCGACGCCTTCGATCACTTCGCCGTCGGACGGGATGATGTCGCCGGCCTCGACCAGCACGGCATCGCCGACCTTGAGGCTGGTGCCGGGCACGAGTTTGTATTTGGTGCGGTCTTCACCGGTCAACAGCTTGGCCTGGGTTTCGGTGCGCGCCTTGCGCAGCGAATCCGCCTGCGCCTTGCCGCGGCCTTCGGCGACCGCTTCGGCGAAGTTGGCGAACAGCACGGTGAACCACAGCCAGATGATGATCTGCAGCGTGAAGCCGAGATTGCCGCCGCCGGTGACCAGGTCCTTGACGAACAGCACCGTGGTGAGCGACGACACGACAGCGACGACGAACATCACCGGGTTCCTGGCCAGCGTGCGTGGGTCGAGCTTGCGGAAGGCGCCGCCGATGGCGGGAAGCAAGATGCGGGCATCCATGATGACAGCTGATTTCGAGTGGCTCATTTTGAAGCTCCGGCTTCGGTGTTGTTGGACGGCACCGGATGATCGGATGCCGAAAAGAAATGCGGCGGCCCGTAGGCCAGCAACCAGAGGACGAGCATGACTGCCGCAAGGCCGAGAAACGTCGACAGGGTCGGGAAAGGAGGAGGTCTCTCCTCCTTCCCGTGATCGCCCCTGTCGCTGGTCTTGCGACGCATGGTGTTGAACCAGGACATGACGGCCTCAGAAGGTCTGCCCGTGGATCATTGCCAGGTGCTCGATGATCGGCCCGACGGCGAGCGCAGGGAAGAAGGTCAGACCACCGACGATGAGGATGACGCCGACGAGCAGCCCGACGAACAGCGGGCCATCGGTCGGGAAGGTGCCGGCGGAAGCCGGAACCGTCTTCTTCGCCACCAGCGAGCCGGCAAGGGCAAGCGCCGGGATGATGACCAGGAAGCGGCCCATCAGCATGCCGATGCCGATGGTGATGTTGTACCAGGGCGTGTTGCCGCTGAGGCCGCCAAAGGCCGAGCCGTTGTTCGCAGCGCCCGACGTATAGGCATAGAGAACCTCGGAGAAGCCGTGCGGGCCGGCATTGCCCATCGACGCCACGCCGGTCGGCAGCACGACCGCGATGGCCGTGAAGATCAGCATCGCCAGCGGCAGGCACAGGATGGCCAGCATCGCCATCTTGACCTCCTTGGCCTCGATCTTCTTGCCGAGATATTCGGGCGTGCGACCAACCATCAGGCCGGCGACGAAGACGGCAACGACGATGTACATCAGGATGCCGTAGAGACCGGCGCCGACACCGCCGACGATGACTTCGCCAAGCTGCATGTTGATGATCGGGATCATGCCGCCGAGCGCGGTGAACGAGCCGTGCATGGCGTTGACGGCGCCGCAGGAAGCGGCCGTGGTGATGACGGCGAACAATGCCGACAGAGCGATGCCGAAGCGGCTCTCCTTGCCTTCCATGTTGCCGCCGTCGATGCCCAGCGCATGCACCAGCGGGTTGCCGGCAGCTTCCGCCCAGTAGCAGATGGCGACACCGGCGATGAACATGACGCCCATGGCCGACAGGATCGCCCAACCCTGGCGCTGGTTGCCGATCATGCGCCCGAAGACGTTGGTCAAGGCGGCGCCGATGGCGAAGATCGACACCATCTGGATCAGGTTGGAGATCGCGTCGGGGTTCTCGAACGGGTGCGCGGCATTGGCGTTGAAGAAACCGCCGCCATTGGTGCCGAGCATCTTGATGGCCACCTGCGAGGCGACCGGGCCGACGGCGATGGTCTGCTGCGCGCCTTCGAGCGTCGTGGCGTTGACATAGGCGCCAAGCGTCTGCGGCATGCCGAGCCAGACATAGACCAGCGTCAGCACGATGCAGAACGGCAACAGCAGATAGAGGGTGGAACGGGTCATATCGACCCAGAAATTACCGATCGACTTGCCCGACGCCCGGGCAAAGCCGCGGATCAGCGCGATGGCGATGGCGATGCCGGTGGCTGCCGAAACGAAGTTCTGCACCGTCAGGCCGGCCATCTGCACGAGATAGGACATCGTACTTTCGCCACCATAATTCTGCCAGTTGGTGTTGGTCATGAAGCTGGCGGCGGTGTTGAAGGCCAGCCCTGGTTCAACCGCGGTCATGCCGGCCGGATTGTAGGGCAGGCTTCCCTGCAGGCGCTGCAGGATATAAAGCACCAGGAAGCCGGCAAGGTTGAACAGCAGCAGAGCGACCGCGTAGGTCGTCCAGTGCTGTTCGTCGCGCTCGCTGGTTCCGCAAATGCGATAGAGCCCGCGCTCGAGCGGGCCGAAGAGTGGCGAAAGCAGCGTGCGGTCGCCGTTGAAGACGCGGTGCATGTAGCCGCCGAGCGGCTTCACCAGCAAAATGATGATCCCGCAAAAGACCAGGATCTGTATCCAACCGTTTGTTGTCATGGCTGTGGCTTTCCGTGCCTTCAGAAGCGTTCTGGACGAATGAGCGCGTAGGTCAGGTAGGCGAGCAGGAACAACGTCACGCCACCACCGAGGATGTAATCGACAAGCATGGTCCGATCCTTCAGCTCAAATTCTGTCGCAGGCTTTGACATAGGCGAAGAACAGGGCAAAAAATAAAACCCCGGTCCCGAGAACAATGACGTCCATTATGTTTATTCCTTGCTTCCACTTTTCTATGGCGCGCCTGCTGCTCGCAAGCTGGCAATTACGTGAAAACGGCGCGCCCCACTTCGATTGGTGGCGGCGTCCGGCGTTTTGCTCAAGGGGAATATGGACCCGATCGCCATAAAGGTTCGAGACGGGGCGCAGTGGAAAGAAATAGGAATTTTATAAAGGTTTCCGTTCGAACCGGGCGGAACGAATCCCCGGACGGGAGATTGTCGACCTGAGGGCTCACGCACCAAAGGACATGACAATGGCAAAGCAGAAAGTGCTCGACGACCTGTTTCACGACACGCTGAAAGACATCTATTTCGCCGAGAAGAAGATATTGGCGACGTTGCCGAAAATGGCCAAGGCCGCGCAAAGTGCCGACCTGAAAGCCGCCTTCGAAAAGCACCGCACCGAGACCGAAGGACATGTCGCAAGGCTGGAGAAGGTCTTTGGTGTCATCGGCAAGAAGCCGGCTGGCAAGACCTGTGCGGCCATCATGGGCATCACCGAGGAAGGCGCCGAGATCATTGAGGAGTACAAGGGATCTCCCGCGCTCGACGCCGGCCTGCTGGCTGCCGCGCAAGCGGTCGAACACTACGAGATCTCGCGCTATGGGACGCTGAGGACCTGGGCCGGCGAACTCGGCCTGAACGAGGCCGTGACGCTGCTTGAAGCGACGCTGAAGGAAGAGAAAGCCACCGACGAAGCGCTGACGCAGCTCGCGGAGTCGGCCGTGAACGTCGCGGCGGAAGCAGCGTAGATCCGCGAAAAAATGATCGGTGGGCCGCGTCTAAGCGGCTCCCGCATCATGCTGAGGTAGGTCGGGTCAAACTCGGCGACGCACACGTTCGACAAGTTGATTGCCACGGAAGGCGCAACGTCGTCAGCCTCAGTTGCAAGATGGCGGTTTCCTGGGTTGCTGGAAAAGTGAAGCCCGGCTGGGGAGGACCAAGCCGGGCTTTCTGGTGGCTGGTGTGGCTTTTGCCACCCGATGGACGGTGGCATCAATCCTCAGGCGGCGTAACCGCCATAACCACGCGCAACGGCGTGCACGCCCTCGACCGGCTCAAGGTCCGGCCACAGGATACCGGTGGCTTGCGCAAAATCGAGCAGCGCCCGGCGTGCCTGTTCGATGGTCACATAGCCCGGAATGGCGAGGTCACATGCCTTGACCGCATTGCGGTAAAGCGGGCCGCGGCGGGAGGTCGTCCAGTCGGTCAGAAAATCGTGCATTCCGGCCAACGAGGCGATCTCGCGCTTGAAGCCGAGGCCGACGGACAGTGCGACCGGTGAATGAAACAGCTTGTCGTGCATGAAGCGGGCTCCTGATTTTATCGCGCGCTTGGAGAAATATCCGGGCGGGTCCGCGAACGGGACGCCGAGAAACGCGCAACGAGGCAGGAGGTTCCAAGCTTGGGCCTGGACGCTTTTTTGGATGTGCCCGGCTGCTGTCGAAGCGGTTGTCTCGAAGGCGTGCATCGGGTGTCCGGTCCGCCAGCCATGGCTGTGGTCATACGGTTAAGTCTGCTCCTGGCGCGAGGCTGGCGCCTTCCGGAATTTTGACCGTCACTTGACAAACAGGCCGCCGGCGACGAATTTGACGTGGTCTGAGTCAGGGGGATTTCGGATGAGAAAGACTTACGAAAAGCCGATTTTGGTAAAGCGGGAAAGATTGTCCGTCGTCACCGCCGACTGCACGCCTTCCACCTGCGTGCCGCAGTAAGGCCAGCAGATCGGTAGATGACCGCGCCTGACCGAGGGCTGGCGTGGCTTTTGGCCGCCTGTTGGTGCGGCAGGCCCGCTCTCGCGCTGGCTGGCTTTGTGCTGAGCGGCTTCAGGAAATGTGTCCGGGGCCTTGCGTCGGATGCCCGGTTAGCCAGTGATGTCGGGCGGGCATATGCGCTTGGCGATCTGCGCGTGCCACAGTTTCATTGCTGAATGGATTTGGCCGGCATTCCAATATCGTTCTGTATTCCTATGGCGTCCGCGGCCCATTCCCGCATTTCCGGGGACGCATCGCTGGACTTGAGGATCGACACTGCCAGTGCTGCTATATCGGCCGGCGGTTTTTGGTTGGCGGCCATATAGGCAAAATAGCCAACTGTGACGGCACATCCTATCGAGATGACAGGTGGCACAAACTGCACTGTCTTCAGAGCTATTGTTCGCCAGCGGTTGGATGGGCTGGGTTTTGGGACGTCATCCTCGTCATCCAGGTCAGTCATTCCACCCCGCCCCCGCGAGTCGATACCACACCATTTGGTAGGATGAGCTTCATTGGTTAAAATGCGAATAAACTTTCATGGGTCTATTCGCACAAGCAAGGCCGAGAAGTGTACAGCCACGCCCGATCGATCCGAAAGACGCGGCCCAGACAGAATGGCCAGACAATGTGCTGCTGCCAGCCAGCTTCTATTGCCACACAGTTTGCACGGGCGGTCCGATCAACATAGATAATAGTATGCGCTGGAATCTGATCGTCCGCGCCTGGGCATGATTGTCCCTCGCGCCTGCGCTAGCCCATTAGAAATGGTGCCTCTCCTTAAACCGGACGTGGGACTGCAAACATGTCGATATTCTTGGTCCCGCCAAGGTCGTTTTCGGTAAGAAGGTTTCCGAAAAGCGTTGTCGGTTCGACACGCCGGACATCGTAGCCTCTGCCGGTGAAGAACCGAAGCATCTCGACCCGCTCCTCAATCGAAAGATTGTGGCTGACTTCCGATTTTATGTAGGGCCGGCACTCGTCTATCAGCGAACTGATCGAGACCAAAACCGATAGATCGTGCGATTCCACATCAGTCTTAATATAGCGCAGTCGCTTGATACGATCTCCCAAACGAGCTCGGATCAAGGGTTCAATTCTTCGCCCTTCAACGGGGACGCTGAATGCGCTGCCGTGCTTCCATCGCGAAACACCGGCATGGTTGCCGCCGTTGTCGAATCCGGGGTTGCCGTAGTCGAAGACGAACGACCCATCTTCTGGCGTAGCTGCATAGGGGATCGGGAAAATGTTTAGCTTGGTCGGATTGAGCGCCGCGTTGGCACCGAGGATCGCAAAGGTGAACGGGTTAGGTTCAAAAGCAAGCACAAGTCCTTGGGGACCGCAGGCAAGGGCAATCGGCACGGTACTGTCACCGACCTGAGCACCAACGTCGACTGCCACATCGCCATCACTCAGGAAAGTTCGGAGGTCATCCAGGTCGGACTGAGCAAGATTGAGGTCTTCGCCACGCGGGTTTTTCCACCTGGCAAACTCGATCCTTCCGTCTTTTGGCAGGTCAATTGTCTGTATAGAGTGGCCATAAACCCGAGTATTCGGTTTAAAACCAAGTAGATAGAAAAATTCATTTATCCTCATGCCGCAGCTGATAGCTCAAAGGTAAATGCCATACAAGCCTGCTCGCCCCCTTCGCCCCTTCCATAGACGACGTTGCCAGCACCATCTGCCGAATTGCACCATGGCTGCTATACTGGTGCTTCCAGCGCATAACGTGCCGGCCCAAGGGGCAACGTCGCCATGCCCGGACCAGTTATCAAACTCGCAGCTTTTTCGGGCGAACACGCCCGCATCATCGCGCGGCTGATGCCCGATTCCGCTGCGCGTGCAAGGCGCGTAGAGCGTCGAGAAGATCAATAGGAGGGATCAGAATAGCCGAATTCTGCGGTTTTTGGGTAAGCTGCTGGCGGAGAGAGCGGGACACTCTCCTCCAAGGCTCTAGACCCATTGCATCCCTTGACTTCTGGCCTTCTAAGACTCAGTTGTGGGGCACCAGCGTGGGGCACCGGGGGCGGGTTTGGCAAATCAGCGACAATATCTCGAATGGCATGGGCAGCAGTGGCGGGTCCGCGTCAAGGTGCCCGCGCGGGTTCGGGATTTGATTGGACGTGGCAAGCTAACCCATCCCCTCCACACCGCCGACCTCAAGGAAGCAGATGCTCGCAAATGGCCCATCGTGTCTCGGCTCAAGGGTATCATAGCGGCAGCCGAGAAAGTGTTGGGGACGAATGATCCCTTGGAGGCGGAGGCGCTGCGACATCGGCTTACGATGGACGATGAGGGCACCCAGTACGCAATCAATTTGCGGGCTCATCAGATTGAGGAGACCAAGGGCCTAGACATAGCTAAAGCATTCTTCGCGCTTGCCAGCGGACAGGTCACGCCGCTTGACCACCACGCCGCCGAGTTCGTGAAACACCAGAATTACCGTCTCAAGTCTGAAGGGGACTTCCGAAGGGCGCTGGGCTGGCTTGGGGACTGGCTCCGCGATAGCCGGCTCCCTGTCGCCCTTGAAGCCGTTAGACGGGTGGACGCCGGCAAGTTCCTGTCTGAGTCTCTGCTTGTCGGTAGGGGTCGTCAGAAGGCCACAGCCTATCTTGGGTTCATACGGCAATACTGGACGTGGCTGCTAGACAAGGGGCACCTGCCAGCCGGGGAGAACCCGTGGGCAGGGCAGAGGCTTCCAGCAGAGCGACGGCAAGCACGCGAAGCGGAGACGGACAAGGGCAAACGCCCGTTTACAGATGATGAAATGACCAAGCTGCTCAAAGGCGACGGCGGGCCACTTCTGAATGACTTAATGCCGGTGGGAGCCCTAAGCGGAATGCGGATCGAGGAGATTTGCCAACTCCAAGTCTCCGATTGTCGAGACGATGTTTTTAGTGTCTGGGCAGGCAAGACAGACAACGCCCGCCGCACTGTACCAATCCACACTGGGCTTACAGAGATCGTAAGGCGGCGCACGACAGGGAAGAAGAGCACCGACTATCTATTTGACGACTTGCCGCCTATCCCAAAGTCACGTGAGACGCGCTCCGATCCGGCAGCTAAGCAGTTCACCCGCTATCGCCGTAAGGTGGGTGTCGATGAACGGCCAAACGAAAAGGCCAAGAGCAACGTGGATTTCCACTCGTTCCGCCGCTGGTTCATGCGCAAGGCACGTGATGCCATGCTTGCTGGTGGCGCGGGGTTTGATGAATGGACTTTCGCCTGGGTGGTTGGACATACAGATAGCGAACGTGCCAAGAGCCTAGACCTAAGCCAGCACGGCTACGCGGGGCAGGACCCGGAGAAGGCCAAGAGGGCGCTTGTGGAGGCCGTGACACTGCCTTGCTAGTCGCGCCTAGAAGTGTCAGAGGCGAATTGCCCTTGGGCGCCAACTCGCCATTGAATCATCAATTAGTCGGTGTCGAGTTACTGTAACACACTGCGGTAGCACGTTTTAAGCTCGGACCGTCACCTGAGTGACAGCGCTGAGAAACACGTAAGAAGTGACCCTGGTTCGCCTACAATTCTCATCTCCCCCGTCATACTGATATTGCGCGAGCTCAATCGACCTGATTAAAACCGGCGCGAGTGGGAGGGAATCATGGAAGACATCAATATAATTTTAGATGGGGATGTTTCCTATCCTGGGAATTCGCCAATAGTTGTGCTAGGGCCGAACGGGTCGGGTAAGACGAAGCTCGCTCAGCGCATTTCGCAGTTGAATTCTGTCTCCGCAATAAGTGCTCAGCGGCGGACTTGGCTGGACGACAATATACCCGTTCAGCAAGAGGCGCAGGCATACTCGAATATCAATCAACACCAAAATTCTTGGCAGGGGCACGCTTACAGGCCCACGGAAGAGATAAATGACCTCCTGTCCTTCCTCATCCAAGAGCATGCCAACGCCCTGACAAAACAGAATGCGGAGGCGATCCTCAGAAAGAAGAGATTGCCACCTATAACTAACACGAAGCTTATGCAGCTACAGGCAATTTGGAAGACGATTTACCCAAAGCGAGACCTGCAAATCGGAGGGTATTTCCCAGCGGTAAAAAGGCTCGATGCCGCAGGCGAGCCGCCTTACAAACTTAGGGATATGAGCGACGGAGAAAGGACCGTCCTATATATGTGCGCCAGAGTGCTATCGGCCAAGCAAAACATTATTTTGATTGATGAGCCGGAACTCCACCTCCATACGCGTCTCGCGGTTATGTTCTGGGATGAGATCGAAAAGCTCAGGTCCGATTGCCGATTCATTTACATAACACACGACCTAAATTTTGCTCTGTCTCGCAGGGATGCCATTATGCTGGTGGCCAAAGGGAATAATGAAGCAGTCACCCTGCTCACGGAGGACCTACCATCGTCTGTCGCTGCGGACGTTCTCGGGGCCGCGACGCTCCCCTTTCATGCGAGGCGCATATTCATCTTTGAAGGACAAGACGGTCGTGGGTTCGCTGGCGAGTTCTTTCCGGTGTGGTTTGACGATTCTTCCACATACTCCATGGGAGTAGGCGACCGCGCTTCGGTCATGGAGACGACCTCAGGTCTACTCAAAGCTGGCGTGGCGGCAGCTACCGTGGTTGGGCTGGTTGATCGGGACTACTATCCAGATGAGGCACTCGCTAAGCCGCCGAAAGGTGTGGCAGTCCTTGCTCTTCATGAGATCGAGAGCGTTCTTTGCGACAAGGATTGTGTGTCCGCTATCGCAAGTCACTTAGGCAAGGATGGAGCGGAGGTGTGGAGCGGTTTCCACAAACGGGTTGTCAACGAGTTCAGTGCCGGCCAACTGAGTCACATTGTCGCGAACAGGGTCAGGGCAAGGGTTGGCGATTTGCTCCACGGCGCATTTGACGCCGCTCAGGTGACCAAGAGTTTGGCGGAAACTAGCGAGAACCATCGCAACGGATTCGAGGCACTTGACTTGCCTAACAAGGTGCAAACGATGTTCCAAGAGGAAGGCGAGAGAGTGAAGGCTGCGCTCAAGCCTGATAGCCAGGAAACGCTTGCAATCTTGCCGGGCAAACAACTTCTTTCGCTCTTAGCTTCCACGCTGGGCTTCAACAAGAATAGCGAACTCACCGGATTAGTCCTCCGAGCGCTCAATCGCGGGCCAACGCGGGAGCAGTCGGTTGCAAAGCTGGGCGGCGAGATTTCAGTCGCGCTAGCGAAGTACCTGCCCCCCAGAAAGACCCCGGAATAGGGCCGCCGTATGAAATTTGGGGCCACTAATGTGAGACCCCATATCGCGGGGGGCGACGGCGAGGTTCCCCCCCCGTACCCCCTCCAGCTGCCGCGTATTGTGCCGCCTCCGATGAGGAAGCCGCCGACAAGCTCTAAGTGCGTGGGGCACGGGGACCATTGCGTCTGCCCTACTGTGACGCTGGAGGGTCAGACAGCCGCATGCGCTAGCAAGCCGTCTCACTAGGGCAAGCCCATGTGAGTCTCGCGAAAGGCCGCCCGGACAGTCTCACATGAATAGTCTCTTGACATTTTGCCTTAGAGTCTCACATAATAGTCTCATATGAATGCCAATGGGAGACCCAATGTCATGTCCACGTCCGCATTAGTCGGCTACGCCCGCACCTCCACCACCGACCAAAAAGCAGGCCTTGAGGCTCAGCTTCGCGACCTTGAGCAAGCGGGATGCACCAAGGTTTTCCGGGAGGAAATCTCCTCTGTGGCGACCAATCGGCCACAACTTGCGGCCGTCCTTGAATGGGTACGTGAAGGCGACACATTGGTTGTGACCAAGCTGGACCGGCTTGCCCGCTCAGTGGTGGACCTCATGTCAATCACTGCCGCCTTAAAGGCGAAGGGGACAGGCCTCCGCATTCTGGCGATGAACCTCGACACCGCCACCCCCACCGGAAAGTTGATGTTGAACCTATTGGGCTCAATCGCCGAGTTCGAACGGGAGCTAATGCTTGAACGGCAGCGCGAGGGGATCGCGAAGGCGAAGGCGGAGGGGAAGTATTCGGGGAGGCAACCAACTGCGCGGCGGCAGGCCGGCGAAGTGCTTCGGCTCCGCGCGGAGGGCAAGTCTGCCAACGATATCGTGGGCGCTTTGGGCATTAGCAGGGCATCCGTCTTTAGGATATTGCAGGAGAACGGGGAAACCGCCTAACCAGAGGAAAGACGACACGCCATGTCACATTCTTACTTTGGCTCTGTCGAGGTTGGACCACACTGGTGCGGAGAGTACCTCGTTGAGAGCGTTGCGGCGGGGCGGGCAGTAGCCGACGAGGCGTTCGCCACGCTTAGCAAACAGCAAGAAGTAGCCGCTATGGCGCAGCAACTTATGCGCGACAATCCAAGCCTCGACTTAACGCCTAGTGAGGAGCAAACCAAAGCGGCCCGAGAGACAGTGGAAGAGCAGGACCGCCTTGATGTCTTGCGGTCTCGTGAAAGGGCGGCGGAGATTTGGGCAGAGATTTTGCCGGTGACCAACCGGGTAATGGAAGAACTGCAAGGATTGCCCGCCAACTATCTGCTGTGGGCGCTCGCTCAGGTCGTTGGCGACGCGATTGCCAAAATCTCTCACACGAAGGGTGATGCTCTGACTAGGGCCTACTATCTAGACGGCTGCATCCGCCAAAAGTTGGCAGAGGTGTTTTACCACAGGGAAAACGACGGAGCGCTACGCGGATAGCTTCTGGTGCCTTGGAAATTCTGCAAACGGCAAGTGAGAGGGCTTAAAGCTTAGGGGTTTGGCTTCGATTGAGTCGGGAGGGCCGGCGCTTGGGATGATCCGGCGTGAGGTGAGGCGTTAGGAACGCCAACCAACAAACCGCCTATTCCGCAAAATAGAACTAGAACCGCCAGAGCGAATGCGGCCAACAGTGTCCCGATCACAGCGAGGGGGCCGTTAGCCTTGACCTTGGCGAACCAAATTGACACTTCCAAATCGCTCATGTCTGGTGTGCTCCTTTCGCGGGGCAACGTACCATCTGAACGTTGATGTTGCGTTTTAAGATGCTCTTGCGTCGTGGGCCGTTGGCGCTTGATCCGGGAGTGAGTGATATGGTGGCTTTGCTGAAACAAGGTCGGTTGCTTTCCTGCTGGGCGCTGTTGCTCTTGGTGTCAGTGAGCCCCCTATACGCGGAGACAGTTGAGGTGAAATATCGGGGTCCTGTGGACCTTGCCAAGTTCGAATGCACGGGGGAGTTGGATGGCAGCTTGGTCAAGCGCGTCTGCTACAATACTGAACACTCCTATATGCTCATCCGCCTCAAGCAGACTTGGTATCACTACTGCGAGATTGACCAGGGTACGGTGTCCGCGCTGTTGGCGGCTCGATCAATGGGGAGCTTCTACCGCGAGAATATCAAGGACGATGCAACAGGCGGAAAGTTCGGTTGTAGGGACAAGCCTGTGCCGGAGTTTTAGCGCTCCCAGTTCGGTTGCGGTGCGACTTTTTGCGAATGAGCGCACGCGAGGTAAGCAGATGAGGGGAGACGGGATGAGGTGTTCGCTGATGTTGGGCTTGGTTAGCCTTCAATGTGTCACGGCAGCCGCTAAGGAGCCATTCGCAATCATGGGCTTTGGACAAAGTACCTGCGCCGAGATTACAAGATTAAAGCCAGTCGATAGAACCCCAGAAGCCGCTGCGGTCATGTCTTGGGCTCAGGGCTATATGAGTGCCCTTAATATTGATCACGTGCGCAATGGGAAACCATTTCAGGATTTGGGAGCAGTGACCATCTCCGGCCAGCTGGCATTCATGCTAAACTACTGTGACAAAAACCCGCTCAAACAGTTCGGCGTAGCTGTGCATTCGCTTTACATTTCTTTGCCCCAAGTCACAGAAACGAAATAGGCCGTCGCGCTAGCCATGTGCAACCTCTACAACATCACCACGTCGCAAGAAGCCATCCGCCAGCTAACCCGTTGAGCCGCTTTGCTATCGACAAGCACCCGTGAGTTGACCGCGAAGAATGTTTGCTCAAGCACGTTCTGGATGTAGTATGCGCTTGTCGTCATCAGCGTCATCCCTACCGCATTAGAGATCAGCTCGCGCGGAGGCACTATAGTGGCTGAGCTTACAAGCAATCTCCGGGTTCCGGCTGCGCAGTACATTCGCATGTCGACCGACCACCAGCGCTATTCGTTGGAGAACCAGATTGCTGCCATCGGGGAGTATGCCGAAAAGCGAGGGTTTGCTATCGTTGATACCTATGCTGATGCCGGCAAAAGTGGTTTGAGCCTGAAGGGAAGAGATGGCCTAAAACGGTTGTTGGCTGACGTTGTGACTGGGCAACACACTTATTCTGCCGTTCTCGTTTTAGACGTCAGCCGATGGGGCCGCTTTCCGGACACGGATCAATCCGCCCACTACGAATTTCTCTGTCGTAACGCGGGTGTCGCGGTGGTGTACTGCGCCGAGCCCTTTGAAAACGACGGAAGCATGGTCTCGGCCATCCTCAAAAACATGAAACGCGCAATGGCTAGCGAGTTCAGCCGAGAACTATCTTTCAAGGTTTCAAGGGCACATCGACAGCAAGCCCTGCTTGGTTTCAGTCAAGGAGGTGTCCTGCAATATGGCGTGAGACGCCTTTTGGTGAACAAAGACCGGGAGCCGCTGTTTCTACTTAAGCCCGGCGAACGAAAGGGATTGAGTACCGACCGCGTATTGCTTGTCCCTGGTCCACCGAACGAAATTAGTGTTGTGCGGCGAATATTTGACATGTTCGTGAATCAAAAGAGAAGCATGAGCCGCATTTCAATCAGCCTGAATCAAGAGGGGCTTCCCTCTACGAACGGTCGGGTCTGGAATCACCGGCGGGTCAAAGCCGTGCTCAGCAACGAATTGATGATAGGTTACTACGTATACAATCGCAGATCTTATTTGCTGAAGGGCAGACCCAAGCGGAACCCTCCTGAACAATGGACAAGAGCGCGGGTCATCGACCCGATTGTGGACTTAAGGCAGTTCGAGAAGGCTCAACGAGAACTCCGTTGTAAGCGGGGCTACGGTTATGAGAGGCCCAGGATGGTCAAATGCCTCCAGCGCCTGTTCAAGGAAAAGAAGAAGCTTACCGTCTCGATTATCAACGCTTGCCCATATACGCCCGCTGCGGCAGCTTATGTTGCGCATTTTGGAAGTCTAAGAGCCGCCTATGCAGCTGTCGGTTATAAGCAGTGCTCCGCAGGTCCTAAGGCAGATCGACACTACTCGGACGAAGAGCTTTTGGAGTGCCTTCGTCGACTGCAAAGGGCATACGGATATGTCACGGTCGCGCATATAAATGCTGATCCTGAGCTACCTAGGTATCAGGCTTTCCTAGACCGATTTGGCACGATGAGGAGCGCCTATTCGCTGGCAGGCTTGCCCGCCACCAACTCGGAGTTGATCTCGGCGGGGCTTCTACGGGCAACCCTTCGACGCGAGAAAGATCAACAGGGGAGCTCAAGAAGGGGTCCGCCTTTTTCTCGGGAGAAGTGATGTGCTAAAGTATATCAGACTTTGAACCTGATATGCAGAGACATATCGATGCGCTACGCGACCGAAGACATTATTCAAACTCTCCGTGGTGCCCGCAAAGACAAAGGGCTAAGCCAGCGCAAGCTCAGCGCTCGGGTCGGACTGCCGCAAAGCCATATCTCCAAGATCGAAAGTGGGGCAACTGATCTCAGGCTTTCGAGCCTGGTTCAGCTAGCTCGATCGCTCGATTATGAGGTGGTGATTGTGCCGCGCAAGGCCCTGTCGGCAGTCAAGGCAGTGGTCGTTGCGTTGTCGGTCCCACATAAGGCGATCTCCCAACCCCGCGCAGCCTACGAACTCAACGACGACGAGGATGCGTAAGGTTCCAAAAAACGCACCCATCTCGTAAATGGACGCATCACGGGCGAGGCGACCGGCTTCACAAGAGCGTTGTCGGCCCGCTACTGTCGCCAAGCTGTGACCACTACCGAGCGCTTCAGGCGAGGCATGTGGCTGTCGTCGTGTAGGCCCGTGATGCGAACCCCTCGCTTTAGCGATGTGCCCGACATGGAGTTAGCTACGGCCTTAGGGCTGCGCAGACACGTCAGGATCAATCTCGTACGAAAATTTCCCAGGAGTGCGCGGATAGTCCGGACAGCGCGAGACTGGGCCTGACATACAGTAGCGATTGACTGACCGTCGATATTCCATCTTGCCGAATGCATAGAGGACCACAACTGTAAGCGCGAGCGCCAGAGCGGCATAAATCAGCACCGCCAGCATGTTCTTTGGGCGCGGCTCGTCTTCGGCGAAGTAGCCCTTTTTGGAGCGTGCTCCCAAGCCAGCGATTTGGTTGGCAATGGTTGCCGTGACCCCAGAGGCGACGGCTTCTCCCTGCCTAGCCTCCGCCGGCATCATCTCCACCTTCCAGCTTGGAGGTACCGGGCGTGCCCCCATGAGAAAACTCGTCACGGCTGCTGATGCTAAATCGGGCCAGCCCGCCTCTCGAAACTCTGCCAGCCATACTGCCGGCTCTCTCCCTCGGAATGTGCGGTAGCGATCGGATGCCTCAACGTTACTTGATCGCTGCGAACCTCTTACGGACATGCGGTTTCCCCTACGGAGGCAGTGGCCTGCGGTACGCCCCCGCAAGCAGCCTCCTCGTGACCCCTGATCGGGGAGTTGGAAAACCGAGTTCCGGTTCCTGCGGCCTTTAGTTCCGGAGAACCTGGACATACGCCACAGGCTCCCCGACCAAAAAGTCGAGGTTCGGCACCGACGTGTTCGGCACCATGTCTGAACTCGGGTTTCCACACCCGGACCGCCGCGTAAGCAGTCGAGAAAGAGTCTAGCCAACGGGCAGCACATTGCAAGGCTTGACCGAGTTAGGCCTTCCTTCGTTCGCAAAGCCGTGGCGGCTGCTTGACACCCCTGCCAGTGCCCTTGCTCGGTGCTGTCGCTGATGCCCCTGGTCGGTGCCTGGGGGGTCTGTGGCCCTGGTGATGTCCTCGCTACCTCCTGCGCGATGCCCGTAGTCGATGTCCTTGCTGGTGCCCTTGGTCGGTGCCTGGGGTCTATCCCCTTGGTGAGGACCTTGTCTGTGCTCCTAGTCCATGCTTGTGGTCAGTACTCGATTACTACACAGAACCACCGCTACGTCAGTCATGGTGAAGTCCATGTGACCACATGAGGGGTGGTGACCCTAGGTAGTAGGAGGGTGGGCGGTGTATACCCCTGACCTATGCCGGGATGTGATGATCTGTCGACAGGTGCTACCCTTGCTCTGTGAGTAATGTACTGTGCCATGTAGGTATCCTATTTGATAAATATTTGTTTTATACTCACTTGCAATGTGATGCGGCATGCTTACGTGAAAGGCGTCGGCCCGGATTGCGAGGCCGCGAATGGAGCCTGAAACAATGCAGATGACCAAATGGCCTTACCCCGAGGCGGAGCCGGATTTCGACGAAGTGGGGGAATTCGATGGTTGGCTGGCGGGCAGCGGAAGTCCCGGAAAATCGGCATCCGCGTGGCGCGTGGTGTCAAAGACCGATCCGTCTTCTTTTGTCGAGAAAGTCAAACTGAGTCGCCCCAAGGGCACATCGCCGCGAGCGGCTTTGGGAAGCCTAGTCGGTGCGTTAGAGGCTTTGAAAAGGGGTTCGTCTCTAGATTGCTATACACGCAGTGAGTACGCGATCACTGCCGCCGAGAGCATTGACGTTTGGAAGCAACGAGGCTGGCAATCAACCGACGAACCGCTCGCCAATCGGGACATTTTGCTGAGGATCGAGGAGGTCTTGCGAACACGTCAAATAACCTTGCGAATGCACCATGTCCCAAAGGCACGTGCACCGCACGATGAGATTATTGAAACTCTTACCCGCAGGGCTCGTGGCAAAGTTCGGGATGATGCGGAGTGAAATCTAACAACCATCCTGCAAATCGAATCCGGCAAGGTGGTGGAGCGACAGGCGACCTATGTTCTATTCCGGGATGTGGTCGCCTTTCGATGCTCTCACAAGGCACCGGGCTATCTCGATATTTGTGCCGCTATCACGGCCAACGAAGGTCGCGTAACGGGAGCCCGTGGCACCGGACATATCGTGCGGCCGAATTGAAGCCGTATCTTGATGCCGCCTCCCGCTGGCTGGCCGCTCAGCATGGAACTAGTGCCGGGGGTATAGCGGTAAGGGAGATGGACCACATGCTGGCCGGGTCCGGCAGGGCCGAATCTGCGATGAACTTGCGGGGACTCCGTGCAGTCACCAGGGCGCGGATTGCATTCGCCCGGCTGAGTGAGGCAGAAGTCCCAGCAAGCAGGCTGGTGGCCATCTACGTCGCCGTGGCGGCCCTCATTGAAGACGACTTTGGAAGCCATAGGACACGCGAGTTCCAAATCGTGCAGGCTGCCAAGGTTGCTCATCGGTTGGCAAGTGGCACTCATCGGCGCTGGCAGATGTGGAATCCAAAGGGCGCGGACGTGCCAATTGAGATTCACGCCTACCCTCGCTCCGCAGGTCTTGTGTTGCGAAAAATCGGAGAGGCTATTGGCAAGGTTGTCGATCCGCTGGTTGCCGCTGCCGTGCCGGAAATCATTCAACTGAAAGTCGCCAAGAGCGGCCCGCATCCGTCACACCGATGCCAGCAGAAATGAAATTCGCGGCCACTTTATCGTGTGACCACATTGAGCACAGTGGGGACGCGCATGTTGAAGCCTTAGCTCCCCCCATTCCCCTTATCGCGGCCCGTGGCGGTGCGCTTAAAGAGATTTACCTTGCTAGCCCCCATCTCCATCAATTCGGCTTAATGGCTCCTTGAGACCTTAGAGATTGATGGCTTCGATGGATGATCCCTTCTCCTCCTCCGACCATTGGTTTGATCCCTGGGCAACAGCACAAGGCCCCAGCCTCAAGGCCGTCACCCAGTCCATCACAAAGCAGGTACTCCAAGCCACCGCTAAGGGACCTCAAGCCCGCATCAGGCAACCCAAGCAGGAGCAGGTGGAGAGGGTGACCAACATCGTGTCCTGCCTAGTGGCCAACCTTGCGGTGATGCATCATGGTCACCCCGAGCACAGGCGCCTAGCCATCCCCCTACGCCACGACACTCTGTCCCGCTATGACCGCAAGGGCTTTGGGCACCTCCCCCATGTCCTCGATGCGATGGCCACCATGGGCCTAGTGGTCAAGCATGCAGCACACATCAAGAAGCGGAGGACAGGCATAGAGGCCACCGGAAAGCTGCTTGAGGCTCTGCTATCGGGGACAGTGGCGGAGGTGGGCAGAGCAGAAGGGGAGGAGGCTGTATGGTTGACCGCGAGGATGGGGCGGGACGGCAGAGGCCACAAGCTCCCCTTCATGCTGATGAACTATGAGGACACCCCCGAGACATGCTCACTGCGGGGGGAGATGGAGGAGATCAACGCCTTCCTCGCCACCCAGCGCATAGAGCTTCAAGGCGAGCCCCAAGCCGGCTTCAAGTTAACCCGCCGCTTTACCCTTCGCCACATCGGGGACCCGCATACCTTTCGCCTTCATGGCAGGCTTTACGGCGGCTTCTGGGAGTCGTTACCGAAGAGGCTGCGGGACGACCTTCGCATCAACGGGGAGCCGATAGCCGACCTAGACTTTGCCAGCATGTTCCCGAGGCTTGCCTATGCGCTGGTACGGGCCGAGCCGCCTGAGGGTGACCTTTATGCCATCCCCGGATTGGAGGAGCATCGTGCCGGCGTGAAGGCGGGCTTTGCGGCCATGCTGTCCTCTTCGAACGAGATGACCCGCTTGCCGAGTAGCGTAAAGGATGCCTTGCCGGTTGGCTGGACGGGAAGGCGATTAGCTGAGGCGATTGGCAAGAAGCACCCAGCCCTTGTGCGGCTGTTCGGCAAGGACATCGCCATGGACCTGATGTTCACCGAAAGCACCATCTTGGTTGCCGTGTTGCTGCGGCTGGCGCGGATGGGGATAGCGGCCCTCCCGATGCATGACGGGATAATGGTTCAATGCAATCACGGTGAAACCGCTGCTGAAGCGATGAAGATCGCGGCACACCAAATCGGGCTGACTATTCCGGTGATTCATAAATGACATCGAAGTCCTCCGTCGCGACTCACGCTCAGATGTTGTACCAAGTCTTGCATGGATAGCTGACGAGAAACGATATGTCGGGCGGTGGCGGACTCATAAATGTTGGCGACCTGGGCAAGGCAGCGGAGGCCTTAATCAATAGAGTCTCTGATGCTGTCGGCGGTGTTGCAAGACCCTGGCAGATCGAACGCGTAGCAAAGGCGGAGGCCAAGGCTGAAATCATCCAAGCTCAATCGAAAGTCGCAGTCTCAGACATTGAGCAACGAGCGATCCATCGAATGGTTCGAGAGGAGGGCAGAAAGCAAGAAAACATTGAAGCCATTACTATGAAGTCGTTGGAATACCTGTCGCAGGAGGCACAGCCCGAAAAGATTGAAGAGGATTGGCTGACTCATTTTTTTGAACGCTCTCGGGCCTACAGTGACGCAGACACCCGCACCATATGGGCCAAGATTCTTGCCGGCGAAGCCAACAGCCCCAAAAGCTTCTCTAGGCGAACCATTGATATCCTTGCTTCGATGGATACCGACGATGCACAAATGTTCACGGCGTTGTGCTCATGCGTCTGGAACCGAAGCAATGACCCTATCCTGATCATTCCCGGTCTCGATCCTTCTGATTTGATGATTGCGGGGGTCAATTTTTCTCAGTTGGCTCACATGGAGAGTGCAGGACTAATTTCCCTTGAGACACTGGGCGGCTATTCGAGGCAAGGACTTGGACCTGTCGTGGTGCTTACCTACTTCAATCAGGCGACTTTCTTAAAGTTCCCGGCACCTCCGGAAGGTCGTGCGCAATCTGTTGATAACAGGCTCTCTCTGGGCAGAGCACTGTTGACGAGGGCGGGCGTCCAACTTTGCAAAGTATGTGAACCGCAGAAGAACGAAGCTTACCACGCACAGGTTCTGAAGGCATGGGAAGGCCAAGGTTTGCAATTCGTTTCAGGCCAGGAATACGTTGAAATGCTTGTCCAGAAGAGCACTTAGCAGAGGTTTTTGGGGCACCACCGTGGGGCACCAACCCAAAACTGCGGCAGATTTTGTGCTTAAAAAGCAATAACTTACGTATAAACGGAATAGCTGGCGGAGAGAGCGGGATTCGAACCCGCGTTACGGTCTCCCGTAAACACACTTTCCAGGCGTGCGCCTTCAACCACTCGGCCACCTCTCCGTCCTTGCATGTCGCGCCGGCCGGTTTCGCCGCGCGGGTTGGGGAGATGCATCTCCCTTGGGGCAAGGCGGAACTTCCGCCATCGGCGTCGCCAACCAGCAAACGCCTTCCCCCGCACCTGAGCCGTCAAAGCAACAGGCGCGGGGCTCATCTAGTCGATCCGACGGCGAATGCCAAGCCATAACGGCAGTCTATTCGCTTTGCCGGCCACACAGTGTTTCGCAAGGCCACCGGCGCCGCCGTTTCTGACGGGTACCGCCAGCAAATGGTGTGCACAGGACAAGCCGCAAAGCCAGCCGCGCTTGACTTCGTCCCTGCCCGTCTGTCGAGTGGCGCAAAGGCGCTGCGGGGGCATTGTCGGATATGACATCGAGCAGTGAAACGCCGGGCAGTGGACAGACGCCAGCCAGGCGGCCGGACAGCGGGCTGTCCTTCGTGCCACCCGGCTGGATCGTCTTCGTCATGGCATGGTCGGTCTACGGCCTGATATCCACCTGGCGACTGGTGTGGGACTACAGCCTGCCGGACGGAGTTTTCTATCTCATCTATGGCGGGCTCGCCGTCGACATCATCACCATTCTATGGGGGCTCTATCTGCTCGGCCTTGCCTTTGGCCGCTCGGCGCGCTTCCCGCGCCAGTTCACCATCTGGCAGATCGCCACCATCGTCTGGCTGCTGGCGCGGCAGGCCTATGTGCTGACGATTTCCGATTTCGTCTTTTCAGGCAAGGCGCTTACCATCACCGTTGCGGAAATCGCCATCGGGGTTCTCTGTATCTATCTCCTGCGCCGCGGGTCCGAAGCCGAGGCCGTCTATGCCAAGCCGGGAACCGAAGCGCCTCCGGTCTTCGTTTCGATCGTCGCCGCCCTGCTCGGCATCATCCTTGGGGCGATCATCGGGGCCTTGGGTGGCTTCTTCGTCGGCTCAGTGGTTGCGAATGCCACCGACATGAGTTGCTTCGAAGGCGCCTGCGGCTATTTCGCCGTGTTCATCGGCCTGGCCGGGTTGGTGGTCGGCGCCATAGGCGGCGGCATTTTCGCCGTCTGGCGCGTCCATCGGCGCAAACGCAAGCCGGTGGCTTAGTCGGGCTTCAAATTCGCGTATGGCGATTGCGAACCAGACATGCGCATTCTATCTCTCGTTTTGAACCCGGAAGGCCCTCGGGAGGAGCTTGAGGACTGGCCGGAGGGAAGGTCTCCAATGTTTCGCTTCGTTTTCCGTCTTGCCGCAATGGTCGCGCTGTCGATTTCCGTCATCATGGCGGTGCTCGACGCGACGCGCACCGTGGCGGCCTCAGTGCTGGTGCTAACCCCGCTCAACACCAGCTGGCTGGCCGTCTCGCCCGACACGCGGGCCGCCTTCGAAACCTTCGTTCGGGCCAAGGCCGGTCCGCTGCTGTGGGACGGCGTCATCGCCTGGGTGCTCAACCAGCCGGGCTTCGCCGTGTTCGCGGTGCTGGCCTTCCTGCTCTATGCGATCGGCTACAGGCGGCAACGGCGCACGGGACAGTTCGCGGCCACCTGACCCACTTCTTCCGTTCCACCCAGAGAGGAAAGCCGCGCATGTTCTTTCTCAGCGACATGCTGAACAAGAAGCTCAATCTGCCGAAGCCGTCCGAGGCGTTGCCGGGGCGCGCCCGGGCGATCCCGACCGCACCCAGGCACAAGGTCTTGAAAAGACCGCTCAAGGGTCCCCATCCCGAGGGGCTGGAGACGGCGATGTTCGGGCTGGGCTGCTTCTGGGGTGCGGAGCGGCTGTTCTGGCAGTTGGAAGGCGTCTGGGTCACGGCGGTCGGCTATTCCGGCGGCTTCACGCCCAATCCGACCTATCAGGAAACCTGCACCGGACTTACCGGCCATGCCGAAGTGGTGCTGGTCGTCCACGATCCCGAGATCGTCTCCTATGCCGCGCTTCTGAAGCTGTTCTGGGAAAGCCACGACCCGACGCAAGGCATGCGCCAGGGCAATGATGTCGGCACCACCTACCGCTCGGCGATCTACACATCAGGTGATGCGCAATTGCGGGCGGCGAGCGCCTCGCGCGATGCCTATGAGGCCTCGCTGCGCGGCGCCGGCCACGGCAGGATCACCACCGAGATCGCGCCGGCGCCCGAATTCTACTTTGCCGAAGGCGATCACCAGCAATATCTGGCGAAGAACCCTTACGGCACTTGCAACCTCAAAGGCACCGGCGTCGCTTGCGCCATTCCGGCTGCCGCCTCCGCCTGAAGCCCAATGCATCTCGCTCAAAAGTGGCCCCGGTTTTGAGACGACATGCATGGAAACAAAGACCTAAAGCGCGGCGCATGAATCCGTTTCGACGCGACGCGCTTTAGGCGCAAGGATCAAGCAGCAGCGCGACTTACCCACGCCATGCTTTTCCAAAAGGTCAAAATTCCGCGTGAATTTTGTTTCGGGCCATGCCAGATTGCCCCGAGCGGGAGGGGAGTACACTCCTGGCTGACGTCGCATGCCTGCCGGAGAACCGGGCCGGTATGCGGTGCGTAACGGAAAAAATAACCGACAGGGTGTGGATCACATGAAACGTATCGTTCTCGGCCTTCTGGCCGCAACCGCAATGGTTCTTCCGGCTTTCGCCGCGGATGTCCAGCCGGCCATCCTCTATGATCTCGGCGGCAAATTCGACAAATCCTTCAACGAGGCTGCCTATCACGGCGCCGAGAAGTTCAAGACCGAGACCGGCGTCGCTTATGTCGAGTTCGAGGTGTCCAATGCCTCGCAGCGCGAGCAGGCTTTGCGCCGCTTCGCCGAGGACGGCCACAACCCGATCGTCATGGCCGGCTTCGCCTGGGAGGATGCGCTGAAGAAGGTCGCGGCCGAATATCCCGATCTCAACTTCGCCATCATCGACGATGCCGTTGACCTGCCTAATGTTCGCTCGCTGGTATTCAAGGAGAACGAAGGCTCCTATCTCGTCGGCATCCTGGCGGCGATGGCCTCGAAGTCCAAGAAGGTCAGCTTCATCGGCGGCATGGACATCCCGCTGATCCGCAAGTTCGAATGCGGCTATGTCGGCGGCGCCAAGTCGGCCGGCGCGACCGACGTCATCCAGAACATGACCGGTGACACGCCGGCGGCGTGGAACGACCCGGCCAAGGGCGGCGAGATCGCCAAGACGCAGATCGACCAGGGCTCCGACGTGGTCTATGCCGCGGCCGGCGGCACCGGCGTCGGCGTGTTGCAGGCGGCGGCTGATGCCGGCAAGCTCGGCATCGGCGTCGATTCCAACCAGAACGGCCTGCAGCCCGGCAAAGTGCTGACCTCGATGATGAAGCGCGTCGACGTTGCCGTCTACACCGCCTTCATGGACGGCAAGAACGGCACCTTCAAGGGTGGTGTCGAGAACCTCGGCCTCAAGGAAGGCGGCGTCGACTACGCCATGGACGACAACAACAAGGCACTGGTAACCGACGAGATGAAGGCGGCCGTCGAAAAGGCCAAGGCCGACATCATCGCGGGCAAGCTCGAAGTGCACGACTATACGACTGACAACGCCTGCCCATACTGAGCGGCACGGATATCCAGCAATGATCCGCAAACCGCCGGGCGCAAGCCCGGCGGTTTTGCCTTGCCGGATCGGGCGAAATATTCGCCACCCGCAACGATACCATTCCGGGACAATGATGCAGCCGACAATCGAACCCATGGACGAGCGCGATGTAGCAGCCGTCGCGCGACTGCGCCTGGCCACCTTTTTCGAGGGGACGGCGAGGACTGTCGAAGAGGATGCGGCAGGCCTTCGCCGACTGCTTGCCGGTGATGGCTTCGAGGTCGCATTCGTGGCTCGGCTCGGCGACATACCGGTCGGGACGTGCCTGCTGGTCCGCCACGAACTTGAACCAGCGCATGATCTCACGCCATGGCTGGCCGGGTTGGTTGTCGATGCCAGGTATCGAGGCGCAGGGATCGGCAGCGCACTGGTCAGGGCGACTGAAGCCCATGCGGCTGCGCGGGGTGTCGAGACACTCTATCTCTACACATGGGAAGCACGTGATTTCTACGCAGCCCTTGGCTGGAACATGATTGAGGTTTTTGGGCAGGACGACGAAACGATGGCTCTGATGTCGTGCCGGCCGCGAGCATGATCTCGAAAACAAAGCTCTAAAACTTGCCCGCCAGATACCCCAGCGCGAACGCCACGATCAACCCGACGGCGACGACAAATCCGCGCCGGCCGCCAAGCGTGTGCAGGCCGATGCCGTACGGCCGCCGCGACAGGCTTCGGATCACGGTTGGCGACCTGGCGTCGCTCAGGCCAGAGCTGCGCATCTGCGGCAGGTCGGCAATGCGCTGCGTGATCTGCTTCCAGCGCGCTTCGCCGTCAGCCGGTTCGGCACGGTCGAAGATGTGCATGCGTTCGGCAAGCTGCACGACGGCGTCGCGGAAGGCCGGGTCGATCTCCAGATCGCGCTCGGCCCGTTCACGTTCCGCGTCGTTCATCAGGCCGAGCACATAGTCGCCGGCCCGCGCGATGCGATCGCTTTCACTGGCCATGGCGTGCACCTCCCCCTTTTCCTCACCAGTGCGGCGGCTTGGTTACAGGCACATCATCTCCTGCCTGCTCCTCCAGCGCCAGGAAGCGATCCGTCAGGGCGTCGAGCTTGCGTTGCATGCGTTCGATCACCTTCCACTGCTCGGCGATCTGGCCGGACAGTTCCTCGATGGTCTTCTCCTGTTCGGCGGCGCGGATCTCCAGCGTCGTCAGCCGGTCGGCGGGCATGATCATCTAAAATTCCCCAGTCCTCACCGCGATGTCTTGCACCGCAATGTCTTGTGCCGTGATGCGAATTCCGGCTTCGCCATATTAGCGAATATGAAGGCCCCGGCCATGTTGGAAATTGACAAGCGCACCGGGATTTGTCGAGAGTGAACCCTGCTCCGCCCAATTGGCATGGACGGAGCGTCATGCTAGGCGTTTTGACCAAGCGATAAAAAAATAAGAGTGGGACAGGCTGCATGGCGCAAGCCGCAATCGAGCTGATCGGCATCAACAAGAGTTTTGGCGCCGTGCGCGCCAACCGCGACATCAATCTGGAGATCGCGCGCGGCACCATCCACGGCATCGTCGGCGAGAACGGCGCCGGCAAGTCGACGCTGATGTCGATTCTCTATGGCTTCTACCAGGCCGACAGCGGCGAAATCCGTGTCGGCGGCCAGCCGGCCTCGATCAAGACGCCCAATGACGCGATCGCGCTCGGCATCGGCATGGTGCATCAGCATTTCATGCTGGTCGACAATTTCTCGGTGCTGGAAAACATCATCCTCGGCGCCGAGAGCGATGCGTTGCTGAAGAAGAGCATCGCCAAGGCGCGCTCGGAACTGGAGCGGCTTGAGCGCGAATACGGGTTGGAAGTCGACCCCGATGCGATCATCGAGGAACTGCCGGTCGGCCTGCAACAGCGTGTCGAAATCCTCAAGGCGCTTTATCGCGGCGCCGAGATCCTGATCCTCGACGAGCCGACGGGCGTGCTGACGCCGGCCGAGGCCGACCATCTGTTCCGCATCCTCAGGCAGTTGAAGGACCAGGGCAAGACGGTGGTGCTGATCACCCACAAACTCCGCGAAATCATGGCCATCACCGACACGGTGTCGGTCATGCGCCAGGGCACGATGGTGGCGACGCGCGAGACAGCCAAGACCACGGTCGAGGAGCTGGCCGAACTGATGGTCGGGCGGCGCGTGCTCTTGAGGGTCGAAAAGGGCGAGGCGGAAGCCGGCGGCGTCAAGCTCGCGGTCAAGAACCTGACGGTGAAGGACACGCGCGGCGTCACCATGGTCGACGACATCTCCTTCGACATCCGCGCCGGCGAGATTGTCGGCATTGCCGGTGTTGCCGGCAACGGCCAATCCGAATTGCTCGAGGCGATTTCCGGCATCAGGCGCGCCGTCTCCGGGTCGGTCATGCTCGACGGCAAGCCGATCGACCTGACCGGTGCCGCCGACCCCGGAGAATTGCGCGACCGTGGCCTGGCGCATGTACCGGAGGACCGCCATCACGTCGGGTTGGTGCTGGCCTTCGAGGAGAACGAGAATTCCATCCTCGGCTATCATGACGACCCCCGCTATTTGAAGGGACCGTTCCTCAACATCGATGCCATTCGCAACGATGCCAAGGACAAGATCGCCAAATACGACATCCGCCCGGCCGACTGCCGGCTCAAGACCGCCAATTTCTCCGGCGGCAACCAGCAGAAGATCGTGCTCGCGCGCGAGATGGAACAGGACCCCGGCGTGCTGATCGTCGGCCAGCCGACGCGCGGCGTCGATGTCGGCGCCATCGAATTCATCCACAAGCGCCTGATCGCCATGCGCGACCAGGGCAAGGCGGTGCTGGTGGTATCGGTCGAGCTGGACGAGATCCGTTCGCTCTCCGACCGCATCCTGGTGATGTTTGCCGGCCGCATCGTCGGTGAGCGCGGCCCGGAAGCGACCGAAGGCGAACTCGGCCTGCTGATGGCCGGCGTCGAGCAGCAGGAGGCAGCACTTTGAGCACGCCTTACGCCAAACTGCCGGCCTGGGCTGACTACGGCCTGATCCCGCTGATCAATCTGTTCGTCGCCTTCGTCGTTGCCGGCTTCGTCGTGCTTCTTGTCGGCGAGAACCCGTTCCGCGCCGCAATCATCCTGGTCGAAGGCGCCTTCGGCAAGGGCACAGGCATTGCCTTCACCCTCTTCTATGCCACCACGTTCATCTTCACCGGATTGTCGGTGGCAGTGGCAGCGCATTGTGGCCTGTTCAACATCGGCACCGAGGGGCAGGCCTACATCTCCGGCCTCGGTATCGCCGTCGTCTGCCTGAGCTTCGACAGCACGCTGCCATGGTGGCTGACCTTTCCGCTGGCCATCATCGCTGCGGCGGTCGTGGGCGCGTTGTGGGCGCTGATCCCCGCCTACCTGCAGGCCAAGCGCGGTTCGCACATCGTCATCACCACCATCATGTTCAACTTCATCGCCGCCTCGATCATGGTTTACCTGCTGGTGGGCCCGTTGAAGCCCGCAGCCTCGCAGGCGCCGCAGACGCGCAACTTCTTTGCCGGCGCGGAATTGCCGAAGCTCAACTGGATCATCGAGCTGTTCGGCGCCAAGATCCGTTCGGCGCCGCTCAACATTTCCTTCCTGCTGGCGCTGGCCATGGCCTTCCTGGTCTGGCTGCTGATCTGGCGCACCAAGCTCGGCTATGAGATGCGCACCTACGGTCACAGCCCGAAGGCGGCGCGCTATGCCGGCATTTCCGAAACCCGCATCATCATCACCGCCATGATGATCTCCGGCGCGCTCGCCGGTATGATGGCGCTCAACCCGGTGATGGGCGACCAGCACAATGTCGCCATCGACTTCGTTTCCGGCGCCGGTTTCGTAGGCATCGCCGTGGCGCTGATGGGCCGCCTGCACCCTGTCGGCATCGTGCTGGCAGCGATCCTGTTCGGCATGCTCTACCAGGGCGGCGCCGAGCTTGCCTTCGAGATGCCGGCAATCAGCCGCGACATGATCGTCATCATCCAGGGCCTGGTGATCCTGTTTGCCGGCGCCCTCGAACACATGTTCCGGCCTTACATCCAGGCGCTGTTCGCCTCGTTCAGTCCGCGATCGGTCGGTATGGAAGCGGTCAAGGGGAAGGGTGCCTGAGATGGACGTGTTCAACGCAATCGTCCAGACACTGGACTCCACCATCCGCCTCTCGGTGCCGCTGCTGCTCGCTTGCCTCGCCGGCCTCTACTCGGAGCGCGCCGGCATCTTCGACATCGGCCTCGAAGGCAAGATGCTGGTCGGCGCCTTCGCCGGTGCTGCGGCCGCTTCCGTGTTCCATTCGGCCTTTCTCGGCCTCGGCATGGCCGTCCTGATCTCGGTCGCCTTTGCCATGATCCACGGCTTTGCCTCGATCACCCATCGCGGCAACCAGATCGTCTCCGGCGTCGCGATCAATTTCATCGCCGCCGGCTCGACCATCATTCTCGGCCAGGCCTGGTTCCAGCAGGGTGGACGCACGCCCGCGCTGCAACCGGGCGAGCGCTTCGAGGCCATCACTCTGCCGGGTGCCGACGCCATCCGCGACGTGCCGATCGTTGGGCCGATCTATGCCGAGCTGCTGTCGGGCCACTCGATCCTGGTCTATCTCGCCTTCGCGATGGTGCCGTTCACCTGGTGGGTGCTGTTTCGCACCCGCTTCGGCCTGCGCCTGCGCGCCGTCGGCGAGAACCCTGCCGCCGTCGACACCGCCGGCATCTCCGTCGCCTGGCTGCGCTACCGGGCGCTGATCTGCACCGGCATCCTCACCGGCATTGCCGGCGCCTATCTGTCGATGGTGCAAAATGGCGGCTTCGTGAAGGACATGACCGCCGGCAAGGGCTATATCGCGCTGGCCGCGCTGATCTTCGCCAAGTGGAAGCCGGTCAACGCCATGTTCGCCTGCCTGTTGTTCGGCTTCCTCGACGCGCTGTCGATCCGCCTGCAAGGCTCGCCACTGCCCATCATCGGCAAGGTGCCGGTGCAGTTCATGCAGGCGCTGCCCTATATCCTCACCGTCATCCTGCTCGCCGGCTTCATCGGCAAGGCCATTCCGCCACGCGCCGGCGGCGTGCCTTACGTCAAGGAACGCTGAGCCGCAGCAACGGGGCGGCTTGGTGCCGGGTTTTGGACACGATCATCGGAGAGAACACCTGAATGTCGCATGATCTGTTCGAGGCCGCCAAGGCTGCCATGGCCAAGGCCTATGCGCCCTATTCGAAATTTCCGGTGGGCGCTGCCTTGCGCACCGAGGACGGGCGCGTCTTTACCGGCGCCAACATCGAGGTCGCCTCCTACCCGGAAGGCTGGTGCGCCGAGACCACAGCGCTCGGCCACTACATCATGGGCGGTGGCGGCAAGATCGTGGAAATCGCCGTTCTTGCCGAGCGCATGGCGAAATGCTCGCCTTGCGGCGGCTGCCGGCAGCGGCTGGCCGAATTCTGCCGGCCGGAAACAAAGCTCTATCTCTGCGACAATGCCGGCGTGGCCGAGACTGTGACCATGGGCGAGATGCTGCCCTACGGCTTCCGCGGCGACATTTTGAAATGAACAACGAGCTGAAATGAAGAGCTGGCTGCAATGACGGAAAAGGCTCTGGACCACCTCATCGAAAGACTGGACGGCTTGGCGCCGTTGACAGCGCTGGTGCTGGGTTCGGGCCTGGGCGGGCTGGTCGACCAGATCGAGCATCCGATCCACATCTCCTATGCCGACCTGCCGGGCTTTCCCAGAAGCGGCGTCACCGGCCATGCCGGCGAAGTGGTGGCGGGGCTGTTTGCCGGTGTGCCGGTGCTGATGCTGTCTGGCCGCGCCCACTACTATGAGCATGGCGTTGCTGCGGCTATGCGACCGGTGCTGGAAGTGCTTGCCGGCATCGGCATCACGAAACTGATCCTCACCAATGCCGCCGGCTCGGTCGATCCGGACATGCCGCCGGGCTCGGTGATGCTGATATCGGACCACATCAATTTTTCGGGCACCAATCCGCTGATCGGCGAGCCCAGCGACCGCCGCTTCGTTGGTCTCACCGAGGCCTATGATGCCGGCATCCGCAAGGCCATCGAACGGGCGGCGAAAGCGACGGGAACCACACTGCACAAGGGCGTCTACATGTGGTTCTCGGGGCCATGCTTCGAAACACCCGCTGAAATCCGCATGGCGCGCATCATGGGCGCCAACGCGGTCGGCATGTCGACAGTACCGGAGGTCATTCTCGCCCGTTTCCTTGGACTGCGCGTCGCTGCCTGTTCGGTCATCACCAATCTGGCGGCCGGCATGACCGGGGCCGAGCTTTCGCACCAGGAGACCAAGGACATGGCGCCGGTAGGCGGCGCGCGGCTGGCAACGATCCTGCAGCGGGTGTTCCGCGACGGACTGCTGGAGAGCTGATGCTTCCGCAGGAAATCATCCGCCGCAAGCGCGACGGCCTGAGGCTGTCGGAGCAGGAGATTGCCGACTTTGTGAAGGGCTTGACCGGTGGGGCCGTTTCGGATGGCCAGGTCGGCGCCTTCGCCATGGCGGTGTTCTTCAACGGCATGAACCGCGACGAGGCGGTGGCGCTGACGCTGGCGATGCGCGATTCCGGTGACGTGCTCGACTGGTCGGACCTGCCCGGCCCGGTCACCGACAAGCATTCGACTGGCGGCGTCGGCGACAATGTCTCGCTGATGCTGGCGCCGATCGTCGCCGCCTGCGGCGCTTATGTGCCGATGATATCAGGCCGTGGCCTTGGCCACACCGGCGGCACGCTGGACAAGATGGATGCGATCCCCGGCTACGCCAGCCAGCCCGATATCGCACTGTTTCGCAAGGCGGTGCTCGAAACCGGCTGCGCCATCATCGGCCAGACCGCCGACCTCGCGCCAGCCGATCGACGGCTTTATGCGATCCGCGACGTCACCGGCACGGTCGAATCGGTGCCGCTGATCACCGCTTCGATCCTGTCGAAGAAGCTGGCGGCCGGGCTGCAATCGCTGGTGCTCGACGTCAAGGTCGGCAACGGCGCCTTCATGGAAAAATCGCGCGACGCCACCGCACTCGCCAACAGCCTGGTCGAAATCGCCAATGGCGCCGGGCTGAAGGCCTCGGCGTTGATCACCGGCATGAACGAGCCGCTGGCGTCGGCCGCCGGCAACGCCGTCGAGGTGCGCAACGCCGTCGATTTCCTCACCGGCCGGTTTCGTGACCATCGGCTCGAGGATGTGACGCTGGCGCTGGCCGCCGAAATGCTGCAGTCGGCGGGACTGGTTTCGTCCAATCAGGATGGCATGCGGCGCGCCACCGAGACGCTCACCAGCGGCCGCGCCGCCGCCACCTTCGCGCGCATGGTGGCCGTGCTCGGCGGCCCGGCCGATTTCATCGAGAAGCCGGAAAGATACCTGGCCACAGCGGCGACCGAATTTGCCGTCAAGGCGACGGCGAACGGCTTCGTCACCGGCATCGCGACCCGCGACATCGGGCTCGCCGTGGTTGGCCTGGGAGGCGGACGCACGCGGCCGGACGACAAGATCGACCCCGCGGTCGGCATCACCAGGCTGTTGCCGGTCGGTGCGGAGGTGAGGAGCGGCGAGCCGCTGGCGCTGGTCCATGCCCGCTCGTTGGCCGATGCCGAGGCCGCCGCCGTCACCGTGCTTTCGGCCTATACGGTCGGCGCTTCGAAACCGGCCGCCGACAAGTCGGTTATCCGGCGGATTCTTCCGCGCGGCTAGTGCATGTCGCCCAAAAGTGCGCAGCGGTTTTGGGATAACGACCTGCACAAAACAAAGACACGACTCTTTACTGAACGAGCAGCAGCGTGCCGTTCTCGACCTGGTATTTGTCGAGCCGGTTGAGGAAGCTCATGCCGATCAGATTTGTGCGCAGCGCCTTGTCGTCGAGCACGATGGTCTGGACGTCATTGACGGTGATGTTGCCGATCTGCAGGCGGTCGATCATTGCCACGGCTGCCTTGATGGTGCCGTTGGCGGTGCTGACCTCGTGACTGAAATCGGAAGCGTTCAGCGACAGCCCGATTCTACGCGCCGTCGAGGTGTTGATGGCGACCAATGTCGCGCCGGTGTCGATCATGCCGTCGACCTGACGTCCATTGAGCTTGAAGGCCGACGAAAAGTGTCCGCGCTCGTCTGCCGCAACGACGACCTTGCGGCCCATCGGCAGCGGCGCCGCCGATTTGTCGGGCACCGACGCCAGCTTGACGTCCGGCTGGGCCGCGATCGTAGGTTTGTTCGGCGCCGTCGATTTCAGCAGGTTTTCGACGAATTGCGGATTCGACTGATACACAATCGGTATCGATGCCGACGTACCGGCGAAAACGCCGAGGATGAGAAGTTTGCGCAGCATGGCTCGGCCTCGCCGCATGACCCCGAAAATCGGGATCGATTTTCGGAAAGGATCATGCGCAAAATCAAAGTGCTACAGCGTCTTTTGCGCGTCCGAATGGACGCGCGGCGCTGTAGTGACAGCCGATCCTTAAGCGCGGATGGTGTTTGCCGCTTTAACGGGCGCCAAAACCCCGCCTTTGCGTAAACATTTGGTAAATCGTACCAGGCAACTTTGCCTGGTACTACTTGGTCCCGTACATGCGGTCGCCGGCGTCGCCGAGGCCGGGCATGATGTAGCCCTTCTCGTTGAGCTGGCGGTCGATCGAGGCGGTGAAGACGGGAACGTCCGGATGCGCCTTGGTGAAGCGCTCGATGCCTTCGGGCGCTGCCAGCAGGCAAAGGAAACGGATGTTGGTGGCGCCGCGCTCTTTCAGCTTGTCGATCGCAGCGATCGCCGAATTGGCGGTCGCCAGCATCGGATCGACGACGATCACCAGACGATCGGCGAGGTCGCTCGGCGCCTTGAAGAAATATTCGACCGCTTCCAGTGTTTCGTGATCGCGATAGAGGCCGACATGGGCGACGCGGGCCGCCGGCACCAGGTCGAGCAGGCCTTCCAGCAATCCATTGCCGGCGCGCAGCACCGAGGCGAAGACCAGCTTCTTGCCCTCCAGCGTCGGCGCCTCCATGGTTTCCATCGGCGTTTCGATCGTCGTCGTCGTCAGTTCGAGGTTGCGGGTGACCTCGTAGCCAAGCAGCAGCGATATTTCGCGCAGCAGCCGGCGGAAGCCCGCCGTCGAGGTTTCCTTCTTGCGCATGATGGTCAGCTTGTGCTGGACAAGCGGATGGTCGATGACGGTGACGCCCTGCATGGTGTTCTCCTGATGCCTGCGCCCGAAAGTGCGCGCATGGTCCTTTCGGACGCGCCGCGCTTCAAGCTGCTTGAGCGAACCCTATCGACAATGCGCCGGCCAAGGAACCGCTTGGCCCGCACCGACCACAGCTTTGTCGGCAGAAATCAGCGTGCCGCGCCGTTCAACCGGGCAAGAAGCGCGGTCTTGGTCTTTTTGTCGACGAAAGCGGCTTCGATCGCGGTGCGGGTAACGGCGGCCAGCGCCTTTTCGTTCATCGAGAAATGCTCGCCGGCAATGTCGTATTCGCGCTTCAGCGAGGTCCAGAAATAGGGCGGGTCGTCGGAGTTGAGGGTCACCTTGCAACCGGCTGCCTGCAAGGCCGGGAACGGATGGTCGGCAAAACTGTCGAACACCTTGAGCGCGATGTTGGAACCGGGGCAGCATTCCAGCACGACGCCCTCGTCGGCAATGCGCCGGACAAGGTCCGGATTCTCGATGGCGCGCACACCATGGCCGATGCGGGACGGACGGATGTGATCGAGCGCCGCCTGGACCGTCTCCCAGCCCGTCAGTTCGCCGGCATGGATGGTGATGCCGAGCCCGGCCTCGCGCGCGATCTCGAAAGCCCTGACATAGTCCTCCATCTCGCCGATCCGCTCATCGCCGGCGACGCCGAAACCGGTGACCAGCGGATGCCCGCAGCGCGCTGCGAAACGCGCCGCCTGCTCGATCGACTCGACGCCGACATGGCGCACGCCTGTGACGATCATGCGGCCCTCGATGCCGGTCTTGGCCTTGGCGCGGGCCATGCCTTCGCCGAGCGCGTCGGTATAGGCTTTCGGCGACAGCCCGGCCTTCCTGGCATGGTCCGGCGAGGTGAAGACCTCGGAATAGATAGCCCCGTCGCGGGCAAGGCTGGTCAGATAATGGTCGGCCAGCCGCGCATAGTCCTCCTCGGTCCGGAAGAGGTCGGCGGAAAAGTCGTAAGCCGCGAGGAAGGACGTGAAATCGTGCCAGACGAAGGAACCGTTCTGGATATAGGGCGAGGTGTCCTTGCCGTATTTCTGCGCCTGGCGGATGACGAGTTCGGGCGCCGCTGCCCCTTCAATGTGGCAGTGCAGTTCCGCTTTCAAAGGCATTCAATCATCCCGTCGGTCTGTCCAGGTCTTGAAAACCCGCCACCTGGAAGCGCGGCTGAACACCGCGCCTTAAACAATAGCGCCCGCACCATCGATCGGCTATGGTCCCGCCGGTTTTATGACGGATCAAAAAAATGTCAGTTGAGAGAACCACGGCCGCGGGCGGCATGGAAACCTCTTATGGTTTCAAGCGTGTAGGGGCTGGCGACAAGCAGTCCCTGGTCAACGATGTTTTCCACAAGGTCGCCAACCGCTACGACCTGATGAACGATCTGATGTCGGCCGGCCTGCACCGGCTGTGGAAGGATGCCATGGTGACATGGCTCAACCCGCCGAAACGGGCGGGCTGGAAGGTGCTCGACGTTGCCGGCGGCACCGGCGACATCGCCTTCCGCATCGTCGATGCCAGCCACGGCAACGCCCATGCAACCGTGCTCGACATCAATGGCTCGATGCTGGCCGTCGGCCGCGACCGGGCCGAAAAGAAAGGCCTGTCCGCCAACACCGATTTCGTCGAGGCCAATGCCGAGGAGTTGCCCTTCGCTGATGCCACATTCGACGCCTACACCATCGCTTTCGGCATCCGCAACGTGCCGCGCATCGATGTCGCGCTCAGCGAAGCGTTCCGCGTGCTGAAGCCGGGCGGGCGCTTCCTGTGCCTGGAATTTTCCGAGGTCGAGATGCCGCTGCTCGACAAGGCCTACGAAGCATGGTCGTTCAATGCCATTCCCAAGATCGGCAAGATGGTCACCGGCGACGGCGAGCCCTATTCCTATCTGGTCGAATCGATCGCCAGGTTCCCCAACCAGCAGAATTTCGCGACGATGATTTCCCGCGCCGGCTTCGACCGCGTTTCCTTCCGCAATTATTCCGGCGGTATTGCTGCGCTGCATTCGGGCTGGAAGCTTTGAGGCTGGCTCGCATTTCTCACATTCGATGTGCGCTATGCCGGTTCGAAGATCCGGCAGGGCGGGCGCAGCCATGAGCACGGTCAGCGCTGGATTTCGGCTCGTAAGGGCCGGCTGGGTGCTGGTGCGCGAGGGCGTCGTCGCCGCCTTGCCGGGCGAGGAGCTGTCCGGCCTGCCGAAGTTCGGCTGGCGGCTGGCGCGATTGTTCACCCGTCGCCGCGCGCTTGCCTATGAGCGCAGCGACCGGCTGGCCAAAGCGGTCGTCCGGCTCGGTCCATCCTACGTCAAGCTCGGCCAGTTCCTGGCGACGCGGCCCGACGTGGTCGGCAACGACATGGCGCTCGATCTCGCTATGTTGCAGGACAAGATGCACACCTTTCCGAAGGCCGAAGCCATCGCGGCTATCGAGGCTTCGCTTGGGCGCAAGGTCGGCGATCTCTACGCGCAATTCGGCGATCCGGTCGCCGCCGCCTCGATCGCCCAGGTCCATGCCGCCGACACCATCCATGACGGCGCAGCCACCAAGGTGGCGGTAAAAGTCATCCGGCCGGGCGTACGCCGCCGCTTCTTCCATGATCTCGAAAGCTATTTCCTCGCCGCTCGCCTGCAGGAAAAATACATCCCGTCGTCACGCCGGCTGCGACCGGTCGAAGTGACCGAGACCCTGGCGCAGACCACCAGGATCGAGATGGATCTGCGGCTCGAGGCGGCCGCGCTCTCTGAGCTTGGTGAGAACACCAAGGACGATCCCGGCTTTCGCGTGCCATCCGTCGACTGGGAGCGCACCGGCCGCGACGTGCTGACCATGGAGTGGGTCGACGGCGTCAAGATGAACGACATTGCCGGTCTCGACGCCGCCGGCCACGATTTGAAGGCGATCGCCACCAATCTCATCCAGTCGTTCCTGCGCCATACGCTGCGCGACGGCTTCTTCCATGCCGACATGCATCCGGGCAACCTCTTCGTCGAGGCAAACGGCACCATCGTCGCCGTCGATCTCGGCATTGCCGGACGTCTCGGCAAGAAGGAGCGCCGCTTCCTCGCCGAAATCCTCTACGGCTTCATCACGCGCGACTATCTGCGCGTCGCCGAGGTGCATTTCGAGGCCGGCTACGTGCCGCGTCAGCACAATGTCGCGGCTTTCGCGCAAGCGATCCGCGCGATCGGTGAGCCGATCCATGGCCAGCCGGCCGAAACCATTTCGATGGCCAAGCTTTTGACGCTGCTGTTCGAGGTGACCGAACTCTTCGACATGGCGACGCGGCCCGAACTGATCCTGCTGCAGAAGACCATGGTGGTGGTCGAGGGCGTGGCGCGCACACTCGATCCGGCCTTCAACATGTGGAAGACGGCCGAACCGGTGGTTGGCGGCTGGATCGCCGGCAACCTTGGCCCGCAGGGTATGATGATCGATGCGCGCGACGGCGCCAAGGCGCTGCTGACGCTGGCCCGCCAGGTGCCCGAGCTTGCGGCGCGCACCGACCGGCTGTCACGCGAGATCGACCTGATGGCCGAGCACGGCCTGCGCTTCGACGAGACAACCGCGCGCGCCATCGGCAAGGCCGAGGCGCGTTACAGCCGCTCTGGCCGCCTGGCACTGTGGGTGATCGCGCTGACGCTCGTCTATATCGCCTGGAAGATCATCTAGCGGTCTGCCAAGAACGGCTTGTCCCAAAGTGATTGCATTGCTATCATTGCATTCGGCAGTGTTGAGCAGAGTGCAATCATATGGCCAGCATCACCATTCGCAATCTTGACAACGAGGTCAAGGATCTGCTGCGCCAGCTCGCTGCGGAGAACGACCGCTCGATGGAAGAGCAGGCGCGAGTGATGATCCGTGCTGCCGTCGAAGGCCAGCTTGGTTCGGCCGGCCGCATCGATCAGATCGAACAGACCTTGCGCGAACTGGCGAGCGCGCGCGGCCTGGCCGCCCCGGTTACCGCGGGGAAAATCATGCCGCGCGGCCTCTCCGGCAAGCGCATCCTGTTCATCATTGGCGGCGGCATCGCCGCCTACAAGGCGCTCGATCTGATCCGCCGGCTGCGCGAGCGCGGGGCTGCGGTTCGGGTGGTCATGACATCGGCCGCGCAGGAATTCGTCACAACCCTGTCGGTTGGCGCGCTCTCCGCCGACCATGTCTTTACCGAACTGTTCGACCGCAATGACGAGCACGATGTCGGCCATATCAGGCTGTCGCGCGAGGCCGACCTGCTGGTGGTGGCGCCCGCCACCACCGACCTGATGGCCAAGCTTGCCAATGGCCACGCCAACGATCTCGCCTCCACCGTACTCATCGCCACCGACAAGCCGGTGTTGATGGCGCCGGCCATGAACCCCAGGATGTGGGCGCATCCGGCCACCCGCCGCAACCGCGCGACACTGCAAAAGGACGGCATCGCCTTTGTCGGTCCGGCCAGGGGTGAGATGGCCGAAAGCAACGAGGCGGGCGAAGGCCGCATGGCCGAACCGCTGGAGATCGTCGCCGCGATTGAGGCGCTGCTCGATGTCGGCCCCAAGCCGCTGTCGGGGCGCAAGATCATCGTCACCTCCGGCCCGACGCATGAGCCGATCGACCCGGTGCGCTACATCGCCAACCGTTCGTCCGGCAAGCAGGGCCATGCCATCGCGGCAGCATTGGCCAGGCTCGGTGCGGATGTGTACCTCGTTTCCGGCCCTGTCGGCATCGCCGATCCGGCAGGCGTGCAGACCATCCATGTCGAACGTGCGCAAGAGATGCGCGATGCGGTGGAACAGCTCCTGCCCGCCGACGCGGCAGTGTTCGTCGCCGCCGTTGCCGACTGGCGCACGGAGAACTCGGCCGATGAGAAGATCAAGAAGGTCGCGGGCGAAGGGCCGCCGATGCTGCGCATGGTGGAGAATCCCGACATCCTCGCCGGCGTCGGCCATCACAGCCAGCGACCCGGCCTGGTTATCGGCTTCGCCGCCGAGACACAGGACCTTTTGCGCAACGCCGAGGCAAAACTCAGAAAGAAGGGCGCCGATCTCATCGTCGCCAACGACGTGTCGCAGGAAAGCGGCGTCGGTCCTTCGGGCGTGATGGGCGGCGATCGCAACCGGGTGCGGATCGTGTCCAAGGCCGGTGTCGAGGAATGGCCCGAGATGAGCAAGGACGAAGTGGCGGCTCGGCTCGCCGCCCTGATCGCCGAACGGCTCAAAACGATCGTCGTTTGAGCCGGCGCAAAGACGTCCCGCCCGCCACGTTCTGCGGCAGCGGCGCACCGCCCTGCCGCGAGATGGCATTCAGGCGGCGCGCCTTAAGTCCTGCGGCTCTACATCAATTGGTCAAAAGCTCCGCGGTCCGGGCAAGCGCGCCGGCGAAGCCGTTGAGCGGAATGGAAAAGCTCACCGCTTGTCCGGTGTCGGCCGCGAAGGCGTCGATCTTCAGGGTGGTGCCTGATTTCAGCAGCGGCGTGACAGTCGCATCGAACGCCACCGGCACCAGACAGCCGACGACCTGGCAGGTGTTGAATGCCAGGCTGCCATCCAGCTTCTGATCGTCGATGGTCAGGCTGACCCCCTTGGCCAGCGCCAGCCCGAACGGCAGCGCCAGCGTTCCCGTGGCATCGTCGCCGGTCTTGCTCGACAACTCGATCGCCAGCAGGCGCTGATTGCTTTGCTTGTTGAATTGCTGATGCGACAGGCTGCAGGTCTTGGTCGTGCCCGATATCTGGCAATTGACCGTCCAATCGCCATGGGTTTCGGACAGTGCCGACGCGCCCCCAGGCAGCTGCGGCGCATCGGCGGCGGCCGGCGCCGCCACCTTGTCACTTTTGGTTTGCGCTGCCACGGCCGGCATGCCGACGGTGCAGGCAACACCCAGCACCGCCACCAAATACGCGTACTTCCTCATCAAGACCCCTCCCGCCCGGCTCCGCCTCGGGCCAGCTAGAAGCTGACCTCGAGAGACGCGCTGATAGCGTTCTGTTCAACCGTTTCGCCGAAGGCGCCATTATACCTGACGGACATGCCGACGCCATTGACGCCATTCAGCTCAAGGCCAGCGTCGACCCGATAGAGCGGCGAATCGACGGCCTCCGTCAAGTACAATGCGGGGTTGCCAGGCAGATTCTCCGCCGCCGCGAAGCGGCCTTCGGCGGGTAAGTAGATCGACTTCACGACGATCGACGCCCTGGCCATGGCATCGTCGCGCAAAAGCCCTATATCAATGCACGGTGTTTTTTGCGCGGGAATGAGCGGATGTCGGCGCTTCGACCATCAACGATCTTCACATCGGCGATGCTGGCCACGGCAATGCTGGTGGGCGCTTGCCTGCCCGCCTCCGCGCAGGCCCTCAATTTCGACACCGGCAACAACGCGCTGATCCGGCAGAACGACCTGCAAATCCTGCAAAACAGGGTGCAGCGGCAGCAATACCAGCAGCAACAGCAGCAGTATCGTGCCCAGGACCGTCAGATCGTTCCGCAACCGCCGCCTGTCGTGCAGCAACTCAGGCCAAGCTGCCAGACGCAGATAATCGGCACCACCGCCGTGAGCAATTGCCGCTGACATCCAGGCGTTTTTCATTTATTTAGCCGACTTATGTATTGCGGGTGCCTTTCAGCACGTGCGAAAGTTTTGGTTTTGCAACGATGCCTTGTCGCGCTATGCGGCATTGCATCGACTGGATTGACGAATGGCAGCCACGAAGAAAAAGGCCGTACGCAAGGCAAAGAAGGGCGAGAGCATCCGCCAGGTGGCGGCTATTCCCTTTCGGCTGAACGCGCGCGGCGACATCGAGGTGATGCTGGTCACGTCGCGAACCACCAGACGCTTCATCGTCCCCAAGGGCTGGCCGATGAAGGGCAAGAGCGGACGCAAGGCAGCCACCATCGAGGCGCAGGAGGAAGCCGGCGTGCTCGGCAAGACGCTGAAGCAGCCGGCGGGCACCTATTCCTACTGGAAGCGGCTGGCCAATCGCTTTGTCCGCGTCGACGTCATCGTCTATCTGCTTGAAGTGACGGAGGAACTGGCCGACTGGCAGGAATCCAAACGACGCCAGCGGGCGTGGCTGGCGCCGGCCGACGCGGCCATGCTCATCGATGAGCCCGACCTTTCGACGCTGGTGAAGACGCTGAAGCTTCCTCAGCCTGTGCCAGACGACCAAGCATAAAGCCTCAGTCGCCGGTGTCATCGCCTCCAGAAAACGGCCGTACCGGAGTGCCGGTATAGGCCCACAACCACTCGCGCGGCAGCGGCCCCTTGTTTCGCTCGGCCTGCTGCGACTGCTCCCAGGCATGCGCCAGGATGCCGACCGAGCGCGACAGCACGAAAAGCCCGCGCGTCAGCGGCGGCGGAAAGCCGAGTTCGCCATAGATGACGGCGGTGGCGCCATCGATGTTGAGCGGTATCTTTTTCCCTTTGCGCCGCGCGATTTCCGTCTCGATCGCCTCGGCGATGTCGGCGAAACGTCCATTGACGACACCGCGCGCGGCAAATTCGCGGGTCAGTTCCAGCAGCCGCGGCGCGCGCGGGTCGACGGGATGGAAGCGGTGTCCGAGCCCCGGCACATAGCCCTTCTCCTCGGCGAAGAACCGGTCGAGCCGTGCCGAGACCGCTTCATTCAGCATCATCCCGGCATCGATCGCCACGGCAATGTCACCGTAGAAGGAAAGCGCCTGTTCGCCGGCGCCGCCATGCACGTCGCCGAGAACGTTGATGGCCGAGGCCATGGCGCTGTTGATGCCGACGCCGCAGGTTGCCGCCATGCGCGCGATGGCGATCGACGGCGCCTGAGGCCCGTGGTCGACTGCCGCCCCCAGCGCAATACCGAGCAGTGCCGCCTGGTCCTCGCTGGGAAGCTCGCCACGCAGCATCAGCCAGATCATCGCCGGGAAGCTGACGCGGCCGATCAGATCCTGGATCTCGTAGCCGCGCAGCCGGATGACACCAGGGTGCATCTCGATGATATCGGTCTGCCACCATTCCTCGCCGCGCTCACGGCCAGTCTTCTTCTCCGTGCCACTCATGCCCGTGCCTTTGCCTTGGCGCGGGACGGCAGGTCCGCGAACACCTCGCCCATATGCTCGCCGAGCGCCGGCGGCGGCTTCGTCGGCAAGGGTGCCACGCCGTCGACCATGAAGCCGCCGCGCAGAACGGTCAGCGGCTTGTCCATGCCAGCCACATCGTCAAAATTGGTGGTCACCTGGCGTTCGAGGACTTGCGGCTCGGCGAGCACTTGCGGGATCGTCAGCACCCTGCCGGCGGGCACGCCGGCACGATTGAGCGTCTCTTCCCAGGCCGCCGCCGGGGCGCCCGCCAGGGCGTCCTCGATCTCGACTTTCAGCGCCGCACGGTTGCGCTTGCGCGTCTCGCGCTCGGCAAAGCGGGCGTCCCCGGCCAGGTCCGGCCGGCCGATCAGCCGGCACAGCGTCACGAACTGCTCCTGCTTGTTGGCGGCGATGTTGATGAGCCCGTCGCCGGTGCGAAAGGCGCCGGAGGGTGCCGCGGTCATGTTCTCATTGCCCATCGGCTGGGGATCGACACCTGCGGTCAGGTAGTTGGAGACCGGCCAGCCAAGCGCGGAAAGCGTGCATTCGAGCATCGAGACGTCGAGAAAAGCGCCCTCGCCGCTCGTCTTCTGCCGCACCAGCGCCGAGGCGATGGCGAACGCGCCGACCAGTCCGCCAAGCGTGTCGGCGACGGGATAGCCGACACGCAGCGGCGCCGTCTCCGGCGTACCGGTGATGCTCATGATCCCCGACAGGCCCTGGATGATCTGGTCATAGGCGGGATTGTCGCGCATCGGCCCGGTCTGGCCGAAACCCGATATCGCGCAATAGACGAGGCCGGGACGGACCGCCTTCAGCGCCTCGTAGCCAAGGCCGAGCCGATCCATCACGCCCGGGCGGAAATTCTCCACCAGCGCATCGGCGCTGGCGACCAGATCGAGGAAGCGCTCGCGATCCGCTTGCTTCTTGAGGTCGAGCACCACCGATCGTTTGCCGGCGTTCTGCGCCAGGAACGAGGCGCCCATGCCGGCGCTGTTGAGCTTTGGTGAGCCGCCGAGCTGGCGTGCCAGGTCGCCGCCTTGCGGTGCCTCGACCTTGATGACGTCGGCGCCGAGCAGCGCCAGCTGATAGGCGCAATAGGGGCCGGCCAGGACGTTGGTCAGGTCGAGGACGCGGATACCGGAAAGCAGTTCTGTCATGGCATCAGGGATCGATCAGGCATCGCCGGGCACATGCTCCGGTCCGCGCCGGCGCCGATGCTCGATGAAGGCCCAGATATGCGGGCCGGCGAGGCCGATGAAGGCGAGCGTCAGCAGCGTGAGCGACAGCTTGTGGGTGTAAAACACCGACCAGTCGCCATTCGAGATGGTCATCGCCCGGCGAAACTGGGTTTCTGCGAGTGGCCCCAGGATCATGCCGATGATGACGGGCGCGGTCGGGAAATCGAAGCGCCGCATCAGGAAGCCGGCCGCCCCCAGCAGGTAGAGGATGACGAGGTCGATGGGCGATTGCGAAATGCCATAGGTGCCGACCGTGGCGAACACCAGGATGCCGGCGTAGAGCTGCGGCGCCGGGATTTTCAGCAGCCGCACCCACAGCCCGATCAGCGGCAGGTTGAGGATGACGAGGATGACGTTGGCAATGAACAGGCTGGCGATCAACCCCCAGACGAGGTCGCCCTGGGTCGTCAGAAGCAGCGGCCCGGGATTGATGCCGTAGCTCTGGAACGCCGACAGCATGATTGCCGCCGTCGCCGAGGTCGGCAGGCCAAGCGTCAGCATCGGCACCAGCACGCCGGCCGCGGACGCATTGTTGGCCGCCTCGGGACCGGCGACGCCCTCGATGGCGCCGACCGTGCCGAACTCCTCCTTGTGCTTCGACAGCTTCTTTTCGATCGCATAGGACAGGAAGGTCGGGATTTCGGCGCCGCCGGCCGGCATGGCGCCGATCGGGAAGCCGATAGCAGCGCCGCGCAGCCAGGGTTTCCACGAACGCCCCCACTCGGCCGCAGTCATGTAGAGCGAGCCCTTCAGCGGCACGATCTCGTCCTTGCCGGCATAGCGGCGCGAGGCCATGTAGAGCGTCTCGCCGACGGCAAACAGGCCAACGGCGGCGATGATGACATCGACGCCGTCGAGCAGTTCGTTCGTGCCGAAGGTGAAGCGCGGCTGGCCGGTCTGCAGGTCGACGCCGATCATGCCGATGACGAAGCCGGCGAACAGGCTGGTCAGGCCACGCACGGACGAGGAGCCCAGCACCGCCGAAACCGTGATGAAGGCCAGCACCATCAGCGAGAAATATTCGGCCGGGCCGAAGGCCAGCGCGAACTTGACCACCACCGGCGCCAGAAAGGCGACGCCCATCGTGCCGATCGTGCCGGCGACGAACGAGCCGATCGCCGAGGTGGCGAGGGCTGCACCGCCACGGCCGGACCGCGCCATCCTGTTGCCTTCCAGCGCGGTGACGATGGTGGCGCTTTCGCCGGGCGTGTTGAGCAGGATCGACGTCGTCGAACCACCATACATGGCGCCGTAGTAGATGCCGGCAAACAGGATGAAGGACGCTTCCGGCGCCACCTGGTAGGTGATCGGCAGCAGCAGCGCGATGGTCAGCGCCGGCCCGAGGCCGGGCAGCACGCCGATGGCGGTGCCGAGCGTGGTGCCGAGCAGGCACCACATCAGGTTCACCGGCGTGAAGGCGACGGAAAATCCATGTGCGAGATGACCGAGCGTTTCCATGGCGTCAGCCCCTCAACGCGCCGATGATCGCATCGATCACCGTGTTCAGCTGGTTTTCGATGAAGCCGGCGCCGATGTTGACTCCAAGCGCCCTGGCAAAGCCGAAATAGGCGGCAAGCGCCAGGATCAGACCGAGCAGCGCATCGCGCAGCGTATTCTTGCTGCCGAAGCCGTAGCAGACGAGCACGAACATAACGACCGAGGCGGCGGTGAAGCCGAGCGGCTGGATCAGCACCAGGTTCGCCACCAGCCCGGCAACGACGATGCCCATCGCCTTCCAGTCGGTCGGCGTTTCCTTTTCTTCCTCCGGCTGCCAGCCGCCGCGCAGCGCGGCGAGGATGAGCAGCAGCGAAAGCACGATCATGCCGGTCATGGTGATATAGGGAAAGACGGTCGGCCCGACCTTGGAATAGAGCGGCGACACCGGGATCGCCAGGGTCTGCCAGGCTACAGCCCCGGCGCAGGCCAGAAGCCCGACGCCGATCAACAATTCGGGCACGGCAAGGCGCGGGGGCGCCGCCTGCTGGTCGCTGGTGCTCATCGGTGTCCTCCCAAGGTGGCCGGCATCCTCCAGCCGGCCGCATCCGCAGTTTCGCCGCATGATATGTCCATGCGGCAGGCGAAATGGGAAGGGGGCGGCACTCTAACCGCCCCCTGAAGACATCAGGCGAGGCCGAGATCCTTGAGGATCGCGGTGATGCGGGCCGTGTCCTCGGTGAGGAATTTTGCGTAGTCGTCGCCAGTCAAAAGGATGGGCGTCCAGTTGCGGTTTTTGCACTCGGTTGCCCATGCATCGCTCTTGGCCATGGTCTCGATCATTGTGACCATCGCCGCCTTGTCGGCGTCGGAAACGCCGGGCGGTGCGAAGACACCGCGCCAGTTGAACAGCTCGACATCGATGCCGGCTTCCCTCATCGTCGGCGCGTCGATGCCGTCCTGGCGCTTGTCAGCCGAGATGGCGAGCAGCCTGAGCGCACCCGCCTTGATCTGCTCGGAGAACTCGCCAAAGCCGGAGATGCCGGCCGCGACCTGGTTGCCGAGCAGCGCCGACAGCGCCTCGCCGCCGCCGGCGAACGGCACATAGGAAAGGTTGGTTGCCGGCACGCCGACGGTCTTGGCAATCAAGCCGAACAGAATGTGGTCCGAACCGCCGGCCGAGCCGCCAGCGACAGGAACCTTTGTCGGATCGGCCTTCAGCGCGGCGACGAAATCGGCGGCCGTCTTGAACGGCGAGTCCGCCGGCACCACCAGCGCCTCGAACTCGCCCGTAAGGCGGGCGATGGGCGTGACTTCGGTGAGGTTGTTGGCGGATTTGTTGGCGATGATGGCGCCAACCATGACCATGCCGGCAACCATCAGCGTATTGCCCTTGCCGTTCCACTGGCTGATGAACTGCGGCAAGCCGACAGTGCCGCCGGCGCCGCCGACATTGGTGATCTGCGAGCCGGAGATCAGTTTTTCACTGCGCAGCACCTGGTCGATGGTGCGCCCCGTCTGGTCCCAGCCGCCGCCTGGTGCCGCCGGTACGAAAATCTGGATCTGGGGTGCACCCTCGGCGAAAGCTGGAGAGAGATGCGACGCCACCAGCCCGGCGGCGCCCGCGGCTGCGGTGCTCATCAAAAATCTGCGTCTGTTCAGCATGGGATTCCTCCAGATCACGACACCTCCTCCGGTGCCTGCCAAAACGCGCCTGCATCCAGACCCGTAATCAAGTTCAAGCAGATGTTACGGAGTTCTGTCAACGGAAACGATATTCTACTAGACAGAACGTATTGGTGGCGCGACACAGTCGCTCGGCTCGGCCTTCTTCGAATTGGAACCGCAATGGACTCACCAAGCAAATCGGAAATCCGGCGCGCATCGGCCGAAGGTGTTGCAGCACTTGATCGGGCAATCGCCATCCTCGATGCCTTCACCACGGCCGACCGGTCGCTCAGCCTGGCCGAAATCGCGGCGCGCACCGGCCTCTACAAGAGCACCATCCTGCGGCTGGCGAATTCCCTGTTGCGCGGACGATTGCTCGAGCGCCTCGACGACGGGCGCTACCGCGTCGGACCTGCCACATTTCGCCTCGGTGCGCTCTATCAGCGTTCGGTGGTGGCGATCGATATCCTGTTGCCGATCATGCGCGACCTTTCCGAACGAAGCTGGGAAAGCGTTGCCTTCTATGTTCGCTCGGGCGACGTCCGCACCTGTCTCTACCGCGTCGAATCCAAGCACGCGATCCGCTACACGATACGCGAAGGCGACGTCCTGCCCTTGCTGGTCGGCTCGGGCGGTCGCGTGCTTGCGGCGTTTTCAGGCCAGCAGGGCGAACCCTACGAGACCATCCGCAAGACCTGCAACTGTCTCGCCATCGGCGACCGCGATCCCGACACGGCGGGCGTGTCGGCGCCGGTGTTCGGGCCGGGGCGCGTCCTGCTCGGCGCCCTGACGCTGGCCGGACCCAGCACGCGCGTCGACGCGGCATTTCTCCAGCGCATGAAGCGTCCGCTGCTCGAGGCGGCGGCCCGCGCCACCCGCGCCTTCGGCGAGGACGCCTCCATGCTCGAGCAGGCAAGCCTCGCGGCGGATGCCGTGTCGTAGAATGCGTCCTCGTCGGGAAGGCTCGCTCAGTTCAACTTGACCAGAACCACACGGCGATTCTTGGCGCGGCCCGCGTCATCGTCATTGCTGGCGACAGGCGCCATCATGCCGGCGCCGGCTGCGGTCAGCCGCGCCCCGTCGATGCCGTATTTCGACACAAGTGCCGCCTTGACCGCTTGCGCCCGTCGCGACGACAGGTCGAGATTGTAGTCGAAGGCGCCCTGATTGTCGGTGTGGCCGACGACGATGACGGCCATCTTCGGGTCGTTGGCCAGCAGCATCGAAATTTCCTTCAGTGTTGGTTCCGACTCCGGCTTGATGTCGGCCTTGTCGGTGTCGAAGAAGATGCCGTAGAGCGAAATGCTGCCGGTGGCGGAGAGCGAATCCGCCATCTTGGCCGCCTCGACGACCACCATCTTCTTGTCGCGCGCCTTGGGTTCCAGCACCTGGACGATGGCAACGGTGCGGCCGTTAAGCTCCTTGCAGTAGAGATCGTCGGTCATCGAATAGGTCTGCACGGTCACATAGGCGTCGCCGCCGTCCTGCGGCACCTTGGCCGAGAAATAGCGCTGGTCGTTGATGCCGGAGGTCTGCGCGCAGGCGCCATTGGAGAATGCCGCGTCCTTCAGATCGCTCTCATGGAAGGAATACATCGTCAGGCTCATGTCGCCGCCGCCGCCGCTCGACGAGCGGTCAGCGGCGCCACCGCATTCCTCCTTCTTGCATTCGAACAAGGTTTCGCCGCCGGCCGCCTCGATCACATCCTGATAGTTGCGCAGCACTTCGAGCGGCGAGCGCTCGGCCGGCAGCACATAGGCGATGCGGGTCAAAGCGCCCTCGACCTCGGCCTTCTTGTCGGGTGCGAAGACACGGTTGTTCATCGCATCGCGCGCGTCCGGGTCGGCGCTCGGCTTCAGCGGCGACAGCGGCACGCTGAAGTCCGTAAAGGCCAATTTCCCATAGGAGACGATGAACGAGCCTTCGTAGCGCTTGGCGAGATGGTTGTCGGCGGCGCCCTCGATATCGGCGGTGGGCACAGTCGCGTCGGCTGCCGCCAGCCGTCCGGCCAGCATGAGCACCAGCATCGCCCAGAAAAACTTGATGGCTATCGTCTTGAATGCACGCATCGATCGTCCCCCCTTCGCACCAATCGATGCTAGCAGAGCGGATATGTCCAGTCGATGACGCCGGTTAGGGTCACCGCGCCAGCAGGATGGTCGGGGCGTCGTGATAGGTGGTCTGCACCACTTCCCGGTAACCGCACTTCGCGGCAACCCTCAGCGAAGCGGTGTTTTCCGGATCGATGATGCAGACGGTCTTCTCCCGCCCGAACGTCTCTTCGCCCCATGCGAGCACGCGGCCGACCACCTCGGTGGCGAAGCCCGCCCCGTGCACGGCCGGAACCAGCGCCCAGCCGGCCTCGGGAATGCCTTCGATCGACGGCTCCATATCGCGCTTGAGATCGTGAAAGCCGGCCTCGCCGATGAAACGGCCCGTCGCCTTCTCCTCGATCGCCCAGAAACCGTAGCCGAGCAGCGACCACAGGCCGGCGTGACGCAGGAAGCGCATCCAGCTCTCTTCGCGCGTGCGCGGCTTGCCGCCGATGAAACGGGTGACGACGGGATTGGTCCACATCGTGGCATAGGCGTCGAAATCGCCCATCCGGTGTGCCCGCAGGATGGTTCGCTTCGTCTCGATGACAGGAGCGCTGGTCGCTGGTGAATTGTTCATGGATCTGCCTCGCCCGGATGGTCAGCGCTTAGCAAATCGCCGGTCTGGTGCAAGGGCCAGGGCAACGCGGCCGATCATCCAGGCGCCGCTATGGGAATCTTGCGCGACGGTGTTACTTTCACCACAGGCTGATTCAACACCTGCCGGCGCGACCCTTTTTTCAGGCGCGGGCCGGCGCGCCATCAAACCCAAGGGAAAAAGCATGGACACCACCGATCTTGTGCTGGCGATCTTCCATCATGTGCTGGTGTTTTCGCTGGCGGGGATCATCGGCGCCGAATTCGTGCTGATCCGCGGCGATCTGGCCGCCCCGACGCTCAAGCGGCTCGCCGGCATCGATCGCCACTACGGCATCATCGCCGCGCTGATCATCATCGTCGGCATCGGCCGCATCTTCTATGGCCTCAAGGGCTGGGAATTCTACGTCTACAACTGGGTGTTCTGGGCCAAGATGGCGGCGTTTGGCGTGGTCGGCCTGCTGTCGATCATCCCGACCGTCCGCTTCATTTCCTGGAACAGGCAGGCAAGCGCCAATCCCTCGTTCCTGGTGCCGGCGACCGAGCTTGCGTCCGTGAAGACTTACATCCGCGCCGAGGCTTCCATCTTCCTGCTGATCCCGGTCTTCGCGGCGGCGATGGCGCGCGGCTACGGCTACTGATCTACCGCCGAAGCCATTTCAAGAGGAGCGATCGGCACCAGCGGTGCCGGCACATCGGTTGTCTTCTCCTGCGCCTTGCAGATGTCGGCGATGACGCAGGCCGTGCAATCCGGCTTGCGCGCCTTGCAGACATAGCGGCCGTGCAGGATCAGCCAGTGATGCGCGTGGCGCATATATTCGTCCGGGATGATCTTGAGCAGCCCCTGCTCGACCTGTTCCGGTGTCTTGCCGGGCGCCAACCCAAGCCGGTTGCCAATGCGGAGAATGTGCGTGTCGACCGCCATCGTGTGCTGGCCGAAGGCCATGTTGAGCACGACATTGGCGGTCTTGCGCCCGACGCCCGGCAGCTTGACCAATTCATCGCGGTCGTCGGGCACCTCGCCGCCATGGTCGCGGATCAGCGCTTGCGACAGCGCAATCACGTTCTTGGCCTTGTTGCGCCAGAGCCCGATGGTTCTGATGTAGTCGCCGACCTTGGCTTCGCCCAGCGCCAGCATCTTCTGCGGCGTGTCGGCGACCTTGAACAGCGCCCGCGTCGCCTTGTTGACGCCGGCGTCCGTGGCTTGCGCCGACAGCACCACCGCGACCAGCAAGGTGAAGGCGTTGACATGTTCAAGCTCGCCCTTCGGTTCGGGCCGCTGGACGGAAAAGCGCCGGAAAATCTCGTGCACTTCGGCCGGGCTGTAGCGCGAAATGCGTCGCACCGGCCGCGGGCGCGGCTTCGCGTTCGACCCATCGCGTCGTCCGGGCAACAGTTCTTTTTTGGGCATCGAAGACTCTTTGGACTTGGGGCTCGCCATTTCCCTCCTATAATGTCCCGCCATGAGCGACACAAACGCCTCGTTTCAGGCCGACGAGCCATTCTTTCAGGCGCTACTGACCCCGCACCGGTCGCTGGGCCGGACAGGCTTCTTCATCCTGATGGGGGCTCTGCTGTTCGGCTGGCTGGTGCCAGGCGCGTTTTTCCTGTCGCGCGGCGCCTGGCCGGTGTTCGGCTTCTTCGGCCTCGATGTGGTCGGCGTCTACATCGCCTTTCGCGTCAACTACCGAGCCGCCCGCGCACGCGAGGAAGTCTCGGTCTCGCGCACCAGCCTCGACATCCGCAAGACGGCGCCATCCGGTAAATCGGAAGCGCATCGCTTCAATCCGTTCTGGGCGCGGTTTTCGGTCGCCCGTCACGCCGAGATCGGCATCACCAGGATGACGGTTGAAGGGCAAGGCCAGACCGTGCCGATCGGATCTTTCCTGGACCCAGACTCCCGAGAGAGCTTTGCCACGGCTTTTTCACGAGCGCTGGCGACCGCCAAGACGCGCTGATTCTAGAAGCGGTAGCGCAAAAGCCTGCCGACTTTGCGCAATGCGGGAATGTGTCTCCACAGGCGAACGAACAGTTTCGCGAACCAGCCCATGCGGGCGGCGTGTTCAGGCTTGTATGCCGAGATGTCCTCGACGAATCGCAGCTTCGGAACGGCTCGCTCCAGCTCATGCGGATCGTCGATCGCCCAGTGGACCTCGGCGCCCGTCGCCTTGATGGTCGGATTGAGGCGAAGCAGCTTCAGGCCGAAACGGCTGTAGGCGTCGAACACCAGCTCACCGCTGGCAAGATGCGAGACAAGCCGCGCAAACAGGCGTGGCCCTTCGTCGGCAGGGAGATAGGGCGTCAGCCCTTCCGCCACCACGATCGCCGGGCGATTGCGGGGCACCTCAGCCAGCCAATCCGGCTCGGTCACCGACGAAGCCACCAGATGATAATGCTCCCGGGACGGGTAAAGCTTGCGCCTGAGCTCGATCACCTCGGGGTAGTCGACATCGAACCAGTCCACGCCCGGTGTTGGATCGACACGTAAGATGCGCGTATCGAGCCCGCAACCGAGATGCAGCACGATGGCGTCAGGAGTTCTGGCGAGAAAATCCTCAACGCGGACGTCCAGCGTCTTTGCCCTGATCGCCAGGCCGACGCCAAGATTGTCGTCGACCTTGAGCCTGGAGAAATCATAGTCGATCTTGCGAACCGCCTCGTCGGCGAAATGATCCCCGAGCAGCGAATCCGGCAACCGGCTCTCCAGCGCCTTGCCGTAGAGCGTCATCAGCAAGGTCTCTTTTGCCCCGGTGAGATTTACTTTTTCGCCAGCCATGAGCGACTCCTGGACACGAATCCCGTGTCTATCTGGGTATGCGCCGCAAGAAGGCAAGTTTCGGGTGGCGATCGACGCCCCAAGGGGCGATATTCCGGCTCAAGGAGACAGTTCCATGAGCACACACACAGCAGTCCTCAAAAAGGACATCACGCCGCAAGGCAGCGACTATGAAATCGTGCGCCGTGCCATCGAGAAGATCAGCCTCGACTACCGCGACCAGCCTTCCCTCGAAGAGCTGGCGGAGGAGGTCGGCGAGACGCCGACCGGCCTGCAAAAACTCTTCACCCGCTGGGCCGGCCTGTCGCCCAAGGCTTTCCTGCAGGCGGTGACACTGGATCATGCGCGCAGACTGCTCGATTCCGGCATGCCGCTGCTCGAAACATCGTTCGAACTGGGCATGTCCGGCCCGGGCCGGCTGCATGACCTGTTCGTCACCCATGAGGCGATGTCGCCGGGCGACTACAAGACGCGCGGCGCCGGGCTCACCATCCGCTACGGCTACCATTCCTCGCCCTTCGGCACCGCCCTCATCATGGCCACCGACCGCGGGCTTGCCGGCCTCGCCTTCAACGACCCCGGCGAGGAGCGCGCCGCCTTCGCCGACATGTCCAGCCGTTGGCCGAACGCCATCTATGTCGAGGACATGACTGCTACAGGCCCCTATGCCGCGCGCATCTTCGACCCAGCGCTGTGGCGCCCCGACCAGCCGCTGCATGTCGTCATGATCGGTACCGACTTCCAGGTTCGCGTCTGGGAGGCGCTGCTCAAGATCCCGATGGGCAAGGCCCGCACCTATTCCTCGATCGCCGCCAGCATCGGCGCGCCGTCCGCCAGCCGTGCCGTCGGTGCGGCGAACGGCGCCAACCCGCTCTCTTTCGTGGTTCCCTGCCACCGCGCGATCGGCAAGTCCGGCGACCTCACCGGCTATCACTGGGGCCTGACCCGCAAGCGCGCCATCCTGGGCTGGGAGGCAGGACAAGTGTCGTGAATATCGATTTTCCCAATTACAGCCGAAGAAATATGTAGATATCAGATGTATCCAATATAAATATGATTTCAGCTTCAGTTTTATTTCTTACAACCGAAGGCAACCTCCGGTTTCTGTAGCTGTTATTTTCAGAAGTTATTTTAGTTAACTCTAAATTAACCACGATAAAGTGATGATGACCCATATTAATTCGGGCGATCCGGCTTGATAGGAGGTCTCGATGGCACTGTTTCGCGCCGCCTTCGGCGCAGCTCTGCTGGTTGCCAGCATCGACCAGACCGCTTTGGCCACGACGCAAAATGTCATTTTCAATGGCACGGTCGCGCCCACCTGCACGCTTGTCGTTGCCACCACCGGCACGATGACGGTCAGCCCCGATCTCCAGTCCCTCAGCTCCCACAACAGCGGCGGTTCTGCCGGAACCGTGACGCTGACGACGACCGGAGGTGTGTCGCTCAGTGTCGATCCGGTCACCACCACGACGGCGCCGTCGGCCGACAGCACATCGACGACCTGGACGCCGACCTACTCCGCCGCTGGTGCGCATTCTATCGTTGAGACCGGCTCGGCTACCAGCATCAGCACTCCCGGCGCCGATCTCGTCTCGGTCCACCTCGCCGGCACCAAGGGCGGCAGCAACCGCTTCGCCAACGGCAACTATCAGGCAACGGTAACGCTGCGCTGCGAATGACGCCGTGGCGAAGGAGGGGTCCTTGAAACATGCTCGAATCCTGGCGACGGCACTGGCCGTCGGATTGGCGCCCATTGCCGCCAAGGCTCAGTCGATGTCGCCGATGCGCGGCGAGGTCAACAGCTTCACCGACGTCTTTGCGGTCCGCGTTTTCCCCGCCAATCCCTACGACCGGAAGATCCAGGTCGAAATCCACGTCTACGATCAGGATTTTCAGCCAGTAGACGCCAGGATCTCTCCGAATGTCTTCCAACTGGCTTCCCAGGCTTCCCGTCCCGTCCTTGTGGTCGTGCCCTTTGACGGCACCACCGAGCGTAAAGTGCGTATCTGTACCGAAAGCATCCCCTTTCCCAATCAACAGACGCAGATAAGGGCACAGATATGCGGAAAGTTTTTTGGGCACCGCAAGTCTTGACGATTGCGCTCGCGGCTGCGTTTGCGAATGTCTCGCCCGCCGGGGCCGAGGATGTCTACAACCTCAATCAGAACGAGAGCGGCTTCAACCTGCCCGGCGTAACCTTGCCCCAGGGCCAGGACGAGGTCCATGCCGCGGACGGCACCACTTGCCGTTCCGCCGTCTCCGGCTCCGGCGCCTATGTCGATCTCGGCGTTATCAGAGGCAACAGCCAGTCGGACAACAGCGTTGCCACCTATGGTCGGGTGGTGATCCCGATCGGGCGTACGCCGAAGCGCGTCGATTGCAGCCGCCTCTATGAGCTTGAGGTCGAGCGCCTGCAACTGGAGCTGAAGCTCCTCAAAATGGGCCTCGGCGCCGACGGCCAGACGGCGAGCGTTGCCGCCAGCGCTCCCGCGGCCGCATCACCCGGATGGGCCAACGAAGGCTGGAGCATCAGGACCGGAAGCGATGGCAAGAAAAAGAAGAAGAAATAGCCGCGCGCTGCTTGCAATGGCAGCACTTGCCGGCTTCTGCCTTCCGCTGCAAGCGGCGATCATCGGCACTTGCACCATCATGGTCGGGGCATCGGGAACGATGACCGCAAATCCCGCCATCAGCATACTGGGTTCCAAACAGGCCGGCGGATCGAGCGCAAGCGCCACCATCGTGGCAAGCTCCCTGCTGTGCTCCTTGCTCAACTTGCTGGACTGCTATTCGGTTTCGGCGCCGGCGCCTGCCGCATTCTCGTCCGCGCCGAGCGGCGGCGGCACCAACGTGACCTTCGCTTCGGTCTTCCGCCTCGATGGCTCGGGGGTCGACATCAACGGAAGTGTGCCGCAGCGGGTCGTCAACGGCACCCACCCGATGCAGGTCGACCTCACCGCCACCAAGTCGAGCGGTATCTTTCCCGCCGGCACCTATCAGGGCACGGTCACCGTGCGCTGTGAATAAGCCACGATACCTCAAATCGAGCTGGACCATTCGCGTGGTCTGGCAAGCCGCGGCCTTACAGGTTAGCTTCCCGCGCGATTGGAACGACCTGCGTTCGCCCGGACGCACAAAGGACGCTCCGACATTTTGAATTTGCGCTGCCAGGAGGCCTTGCTTGATTATCGTCATCGGCTCGATCAACCTCGACCTTATCGCCAATGTCGACCGCTTGCCGAGCCCCGGCGAGACGGTAGGCGGCTCGGCCTTCACCACCGCGCCTGGCGGCAAGGGTGCCAACCAGGCGCTGGCCGCCGCGCGCGCCGGCGCCTCGGTGCGTATGGTCGGCGCCGTCGGCAAGGACAGCTTCGCTGCCGAGGCGCTGGCATTGCTGCGCGACGGCATGGTCGACCTGTCCGGCGTCGCCGAGACCTTTGCTTCGACCGGCACGGCGCTGATCATGGTCGGCGACGACGGCGAGAACATCATCGCCGTGGTGCCGGGCGCCAACGCCTCCGTCCTGCCCGGTGATCTCTCCAAAGCCTTCCTGAAAAAGGGCGATGTCGTGCTGCTGCAACATGAGATCCCGCTGGCGACCGTCGATGCCGCCCTCGACCAGGCAAGAGCGGCCGGCGCCATCACCGTGCTCAACACAGCCCCTTTCCAGGGCAAGGCAGCCGGCTTTCTCGGCAAGGCAGACTATGCCGTCGCCAACGAGACCGAATTCGACCTCTATGGCGAAGCGCTGGCCCTGAACGGCCGCGACCGGGCGGCACGGATGCGCGACTTCGCCGCGAAAACCGGCCGAACCATCGTCGTCACGCTCGGCGGCGACGGCGTGATGGCGGCGACGCCGACCGATTTCCTCACCGTTCTGGCAATGAAGATCAGCCCTGTCGACACGGTCGGCGCCGGGGATACGTTCTGCGGTTATTTTGCCGCCGGCCTCTCTGCCCGTCTCACGCTCGAACAGGCGCTGGCGCGCGCCGGCGCGGCCGGCTCGCTGGCCTGCCTGAAGCCTGGCGCCCAGCCGGCAATCCCGCTCGCCAGGGATGTCGATCAGGCGTTGCAGGAAACCCGTTGAGATGCTGCGCCCTCAAACGAAACATGCTGTGCCGCCGGCCGGCGAGATCTGCCGCCTGTCCGCTGTCGAACTCGCCGCCGCGATCCGCCAGAAGACACTTTCCGTGCGCGAGGTGATGACGGCATTCCTCGACCGCATCGAGGCGGTCAACCCGCTGGTCAACGCCATCGTCTCCTTGCGCGACCGCGGCGATATCCTGCGCGAAGCCGATGCGGCCGATGCCAGCCTGGCGCGAGCCGAAGCCGGCCCGCTCTTCGGCCTGCCGATCGCCATCAAGGATCTCGCCTCGACCACGGGCCTCAGAACCTCCCTCGGCTCGCCGATCTTCGCCGATTTCGTGCCGCAGGAAGACGATTTCTTCGTCGAGCGCATTCGAAACGCCGGCGCCATCATCATCGGCAAGACCAACGTCCCCGAATTCGGGCTTGGCTCCAACACCTACAACAGCGTGTTCGGGCCGACGCTGAACGCCTTCGATCCGGCCCTGACCGCCGGCGGCTCGAGCGGCGGCGCGGCGGTGGCGCTGGCGCTCGACATGGTGCCCGTCGCCGATGGCAGCGACTTTGGCGGCTCGCTGCGCAATCCGGCCGCCTGGAACAATGTCTACGGCTTCCGCCCGTCACAGGGGCTTGTCCCCGGCGGACCCGACTTCGAGGTTTTTCATGCGCAGATGGGCGTCGATGGGCCGATGGGCCGCAACGTCCGTGACATGGCGCTGCTGCTCGATGTGCAGGCGGGTTACCACCCGCGCGCGCCATTGTCCTATGAGAAACCGGGTTCCTTCCTCGAAGGGCTCGGCGCGGCAGCGGCTGGTGGCCGCATCGCCTGGCTCGGCGACCTCGGCGGTCATCTGCCGCTCGAATCCGGTATTCTTGAACTTTGCGAGGCAGCACTAGGCCGCTTTGCGGATGCGTCCTTCCTGACCGAACCCTTGCTGCCGGATTTCGATTTCGAAGCGCTGTGGCAGGCCTTCGTGACGCTGCGCCAGGCCGGCAGCGGCTGCGCGCTCAAAACCCACTATGACGATCCCGCCAAGCGCGGCCTGCTCAAGCCGGAAGCCATCTGGGAGGTGGAGAACGCAATGCGGCTGACGGCACCGCAGATCCGCGCGGCTTCGGTTATCCGTACGTCCTGGCATCGCACGCTGCTGTCGCTCTTCGACCGCTATGACCTCATTGCGCTGCCGACCGCGCAGGTCTTCCCCTTCGATATAGGCACGCATTGGCCCCGTGAGGTCGCCGGACGCGCAATGGACAGCTACCACCGCTGGATGCAGGTTTCCGCCTTCGCGACCTTGGGCGGCTGCCCGGCGGTCAACGTGCCGGTCGGCTTCGACGACAAGGGTAGGCCGATGGGCATGCAGCTGATCGGCCGGCCACGCGGCGACCTTGCCGTACTGAAGGCGGCGGCGGCCTATGAGGCGACGCTGCCCTGGCAGTCCGGCGCCAGCGCCTGAGCCGCATGCACCGGCGTGTCGCGGCGCTTCGCGCATCGGCTTGCATCGGCAGTGCCGCCATGCATTGATTGTCCTCAGCTGCGCCGCATCGCAGGCATTCCTAGAGCATGATCCCGAAAAGTGGGAACCGGTTTTCGGAAAAGATCATGCTCCAACTAGGGAAAAATCATGTCGCTCGAACTCTACGCTGCCTATGTCGTCGCTTGCATCGTCATCATCTTGGTGCCCGGTCCGACGGTCACGCTGATCATCGCCAACAGCATCCGCCATGGCTCCCGCGCCGGTCTCGCCAACGTCGCCGGCACGCAGGCCGGGCTTGCCGTGATGATCGCCATCGTCGGCATCGGCCTCAACACGCTGATTTCGGGCATGGGCCACTGGTTCGAGTGGGTCAGGCTGATCGGCGCCGCCTATCTGATCTGGATGGGCGTGCAGATGTTCCGTTCCAAGGGCACGCTGAACGCTGACGGAACAGCGAGGAAACCGCGTGGCGGCTTCTTCCTGCAGGGCCTGCTGGTGGCGCTCAGCAACCCCAAGACGCTGATCTTCTTCGGCGCCTTCTTTCCGCAGTTCATTTCGCCGCAAGGCAACTATTCGCTGCAGATCGCCGTCATGGGTCTCACCGCCATGATCTTCGCGGCCATGTCGGATTCGACCTATGCACTGGCCGCCGGCCGCGCCGGGCGTCTGCTGTCGGCCAGCCGCATCAAGCTTTTGTCGAGGATCAGCGGCAGCTTCATGGTCGGTGGCGGCCTGTGGCTGGCGTTTTCGCGGTCGAAGTAAGACCGCCTTTACCTTCTCCCCTTGAGGGAGAAGGTGGATCGGCGCGCAGCGCCGAGACGGTTGAGGGGTGCGTGAAGGATCGCCGTCTTTGCCAAGCTGGAACACCCCTCATCCGACCTCGCTTCGCTCGGCCACCTTCTCCCACAAGGGGAGAAGGTAAAAAGCCCCCTAAAGCCGCCCCAGCCGCTCCACCAGCAAGGCGAAAAAGCCGTCATGGTCGATGTCGCGCATCACCATGGCGTTCTTTGGCCGCTTGGTGACGCCCCACCAGTCGATCACGGTCATGCCCATGGTCAGTTCCGAATTGGTCTCCACGCTGACGTTGCAGTTGCGGCCCTTGAACAGGTCCGGCTTCAACAGATAGGCGATGACGCAGGGGTCGTGCAGCGGCCCGCCATCGGTGCCATATTTCTCCTCATCGAAGCGCTCGAAGAATTCCAGCATCTCGGCGGTCGCGGTGCCGACCTTGGTGCCGAGCGCGCGGAAGGCCTGCGTGCGCTTGGCGGTGGTCAGCGCCTTGTGGGTGACGTCAAGCGGCATCATCACGATCGGAATGCCGGATTTGAGCACGACATCGGCGGCATGCGGATCGACATAGATGTTGAATTCGGCCGACGGCGTGACATTGCCGCCTTCGAAGAAGCCGCCGCCCATCAGCACGATTTCCTTGATGCGCGGTGCGATGCGCGGCTCGCGGATCAGCGCCAGCGCAATGTTGGTCAGCGGGCCGAGCGGGCAAAGCGTGATCGTGCCGCTTTCTTCCTTCATCAGCGTCTCGACGATGAAATCGACCGCGTATTGGTCCTGCAGCTTCATCGTCGGTTCGGGCAATTGCGGTCCGTTGAGGCCGGTCTTGCCATGCACTTCCTCGGCGGTGACCAGTTCGCGCATCAGGGGCCGGATGGCGCCGGCATAGACCTTGATGTCAGGCCGGCCGGCCAGCTCGCAGATCTTGCGGGCATTCTTTTCGGTAAGCTTCAGCGGCACGTTGCCGGCAACCGCTGTGATGCCGACGATCTCCAGCTCGGCGCTGCCGAGCGCCAGCAAAATGGCGACGGCATCATCCTGGCCGGGATCCGTGTCGATGATGATCTTGCGTGATTGAGGCATTTCAATTCCTTGTTTGGCGAGGCCGTGGACCTGAATGAATCTGATCGAAACATCCAAATGACGCCGAAGCGGCCGCGAGCTGCAATGTCGAACCGCTCGACCGGGGAAGACAATCCCGACCTGCGCGCTTCTCCTTGCATCTGCTCGCCGTTTCAAGCGCCATGTCGATCATTCCTGTGAGTCCACGACCTGGTCTTTTTGGGCGGGTCTTTTGACGGCTTGAACTTGGTCGCGGGGCGGACCATATCAAGACCATCGGGAAAAATGCCATCTGGGTTTTTCCACTTTATGTCGCTCTTGAGAGGACAGTGTAACATGAGCCGAATGACGCCCTTTTCCAGCCCGCTTCTGCTTGGCTTCGACGCCATGGAAAAGACCCTGGAACGCCTGGCGAAATCCGGTGACAGCTACCCTCCCTACAACATCGAACGCCTCAGCGGCGCCGACGGCAAGACCGAGAGGTTGCGCATCACATTGGCGGTCGCCGGTTTCGCCGAAAGCGATCTCGATGTCACTACGGAGGAAAACCAGCTGGTCGTGCGCGGCCGTCAGACCGACGACACCGAGCGCGAATTTCTTCATCGCGGCATCGCCGCACGCCAGTTCCAGCGCTGTTTCGTGCTGGCCGACGGCATGCGGGTGATCGCGGCGGAGCTGAAGAACGGCCTTTTGTCGATCGACCTCGATCGGCCGGAGTCCGAACGGCTGGTACGGAAAATAAACATATCGGTGAAAGACTGATCTTTACCGATGGCTCTCATGCGGGATGGCCTTGAGCGGCGTCCTCGCGCCAAGGAGGCTTTGAAATGACCAGAACTGAAACTATCACCATGACCAATGGCGAATTCGCCCATCTCGGCGAGGGCTCGGTCGCCTATCTCAGAAAGGTCTCGAGCGACGAATTGCTCGGCCGTTTCCCGAATCTCGGCGAAATCGCTCCCGGCATGGAACTGTGGGCGCTGTTTGCGGCCAATGGCCAGCCGATCCTGCTTTCCGACGCGCGTGACCGCGCTTTGGCCGGCGCCATGGAAAACGACCTGACCACGGTCGCCATTCACTGACAGCAATTTCCGGCTGAAACGGAAAGGGCCGCCCATGGCGGCCCTTGAGGTCGTCTCAATTCAAAGCAATTCCAGGAAAAGTGTGTAACGGTTTTCCGTCCGGAATTGCGTAAAAACAGATAAAAATATCAGGCCGCGTGCGAGGCCTGGGTGTCCGACAACAGCGCGTGGATCGCCGCGGCGTCGCGCGTACCCCTGATCTTGGCCACCGTGTCGGCGTCGCGCAGCACCCGCGCGATGCGCGACAGTGCCTTGAGATGGTCGGCGCCCGCCCCTTCCGGCGCCAGCAGCAGAAACACCAGATCGACCGGCTGATCGTCCAGCGATTCGAAATCGACAGGCGTCTCCAGCCGGGCGAAAACCCCGGCGATGCGCTTCACGCCGGCCAGCTTGCCGTGCGGAATGGCGATGCCGTTGCCGACGCCGGTCGAGCCCAGCCGCTCACGCTGCAGGATGGTGTCGAACACTTCCCGCTCCGGAATGCCCGAAATCGCAGCTGCCCGTTCGGACAGCAGTTGCAGCAGCTGCTTCTTGGAGTTCGCCTTCAACGCCGGCAATATCGCCGGAACGTTGATAAGATCGCTCAGATCCATGCTTGAAAATCCCTTGTTCGCCTACCGTCACCAGTCCTCACCCCTCGTGCGGCCGGCTTTTATCCCTTGTCGTCACCGTGCGACCCTTGTCGTCACGCCCGTGCGACCCTTGTCACGCTTGTGCGACCTTGGTGGTGGACGGGTCGATCCAGCCGATGTTTCCATCGGGCCGGCGATAGACGATGTTGAGATGGTCGTTTCCGGCGTTGCGGAAGACGAAGACCGGGCTGTCCTTGGTGTCGAGCTCGATGACCGCCGACGCCACCGACATGGTCTTCAGCGTCATGGTTGATTCGGCGACGATGGCCGGCGCGAAATTCTCCGGAATGTCCTCGTCGTCATCGGCAAGCGGCGCCATCACCGTATAGGCAATGTCGGTCGGCTCGCCATTGGCGGCGCCCGAATTGTGCGATTTCAGCCGGCGCTTGTAACGCCTCAGCCGGGTCTCCAGACGATCCGCCGCCGCCTCGAAGGCAAGCGTCGGATCCTGGGCATCGCCGGTGGCCTGCAGCGAAGCGCCGGAATCCAGCCTGATCATGCAATCCGCCGAATAGCGCGAGCCCGATTTGATGACAGTGACGTGTCCGGCAAAGCCGCGATCGAAATACTTGCCGATCGCTTCGCCGACACGATCGTTGATGCGTGTGCGGAACGCATCGCCGATATCCATGTGTTTTCCCGATATGCGCAGATTCATCTGAAAACTGACCTTCCTTGCTCAGGCTTCAAACTGGCCCGAGTTTATACTCGTGATCCGTGCGCACAAGCTTTGCGGCGTCACTCGCGCCGATTTTAAATCCGAACTTTTCCGGTTGATCACAAGCCGCCCTTTGACCGTCCCGAGGCCAACGTCGTGACGGACCATCCGCATGCAGGCATCTAGCCCGTCTCATGCGGGCGGGCTTCTAGCCACTTCACCGCGGCTTGTCAATGAAGTGCGGGCCTGTGGAAAATCGGGCGGCCTCAGCGGCCGGCGCTGGCCAGCGCCCGTTTCTCGCGCCGGCGCTGCACCGAGGAGGGAATATTCATGCCTTCCCGGTACTTGGCGACCGTGCGCCTGGCAATATCGACGCCGCTCTCGCGCAACATGTCGACGATCGCATCGTCTGAAAGCACGTCGACCGGTTTTTCCTCGTCGATCAATTGCTTGATGCGGTCGCGCACGGCTTCCGAGGAATGCGCATCGCCGCCGCCCGACGCCGCGATCGAGGCGGTGAAGAAGTAGCGAAGCTCGAACACGCCGCGCGGCGTCAGCATGTATTTGTTCGCGGTGACCCGGCTGACCGTCGATTCGTGCATGCCGATGGCATCGGCCACCGTGCGCAGGTTGAGCGGTTTCAGCTGGCGCACGCCATGGACGAGGAAGGCATCCTGCTGGCGAACGATTTCCGAAGCGACCTTGAGGATGGTCTTCGCCCGCTGGTCGAGGCTGCGCGTCAGCCAATTGGCGTTCTGCAGGCATTCGGCCAGAAAATCCTTTTCCGCCTGATTCTTCGTCTGCGGCGAGACCTGGGCGAAATAGATATGGTCGACCAAAACGCGCGGCAGCGTTTCGGCATTGAGCTCGACCGTCCAGCTGCCGTCATTGGCGGCACGCACCTCGACATCGGCGACGATCGCATCGCTGGCGCCGCCCGAAAACGCCATGCCCGGCCGGGGATCGAGTGCCCGGATCTCAGCCAGCATGTCGAGCAGATCCTCCTCGTCGACGCCGCAGATCCGTTTCAATGCGTGGAAATCGCGCCGCGCCAGCAGTTCGAGATTGGCGATCAGCGCCTTCATCGCCGGATCGAGCCGGTCGCGCACGGCAAGCTGCAGCGACAGGCATTCGGCAAGGTCGCGGGCGAACAGGCCCGCCGGCTCGAAAGTCTGGCACACCGCCAGCACCTTCCCCACAGCGGCGGCGTCGGTACCGAGACGAGCGGCGATCTCGGCCATGTCGGCGCGCAAATAGCCGGTCTCGTCTAGGCCGTCGGCGAGGTCGGCGGCGATCAGCCGCGCGGCCGGGTCGGCGAAGGCGAGCGCGACCTGTTCGCCGACATGGTCGCGCAGCGTGATCGCTGCGGCCGCCATGTCGCCGGCGTCGAAACCCTCGGATGAGGAACTCGCGCCATTGCCGGAAGCCGATTTCCATTGCGCCGTCAGGTCGGGACCGAGCCGCTCGCTGGTGCCCGGATCGTCGGGAAACAGGTTTTCCAGCGACGTGTCGAGCTTGTCCGAGATCGCCTCGGCGCTCCACTGCGTCTCGTTTTCGAACCAGTCACCGTCAGTGGTGGCTTGCGGCTCCGCCTCGATCTTCTGCGCCTGATCACCGGCGGCATCGTCCTGCGGTTCGGCGCGCTCCAGCAGCGGGTTGCGCTCGATTTCCTCGTCGATGAAATGCTCGAGTTCGACATGGGTGAATTGCAGCAGCCGAATCGACTGCATCAGCTGCGGCGTCATCACCAGCGACTGCGATTGTCGTAGCTGTAGTTTGGCCGCCAACGCCATGGTTCGGTTTCAAACGCCTCGTCTACGCATCCGGACTTCCGGAAAAGAATTTTGCAGCCGGCCATAGAAACTGGCCCAGCTTTTGCTTGTCAAGGCAATTGCTAGCAAAACCCGCTTACCGGAGCGTTATCTCGGAGCAAAATCGAGGAAAAAGAGCCGCGCGAACCGCAAAAATCGTGTCAGGAAACAAATTTCACGCTCAGAGCGTAAAACCCTCGCCGAGGTAAAGTCGCCGCACATCCGGGTTTGCCACCACTTCGTCGGCCCTTCCATGGGTCAGCACCTGGCCGGCATGGATGATGTAGGCGCGGTCGATCAGTCCGAGCGTTTCGCGCACATTGTGATCGGTGATGAGGACGCCGATGCCGCGCGCCGTCAGGTGGCGCACCAATTGCTGGATGTCGGCGACGGCGATCGGATCGATGCCGGCAAAAGGCTCGTCGAGCAGCATGTAGGCCGGACGCGTCGCGAGCGCACGTGCGATTTCCAGGCGTCGCCGCTCGCCGCCCGAGAGCGACATGGATGGCGCCTTGCGCAGATGGCTGATGTGGAATTCCTCAAGCAGTTCGTCGAGATTGCGCTCGCGCACCTTGCGGTCCTTTTCGACCACTTCCAGCACGGCACGGATATTCTGCTCGACATTGAGGCCACGGAAAATCGACGCTTCCTGCGGCAGATAGCCGATGCCGAGGCGGGCGCGACGGTACATCGGCATCGACGTGACGTCGAAGCCGTCGATCTCGATCGTGCCTTCATCCACCGGCACCAGGCCCGTGACCATGTAGAAACAGGTCGTCTTGCCGGCGCCATTGGGACCAAGCAATCCAACGGCCTCGCCGGCACGCACGCCGATGGTGACGCCGCTGACGACCTTGCGGCCCTTGTAGCTCTTGGTCAAACCCTTTGCGATCAGGGTTCCCTTGAACTTTCCCGCATCGACGGTCACCGTGGCCGGCGCCGAAAGCTTGCCAGCGGCCCGCCCCGGAAGACGCGCCGTCAGCGACGACAGGCTGGCCATCAGGGGTTCGTCGCTCCCGATTTCGGCGGCGGCGTGATCGACATCTGGACGCGTTGCCCAGCGCATGGATCAACCTGGGCCAACCCGCTTTTCATCTGCACGGTGAGCTTGCAGCCGACCAGAACGTTGTCGTTCTGCGACAGAACGACCTTTTTGCCCGAAAGCACCAGCACCTGGCTCTTCATATCGAAGCTGCCTTGATCGCCGGTCGCGACCTGCGCATCCGACTTGATGTAAACCTTGTCGGAGATCTCAAGGTGATCGATGTTGGCCGAGCCGGTCATGGCTGCCGCGCCAGCCGCTTCCGCGCCCTTGGCGCCGGCGTTGGGGTCCTTGACGTAATAGACCATCATCTTGCCGGCCTTCATCAATGTCGGGCCCTGGACGACGCTGACATTGCCCGTGAAGATGGCGATACTTTCGGCCTGGCGGACCTCCAGCTTGTCGCTTTCGATCTGGATCGGCTTGTCGCCGGACAGTTTGAGGCCTGATTGGCTGGTGGTCTGCGCCCATGACGGCACAAGTCCGAGCAGCAGCAACGCTGAAGTTGCAGCCGCGAGCCGCGTCGAACTACTGAGCCGCATTGGTTTCTCCGCTGTTTCCCTCTGCCGTCTTCAAGGCGGCGGAATCGATGTTGACGCGCACTTTGTTCTCGAAAACCAGAATCTTGCCATTGTCCTGGACCGACATCGAATCCGCCTGGATCCGCGACCCGCCACGGCTGACATCGACGGGATCTCCCGTCTTCATAGTGCCTTTGCCCATGTCGAGGAAGACCGATTTGAACTTGGCCTGCATGCCGTCGGTTGTGGTGATCGTCACGTCGCTGGTCAGGTTCATCGTATTGCCGTCGCGATCGTAGGTGCCGTGCGAGGCCTTGACCGCCGCTACATTGTCGGGCGCGATCGGCACCTTGGCGTCGATGCCTTCCAGTTCGATGATACCTTGCGTGCTGACATCCTGAATGGCGCGCAGCGCGGTCATCGAATAGGGCTGCTTCTGCTTGGTGAAACCGTTGAGCTTGGGATTGGCCATCACCAGCTTGCCGTTGGAAAAGGCGGTGCCTTCCGCCTGAACCTTCACGGAGATGGGTGCGGCCAGATAGGAGTAGACCGGGAAAGCGATGGCGATCAGGGCCGCAGCCAGCGGCACCGCAAACTTGAGAATGCGCACGCGGCGCGAATGACGTTGCGCGCGGTCGAACGCGTCGCCACGCGTCCGGCCGTCCGCCTGGGGGACCAACTCCATCTCGGCGTCGGTCGGTTCATTCGGTCGCGCTAACATTCACTGCTTTCTTCTAAACCCCTGCCCACCCGGGAGCATCGCCTATAGGTGGGACGCCGGCGCCTTCAAGCAAGCACAAGCCCACGAAAACTGCAAAAATGTGACAGCCGCACTTGTACAGATGAAAACCAGGTCCGCACAACTGCCCGTTCTTCATAGCAGAAACAGACACGCGGGGTAAAATTTATCAGCTGTCTGTCTCGCCGCCCGACCTCGCGGTGAATGCACAAATACGTGAGGGGAGATGTCGGATGCCCCGCCTGGCCGGCCCGGTCGATCGTGTATGCGGCATGGCCATCTCGACCATCCGCGCCGATTGTCCCGTCGTGTGGGAAAGAGGTCAGTTTGAAATTTGAAACCAGAGAAGCGCGTTGGTCGGCGGCTTGATGTTGGCAATGCGCATGGTGCTAACGGCGTTGCCGATCACTTCGGCGGGACGCTTTTGGCCTTAGATCCGGTCAGCGTCAGGCCGCCTTCCGCCGTATGAGACCAACAAGAACGGTGCGCATTCCCGAATACGATGGGCTGCCAATTTTCACTTCCCAATCAGTGTTGCGTTTCCGAGGGTGCTTCACATTACGCAACGCTTCGCGGAATGTGTTCGGGTCAACACCTACAGTTCGAGCCATATCTTCGGCGGTTGTGTGTTTGGCGATCATGACGTCTCCTATGCCTATGCCTTTTGCCGGTATATAGGGCGTTTGCACAACTCGGCCAAAGGATTAGGCGTTTCCGCAAATTTCAAACTGAGACACTGCCGGGAAAGAGAACTGCTTCCCGATGGAAGGATCATGGTCTAAAAGCGTCTCCTCCCGCCGACTGAAAGGCTGACCATGGCACTGAGAGCCGACGACCTGATCGACCGCCGCCGTTTGCGGCGCAAGCTGACATTCTGGCGCGTCGTCGCCATAGGCATCGTTGCACTTGGGGTGATTGCGCTTTCAGCCTGGTTCTATGGCGACGATTTCGGCGGCTCGGCGGTCGACCATATCGCCAAGGTCAGGATCGAAGGCACCATCACCGAGGACGAGGAACTGATCAAGCGGCTGGAAACCATCCGCCTGTCGTCGAAGGTGAAAGGCGTGATCCTGTCGATCGATTCGCCTGGCGGCACCACGGTCGGCGGTGAATCGATCTATGAAGAGGTGCGCAAGCTGGCTGCCGACAAGCCGGTGGTGGCGGAAGTCGGCACGCTCGCCGCATCGGCGGGCTATATGATCGCCAGTGCCGCCGATCACATCGTTGCCCGCAAGACTTCGATCGTCGGCTCGATCGGCGTGTTGATCCAGTATCCCGATGTCAGCGGCCTGATGGACAAGCTCGGCGTCAAGCTGGAGGAAGTGAAGTCCTCGCCGCTGAAAGCCGCCCCCTCGCCTTTCAAGCCGACCAATGACGACGAGCGCGCCATGGTCCGCAAGCTCATCCTCGACAGCTACGACTGGTTTGTCGGCATCGTTGCCGAGCGCCGCAAGATGACCCGCGAGCAAGCGCTGGTGCTTGCCGACGGCTCGATCTTCACCGGTCGCCAGGGTGTCGCCAACGGACTGATCGACGCCGTCGGCGGCGAGACCGAAGCGGTCGACTGGCTGGCGACCAAGGGCGTCGATGCCAAACTCAAGGTCGTCGAATGGAAGGACACTGAACGGCGCGGCGGCTTCCTGTTCTCCAAGGCGATGGCGCAAACGATCGGCAATGCGCTCGGCCTGCCGGCCTATAGCAGCGACGTCATCCATGAACTCGGTGCCGACCGCTTGTTTCTTGACGGTCTCGTTTCCGTCTGGCACCCTTGAGATGCCGTTTGGGGGCAAGTGAAAAAAGCAAATAAAATCATCCTCATAAATTTGACCGCACTGCTTTCACGGGGACCCGTCTCATGATCAAGTCCGAACTTGTGCAGATTATTGCCACGCGCAATCCGCATCTTTTCCTGCGCGACGTCGAAAACATCGTCGGCGCGATCTTCGATGAAATCACCGACGCCCTTGCCGAAGGCAACCGGGTCGAGTTGCGTGGCTTCGGCGCTTTTTCGGTGAAAAACCGTCCCGCCCGCACCGGCCGCAATCCGCGCACCGGCGAATCCGTCGAGGTCGAGGAGAAATGGGTGCCGTTCTTCAAGACCGGCAAGGAACTGCGTGAAAGGCTGAACGGCGGCAAGTAGGCGCGTCAGCGCCAGACGGCCTTTCGGACAGGCCAGCTTCCGACGGAAAACATCATGTTCAATCGCTTCATGCTCATCGTGATCTTCGTGCCCCTGGCGATCATCCTGATCGCACTCGCCGTTGCCAATCGCGAACTGGTCGCCTTCACGCTGGATCCGTTCAACCCCGGCAATCCCAAGCTGACACTGACTTTGCCGCTGTTCATCTTCTTGTTCCTGGCGCTCGCCATCGGCATGATCGTCGGCAGCCTGGCAACCTGGGTCAAGCAGGGCCGCTACCGCAAGCTGGCGCGCCAGCGTGGCGTCGAGGCCGAGAACCTGCGCCAGGCGGTCAGCCGTGCGCCGGCGGCACCGCAAAGCCCGGTCCAAGGATCGGCCCAGGGGGCGGCTCAAGGGTCGGCCCAAGGGTCGGCATTGCCGAAGCCGACCACTTGAACCGCCTGTCGGCGGTTTTGTCCCCACGGAGTTTTTCATGCTGACCATTTCGGCCGCAGAGGTCGACCATGCGCTGACCTTTCCCGGATTGGTCGAGACGCTGCGCACGGCGTTTCGCGACGGTGCGGTGCAGCCGGTCAGGCACCATCATACGATCGAACGGCCCGATGGCGCGGCCTCCACCCTGCTTTTGATGCCGGCCTGGACCGACCTCAACGCGGCCGGCACGTCGGCCGGTGGTCACGTCGGCGTCAAGATCGTCACCGTTTCGCCCGACAACAACGCCATCGGCAAGCCCGCGGTGATGGGGCTCTATCTCCTGCTCAACGGCGCCACCGGCGAACCCGAGGCCTTGATCGACGGCCAGCGGTTGACCCAATGGCGCACGGCCTGCGCTTCGGCACTTGCGGCCTCCTATATGGCCCGCGACGATGCCTCGCGGCTGCTTGTGGTCGGCGCCGGCGCGCTGTCGCCCTTCCTCGCCAAGGCGCACTCAGCCGTGCGGCCGATCAAGACCATCCGCATCTGGAACCGCACCCCGGCCAATGCCGAGAAGGTCGCGGCCGATCTGCGCGCCGAAGGCTTCGCGGCCAGCGCCGCAAGTGATCTCGATGCCGAGCTTGGGCAGGCCGACATCATCTCCTCGGCGACGATCACGACCACGCCATTGATCAAGGGCGCATTGTTGCGGCCGGGAACCCATGTCGACCTGGTCGGCGGCTTTACGCCTACGATGCGCGAAAGCGATGATGATGCGATCAGGCTCGCCCGCGTCTATGTCGACACCCGCGCCGGCGCCACCAAGGAAGCCGGCGACATCGTGCAGCCGCTGGCCTCCGGCGTGCTGAAGCCGGAAGCCATCGTCGCCGATCTGCACGAATTGGCGCGCGGCCAGAAGAAGGGCCGCGAAAGCGCCGACGAGATCACGCTGTTCAAGTCGGTCGGCGCGGCGCTCGAGGACCTTGCCGCCGGCATTGCCGTCTACAAGGCGCTCACCGCCTAGTTTACTATAGCAGCCATTTTGGCGCCCATCGCCTCGGCGATGACACGAAAATCGTGATCCCCGATTTCGAAAAGGCCGAACCGAAGCTGATAACCCCAGTTCGACTTTCCGGCGGTGAAGTCCAGCCTGTCGAGTAACGGCTTGATCGGCGTTTCTTCAGCCGCTGTCCACTCGACGTCGCGGCGGAACGGTGTGAAACCGCCACCCATGACGCCCTGATAGGGTTCGCCTTCCCGCACCGTGCCGATTGCGGTGAAAGCCTGCAGGCCGTCTTTCTGGCCCATAATGATGGTCGGCGAATAATAGATGATGCCATCGCTGGGCTTGACGCGACGCAGCGGTGCCGCCTTGCCGTGGTTGACCTGCATGAAGCCGGCGGCACGGCCGCGCCGGACATGCTCGGCGGAGGCCACCGCGATCCAGTACGCGCTCATTTTTGTTCCCCATTGGCCTGTTCCCCATCGGACAGCCAGTAGACGCGCAGGCGATGATTGTCGGGATCGAGCGCAACGAAGGTGCGGCCGAAATCCATGTCGGTCGGCGTCTGCAGGATTGTCAGCCCGCGCCCGGACCAGTCGGCATGAGTGGCATCGACCGCATCGGGCGTATGCAGCGCAAAGACGATTTCGGCGCCGCCGCCTGCCGCGGCAGCAGCCGGCTCCACCGTGTGGCGCGACCAGAGGCCGAGCTTGAAGCCGTTGTCGAGAACGAACAGCACGAAGGTCGGCGAACTTTCGACCGGCTCACGGCCGAGCAGTGCACCGTAGAAGGCACCGCTCTGTTGCGGCTGGTCGACATAGAGGATGACGAAATTCGGGGTGGTCATGTCTGCTCTCCAAGGTTCAGCGTTTCGACTTGGCGACCATAGGATAGGCTACTGTCAGTTTCTGGCAGCAGCCGTCACGAACCACGCGGCTTGTCGAGCGTCGCCCGCCATTCCTTGAGCAGTGCCTGGCGACGGCGCGGATAGCGCGTATCTGTTGCTTGAAGCTCGGCGATGCGATCGGCGCGAAAATGCCGGAAATCTTGCCGCATCTCGCACCACGCCACCACCACCCGCACCTTGTCGAAGAACCCCAGCGCAAACGGCCAAACCACACGTTCGGACGCGGCGCCGCCAGCATCGCGGTATAAAAAGCCGAGCTTGCGCTCGTTGCGGATGGCCTGCCGCACCAGACCAAGGTCGATGCCCTCGATGGCCGCGGCGGGAGGGCCGACCAGCAGTGTGCTCGCGTCGAGATCCTCGCGCAGATCGTCCGGCAGCACGGCGGCGATCTTGGCCAAAGCATTGGCGGCGGCGGCCGAGAGACGCTGGTCCGGCTGCTTGGCGACCCAGCGCGAGCCGAGCACCATGGCTTCGATCTCCTCGTCGCTGAACATCAGCGGCGGCAGCATGAAGCCGGGCTTCAGCACATAACCCAGCCCCGCCTCACCCTCGATCGGCGCACCTTGGCCCTGCAGCGTCGCAATATCTCGGTAGAGCGTGCGGATCGAAATCCCAAGCTCATCGGCCAGCGCCTGCCCGCTCACCGGCCGGCGATGCCGACGCAAGGACTGGATCAGGTCGAGCAGGCGTTCGGAGCGGGACATCCAGCAGATTTGCCTGTTTCTTTGACATTGGTCCATCGCCGGCCGACATAAACCGGGAAGGCCGGCGTGTCGGACTTGGTTGCGAAGCCGGTTGCCCTATGTCAAAAGCGGCCACGCCGCTCGGAGTTGCCCCCGCTTGAAGTCTTTTCGCGACAAACGCCGCGACAACCGTCCGCATCCATCCGCAAAGGGTGCGGCGGACGCGTCACGTCCGCGTACCGGCCAGGCTCCTGCCCGACCGGAAGCGCCGCCGCGCGAGCGGCACGAGGCGAAGGCGGACAACCGTTCCGAGCCGAAAGCGGCGCCGCGCATCCTGGCCCGCCGCGAAGGCGCTCTGCCCAGCGAGCAGCTTCCTGTGATCCTGGAAGTCGCGCCCAATGCCGATTATGCGCTGCTCGACAGCGGCGCCGGTCAGAAGCTCGAACAATACGGCCCTTACCGGATCGTGCGGCCCGAGGGCCAGGCGATCTGGCAAAAGGCCTTGCCGGCAAAAGACTGGGAGCGCGCCGACGCCATCTTCACCGGTGATACCGACGAGGAAGGCATCGGCCGCTGGCGTTTCCCCAAGACGCCGCTCGGCGAGACCTGGCCGATGAAGCATGACGGCATCGACTATCTCGGCCGTTTCACCTCGTTTCGCCATGTCGGCGTCTTTCCCGAGCAGGCCTCGCACTGGGACCACATGGCCGGGCTGATCGCGGCGGCGAAGCGGCCGGTCAAGGTGCTGAACCTGTTCGGCTATACCGGTCTTGCCTCGCTGGTGGCAGCCCGCGCCGGCGCCGAGGTCACCCATGTCGATGCCTCGAAGAAAGCGATCGGCTGGGCCCGCGAAAATCAGGAGATGGCTGGGCTCGGCAGCAAGCCGATCCGCTGGATCGTCGACGACGCGGTGAAATTCGCCGAGCGCGAGGAGCGCCGCGGCAGCCGCTACGACATCATCCTGTTCGACCCGCCGGCCTATGGCCGCGGCCCCAAGGGCGAGGTCTGGCAATTGTTCGAGAACCTGCCTGATTTGACCGACCTTTGCCGCGCGATCCTGACGCCGAAGCCGCTTGCCGTGGTGCTGACCGCCTATTCGATCCGCGCCTCCTTCTTCGCCATCCATGCCTTGATGCGCGACACCTTTGCCGGCATGGGCGGCAAGATCGAATCGGGTGAGCTGATCATCCGAGAAAAGTCCGCCGGCCGGGCGCTTTCGACCTCATTGTTTTCGCGTTGGGTGGCCTGAATGCCCGGGAGTCCTGAATGAACGAGCGGCACGCAGGCGCACCCGGGCAGGTGAAGGAAGTCACCAGCCTCGCCAATCCGCTGGTCAAGGACATCAAGGCGCTCGCGCAGAAGAAATTCCGCGACCAGCAGAACGCCTTCATGGCCGAAGGACTGAAGCTGGTCATCGATGCGCTCGATCTCGGCTGGCACATCAGGACATTGGTTTTCGCCAAGGCCGGGCGCGGCAACGCGGCGGTGGAGAAGGTCGCGGCACGCACGGTTGCAGCCGGCGGCATGGTGCTCGAAGTGTCGGAAAAGGTGCTCGTCGCCATCACCCGTCGCGACAATCCGCAAATGGTGGTCGGCGTCTTTTCGCAAAAATTCCTGGCCTTGAAGGATGTCCGCGCTGACAATGGCGACGTCTGGGTGGCGCTCGACCGGGTGCGCGATCCCGGCAATCTCGGCACCGTCATCCGCACCATCGATGCCGTCGGCGCCAAGGGCGTCATCCTGGTCGGCGACACCACCGATCCTTTTTCCGTGGAGACAGTGCGCGCCACCATGGGCTCGATCTTTGCCGTGCCGGTGGCCAAGGCGACAACCGAGGCTTTCCTTGCCTGGCGAGGCGGGTTTTCAGGCCTCGTCGCCGGCACCCACCTGAAAGGCGCCGTCGACTACCGCTCGGTCGATTTTTCCCGTGGACCCGTGCTGCTGATGATGGGCAACGAGCAGCAGGGACTGCCCGAAAGCCTGGCTGCGAGTTGCGACAGGCTGCTCAGGATTCCGCAAGCGGGCCGTGCCGATTCGCTCAATCTGGCCGTTGCCACCGGCATCATGCTGTTCGAGATCCGGCGCGGCGCGCTGAAGCTCGAACCAATCGTGGATCAGCAATGAAGGTTGCCTGCCCGTGAGATCATGGTCTCCCTACGCACTGCTCGTCGTCGCGGCCATCGCGCTTGACCAATGGATAAAACACCTGGTCGAGACCAGTCTCGCCTTTCAGGAAAAGCTCGATCTGGTGCCTTTCCTGGCGCTGTTTCGCACCTACAACACCGGCATCGCCTTCTCGATGTTCTCGTCCTTCGGCGACACCGGGCTGATCGTCATTTCGCTTGCGGTCGTTGCCTTCGTGCTGTTCCTGGCGACGCGGATCGCGCCGTCCCAGATCCTTGCCCGCACCGGTTTTGCGCTGATCGTCGGCGGTGCGCTCGGCAATCTGATCGACCGCGCCGTCTACGGCCACGTCATCGACTACATCCTGTTCCATACGCCGGTCTGGTCCTTCGCCGTCTTCAACCTTGCCGACGCCTTCATCTCGGTGGGTGCGGCGCTGGTCGTCTTCGACGAGCTGTTCGGCTGGCGGCGCGAGCCCAGGCCTTCAAACGCCAAGCCTTCCAAAGCCGGGCCTTCCAAAGCCAGGCCTTCCAAAGATTGACCCCGTGCGGCCATCGCCGCACAGTTCATGTCGCCAAAGATCGCGGAGAAAGAGATGTCCGAAACCTTCAAAGCCATCCTCGTTTCGCGCGACGCCGAGAAAAAGCAGTCGGTAACCGTGACCGATCTCACCGAAGCCGACCTGATGGAAGGCGATGTCACCGTCGCGGTCGAGGCGACGACGGTGAACTACAAGGATGGCCTGGCCATCACAGGCAAGGCGCCGGTGATCCGCCGCTGGCCGCTGGTGCCGGGCATCGATTTCGCCGGCACCGTCATCTCGTCTTCCCATCCCGACTGGCGCGCTGGTGACAAGGTCATCCTGAACGGCTGGGGCGTCGGCGAAACCCATTTCGGTGCCTACGCCGGCCGCGCCCGCGTCAAGGGCGACTGGCTGGTGCCGCTCCCGCAAGGCATCAGCCCGCATGACGCGATGGCCGTCGGCACCGCAGGCTATACCGCCATGCTCTGCGTCATGGCCCTGGAGCGGCACGGCATCCTGCCCGATCGCGGCCCGGTGGTGGTGACGGGGGCGGCCGGCGGCGTGGGCTCGGTCGCGGTCTCGATCCTGTCCAGCCTCGGCTACCATGTCATTGCTTCCACCGGCCGCAATGCCGAAAGCCCCTATTTGATCAACCTTGGCGCCGCCGAAGTGATATCGCGCGACGAGCTTGCCCAGCCGGCCAAGCCGCTGGCCAAGGAGCGCTGGGCCGGCGGCGTCGACGCCGTCGGCAGCCACACGCTGGCCAATGTGCTCTCGATGACCTCTTATGGCGGCGCGGTCGCCGCATGCGGCCTGGCCGGCGGCATGGACCTGCCGACCAGCGTCGCTCCCTTCATCCTGCGTGGCGTCTCATTGCTCGGCATCGATTCGGTGATGGCGCCGAAGGCAGTCCGCCTCGAGGCATGGCGACGCATCGGCACCGACCTCGATCTGCAGAAGCTCGCCAGCCTGTCCAGGACCATCGGTTTCGACGGCATCATCGATGCCGCGCGCGACATCGTCGACGGCAAGATCCGCGGCCGCGTCGTCGTGAACATGTGAACCCGCTCGACTGCCGGGGAAGGCGGACGGAAATCGCCATTTCTGGTGGCAAATCCGCCGCTGCGGCAGCAAAAAGCGCTCATCCGCTAAAATTCGAACGATCCGCCGCAATTTTCCATAATCTCTGTCTGGCAAGGATTTCGCATGATCGCGGAATCCGGCAGCCAAGAGGCGGACACTGGTGACGACGTCGATGCGGCGCCCCCGCCGACGTCGACGCGGCGCTTCGTAGCCGCGCCGACGCTGGTGCCCGAGCCGGAATTCTCCAGGCGCGAAGGCCTGCCCTTTCTGACATTCGTCGCCATCGTCGTGGTGGCCGGCCTGGCGCATTTGACCGGGGCACCGATCTTCATCAGCGTCGCATTGCTGGCAACCGGCCTTGCCGGCCTTGCCATGCATCTGCGCGCCAGGCGGAGCGAACACCGCACCGCCGCCCTTCTTGACGAAACTACTGCCCGCAGCCGCGCCGAGATCGAGACGCTGGCCGACCGCATGTGGGAAATGCAGGAGAGCGATGAGCGCTTTCGCGGCCTGATCGACGCGCTTGGTGATCTCGTCATCCATCGCGACCGCGATGGCTACATCGTCTATGCCAACAAGGTCTTCGCCGATCTCGTCGAAATCGATCAACGCGACCTTGCCGGCAAGACCCTGGCGGAGCTCGGCATCGAGGTCGGCATCGTTCCCGATGCCGCCTTTTCCGACCATGAGTGCCTGAGTTCCACCGATGTCGCCATCAGTACGCCGAGCGGGCCGCGTTGGTTCTCGTGGATCGAACTGTCGGTGCGCGACAAGGACAGCGATGCGGTTTCGCATCGCGCGATCGCTCGCGACATCACCGCCCGCAAACGCGCCGAATCCTCGCTGATCACCGCACGCGAGCGGGCCGAATATGCCAGCCAGGCCAAATCGCGCTTCCTCGCCACCGTCAGCCATGAAATTCGCACGCCGATGAACGGCATCATGGGCATGGCCAGGTTGCTGGCCGACACCAGCCTGTCGCCGGAGCAGCAGACCTATGTCGGCGCCGTCTCGACCTCGGCCAGCGCATTGCTTGCCTTGATCGAGGATCTTCTCGACTACTCCAAGATCGAAGCCGGGCGCTTCGACCCGGAGCCGCAGCCGATGTCGGTGCGCGAGATCGCCGACAACATCATCGAGTTGCTGGCCGCGCGCGCCTTCGCCAAGGGTATCGGGCTGGGCTGCCATGTCGAACCCGACGTGCCGCAGTTGATCACCGCCGATCCGGGCAAGGTCAGGCAGGTGCTGCTCAACCTTATCGGCAACGCCATCAAGTTCACCGACAGCGGCGGCGTGTTGGTGAGCATCGCACGCGCGCGCACCGAAACCAGCGACCGCGTATGCTTCACCATCGCCGATACCGGTCCGGGCCTGCATGATGAGGACCTGGAACGCATTTTCGAGGAGTTCGAGCAGGCCGACGGCACGTCGACGCGCACGCATGGCGGGGCCGGCCTCGGCCTTGCCATCTCCAGGCGCCTAGTGGCCGCCATGGGCGGCACGATCTCGGTATCCAGCCGGCTCGGCCAGGGATCCGAGTTCGTCTTCGAAATCCCGGCGATAGCGGCCACCGAAGCGCCGCAGGGCCGCCAGAACGCGCTCTCGGGCAGACGCGCGGTGATCCTGTCGAAAAACGCCGTCGAGGCCGACGCCATCGCCCGCACCATCCGCGCCAATGGCGGCGCGGTCGACGTCGCCACCACCGCCGCACAGGCCGCGCCCTTCGCCGCCGGCTGCGATGTGATTCTGGTCGATGCGGCCATGGAAGAAAGCGACGGAAGGCTACTCAAGCGCCTGCGCCAGAGCGGTTTCTCCGACTGCGAGGCCATCACTTTGATCGCGCCGACCGACCGCGGCATGCTTGGCGAGTTCCGCGCCAGCGGCTACGCAACCTTCCTGGCCAGGCCGGTGCGTGGCGGAACGCTTCTGCGTGTGCTGTTGAGCAGCCATGCTCCCAGCCTCGCCCAGCCGCAGCCGGAAAAGCGCGGCGCGCCGACGCTGCGCGCCGTCGGCAACCGCCAGCGCGGCCTGTCGGTGCTGATCGCCGAGGACAATGACATCAACGCCATGCTGGCCCGCGCCACGCTGTTGAAGGCCGGGCATCGCGTCAAGGTGGTCGGCAACGGCAAGGCCGCCGTCGAGGCCGTCACCGGCGCCGGGCACAGAGACCGCTTCGACGTGGTCTTGATGGATCTGCATATGCCGGTCATGGACGGGCTGGACGCGATTGCCGCCATCCGCCGCCATGAGGAAGAAACCGCCGTGTCGCCGGTGCCGATCATGGTGCTGTCGGCCGACAGCCAGGAAAAGACCCGCCATGCGGTGCTGGCCCATGGCGCCAGCGGCTTTGTCACCAAGCCGCTCGACCCTGAGGCGCTGGTCAATGCCGTAGAGGGACAGGTCGTCGCGGCCTGAGCTTTCCACCGCCCATTCCGAGCTGCGCGATCACTTAAACGTAGCCGGTTGATCGTATTCGCCAGCCGACGAAGTATTGCCCACGACGTCGTATCACGGTACTGTCACAATCCTGTTGCACCTACACCGTATCCCCGTGCCAAGAGGGATGGCTCGAAGGAGAATCACTCGTGCATACAGTTATGCCGGAATGTGACACTCGGCCGAACGCCAGCAGCGCCTTGCTTGCCGGACGTAACGTCGATTGCGTCATAAAGGGCGCGGCACTGGGCCGTATAGGCAATCTTGAAGTGCGGCTCGCTCGCAACGAAGCCGAGATCGCGGCCGCGCAGGAAGTGCGCTACCGGGTGTTTTACGACGAACTTGGCGCCAGGAAGGACCTGTTCCAGGCCCATGACCGCCGTGATGCCGACCGGTTCGATCCGCTCTGCGACCATCTGCTGGTTTTGGACACCACGCTTTCCGGCCCCGAACATCGCCGCATCGTCGGCACGTATCGGCTGCTGCGGCAAGAAATCGCGGCCACGGCCGGAGGGTTCTATTCGGAAGGCGAATTTGAGCTGACCAAGCTCATCGCTCGTCACCCCGGCCAGCGTTTTCTCGAACTCGGCCGCTCCTGCGTTTTGCCGGAATACCGCTCGAAGCGCACAATCGAGGCGCTGTGGCAAGGCATCTGGGCTTACATCAACCATTACGAAATCGGTGTGATGACCGGTTGCGCGTCCTTCCACGGCACCGTGCCGGCGGCGCATGCTGAGGCGCTCACCTACCTCGCCCATCACTGCCGGACGAATTCGGCCTGGGACGTGCGCGCCGTCACCGGGCGCTACTGCTCGATGGATCTGATGCCGATCGAGGCGGTCAATGCCAAGGCGGCGATCGCGGCGATGCCGCCTTTGGTCAAGGGCTATCTGCGCGTCGGTGCCCGCATCGGTGACGGCTGCGTCATCGATCGCGAATTCTCGACGGTCGACGTGTTCGTCGTCATGCCGGTCAAGGAAATCGGCGCCCGCTACGTCAATTATTACGGCGGGGAAGCCCAGCGCTTCGCGGCGTGATAGCGAATAGCGAATAGCGAATAGAATGTAGCGGGCTTTGTCCCGCTTAACCCCTATTCGCTACTCCCTATTCGCTATTCGCTCCTTTCACGGAATGTCTTCCGGCCGTCGGCCGGGTCGGCTCTTGTAGGACGGAAACGACCAGCCGAATTTGAGCGCGCCGCCACGCACGAGGAACGCCGCCGCAAAACCGGCGAGGTCCGAGGCGAGCGGCGGCAGTCCGGCAAGATCGCCAAGTGTGTAGAGCCCGGCACCCGCAAGGGCTGCCGTGACGTAGATTTCGGGCCTGAGCAGCACCGATGGCTCGCCGGCAAGGAGGTCGCGCAGAATGCCGCCGAAAGTGGCGGTGAGCACGCCGGTGATGACGGAGACGACCGGCGAACCGGTAATCGCAAGTCCCTTGGCCGCGCCCATCACCGAAAAGGCGGCGAGCCCGATGGCGTCGAGCCAGAGCAGCCATTTCCAGCGCGATTCGACACGGTGCGCGCTGAAGAAGACCAGCACCGCAACCACGGCGCAGATCAGCACATAGCTGGAGTTGGCGACCCAGAAAACCGGCAGGTTGAGGATGACGTCGCGAAGCGTGCCGCCGCCTATCCCGGTGACGCTGGCCAGGAACAGGAAGCCGATAATGTCGAGCTGCTTGCGCGAGGCCGCAAGCGCCCCGGTCGCCGCGAAGACGGCGACACCGGCATAGTCGAGAAGCGCGATGGAGTTCATGAGGCTAAGGCAGTAGGAATTAGGGATTAGGCAGTATGAATAGCACGAAGCCGCGCGATTGATACGACTGCCCTAGTTTCCCTACTGCCTACTCCCTACTCCCTACCTCACGCATCCTTCTCAGCCTGTTCGTTCACCGGCCCCGGCTCGACCGGCGCTTCAGCGGCGGCAAGCTTCGGACCGCCCTTGGCGACGCCGACCATGGCCGGGCGCAGCACGCGGTCGCCGATCGAATAGCCCGGCTGCACGACCTGGACCACCGTATTGGCCGGAACATCCGGGTTGGGCACTTCGAACATCGCCTGGTGGAAATTGGGATCGAACTTCTCGCCTTCAGGCGCGAGCTTCTTGACCCCATGCCGTTCCAGCGCCGACAGCATGGCGCGCTCGGTCAAGTCGACGCCTTCGATCAGCGCCTTGAAGCCGGCGTCACCCGACGCCTTGGCCTCGGCGGGGATAGCGTCCAGCGCGCGGCGCAGATTGTCCGACACCGACAGCATGTCGCGCGCGAAATTCGCGACCGCATAGGTGCGCGCGTCATGCACGTCGCGCGCCGTGCGACGACGCAGGTTTTCCATCTCGGCCGCCACGCGCAGCGCGCGGTCCTTCAGCTCTTCATTTTCCTTCAGCAGCCGCACAAGGGCTTCATAGTCGCCGTCGATGCTGCCTTCCGTGCGCTCGGCAGTGGCCTCGGTCGCCTCGACTTCATCGGGCGCGCGTTCGTCTTTTGCCTGGTCGCTCATCGCCGTTTCCCGTCAATCTCGAATGATGTGGATTTTGTGCCCGATATCGAGGTTTGGCAGCCAAAAATCAAGGGGTAAGCGATAGTGGAGGCGATCCGTCAGGGCTGGACAATGACAGCCAAGGCATTTCGATTTTAGTTCAAATTTTACCCTAACCGCCGGCTTTGCTTGCCACAAAGGCGTTATGCGGGAACCATTCCCTTGCTGGAGGAGTTTCGAAGCCGACACAGGATTTTGAGATGATGACCCGCAACAAGGGCGAAAAGGCAGAAAAGCTGGCCACCGAGGTCAGACGCCAGTTCGGCGCCGAGACGGTGACGCGCTTTCTGCGCACCTTGCCGGCCTTCCGCACCGAGGCCGACATCCCTGACCGATTCAGAGAATTGCTCGACCGCCTCGACGGAGCGGAGAACGGTGACGTCGGTTGGCGCCGGCGGTAACGCGACAAAGAGAGCTTCGGATTCCTGAACGATCGGACTTGAAAGCCAGCCACTTCGGCGGCGTATCATCAATGGGTCGGGCCGGCGGTTGGCAGGCTCGACCGCCACCACGCGACAATTACGCACAGTAATTTTGCGTGATTGCTGTCTTGCGGTGGCGTGGCACCCCGCCTATGCTTCCTGATGAACATGATTTCCCCTGAGGCGGTCGCCAACAGCAAGCGCGCCTGGTTGAAGATTCTGGCGCGCTACAAGAAGCCTGACAGGCGGCGCAGCACCATCGAACTCGCCATCACACTCATCCCGTTCGCCGTGCTCTGGGGATTGTCCTCGGCGGCCTATGCCTATGGCCATTGGTGGGGACTGATCCTGATCCTTCCCGCGGCCGGGTTTCTGGTGCGCATCTTCATGATCCAGCACGATTGCGGCCACGGCTCCTTCTTCGCCAATCGCTACGCGGACGACTGGATCGGCCGCGCGCTCGGCATCCTGACGCTGACGCCCTACGATTGCTGGCGGCGCGCTCACGCGACGCATCATGCCAGCGCCGGCAATCTCGACGAACGCGGCATGGGCGACATCAGGACGCTGACCGTTGCCGAATACCGGCAGATGTCATGGCGAGGCCGTCTTGCCTATCGTCTCTATCGCCACCCGCTGGTGATGTTCGGGCTCGGGCCGATCTGGCTGTTCATCTTCGAGCAAAGGCTGCCCGTCGGCATGATGCGCGGCGGCCTGACGCCCTGGGTGTCGTCGATGACCACCAATCTTGGCATCGCGGTTGCAGCAGCCGTCGTCATCTGGTTCGTCGGCCCCGGCGCGTTCCTGGTGGTCCATCTGCCGATCGTCATCCTCGCCGGTTCAGCCGGCATCTGGCTGTTCTACGTCCAGCACCAGTTCGAGGAAACGGAATGGGCGAAGGATGCCGACTGGGAATTCCAGCACGCCGCCCTGCACGGATCGTCCTATTACGACCTGCCGCCGGTGCTGAACTGGTTCACCGGCAATATCGGTGTCCATCACGTCCACCACCTCTCTGCCAAGGTGCCTTGCTACCGGTTGCAGGAAGTGCTGCGGGATTATCCCGAACTGCGCAACATCGGCCGCGTCACGCTGCTCGAAAGCCTGCGCTGCGTCAAACTTGCACTGTGGGACGAGAACCGCCGCAAGCTGGTGTCGTTCCGCGAGGCACGGGCGGCGGTGTAGCAAGACCGCCGCGCCATTGGCACGGCGGCCCAAAATCCTGGATCAGGCCGCCTGGCGCTCGTCACGCATCAGGATCTCGCCATGGCGGATCTCGGTGCCCAGCACCTTCAGGCATTCGCGGATGAAGTTGGACAGGCCCGGCCAGCCCTTGGCTGAAACGAGATTGCCGTCGACATGGGCGCCGGTCGGCGCAACGTCGATATAGATGCCGCCGGCGAGCGTGACCTCCGGCTCGCAGTAATGGAGTGCGGCGACTTCCCGGCCCCGCACCACGCCGTCGACAGCGATCAGTATCTGCACGCCATGGCAGATGGTGAAGATCGGCTTGCCGGCCTCGTGGAAATGCCGCACCAGCGCCTGTACCCGCTTGTCGATGCGGATGTATTCCGGCCCGCGCCCGCCCGCCGCATAGACGGCGTCGTATCCGGCTGGGTCCACCTCGGAAAACGTCTTGTTGAGGATGTAGTCGTGGCCAAGTTTTTCCGTGTAGGTCTGGTGGCCTTCGAAGTCGTGCAGCGACGTTTTCAATATATCGCCCGCCTTCTTGTCCGGGCAGACGACATGCACGGTGTGGCCAACCGCATGCATCGCCTGCTCAAAGACGAAAATCTCATATTCCTCGCTGAACTCGCCAACGAGCATCAGTATCTTCTTGCCAGCCATTTCCGGTTCCTCCCTTGTGGCCATATTTATTTCGGATCGCGAAATAATGGACCTATCCTAAGGGCAGGATGGCGAAAGGGAAAGCGCAAATCGCACAATTGGTAAGACCAGTTGATGTCGATTGGCACCAGCATCCTCACAGAGTATTCCACAACAGGCAAAACCAGCCCCACTGGTTCGACCAGAATTCCAATCAGGCAGCCTTGATCATATCAGCTGCCTTTTCGGCGATCATGATGGTTGGCGCGTTGGTGTTGCCACCGATCAACGTCGGCATCACCGAGGCGTCGACAACACGCAAGGCTTGCATGCCGTGCACGCGAAGCTGCGGGTCGACCACGGCCATATCGTCGATGCCCATCTTGCAGGTGCCGACCGGGTGATAGATCGTATCGGCACGAGCCCGGATATGCGCCATCAGCTCGGCATCGCTCGAAACGCCGGCGGTGTAGATTTCCTTATGGCGGTATTTGGCCAGCGACGGCGCCTCCAATATGGCGCGCATCATTCTGGCGCCCTTGAGCAAAAGCTCGGCGTCGCGTTCGTCGGACAGAAATCGCGGATCGATGCGCGGTGGCGCCAGCGGGTCCGGCGTCGACAGCCCGACCTCGCCGCGCGACTGCGGCCGCAGCACGCAGACATGGCATGAGAAGCCATAGCCCATATGCAGCTTGCGGCCATGGTCATCGACGATGGCGATGCAGAAATGCAATTGCAGATCGGGCCGATCGATCGCCGGGTCGGACTTGAGGAAGGCGCCGCCCTCCGCGTAGGGCGTGGCGATCATGCCGCTGCCGTCCTTGCGCCAGCGCCGCAGATGCCGCAGCAGGCCAGGCAGACCGCGCAGGCCGATGCCCATCATGTCGGCATCCCTTGATGTCCAGCCCATGATGAAGTCGAGATGATCCTGCAGGTTCTTACCGACGCCGGGCAACTCATGAACGACCGGAATTCCGTGCGCTGCAAGCTCGACAGCTGGCCCGATCCCGGACAGCAACAAGAGCTGCGGCGAGCCGAAGGCACCACCGCAGACGATGACCTCGCGCCTGGCTTTCGCAACGGCTTCGCCCTTGCCCACGCGGTAGCGCACGCCGGTGGCCCGCTTGCCGTCAAGGACGATGCCCGTGGCATGCGCGCCGGTGATGACGGTAAGGTTTGGGCGGTCCATGGCCGGATGCAGATAGGCGGCCGCCGCCGAGCAGCGCTCGCCATTGCGGCGTTCGCCCCAGAATTGCGTGACCTGATAAAGCCCCGCCCCTTCCTGCTCCGGTCCATTGAAATCATCGTTGCGACGGATCTGGTTTTCGCCGCAGGCCTCGACAAAGGCCCGGGAGAGCGCACGTGGCTCTTGCTGTTCGGCAACCCGCAGCGGCCCGTCGCCGCCATGCAGGGCATCGGTGCCGCGCTCATTGCCTTCGGCCCGCTGGAAATACGGCAGCACCTCGTCCCATGACCAGCCGGTGCAGCCGAGATCGGCCCATTCGTCATAGTCGCCGTGGTGTCCGCGTGTGTAGAGCATGGCATTGATCGCACTGGAACCACCCAGCGCCTTGCCGCGCGGCTGGTAACCCTTGCGCCCGCCAAGCCCCTGCTGCGGCACCGTCTCGAACGCCCAGTTGTTGATCTTCGGCCGACCCGGCAGCAGCGCGATGACGCCTGCCGGGGCGCGGATGAGCAGATCTTTGCCCTCGCCGCCGGCTTCGATCAGGCAGACCGTTTTCGATGGATCTTCGGAGAGCCGCGCGGCAAGCGTGCAGCCAGCGGACCCGCCGCCGGCAATGACATAGTCGAAATCCATGATCTCCTCCCTCTCACCCGGCGGATGTTTCCGTCCGGACGACCAAGAGAAGGCCCGATCACAGCTGATGTAAAGGCGTACGGAACTACCGTTGCGTCAGCTGTTGCGAAGGCGGCGCCAGGAATATTTTGGGCCCTTGGGCTCCGGCACGGCGGCTGGCTGGTAGTAGAGCCCCAACCCGCCGGTGCGGCCCTCCTCCAGCCGCTTCAACAGCACCGGATTCGAGATCTCGAACTCATCGAAGCCAAGCCGCAGCATATGCGGCAATTGGTCGACCAGAACCTGCCCGGTGGCGCGCATCGCACCTTCGAAATCGTAGCGGCTGCGCAGCAACTCACCCTTGGAGAAGGAGCGTCCATCGTTGAAGGCCGGGAAGGCCAGCGTCACCAAAGGCAGCTGGTCGAGCAGATCGGCGATCTTTTCGAGCTGATCGCCCGGCTGCAGCACGACGCCGAGCCGCTCCTTGGCTGACCGGCGCACCTCCGGCTCGAGATCGAGAAACGCCTGCAGCGGCAGGATGAAGCGGCCATTGCCGGAAAGCGCATCCGCGTTTTCGGCATAGGCCCAATCGTCCTCGCGAAAACCTGTCGGGGTCCAGAGGCGGGTCTCCGGTATCGTCGGTTCAGTCATCAAAAATTCCTAAAAACTCAAAGAAGCTCATTGTGTGTTGAGATTCAGGTCAGGCCGCGCCGAAAATGGTGGCTTCCGAGAACCGGAGCGTAGCGTACTTGAAGTACGTGAGCACCGGAAGCGCAGGAAGCTGCCGTTTGCAGGCCGGCTGAATATCTACATACCCTAAAGGGATGCGTCGGTCAGCGACTTCTCCAGCCCCGACAGGTGAATGCCGCACTCGGTCTTGGCATGACCGGCCCAGCGGCCGCTGCGCGCGTCCTCGCCCGGCTGCACGGGCTGCGTGCACGGGAAGCAGCCGATCGACAGATAGCCATAGGCGACCAGCGGATTTTCGCGCAGCGCATGCGCGCGCATATAGTCCGCCTGATCCGATGTCGTCCAGTGCGCCAGCGGATTGATACGGATGCGCGGGCCGACCGCTTCGAACACCGGAAGTGCCGCCCGGGTCGAGGCCTGGAAGCGCTTGCGGCCGGTGAACCAGGCACGGAAGGGGGCAACGCCCCGCGCCAGCGGCTCAACCTTGCGCACGTCGCAGCAGGCGTCGGTGTTGCTCTGGTGCAGATTGCCCGTCGGATCGATCCGTTCGAGCGCCGCTTCCTCTGGCTTGATCACCCTTATATTGGTCAGCCCGAAATCGGCGGCAAGCGCGTCGCGATAGCCGAGCGTCTCCTCGAAATGCTTGCCGGTGTCGAGGAAGATGACCGGCAGCGTCCGGTCGATCTTGGCGATCATGTGCAGCAGCACAGCCGAGTCCGCGCCGAACGACGACACCGCAGCGATCTCGTCGAGGAACAGTTCGCGGGCCGAGCGTTCGATGATCTCGAGCGGCTTCAGATGACCGTAAAGCGCATCGAGTCCCGCCGCCTTGGCGGCGATGCCGTCATCGACATCGGCAATACGGTCAAGCGGCCTTGGTTTCGCCAGCATAGAGCGCCTCCTTGAACGGCGCGGGACCGACACGGCGGTAGGCGTCGATGAATTTTTCTTGTGGGTCGAGCCGAAGGCCGAGATAGGTCTCGACGATCTGCTCGATGGCGTCGGTGATCTCTTCCGAGGAGAAGCCGCGGCCGATAATCTCGCCGACCGAGGTGTTCTCGTCGGCCGAGCCGCCCAGTGTCACCTGATAGAGCTCGGAGCCCTTCTTCTCGACGCCGAGGATGCCGATATGGCCGACATGGTGATGGCCGCAGGCGTTGATGCAGCCGGAGATCTTCAGCTTCAGTTCGCCGATCTCGCGCTGCCGTTCCAGCGAGGCGAAGCGGCGCGAGATTTCCTGCGCGATCGGAATCGAGCGCGCCGTCGCCAGCGCGCAATAATCGAGGCCCGGGCAAGCGATGATGTCCGATATCAAATTGGAATTGGCCGTCGCCAGGCCGATGCCGACCAGCGCATCATAGACCGCCTTGAGGTCAGCGCGCGCCACATGCGGCAGGATCAAGTTCTGCTCATGGCTGACGCGCAGCTCGTCAAAGGCATATGTCTCGGCGATGTCGGCGACCGCTTCCATCTGGCTGTCCGAGGCGTCGCCCGGCACCTCGCCGATGCCCTTGAGCGAGATCGTCACCGCCGCGTAGTCGGGATGGCGGTGCGTCACGACGTTCTGGTCGAGCCACTCCGAGAACCCTTTGGAATCCAGACGCGCCAGCTTGACCGCCTGGTCGCCTTCCGGCCGCTCGGTGAGCGCCGGCGGCGCGAAATAGGCCTCGATGGCGCGGATATCGGCTTCCGGCAGCTTCAGCTCGGCGTTCTTCAACTCCTGCCACTCGGCCTCGACCTGGCGGGTGATTTCCTCGACGCCGGTCTCGTGCACGAGGATCTTGATGCGCGCCTTGTACTTGTTGTCGCGGCGGCCATAGAGGTTGTAAACGCGCAGGATCGCCGTGCAGTAGGACAAGAGGTCGGCTTCCGGCAGGAAGTCGCGGATCTTGCGGGCCACCATCGGCGTGCGGCCCTGGCCGCCGCCGATATAGACGGCGAAACCCAGTTCGCCGGCAGCGTTCTTCTTCAGATGCAGGCCGATGTCATGCGTCTGGATGGCGGCGCGGTCGCGCTCGGCACCCGTCACCGCGATCTTGAACTTGCGCGGCAGGAACGAGAATTCCGGATGCACCGACGACCACTGGCGCAGGATTTCCGCATAGGGCCGCGGATCGGCGACCTCATCGGCTGCGGCACCGGCGAAATGGTCGGCGGTGACATTGCGGATGCAATTGCCGCTGGTCTGGATGGCGTGCATCTCGACGCTTGCCAGATCGGCCAGGATCGCCGGAATGTCCGACAGCGCCGGCCAGTTGAACTGGATGTTCTGGCGCGTGGTGAAATGGCCGTAGCCCTTGTCGTATTTGCGGGCGATGTGGCCGAGCATACGCAACTGCTTGCCGTTCAGCGTGCCATAGGGCACCGCGATGCGCAGCATGTAGGCGTGCAGCTGAAGATAAACGCCGTTCATCAGCCTGAGCGGCCGGAACTGGTCCTCGGTGATCTCGCCGGCCAGCCGGCGCTGGACCTGGTCGCTGAACTCGGCGACGCGGGCCTGGACAAAATCGTGGTCGAACTCATCGTAACGGTACATGCTTCGTCTTTCAGGGCGCGTCCGCCCATGCCTGGTGTCTTGGTTATGCTGCCCAAGTTGCCTGCTTGGCAGCCTGCTTGCCGAGATCGCTGCGGATGGTCGGGCCGGCAGCGCGGATCTTCTCGCGCAACCGCACCGGCTCGACGACGCCGTTGACGACGTCCGCATCGATCAAATTCACGTCGACCACTTCGTTGGCCGCATACGCCTTGGCGCCGATTGCCTCGAGCCGATCCTCGGCCGCCTTGTCATGGGCAAGGTCGGCATGGTCGACCGTCTCGGCCCAGCCCCCATCGGCGTACCAGACGGCAATGCCGTCGGTGAGGCGGTTGGCGGTCAGTATCTTCATTGCTGAACTCCTTCGGCGACCGAACTGGACGCGCCTTCATGCCTGTGTGCCGCGAGCGGCTCGGACCGTTCAAAATTGGCGCCGGCGACCGCATCGCCGATGATGGTCATGACCGGGCCGGAAAGATCGGCCCGCGCTTCCAGCGACGGCAGGTCGGCAAGCGTGCCGTGGAAGCGGCGACGGTTGGCGAGGCTGGCATTCTCGACCACGGCCACCGCCGTATCCGGCGACAGCCCGGCCTCGATCAGCCGGCCGGCAACCTCGGCCGCGACCGAGCGGCCCATATAGACGGCGACCGTGGCGCCGGAAATGGCGAGCTTGGCCCAGTCGGGCAGCGAATTGCCCTTGAGGTCATGGCCGGTGGTGAACACCATCGACGAGGAAACACCGCGCAAGGTCAGCGGCAGTTCAAAATCGGCGGCGGCGGCAAAGGCCGCGGTGACGCCCGGAACCACCTCATAGGCGATGCCGGCATCACGCAGTGCCGCCATCTCTTCGCCGGCCCGGCCGAACACCAGCGGATCGCCCGACTTCAGCCGCACGACGCGCTTGCCTTCACGGCCAAGCTCGACCAGCAGCGCATTGATTTCAGCCTGGCTCTTGCTGTGGCAGCCCTTGCGTTTTCCGACCGGCAGGCGCTCGGCATCACGGCGACCCATGGCAACGACCGCCTCCGGCACCAGCGCATCATGGACGATGACATCGGCTTCCATCAGCAAACGATGGGCACGCAAGGTCAAAAGATCCTCGGCGCCTGGACCGGCGCCGACCAGGGCGATGTGGCCGCAAGCAGGCGTGTTCGACAGCAGAAGATCGACGGCGGCGTCATGCGCCTGCGAAAGCTGGCCGGCTTCAGCCGCGCGGGCAGGAGCGCCAGCGAAGAAATCATTCCAGAAGCGGCGGCGGGCATTGCCTCTCGGCAGCAGCTTCTCGGCAGCCCCGCGAAACGAAGCGGCAAGAATTGCCAGCGGCCCGAGCGACGGCGACAGCATGCGGTCGATGCGGCCGCGCAGCATCTGGGCAAGCACCGGGCCTGCACCTTCCGTGCCGATGGCTATGGCGACCGGCGCGCGGTTGACCAGCGCCGGGGTGAAGAAATCGCAAAGCTCTGGCCGGTCGACGGCATTGACCGGAATGCTTAAGCGGCGCGCATCCGTGACCACACGGCGATCGAGTTCCTCGTCGCCGCTGGCGGCAAACACCATGACCGCGCCTTCGAGCTGCGACGCGTCGTAGGCGGCGGCAAGATGGTTCGTGCCGGTCTGGGCGATGAAGGCGAGCAGGTCGGGCTCGGCGTGTTCCGCAATGATGCGCAGGACCGCGCTCGACTGTCCGATCAGCCGCGCCTTGGCCAGCGCCTCTTCGCCGCCGCCGACGATGGCCACGGTCTGCCCCTCGACCCGCATGAAGACAGGAAAGGCATTGAGTTTGGGAGCAGTGTGCGACATGGGCGCGAGCGGAATCCTGAACAGGCTTGCAGTTCTACGCGCGGGCGTGAGAAACCAGAAGGAACGCACTCGCGCATCGCCTGTCGGGATGCAATCGCTTTTCTGAAAGCATCCCGGCCAAGAGAAAAATATTCCTCGTTGGCGGATGGAGCGGATTCAAGCCGCTGTCGCAGGCCTTGATTTGTAGGTCTTTTAGCGCCCGACGACAAATGCCGCAAAACAGTTTTTTCTAAATTCTACCAATTTAGTAGATTAAAGCCGCAGGCATTGGATGACCCGAATGACCGATACCCGCGAGGGTCTGGTTGGAACATTACCGGTTCGGGGCGCGTTCCCCAAACAGCCCATCACGTCGGATCGAAACCCGGCCGCGGCATGTCACAAGATGCCCGCGCGGCCCTAGAAGGAACCTGTCATCATGAGCACAATCAATCTGAAGCACGGCATCTGGGTCATGGTGGCCGATGGCGAGAAGGCGCTTTTCCTCAGGAACGCCGGTGACAACAAATATCCGAATCTCGAGGTGGTGCAGGAAATGCAGCAGGACAACCCGCCCACCCGTGAGCAAGGCAGTGACAGCCCGGGCCGATACAATGATGGTCCCTCCGTGCACCGCAGCGCGGTCGAGGACACGGACTGGCACCGCATCGGCAAGGAGCGTTTCGCCGATGAGATCGCCGCCCGGCTCTACAAGCTCGCCCATAGCGGCGAGTTCAAGGAGATCGTGCTTGTCGCACCGCCGATGCTGCTTGGGGCAATGCGCAAGAAGCTGCACAAGGAAGTCGAGGACAGGGTGACCGCCGAAATTCCCAAGACACTGACCAACCGCGCCATACCAGAGATCGAGGCCCTGCTGCAGGCAACCTGATTGGTGTCGATCGATCGCGCCGGATCGGAACGCAATATCATCGCGCGAATTCAAATCCGGCCGGCGGCTTCTTCGGCTGCCGGTCAAGTTTTTGCGGCCGCACCGTCGATTTCATGGCTTTGCGGGTTGCATCGCCGACACCCCATCCACCATATTGCAAACAGGCGGCGGCTTCGGGCGGCGCCCATCCGACATTGCTGATTTTGAAAGGCGCTCCATACACAATGCCGCATGACACGCCCCTTATCGCCACCATCGTCGCCGGTCTGGGGCTGGCTTTCGTCTTCGGCGCTCTCGCCAACCGCTTCCGTATTCCGCCTCTGGTCGGCTATCTCGTAGCCGGCGTGTTGGTCGGGCCGAACACGCCCGGCTTCGTCGCCGATGCCGGCCTTGCCAACGAACTCGCCGAAATCGGCGTCATCCTGCTGATGTTCGGCGTCGGCCTGCACTTCTCGTTGAAGGACCTGCTGTCGGTGCGCGCCATCGCCGTGCCCGGCGCCATCGTCCAGATCGGCTTTGCCACCGCGCTCGGCGCCGGCCTTGCCTGGATGCTCGGCTGGTCGATGGGTGCGGGGCTGGTTTTCGGCCTGGCGCTGTCGGTCGCCTCGACCGTGGTGTTGCTGCGCGCGCTGCAGGAGCGGCGGATGATCGAGACCGAGCGCGGCCGCATCGCCGTCGGCTGGCTGATCGTCGAGGATCTGGCCATGGTGCTGGCGCTGGTGCTGCTGCCGGCGCTTGCCGGCGTGCTCGGCGGCCAAGAGCAGGTGGACACCCATGCGAGCGGCCTGCTGTCGCTACCGGCCAGTTACGGCATCTGGGGCGTCGTCGGCATCACGCTGGCCAAGGTCGCCGCTTTCGTCGTCGTCATGCTGGTGGTCGGCCGCCGGGTCATTCCCTGGATCCTGCACTATGTCGCCCACACCGGCTCGCGCGAATTGTTCCGGCTGGCGGTGCTCGCCATAGCGCTCGGCGTCGCCTTCGGCGCGGCCAAACTGTTCGGCGTCTCGCTGGCGCTGGGTGCCTTCTTCGCCGGCATGATCATGAGCGAGTCCGAACTCAGCCACCGCGCGGCGGAAGAATCGCTGCCATTGCGCGATGCCTTCTCCGTGCTGTTCTTCGTCTCGGTCGGCATGCTGTTCGACCCGTTCAGCCTGATCAGCAATGGCTGGCCGATCCTGGCGACGCTGGCCATCATCGTCATCGGCAAATCGTTGGCGGCGTTCCTCATCGTCGTTGCCTTCGGTTATCCCCTGGCCACGGCACTGATGATCTCGGCAAGCCTTGCCCAGATCGGCGAATTCTCCTTCATCCTGGCCGAGCTCGGCGTCGGGCTGAAACTGTTGCCCGAACAAGGTCGCGACCTCATCCTGGCCGGCGCCATCCTGTCGATCGTCCTCAACCCGCTGATGTTCCTGGCCATCGACTGGATGAAGCCATGGCTGGAGCGGCGTGCCGCCAGGACGGCACCGCCGGCCGAGGCAAAGCCGGTTGGTCCGGCGACGGAGCCGGGCCATGTGGCCTCTGTTGCAGCCACGACGAAAGCGGAAGACGGGCCGCCGCCCAGGACAACCCTCACCGACCACGCCATCCTGATCGGCTACGGCCGCGTCGGCAGTCTCGTCGGTGCGTCGTTGAAAGAGGCCGCCTTGCCCTTCCTCGTCGTCGAGGATGCCGACAAGACGCTGGCCAGACTGAAGGCCGATGGCATCGAGACGGTTTCCGGCAACGCGGCCAACGCCGAAGTGTTCGCCGCCGCCAATCCCGAAGGGGCGAAGCGGCTGATCCTGGCCATTCCCAACGCCTTCGAGGCCGGCCAGATCGTGCTCAGGGCACGCGCCGCCAACCCCGGCATCAACGTCATCGCCCGCGCCCATTCCGACGCCGAGGTCGAGCACCTCAAGGGCCTCGGCGCCGACACGGTGATCATGGGCGAGCGCGAAATCGCCCGCGGCATTGTCGAAGAGGTGCTTGGCCACAAGCCGGGTGCCGCGGCCTGAGCTTCCGCATGTCAACGGATAGGCCGGTGGCCGGCGACGGCATTTGGCCTGTCGAACTCGACAACCTGCCCTCAATCGAATTGATCACGCAACGAACGCAGAGCCGCCATTCTGCGCGACGCTGCTGAGATACTGCGCAGGCGGCTTGCCCAGCGCCTTCTTGAACATGGTGATGAAGGCTGTGACGGACTCATAGCCGAGATCTGCCGAAACCTGCTGCACGCTCGCGCCCGAGGCCAGTTCCCGTATCGCGACGATCAGATGCAATTGCTGGCGCCAGCGTCCGAAGCTCAGGCCTGTTTCTCTCACCGCCAGGCGTGCCAGGCTGCTCTCGCTGAGAGCGACACGCCTGGCCCATTCTGCCAGATTGCTGCGGTCGGCAGGATTTTCAGCCAAAGCATCGGCGATCCGTCTCAAGCGCGGCTCTGACGATATCGGCATATGCAGTTGCTGGACAGGCATGCGCGGCAGCTCGCTGAGCAGAACCTTGGACAGCACAGCCATCCGTGAATCGTCGTCCTGCACACCATCGGACAGCTCGATGATCAGTTCGCGCAGCAGCGGCGAGATCGAAAGCGTGCAGCAGCGGTCTGGCAGATCTGCGGCTCCCGGCTCGATGTACACGAAGAAAATCCGGGCATTGGCGGTGGCGATATTGCTGTGCTCCATACCGCCCGGAATCCACACGCCGCAATGCGGCGGCACCATCCATAGACCGCTCGGGACGCGGCAGGTGACGCCACCACCGAGCACGAAAACAAGTTGGCCTTTGCGGTGCCAATGGGAGGGGACCTCAGCCCTGGTCTCGGTGACGTCAACGCGCACGGCAATCACCGGCTCGGAACGCTCATCCACATCGAAATCGAGCCAGGGGTAGCGGAGGGGTTGTCTCATGATTGACGAGTTTTAGCGATCGAATGCTTTGATATCTAAATTATTCAGGAGAGAAAGTCGATAGGTTCCGGCTTGTGGATGAGCACGTCCGGAGCTTGGTGCAGGGTTCTTCGATCAGCGGCCGCCTTGCGAACCGGCAAGACCAGCCGCCCGAAGGCTATGCGCCCACCACGCAGCAATGAGGTATGAACCATGCTCGCTCTAGTCATCTCTTCCGACAGCGCGACCGGACTGAGGATCGCGGAGCTTGCCGAGCCTCAAACGGCCTCGAACGAGGCGCTTGTCTCGGTCCGCGCGACCTCTTTGAACCGCGGCGAACTGCGCCTGCTCGCCATTCGCCCGGACGGCTGGATACCGGGCCAGGACATCGTCGGGTTTGTCGAACGGGCAGCAGCCGATGGTTCCGGGCCAGCCATGGGCGCCCGGGTTGCGGCTCTGGTCGACCAGGCCGGCTGGGCCGAACGGGTCGCCGTTCCGACCGACCGTCTCGCGGTCTTGCCGGATGACGTCAGCTTCGTTTCGGCAGCCACGCTTCCGGTCGCGGGCACGACGGCGCTGAGGACTTTGCGCCATGGCGGCGACCTGACCGGCCAGCAGGTCCTGATCACCGGCGCAAGCGGTGCGGTCGGTCGTTTCCAGATCCAGCTTGCCCGCCTGCAAGGCGCCTCGGTCACCGCGATCGCCGCCGCCCGGCATGCCGAGGATCTCCGTAACCTTGGGGCCGAGCAGGTTGTCGAAGCGATCGAACTGGCCGAGGGACCGTTTTCGCTGATCACCGAGTCGGTCGGCGGCAAAAGCCTCGCCCACGCCATCGAACGCGTGGCACCCGGCGGGACCATCGTCATGTTCGGCTCGAGCAGCGGCGAACTCACGCCCATTGGATTCCGCCAGTTCGTTCCGGATCATGAAGGGGCGAGGCTTCAGACTTTTGCCTACTACACGTCTGGTCCAGGCATTGGCGCGGACATCGCCTCGCTGCTCGCTCTGGTCGCGGCCGGCCGGCTCGAAACACGCGTGGCCCTGACCGTGCCGTGGACAGACATTGCCCAAGCCCTGGACGCACTGCGACAACGCAGCTTCAGCGGCAAGGCCGTTCTCACCCTAGCGGAATGAGCAGTCCTCGACCTGAAGTCGGCCGCTCACACATGCTGGCCGCCATTGATGTGGATTTCCGAGCCCGTCACATAGGACGCCTGCTGCGAGCACAGAAAGAAGATGATGTCGGCGACCTCGGCCGTGGTGCCGAGCCTTCTCAACGGGATCGTCTCGACGATCTTGTCCGTGCCCGGCGACAGGATCGCGGTGTCGATCTCGCCGGGCGCGATGGCGTTGACGCGAATGCCGTGCGGGCCGAAATCATGCGCCATCTCGCGCGTCAGCGAGCCGAGTGCCGCCTTCGATGTCGCATAGGCGGTGCCGGCAAAGGGATGCACGCGGGTGCCGGCGATCGAGGTGACGTTGACGATCGAGCCCTTGGCCGCCGCCAGTTCCTTGAACAGTCCGCGCGCCAGCATGATCGGCGCGAAGAAATTGACCTGGAACACGTCGCGCCAGACATGCATCGGCGTGTCGATCGAGTCCATGCGGCTGTTGCCGTCCTTGAGCTTCGGCGAAATGCCGGCATTGTTGACCAGCGCATGCAGCTGGCCGCCATGCGCTTCCAGCCGGTGGCGGATTTCCGACACCGCGATACCGACATCCTCCTGGTCGGCGAGATCGACCTTGATGTGGTCCTCAGGACCTGCCGGCCAGGGACAGTCCTCGGCGAACGCCTGGCGCGAGCAGGTGATGACGCGCCAGCCCTCGCGCGAAAATCGCTTGACCGTGGCGTGGCCGATGCCGCGGCTGGCGCCGGTCAGCACGATGGTCTTTCTGGTGTCGAGTTCAGCCATTTCAGGGTCTCCGGGCCGGAGATGTAGCCGAACGACGCCGAAGTGGCGAGAGGCGAGTTGCCGCTAATGCATGTCGCTCAAAAGTGGCCTCGGCTTTGAAGCAACGACACGCATATAGACAAAGCTCTAAAGCGCGCGACGCGCTTTAGCCGCCAAGGAGATCGAGGATCGAGGTCTGCCGCTTCTTGCGTGGACCGCCGACGTTGCCTGGCGGCACCGGGTGCTTGATCGAGGCGGTGGCGCCGTCGTCCTCCGGCATGGAAAGGCCATTGGCATCGACGGTCTGGGCGGGACGGGCCGCGCGGACCGGTGCTGGCGCCTGGGCGACCGGCGCAGCTGGCCGCGCCTGCGGCGCCTGCTGGCCGACGGACGCGGATGGAACCGGCGCCGGTGGCGTGTTGTTTGCCGAGGGTATCTCATCGGGCACGATGGTGTCGGCCGGCGTCGATTTCCAGGTGCCGGGCAGCGGCCGCACCGGCACGCCCTCGTGGGCTGCGACCATGAATTCGTGCCATGCCTGCGCCGGCAGTGCGCCGCCGGTGACCTTCTTCATCGGACTGCCGTCATCATTGCCGAACCACACACCGGTGGTGAGGTTGGCGGTGTAGCCGACGAACCAGGCGTCGCGCGAATTCTGGCTGGTGCCGGTCTTGCCGGCGGACGGCCAGGCGAAAGCCGCTTTCCGGGCGGTGCCGGTCTCGACCGTACCCGTCATCATAGAGTTCATCATGCCGACGATCTCGGGCTTGACGACACGCGGCGCGCTGCCGCCACCGCTGTCGTAGAGCACCTTGCCGTCGGTGGTCGTCACGCGGCGGATGAAATGGATGTCCGGCTTGTAGCCGCCATTGGCGAAGGGCACATAGGCCGATGTCAGCTCCAGCGGCGTCACTTCCGAGGTGCCGAGCGCGATCGAGGTGTTGGATTGCAGGTCGGACTGGATGCCCATGCGGTGCGCCGCCTCGACAACCGCGTTCGGCCCGACCTCCATGGTCAGCTGGGCGGCAACCGAATTCAGCGATTTGGCCAATGCGGTGGCCAGCGTCACCTTGCCGAAATACTTGCCGCCGTAATTGTCGGGCGTCCAGTTGCCGATCTTGATCGGCGCATCGTTGCGCACGCTGTCGGGAGTGCGGCCGGCCTCAAGCGCGGCCATATAGACGAACGGCTTGAACGCCGAGCCCGGCTGGCGGCGTGCTTCCGAAGCGCGGTCGAACTGGCTCGTCGAATAGTCGTAGCCGCCGACCATGGCGCGCACCGCACCGGAATCGTCGATCGACACCAGGGCGCCCTGGCTGACGTTGAGCTTCTTGCCGCTGTCGTCGATCAGCCTGCGGATCGATTGCTCGGCGAGCTTCTGCAGGTTCAGGTCGACGGTGCTGTCGACGACGATGTCGCCGCGCACGTCGCCGATCAGGTCGGGCAGTTCCTCCATGATGGTGTCGGCGACATAGTTCTCCGAGCCGGTCCAGTAGGACGGCGCACGCGTTGCCGGCGCGCTCATCGCCGAGGTCAGCTCCTTGGCGCTGATCTTGCCCTCGTCGCGCATGGCGGCAAGCACCAGCTGCGAGCGTTCCTCGGCAGCCTTCGGATCGCGTGCCGGCGACAGCCGCGACGGCGCCTTCAACAGGCCGGCAAGCAATGCGGCTTCCGACAGGGTGACGTCGCGCGCGCTCTTGCCGAAATAACGCCGCGAGGCCGCTTCGACGCCATAGGCGCCGGAACCGAAATAGACCCTGTTGAGGTACATTTCGAGGATCTGATCCTTGGTGTGCTTGTGCTCCAGCCATAGCGCCAGCAGCACCTCCTGCACCTTGCGCTCCAGCGTGCGGTCGGGCGTCAGGAACAGGTTCTTGGCCAATTGCTGGGTCAGCGTCGAACCGCCCTGCGAGAAATGCCCGCCCAGAACATTGGTCACCATGGCACGCGACAGGCCGATCGGGTCGATGCCGAAATGCGAGTAGAAGCGACGATCCTCGATGGCGATGACGGCCTCTGGGATATAGGGCGACATTTCGTGCAGGCCGACCGCCTCGCCACCGCTCATGCCGCGATTGGCGAGCAATTGGCCATCGGCCGAGACGATCTTGATGTTGGGCGCGCGGTCGGGGATCGACCAGGTCGTCGCCGCCGGCATCTTGGCGCCGTAGTAGACGACGATGCCGGCCACCGCGATGCCGCCCCAGATGGCGAGCACGAAGCACCAGTAGAACAGCCGGCCGAGCACGCCGAACAGGCCGCGCCGGCTCCTGCCGCGCCCACCGCGCGACGATTTCCCTTTGGCCGGCTTGCGTTTGGCGGAGGCTTTGCGGTTGCTCGGCACGACGCGATCCTCCTCGTTCGCCGAAAGACCCGCCGAGGATCGCGCCTGCGGCGGTCCCTCGAAACTGGGTTCGATGCGGCTGTCTCTGCGGTTCGCCATGCGCTGTGCTTGATATCCCCGATGCCTATGGCGTTCGGGTTGAAGAGTAGATGCGGCGGTTTAAAGGCGGGTTAAGTCGGAAAAATTCAAAGCGATTGATAATCAAATGCTTGGGGTCTGGCCGTTGTCGCTCGGTTCGAGGCCCCTTATTCTGGCGCTAGCGAGCGCTCCACACCCTCGAAGATAGAACAATCAGAAACCGCAGCATTTTTGTTCGGGCGCCAAAGACCCAACTCCTGCCAACTGCCGCGCGGACAAGCCTTTGGCAGGCGATGCAACCATGTTCCTCGTTAGGGCGCGATCGCAAATGGTTGCAGCTTCGCGTTGGACCGCGCCCTAAATCATCTCGTCACCAGGTGATCACCTGGCGGACATGCGTCAGCCGATCGCCGCACGAACCGAAAGCGCTGCCCTGGACGATTGCATAACCTCGCCAACATGGCAGTAGCAGACAATCTCGTGCAGTTGGTGGTCGGTCAACTCGAAGAAGCGCTTGGCTTCGCCATAGCTGTCGTCTCTCAGACCTTCGTCGCGCAGAATGGGGTCAGTGAAGGCAACCGTTATCGGCGAGCCATCGCCTCGCATCACATCGCGCTCGGGCGGCGCACGGTATTCGGTCCCGGCAAGCGCGTTCAGGAGCCGGCTGGGCTCACGTTCAAGAAGTTCGGCCCAACGTACGAGACGCTGGGTTCGACTCATTACCGGCTGTGTGGTGTTGATCTCGGCCACTGCATGCAGTTGGTCCAGTGTTTGGTGCTTCATAGCAACCTCCTAGTGGTTAGGTTGGTTGGCCCAAACGCCCTATGCCGCCATCATAGCGCCGAAGCGTCGATCCGTCATTCTAATTCCATGTCGGGTTGGGCTCTCTTCCGGCCGCTACGCCGGTGCAATGGTCCTGCCTTGCCGGCAATTTTCAACTGCACCGAGTATCGTCGCCAGTGGGAAAAAGGCCAGCGCCTGCTCTTCGCAAGTCACCGCGACGACGCTGTTGGACCGGTCGATATCGAGGCCTTTCGGCCCGCCCTCGTCAAAACTGGCCCTGCCGCGCAGGAAGGTTGCCTCGTCGAGCACAGCAACCGAGCGCGCGGGCTCGCGATGCTCCTTCCAGCCACCGTCGCCGGCATAGGCATGCACCATCTGGCTGCCCGCGTCGGCGACGAGGATGTGCCGATCGTCAGCGGTAAAGCGCACGCCGTGCGGATAGCCGGCATTCTGCAGGATACCGGCCGGTTCACTGTCCGGTCCAAGCGACGCGGACATGCTGTAGATCTTCACATCCTTTGTGCCGTGGCTGCTGACAGCGATCCACTTTCCGTCATGGCTGAGCGCAATGCCGTCCGGTATATCGAGACCGCGCTTCAGAAACAGCTGATTGCTTGTAGCGCGATAGCCAAGCCACCGGTTAACGACGTGCCGTGTGACCAGATGCGTGTAGTTGTTGCAGACCAGCAGGCTGACGCGGCCGTACGACTCCTGCCTGACGGCGACGGAGCCCGGCGAATTTAGTTTGTAGGGCCGCCTGCCTCGGAGCTGGCGAATGGCCGCGATCTCACGACTCTGGCCAGCCGGTTCTTCACGCGGCAGAGCAAACAGCGCAACCAGCCCGTCGCGGTTGGCGATCGCCAGGGTGCGATCATCGATGAAATCGAGACCATGGATTTCGCCCATGCTGTCGGACGTCAACTCCATGAAATTGTGAAGTGTGACGCCTGGACCATCAGGTCCCGTCTCGACGTCGATGCGCAGGATCAGGCAGCGCTTGCGCGCATATCCGGCAATTGCCAGCAGCCGGTTGTCCGGCGAGAAGCGCAGGTCTTCGGTGCGTCCGATTTCCGCAAGCGCGGCCCGCACGGCACCGCCTGCCTTGAAATCGATCTGGTGTATCGTCATGCGCCTCTCGTTGGCATTGAAGGCTGAAAATCTGTCTCGTCGGCCCGGCCCATTGCCAAACCCTGCCCGGCTTTGATGTCTGGTTCAGATAGGCTCGAACTTCACATCCGGCTGGTCAGGACCGCCGGCTTGCCGCAACAGCGCGAGAATGTGTTCGCCCCTGTCAATCTGCTGTCGTCTCCAGTTCGAAGCGTTCGTCACATGCAGCCAGCCATCGACCACCATGAAAAAATCCTCGGATTGATCATATCCCGCGCCGAAGCGTAGCGATTTGTTTTCAGCGAACCGAACCAGCGTCGGATCGATCGACCTGTAGAGCACCGGCCAGTTGCCGGCGCCGGAATCCATATGAAACTTGTAGCTCGGGGCGAAATCCAGCCGTCGCCGCAGCAGGCTTCCGTCGAAAAAACAGAAACCGGGCCACAGGAACCAGCCGCCCGGTGTCGGTGTATCGCGCCGCACGCTGCCGTAGAGGCTTTTGCCCTCCATCCGGGCGCGGATTGAAAATGGTTCAGTCGGAAAGATGTCATGGTCGATGAAGCCGAAGAGCTTCGGCCCGAACCTGGGCAAGAAATTCCGCACGATCCAGTTGAGCGCTTGACCGTGCGACCTGCTGACAACCAGCCTGTTTCTCGGCAAGGCGACATAGGGGACATGCTGGCGACGACAGAGATCGCGGATTGCTTCCCTTGCCTCGTCCTTCTTGCTGTTGTCGAAGACGATGTAGCTGTCGTGCTCGGCCAGATATCGGCGCACGAGATGTATTTGCCATTCGATCACGTCGGGTCGGTTGAAGGCCACGCTAGCGATGATCGCATCGCGGAAAGCCTGCTCTCGTCCCTGCAGTTCGCTGACCGGCGCGGATGACCTCAGGAAGCGAAATACCCGCCAATGATAGCGCAGCAGCGCCTCGCGCCTTGGCGGCCTGTTCAGCCTCTCCCATTCCGCGACGGTGATTGCGGGCCGATCAGCGCCTTCCGATGCGTCAGAAGCCACCATGTCGCGCTCCCGCATCCACCGATCGACGGTTCAGTTCTGCTGGATCGAGATGCCCTTGTCGTCGATCTTGAGCTCGACGCCCTTCGGCTTGGTCTGCTCGCGATAGACATAGATACCGAGCGCGATGACCACGACGACGAGCGCGCCAATGACGAGATAGAGCGTATTCTGTTTCATGGCGCGCTCTTTGCGTTGTCGAGCCTCAGGCTCGTTTCAGGACCTTGACCAGCACCAGCAGGATGATGGCGCCGATGGTGGCATGGATGATGGAGGCGAGAATGCCGCCGCCGATGGAGAAGCCGATCCGCGGGAACAGCCAGCCGGCGATGAACGCGCCGACGATGCCGACGATGATGTTGCCGATCAGACCGAAGCCGAAGCCGGAAACGATGAGACCGGCGAGCCAGCCGGCGATGGCACCGATGATGATGAAGACGAGCAGGCTTTCGACACCCATAGCGATTTCCTCCGAGCAAGAGGGCGACGGCGGAACGGAAAGCTCCGAATCGGCCTCGATATCAACGGCTTCAGGCTATTCGAAAGCAGCCGGCCTCGCCAGCGGCGCGCTCACCAGAGCAATTCTAGGAAAAGTGTAAAGCGGTTTTCCTGGCAAAAGCGTAGCGCTTTCCCCTAGAGAGTTGCGTCAAAACAAAGAGTTAGAGCAGCTCGCCGTTTCCGTGAAACGGTGAACTGCTCTAATCGTCATCGTCGCTTGCGGCAGGCCGCCAACTGGTCGGCTCGACCTTCTTTTGCGTGTGACTGTCGGTGTAGACCCACCAGCCGTCGTCGCGATATTGCGCGATGGATTCGTTGATCACGCCGTCGCTGTCCTTCCAGGTGACGGAGACTTTGGAGCCGTCGGTCGGCGCGGTCGCTATCGGCTTTCTGTCCGCCATGTCATCCCCCTTTGAACCGACAAACTGAGCCGACAGAACGCGGCGGCCGGCATCTGGTTCCAACCGGCCATCGGCAGCAACTCGCCTCAGCGACCGTCAGCTGTGGGCGAAGATATCCTCTTCGCCCCAGCCCATCAGATCGAGTTTGGCACGCGTCGGCAGGAAGCGGAAGCAGGCATCGGCCTCCTTGGTTCGCCCATCGCGCGCCAGCCGCCCGGCCAGCACATCGTGCAACCGGTGCAGATAGAGCACATCGGAAGCCGCATATTCGAGCTGTTCGGGCGACAATGTTTCGGCCGCCCAGTCCGACGATTGCTGCGCCTTGGACAGGCCGACGCCGAGAAGCTCGAAGCAGATGTCTTTCAGCCCGTGGCGGTCGGTGTAAGTGCGGGTTAGCCGCGAGGCGATCTTGGTGCAGAACACAGGCTCCGGCATTACCCCGAACGCATTGTAGAGCACGGCGAGATCGAACCGGCCGAAATGGAAGAGCTTGGTTATGCCACGGTTCCTCAGCAGGCTGACGAGGTTCGGCGCCTTCTTCTGGCCGGGCGCGATCTGGATGACATCGGCCGTGCCGTCGCCAGGCGAAATCTGCACCACGCACAGCCGGTCGCGATGCGGATTGAGCCCGAGCGTCTCGGTGTCGATGGCCACCGCCCCGACATTGTAGTGCGAGAGGTCTGGCAGATCATGCTTATGGAAACGGATATCGGCCATTGTCTTCTCCGGTCGAGCCTTGCGCGTCCCTTGCCCCGCAAGGGACGCTGTAGCGCTTTTGTCTTGTGGCCCGTCCTCGCCGCGATCCGCTGAAAAATCAACAGGAAAACGAGGGTCCCGCCGCTCAGCGCGTCAAGGCTTCGAGAATCCGTGCCCAGGAGCGCTGGCCCTTGTGGAAGGAGCTGAGCTCGTATTTTTCGTTGGGCGAGTGGATGCGGTCGTCGTCGAGGCCGAACCCGACCAGCAGCGATTCCATGCCGAGATAGGTCTGAAAATCGCCGACCACCGGGATCGAACCGCCGCTGCCCGTCGTCACCGCCGGCTTCGGCCATTCGTCGGACAGCGCATTCTTGGCCTTGGCCAGGAACGGCGAGTCGTAGGAAAGCTGGATCGCCGGCGAGCCGCCATGCGGGTGGAATTCGACCGAGCAGTCGGCCGGGATGCGCTCCTGGACGAATTTCTGGAACGCGGCGCGGATCTTCTGGGGATCCTGCTTGTGGACGAGGCGGAAGGAGACTTTTGCCGAGGCTTCCGCCGCGATCACCGTCTTGAAGCCCTTGCCGGTGTAGCCGCCGATGATGCCGTTGAACTCGGCCGTCGGCCGCGCCCAGGTCAATTCCAGCACCGAGCGGCCCTTTTCGCCCGACGGGATCGACAGGCCGACTGGCCCGAGGAACGTCTCGGCCGTCTCGCCAAGCGTCTCCCATGATTTCAGGATCTGCGACGGCGTTTCCTCGACCCCGTCATAGAAGCCGGGAATGGTGATGTGGCCGTCCTTGTCGTGGATATCGGCCAAAACCTTGACCAGGATGCGGATCGGGTTGGCGGCAGCACCGCCATAAAGGCCGGAATGCAGGTCGCGGTCGGCGGCCTTCACCGTGATCTCCTCACCGACCAGCCCGCGCAATCCGACGCAGATCGACGGCGTGTCGCGATCCCACATGCCGGTATCGCAGACCAGCGCGAAATCAGCCTTGAGCTCGTCGGCATTGGCCTCGAGGAACGGCTTCAGCGACGGTGAGCCGGATTCCTCCTCGCCCTCGAACAGGATGGTGATGCGGCACGGCAGATTGCCATGCACCTGTTTCCAGGCGCGGCAAGCCTCTACGAAGGTCATCAACTGGCCCTTGTCGTCGGCCGAGCCGCGTCCCGTGATCACCTTGTGGTCTGGTCCGACCTCCTTGACAGCGGGCGCGAACGGATCGCTTTCCCACAATTCGATCGGGTCGACCGGCTGCACGTCATAATGGCCGTAGAACAGCACATGCGGCGCACCGGCCGGGCCATCATGATGGGCGACCACCATTGGGTGTCCGGGCGTATCGCGCACGCTGGCGTCGAAGCCGATCAGCTTGAGTTCGGCCACCAGCCATTCCGCCGCCTTGCGGCAGTCGGCGGCATAGGCCGGATCGGTGGAGATCGACTTGATCCTGAGCAGGCCGAACAGGCGTTCGAGGCTCTGGTCGAGGTTCTTGTCGAGACGGTCGAGGACGGGGGAAACTGCGGACATGTGTGAAGCCTTTCGATTCAGAACCGGAACCGTAAAGGTAGGACAGGAAAACGAAAAGCCCGCGATCATTGGACCACGGGCTGCAAACGTCTGTCTGAGGTAAAAAAAGACCGCCGTGGTGGAGGGGGAACCACGGCGGCCTTCCACTCGAAACGATGCGGCAGCCCGGAGAGGGGGGATAGGCTGCCGCAGGTGTCCGGGATAGGCGGGGGACGGGCCTTGCTCCGGACTCGGCGAAAACTGCCGATGACCTTTATTTGTGTCTTTGAACGTGGCGATTCAAGGGCACGAAGATTACACTTTTGTAACATGGGCGTGAGCAGGCCGGCCCGCCGCCGTTCTGTCAGGGTGTTGCCGGAACCGGTGGGTGCCGGTGCCTTTGGCATGGACCAAGCCGCCGCGCCGCGCTATCCCTGCCGACATGAAAAAAGGCGATCATCTCTTCCTTGTCGATGGCTCCGGCTACATCTTCCGTGCCTACCATGCGCTGCCGCCACTGACCCGCAAATCCGACGGTCTGCCGGTGGGTGCCGTTTCCGGCTTCTGCAACATGCTGTGGAAGCTGATGCTCGACGCCCGCAACACCGATGTAGGCATTGTGCCGACGCATTTCGCCGTCATTTTCGACTATTCGTCGAAAACCTTCCGCAACGACCTCTACCCCGAATACAAGGCCAACCGCTCGGCCCCGCCGGAAGACCTGATCCCGCAATTCGGCCTCATCCGCCAGGCAACCAGGGCGTTCAACCTCCCTTGCATCGAGATCGAAGGCTACGAGGCCGACGATCTGATCGCCACTTATGCCAGGCTGGCCTGCGAAGCAGGCGGCGACACCACCATCATCTCCTCCGACAAGGATCTGATGCAGCTGGTCGGCGACACGGTCGGCATGTACGACCCGATGAAGGACCGCCAGATCGGTATTCCGGAGGTGATCGAGAAATGGGGCGTGCCGCCGGAGAAAATGGTCGACCTGCAGGCGCTGACCGGTGACTCGGTCGACAATGTGCCTGGTGTGCCCGGCATCGGGCCGAAGACGGCGGCACAACTGCTCGAACAATTCGGCGACCTCGACACGCTGCTGGCCCGCGCCGGCGAGATCAAGCAGGACAAGAGGCGCGAATCCATCATCGCCAACGCCGACAAGGCGCGCATTTCGCGTCAGTTGGTGACGCTGATGAACGACGTGCCGGTGGCCGAGGGGCTGGACGATTTCGTCCTGCATGCGCCGGACGGGCCGAAGCTGATCGGCTTCCTCAAGACCATGGAATTCACCTCGCTGACCCGCCGCGTGGCGGAAGCGACAGGCACCGAGGCCGGCGACGTCCAGGCTGTGTCGGTGACGGTTGAGCGTGCCGACAACGCCCATGGCCCCGATGTCGGATCCGGAGCGCCAGCCGTTGCCCGAAGCGAGCCCGGCGCCGAGCCAGGCCAAGCCGGCGGAACGGCAACCACAACACCTTCGACAGCGACACCGAAGCAAGGCGACACCCCTTCCTTGCTCGCAGCATTGCGGCTGGAGAGCGCGGCCACCCGCAAGATCGATACGTCAGCCTATCAATGCATTCGCGACGTCGCGACCCTGAAAGCCTGGGTAGCCGAGGCAAAGGAGACCGGCCTTGCTGCGTTCGATGTGAGGGCCACTTCCTCTGACCCGATGCAAGCCGAGTTGATCGGCATATCCATCGCCACGGCGCCCGGCCGCGCCGCCTACATTCCTTTCACCCACAAGAGCGGCAACGGTGATCTGCTCGGCGGTGGCGCGGTCGAAAACCAGATTCCTCTCCGCGAGGCGCTGGCCCTGCTGAAACCGCTGCTGGAAGACAGATCGGTTCTCAAGGTCGCGCAGAACCTGAAATACGATCTTGTCGTCATGAGCCGTTATGGCATCGATGTCGTGCCTTTTGACGACACCATGCTGATCTCCTACGTGCTCGATGCCGGCACTCCCCATGGTCACGGCCTGGACTCGCTTGCCGAGAAATGGCTGGGGCATACCCCTCTCCTGCTCAAGGACGTCACCGGCTCCGGCAAAAGCTCTGTCGGTTTCGATCAGGTCGACATCGACAAGGCGACCGCTCATGCCGCCGAAGACGCCGATATGACGCTGCGGCTCTGGCTGGTGCTGAAACCGCGGCTTGCCGCCAAGGGCCTGGTGTCGGTCTATGAGCGGCTGGAACGGCCGCTGGTGCCGGTGCTGGCGCGCATGGAACAGCGCGGCATCTCGGTCGACCGTCAGATTCTGTCGCGACTGTCCGGCGAACTGGCACAGGGCGCCGCTCGCCTCGAAGAGGAAATCTACCAGCTCATCGGCGAGCGCATCAACATCGGCTCGCCCAAGCAGCTCGGCGACATCCTGTTCGGGCGCATGGGCCTGCCCGGCGGCTCCAAAACCAAGACCGGCCAGTGGTCGACATCGGCGCAGCTTCTCGAAGACCTTGCCGCCGAGGGCCACGAACTGCCGCGCAAGATCGTCGACTGGCGACAGCTGACCAAGCTGAAGTCAACCTATACCGATGCCCTACCCGGCTTCATCCACCCCGACACCAAGCGCGTCCACACCTCCTATGCGCTGGCCGCGACGACGACGGGGCGCCTGTCATCCTCCGATCCGAACCTGCAGAACATCCCGGTGCGCACCGCCGAAGGCCGCAAGATCAGGACCGCCTTCATCACCGACAAGAGCCATCGGCTGGTCTCGGCCGACTACAGCCAGATCGAATTGCGGGTACTTGCGCATGTCGCCGAGATCCCGCAACTGCGGCAGGCCTTTGCCGACGGCGCCGACATCCACGCCATCACCGCGTCGGAAATGTTCAACGTGCCGGTCGAAGGCATGCCTTCGGAAGTCCGCCGCCGCGCCAAGGCGATCAATTTCGGCATCATCTACGGCATCTCGGCCTTCGGCCTTGCCAACCAGCTGTCGATCCCGCGTGAGGAGGCGAGCAACTACATCAAGAAATATTTCGAGCGCTTCCCCGGCATCCGAGACTACATCGAAGAGACCAAGGCCTATGCCCGCGAGCACGGCTTTGTCGAAACGATCTTCGGCCGCCGCATCCATTACCCGGACATAAGATCGTCCAATCCCTCACTCCGCGCGTTCAACGAGCGCGCCTCGATCAACGCCCGCCTGCAAGGCACCGCCGCCGACATCATCCGCCGTGCCATGATCCGCATGGAGGAGGCGCTGGAAAAAGCGGGCCTTTCGGCACGCATGCTGTTGCAAGTGCATGACGAACTGATCTTCGAGACCATCGAGGGCGAAGTCGAGGCGACGATCCCGGTCGTCCGTCATGTCATGGAAAACGCCGCGATGCCGGCGGTTTCGATGTCGGTACCGCTGCATGTCGACGCGCGGGCCGCCAACAACTGGGACGAGGCGCATTAGTCTAGCGGCTGGACGCGCCGCGATCCTTCGCACCCCCTCTGTCCTGCGGACATCTCCCCCGCAAGGGGGGAGATCGGATGTCGTTTCTGGTTTCGCCAATCGCCAACGTTGCAGGAATGAGCGGAGCGCCGAAGCTGCCAATCTNNGTCCGGCAGGACAGAGGGGGTGCTGTCCCTCCAACATCAATAGGTTGGCTGGCCTGATCCTAAGCCGCCTCCGCCAGGCACTTGGCACACGTCCCGCGAAATTCGATCACCGCCTTCTTGGCGGCGAAGCCGGTGGAACGAACCCATTCGTCCAGTCGGTGGCCGACATCGTGGTCGGACATTTCGGTCACCTGCCCGCATGTGTCGCAGATGGCGAAAGCGGTCATCGAGTGGCTGTGGTCGTGTGGCTCGGCGCAGGCGACGAAGGAGTTGATGCTTTCCAGCCGGTGCACGAAGCCGGACTTCACCAGCGTGTCGAGCGCCCGATAGACCTGCAGCGGTGCGCGAAAGCCCCGCTCGCGCAGTTGGTCAAGCAAGGTGTAGGCGCTGAGCGGGCCGCTGGCGGCCTCAAGCTTTTCGAGCACGCACACCTGGTTCTTCGTCAGCACATCCCTTGCCGCCATGGTCCTGATCCAACTTGTCTTGCGTCGCTCGCGCATCATTTCCGCGCGCAAACGATCCCTGTCCCACCCAGATAGCGACGAACAAGCATTTTTGCTACTGTTTCCAACATCTGCCCAGAAGAGACCGCTATCATCGACCGGATTGGGAACAGGCAGGTTGCTCTGCGATGCGACATTCAAAATACTGACAAAATCTTCGGCAAGAGTCGCCGTGCTTGGAAATTCGATCGGGCTTGGGGAAGCAATCATGATCAAATTGACCCGGCGGACGCTGCTGGTCGGCACGTCTGCGCTGACGGTGGCCGGCATGGTGTCGTTCCGGACCATGGCTGCATCGCGCACCTACCATGCACTGCTGGTCGCCTGCACCGAATATCCTGCTCTACCGCAGAGGAACTGGCTGATCGGGCCGAAGAACGATGCCGGCCTCGTCCACGAATATCTCCTGAAGAACGTGCCCGACCCGGTGCGGTTCGCGCCGGAGAACGTCACGTTGCTCGCCAAGGATGTCCCCGGCGCCAGTGGCCTGCCGACCCATGCGGCGATCAAGGCCGCACTGGCCGACCTTGCCGCCAAGGTGCAGCGCGACGATTTCGTCTATTTGCATCTGTCCGGTCACGGCGCCCAGCAGCCGCAGATGGTCAAGGGCGACGAGACCGACGGGCTCGACGAGATCTTCCTGCCCGTCGACATCGACAAATGGATCAACCGCGATGCCGGCGTGCCCAATGCGCTGGTCGACAACGAGATCGGCGCAGCACTCGACGCCATTCGCGACAAGGGTGCCTTCGTCTGGGTTGTGTTCGACTGCTGCCATTCCGGCACCGCGACGCGCGCAGTGGAAGTCGACGACGAAATGGAGCGCAAGGTCGAATTCGCCGACCTGGTCGGCGGCAGCGACGCCGAACGGGCCGCTGCGATCAAGGCCTATGACGAGGTGATTTCGGCCGCCGGCTCGCGCGGCGTCGACGACAACGGCACGCGCAAGCCCGCCTTCACCCTGACCCCGACCGGCGGCGAACCGATCACCAAGGGCAAGCTGGTCGCCTTCTATGCTGCACAGACGGTGGAGACGACGCCGGAGATGCCGCTGCCCAAGGGCACGGCGGATGCGCCCCGGTTCGGCCTGTTCACCTTCACCATCCTGTCGAAACTGGCCGAAAACCCCAACGTCACCTATCGCCAGCTCGGCCAGGCCGTGCTGCAGCAATATTCGGCCGACAGCCGCACCCGGCCGACACCGCTGTTCGAGGGCGAACTGGATGCTCGTGTGTTCGGCACCGACAAGACCGACGCGGTCATGCAGTGGCCTGTCGTCATCAAGGATGGCGAAGCGACGATCGGCGCCGGCTTGCTGCACCGCCTCACCCCCGGCAGCAAGCTCGCCATCCTGCCTTCGGCGCTGTCGCCGCTTTCCGACGCGGTCGGATTTTTGGAAGTGCAGTCGGCCAAGAACCTGGAAAGCCGCGTCAAGCCGGTCGAGTTCGACAAGAAGCCGGCGCTCAAAGTCGCCGACATTCCCGCCAACGCCTATGCGCGGGTGGCGGAGATGGCGGTCGACTACAAGCTCGTCGTGGCGCGCCCGGCCGCGGCCAAGGGACTTGAGAAGGAAACCGCTCTGGTCAATTCGGTTCTCGACGAACTGGCCACAGCCAAGGAGACCGGCTTCAACATCGAGCTGGTCGAGCCCGGCAAAAGCGCCGAGCTCCGGTTTGCGGTGATGCGCGAGAATGCTGTTCCCGGCGCCGCCAAGGATGCGACCGACAAGCCAGCGCTGTGGTTCCTGCCGGCGTCGGGCGACGTGACCTTGACGGACGGCAGCAAGCCGCCGCTGATCGTCATCCACTTGGATGACCGGCAGAAGCTGGTCGATGCAACGACCAGGAACCTGCGCACCATCTTCCGCGCCACCGGGCTTTCGCGGCTGGCGGCGGCCTCCGACTACAAGCCCGAGGACGTCGACGTCCAGTTCCAGGTCAAACGTCGCGACAAGGATGGCCTCGAACCGCTGCAGGCTTCGGTGGTGCCGCGCGTCTCGCCGGGCGACGAAGTGCATGTGCTGGCCAAGAACAGCTCGGACCTTCTGGTCGACATCAACGTGCTCTATGTCGGCAGCGACTATTCGATCACTCATATCGTTGCCGAACGCCTCGCCCCGCAGGCCACGATCGAGGAGGGGCTGCTGGCCTTCACCGACACCAGCTTCGGCATGGAACGGATGATCGCGGTTTTGACCGAAGCGCCGCCGGAGAGCGAGAAGGAGGACCTGAGCTTCCTGGCGCAGGACGGCGTCGCCTCGGCGACACGCGGAACAGGCTCTGCCGGCTTCTCCGACATGCTGACCGATCTCGGTATGGCGCCGGCAACCCGCTCGGTGATGCGGCTTGCCGACAAGAGCGGGCCGAAAGGCGCGGTGATGATCTTCCCGATGGAAACGGTACCCCGCGCCTGAGCGGATGCCGGCGCCCAAGGCCGTAATGGCTCTGCTGTGCCGGCTCTTGCGCGATCGGCGCGATATGTGAACATTCCCGGCCGCGGCCTTGGCGCATGACGGCCGGATGAAACGGATAGGATCGATTGTGAAGAATTCTGTGTTTTCCTGGCGTGGAACGGTGGCCGGCCTTGCCGGCGGCCTGTTGCTGATCGCCAACGCTTCGGCGGACGAGGCCTGCGGCCTGTGCGTCAAGCAGATCGTCATCAACTCGGAACTGGCGACCTGTTTTCTCGATCAGTACGACCAGATCGCCAAAAGCGGCAGCGGCGCCGTTGTCGTCGATCTCAGCAACTGCGCCTCGCGCGGCGTCGTCGAAGCCTTGCCGTCACCGAACAAGGGGGCGGCGGAGCCCGACGTACAGTTCATGATTTCGCGCCTGCAGTTGCAATGCCTGAAAAAGAAGCTGGAGGCGCCAGGCATCGTGCTGGATCCCTCCGCCACCATTGAACTGGACACCTGCGGATGAAGAAGCCGGCGGGCAACACCAGACAGACCGCAGCCGCCGCACCCGCAAAGGCGCCGGCCGGCAAACCGGCGCTGCCGGAAACCACCGAAGGCTTTCCGTGGCCCAGCAGCCACGAGATCAAGAAGGAGAGCAATCCCTTCACCGACCGCGACTGGCGCATGTTGGTCTATGCCTGGTCGGGCATGGCTGTGCGTCTCGCCATCATCTTCACCCTGATGTTCTCGGTCTATCAGTTCCTGGCCAACCAGGAGCAGAAGCGCGTCGAGCAGACCATGTCGCTGGTCGAACTCTGGGAGAACAAGGACTACCAGCAGGCGCAGCGTGCCCTGAAGGATCGTCTGACAGCCCTCAACGCCAAATATGACAATCTGCTCAGCGCAAACCCCTCGCCGACCGAGGAGCAGGTGTTCCGGCAGCGGATCGGCATCGAGGCGATGACCGCCTCCGGTGGTGATATGCCGCTTGCCGATTTCAGCGAGAATTTCGACCGCATCGTCTATTTCCTCAACCGCCTGTCCTTCTGCGTCGACGGCGACCTGTGTTCGCGCAAAGTGACGGATGCCTATTTCCGCGACTACGCCATCTCGTTCTGGAGCTATTTTGCCGGCTATGTCGACAAGCAGCGCAAGGCGGGGTCACCCACTTTCGCCTCGGCGATCGAGACTTATGTGCGCAATGGGCCGCCCGCGGCCGAAGCCAAATAGCGATGAAAAAACCCAGCCTCCGCCTGATGCGCAGCTGTCGCTGGCTGGCCGTGGCCGGGGCCTTGATTGCGAATTCGGCGGCCCGTGCCGAGGACGCACCGGATTTCCACCTCGATCTCGACACCGGTGGGCACAGCGCGCAGGTCACCGACCTCGCCTTCACACCCGATGGCGAGGACATCGTCTCGGCATCCAATGACAAGACCATCCGCGTCTGGGACTGGCAGAGCGGGGTGACGCTGCGCACCATTCGCGGCTATCTCGGCAATGGCAGCGACGGCAAGATTTTCGCGGTCGCGGTCTCGCCCGACGGCAAGACGATCGCCGCCGGAGGCTATTTCGGCGCCAGCCTTGGCGACAAGCCGCCCTATGGCGACATCAGGCTGTTCGACTTCGCCACCGGCAAGATGAAGGCGGTGCTCGAGGCCGCCAACTACGCGACCTACGATCTCGCCTTCTCTCCCGATGGCAAGACGCTGGCTGCCGGTGGCGCCGATGGCGTCGTCTATCTCTGGCGGCTAGACGACAAATCCGCGAGCGGCTGGACGCTGGACAAGAAGCTCGACGCCGATTCCTGGCACATCGACAAGCTTGCCTTCGCCGCCGCGGGAACAAGGCTGGCGGCGACCACCACCGACAATGGCATCCGGCTCTGGGACGTCGTCAAGGGCGGAGAGATCGCACTGCCTGACGAAGCCGAGCCGCTGCGGGACATCAGCGTCATGGCACTGGCCGTTTCGCAGGACGGCAGCCTGTTTGCCACCGGCAGCAAGGACGGGCTGGTGCAGCTCTGGCGGGCTGCCGACGGCACGCTGGCGCGCGCCATGCCGAAGCAGGATTTCCTCATCGGCTCGCTGACCTTTGCCAAGGGGTCGCGGTTGGTCGCCTCCTGCGGCTATCGCTGCGCCGACAAGCACCGCTCCATCGTCTGGAACACCGACACCGGCGAGAAGGCGCTCGACTACACCGGTCATGACGGCACGGTCTATGCCAGCGCCGCCAATGCCGATGGCTCGCTGGTGGCGACGGCCGGCGGCACGCGCAACGCCATCCAGGTCTGGGACCCCGCGACCGGTGTGCGCAAGGCGCTGCTGCAGGGCGTGGGCGAACCGGTGACCGCGGTCGGCATCGATGCGGCAAACGACATCATCGCCTGGGGCAATGCCAACCCTTGCCCCGATCGCGTGGCCTGCCCTGAACAACAGGGCGCGCTGGACAAAACGCTGGCGTTGCCGACCACGGAGCGTTTCTTCGAGGACCCGCAGCCGCTGATCGAGCCGAGTTCGTTTGCCCGCGCCACCCTCACTGACGGCCAGTGGTCGCTGCAAGCCGCGCCGGGCGGCAAGGACGCGCTCGAAAACGCGGTGCTGGAGATCGCCAATGGCGGCAAAATGGTGCGCAGCATCGAGAACGACGCCACCAACGGCTTTGTCCATTCGGCCTACACGCTGATCGACAATGGCCTTGGCCTGATCACCGGCGGCAATGATGGCACGCTGATCGAATACAGAACCGCGACCGCGAAAGTGTCCGGCGAGTTCACCGGCCATACCGGCGAGATCAACGCCATGGTCGCCTCGGAGAAGGCCGGCCTGCTCGTCACCGGCAGCGCCGACCAGACGCTCAGATTGTGGAACCTGCAGACGCACGAACTGATCGCGTCGATGTTCGTTGCCGGCTCGCAATGGATCGTCTGGATGCCGCAGGGCTACTATTATTCCTCCGACGAGGGCGACAAGCTGATCGGCTGGCAGGTCAACCAGGGCCGCGACCACGAAGGCCGCTTCATCCGCGCCGGCCAGTTGAAAAAATACCTCTGGAGCCCGGAAATGGTGCGCCGGGCAATCATCCAGCGCAGCGCCAAACAGGCGGTCAAGGAGATGCGGCCTGGCGTCGACAACGAGTTGCAGAAGCTGCTGCAGCGCAAGCCGCTCGAGTTCGCCATCCGCCTCGCCGACGACCAGAGCAAGGTCCGCGACGGTTATGTCGCCGTCGAGATATCAGGCGCCAAGGAAGCTGGAACGGATGTCGCCGGCTTCTCGATCCTGTCGAACAGCCGCAATGTCGGCGATGTCACCGCCCGCTCGGTGAACGACAACAGCACCATTGTCGAGATACCAGTCGAGAACGGCGAGAACACCATCCGCATCACTGGCACCAACGAGTTTGGCTATCTGACCGAACGCAGCGTCACGGCACTGGCGAGAAAGACCGAGAAGGCCGAGGCCAAGGGCAAGCTCTATGTCGCGGTCATCGGCGTCGACAAATATCCGTTCCTGACCGACGCCTGTTCCGGCCGAGCCTGCGACCTGCGCTATCCCGTCGATGATGCGACGGAATTCCTGAAGGTGATTTCGCAGAAATCGGCGCCGTTGTTTTCATCGATGGAGACGCTGGTTCTGGTCAACCGCGAGGCGCTCGACGAGAGCCCCGACAAGGCCAAGCAGACCTACGCCGTCGCCAGTGCCGACACCGTCATGGAGCCTGACTCCGACACGATCGACGACCAGCTCGCCGATTTCCTCGACAGGCCGGGCGAGCACGACACCACCATCATCTTCGTCGCCGGCCACGGCATCAACATCGACGAGGACTATTATTTCATCCCGACCGATGGCCGCAAACAGGATGCCGAGCGCTGGAAACGTTCGTCACTTGTCGACTGGTCGGACATCCAGAAATCGGTCGAGCGGGCAAAAGGCATGCGCTTCATGCTGCTCGACACCTGCCACGCCGCCAACGCCTTCAATCCGCGCCTGGAAAAGGACGCGCAGGACGCGCGCATCGTGGTGTTTTCTGCGACCGCCGCCAACAACACCGCCGCCGAACTGCCGGAACTCGGCCACGGCGTCTTCACCTATTCGATCCTTGAAGGCTTGCGCGGCAAAGCCAGGACGTCGGACGGCGGCGTCACCCTGTTCGGCCTTGCCGACTATATTTCACGCGAAGTGGTGCGGCTGACATCGTCGAAGCAGAAGCCGTTCTATTATGTCGGCGGCGTGGAGAACATTGTGCTCGCCGAGCCATGAGGGGGCGGGGTCTGCGCCAAGTTACCCCCCTCTGTCCTGCCGG